>NZ_MQSU01000003.1:0-475618 GCF_001907245.1 Boudabousia liubingyangii
CCGCTAAACGCATAACCCGTGAATGAGGGGGTTCCAACACGTAAACGTGTTGGAACCCCCTCAAAACAATTCTCTACCTCCGCCTTGCTGATTGTGAGGAGAATCTGCCCTAGAGGATTCGAGGTGCCTTAGAGCGAAAGACTGGAATATGGGATGAGTAGAACCAAACACAGGTGAGCAAAAACCCACCACCACATTACGACTATAACAACCACAAATGACACAATAGGAAACATGACCCAAACAGCAATCAAATCCGATGCCCCAAAGCGCAATAGAAATAAACCAAAGCGCAACCTACAATTGCTTGCACCATTGATCGGTGCACTACTAGGCATCGCCATGCTGCTTTACCCCGTCATCTCCACCAGACAACACAACGCAGAACAACAACGCATCGCAAACGAATCGCTAAACGTCGTCAAAGACCTAACACCCACCCAAAAGAACACCCTCCTCGAAGAAGCTGATGAATACAACCGGGAGCTAGCATCCGGTCTAATCCTTGACCCCTTCATCGAAGATGTAGCACCAAACAGCCCTGAATACAAGCAATACCTACAAAAACTAAACGCTGACGAAGTCATGGGAACCGTTCGCGTACCAGCAGTAAACATCAATCTACCCATCTACCACGGTACCTTCGATGACGTCCTACAAAAGGGTGTTGGACACCTTTTCGGATCATCACTGCCGGTAGGTGGTGTAGATACACACTCAGTACTAACTGGACACACAGGCCTACCTAATGCCACCCTCTTCGACCACCTAGACAAAGTTAAAAAAGGTGACGACATCTATCTAAGTGTCGCTGGACGTAATCTAAAATACAAAGTTAACGACATCCGTGTCGTGAAACCCGAAGAAACCTCATCCTTAGTGCGCCAACCTGGTAGGGACCTTGTCACCCTCATCACCTGTACCCCATACGGCATCAACAGTCACCGACTACTAGTCACCGGTGAACGTGTACCCATGGAAAAAACTGACGAAGCCAAAGTGTTGACACCACAACCAATCGAAAATCCATGGGAATGGTGGATGATCGGCCTAGTAGCCGGCGCCTCCGTTGCCGGGCTACTAGTCCTATTGCTCATCTACATGATCTTCTTCGGTGGTCGTAAAAAAGACGAAGAAGAAGACGATAATCAGAATCCAGCTGCAGCTGCTGAAGAAACAGCAGAAAACACTGAACAGTAAAAAGCACTGACAGTAAAAACCTGCTGAACAGTATTTTCCCCCAAAAGGAAAATCCACAAACCAAAGCAATCGCCCGGCACAAAACCCACGTGCCGGGCGATACCATTAAAACAACAAACCCAAAATCCTTCCTAGTAGGGTAGAAGCGGATTAAAGACTCTGAAAACCGGTAAAGTAGAAAACAAGTACTGAACCAAACTAGAAGCGTAGAAAGAAAGTCAAAGCAGACATGAACAACGCCCCAATTGCCCCCAAACACCCCACCGAGCGTACCCACCACGGACACACCCACACCGACAACTACGAATGGCTACGCGAAAAAACCAACCCCGAAGTCATCAAACACCTAGAAGCAGAAAACGCCTGGACTGACACCAGACTAGAACACACCAAAAACCTACAAAATACCCTAGTCAAAGAATACGAAGCACACACCGCCCTAGACGACGTGTCCGTACCCATCCGACTACGCAACTACTGGTACTACAGTGCCATCCAAAACGGCCAAAACTACCGCAATTACTACCGACTACCAGCCGACCCCCAAAACCCCCAAGAACAACCACCACACATTGACCCCCAAAACCCCCGCCAAGACCAGGCCGGCAATCAAGCACACCTATTAATCGACCAAAACCGCGACGCTGAAGGACATCAGTTCTACCAAATCGCCAACCTCGAAATCAGCCCCAACGACCAATACCTAACCTACGGGGTAGACAACGCCGGCGACGAACGCTTCACCCAAAAAATCATCAACCTAGCCAGCGGACAAACCATCGACGAAATCCCCGACGTTGTCTACGGCACCGCCTTCACCGCCGACAGTAGCCACCTGTACTACGTGCGCGCCGACGAAACTTGGCGACCCTACCAAGTCTGGGTCCACGAAATCGGAAAACCCGCAGACACCGACCAGCTAGTCTACGAAGAAAAAGACGAAACCTACTGGATGAGCATCGGCGCCAGCCGCGACGGCAACTGGATTATCATCCATACCGGCGCCACCAACACCAGCGAAATCCAACTAATCGACTCCCACGCGCTACCGGGTAGCGCAGCAGCGAAACCCACCAGTGTGGCCGGACGACACGAAGGACTCGAATACCAGGTAGAACCCGCCGCAGACCACCTACTAGTCATCCACAACCTCGACTGTGTCGATAGTGAACTAGCGTGGGCGCCCCTACCCACCCCCGGGGTCACCGGCAGTCCTAACAACTTCCAAACTCTAGCCACCCCCCAAGAAGGCGAACGCTACCTAGGGATCAACGTCTACGCCACCCACGCCGTTCTAGAACTACGCTCCAAAGGTATGGCCAGTGCCCACTACTACCTGACCGACCCTAACCACAAGTGGGTTAAAGAAGGCGAACTAACCCAAGGCAACCCCGTAGAAACTGTCAGTGTCACCAACAGTGACTGGTTCTTCGAGTCCAACATCCGCTGGACCGTAGAATCCCTGGCGACCCCGCCAACTACCCTAGACACTGACCCCATCACCGGGGAAAACACCGTCCTCAAAGTAGCTAATACCCCCGGCTATAAGGCCGAAAACTACATTGAAGAACGCCACTGGGCTACTGCCGACGATGGTACCCAAATTCCCTACACCACCATCCGACACAAGGACACTCCCGTAGACGGAACTGCCCCCGCCCTCATCTACGGGTACGGATCCTACGAAGTCAGTGTCGACCCCATGTGGAGCCCCATGCGTCAATCCCTACTAGATCGCGGCATGGTCTGGGCCCTAGCCAGCCCCCGCGGCGGCGGCGAAATGGGACGCCGCTGGTACGAAAACGGCCGCACCAACACCAAGAAGAACACCTTCAGTGACTTCGTGGCCTGCTCCAAAGACCTAATCGCTAAGGGTTACAGTGCCCCCGATCGGCTAGCCGCCCAAGGTGGCTCTGCCGGTGGTCTACTAATGGGTGCCATCGCTAACCTAGCACCCGAAACCTACCGGGTGATCCTGGCGCAAGTACCCTTCGTAGATGCCCTAACCACCATCCTCATGCCTGAGCTGCCGCTCACTGCCGGAGAATGGGAAGAATGGGGTAACCCCATCACTGACCCGGCCATCTATGAATACATGCGCAGCTACACGCCCTGCGAAAACATTCGCCCCGGCACCCAATACCCGGCCATCCTAGCGACCACCAGCCTCAACGACACTCGCGTCTACTACGTGGAACCCGCCAAGTGGGTACAGCTACTACGTGAAGAAACCACCAACGACCCCGTAGAACGCCCCATCCTGTTGCACTGCGAAATGGTCGCCGGACACGCGGGCACCACTGGTCGTGCCGCCAAGTGGAAGGAAGTCGCCTACGACATGTCCTTCGTGCTAGACCAGCTAGGGATCACCGAATAAACACCAAAATGGGGAAGGGGGAGTGCTGGCCATGGCCATCACACTCTGTGAAGTCTGCGTAGAAGACCTGAAAGGAGCCAAAAACTCACTCCAGGTAGGCGCCAACCGCGTCGAATACTGCGACGACCTAGCCAACGCCGGCACCACCCCCAACCCCCAAAACATCATCCACCTAGCCAAATGGATAGAGGCTGAAAAACCAGGGAAAGCCCTGCGGATCATGATCCGCAACCGCCCCGGAAACTTCACCTACACCAGTGAAGAAATCCAAGACATGGCCCAAACCATCAAGGACCTAGAAACACACTTAAAGGACCTAAAGCTAGACTACGGGTACGTCATCGGGGCACTGAAAACCGGGGATGATGGGGAAAACACTGTTGATCACGAGGCGGTGAAAAGCTGGGCGGCACAAACCGAAAAACCCCTAACCTTCCACCGGGCCTTTGATGAAATCCCCAACTGGGAACAAGCCCTAAAAGACCTAGCTGAATGCGGTATTGACACTATCCTGACCACCGGAAAAACCGCTGGACAGGTAGATGAAGGCCGCGGTTACAGTACCGAAGGTCTACAAAAACTACAGGCCGCCGCCAACCCCCTAGGGATCACGATCCTGGCCAGTGGGGGAATGCGCCCCGAAACCTACCATGAAGGGCTAGCCGAAGGGGGAATCACCCAAGTGCACCTGCGGGCACCCAAAACTACCGAAGCAAAAGGTAACAGTAGTGAAATGGGGAGCAGCGCCGACTTGGTAAACGATGTTGATCCGGGAAATAGCGCTGGCCAAAGGAACAGTGCTGAAGCGGAAAGTAGTACGGATCCGGAACTGGTCAAAGCCATGCTGAAAACCCTCAAACTAGGGGAGTAAAACAATGCCCGCCCTCATCTGGTACCGACGCGACCTGCGCACCGAAGACCACCCCGCCCTAGCCAACGCCGCCGCACACGCCGCCGCCCAAAACAGTGAAGTCTGGGCACTACATACCCCCGGATCATTCCCAGACATCTCTAAACTACAACAAGCCGCACACCACAACGCCCTAGCCCAACTACACCAAGCACTAGGGGAGGGAACCCTACAAACCCTAGACGGAGAACCGGCCACCGTCGTCCTAGACTACGTCAAAGCTTTAAAGGAACTGCTAGAAAACTCGGCTGGAGCAACCACAGCAGGTGTAGCAGACGGGGAACCTTGGCTGACCGTGCACGCCACCGAAGACTACACGCCCATCGGGAAACACGAACAGGCTGAACTAGCCGAAGAACTACCAAAACTAGGGGCCAAACTAATCCTCACCGGCAGTAACTACCTAGTCGCCCCCGGATCCATCCGCACCGACAGCGGCGGCAACTACAAGGTCTACACACCCTACTCAAACCGATGGTTCGAACACCCCTGGCCCGCCCCCATGGACACCAAAATAGAAAACCACCGGGTACACGCCACCGTCGGCAGGACCATCACCGCCCAAGTCCCCAACCTAGGGCTACCACCCAAAGGTGGCGAAATCAGTGCACCCCTACACCAACTCACCGACCAAGAAAAACAGATTTTAAGCGATGTTCTAGGTAGTCAAGCCAAGACTGCAGAAACCCGCAATGGGGTACCCCGTAAAAACCGGGCTGAAGCCCTAAAAACCAAGGGTGACAACTACCAATACCAGCTAGCCCCCATCGAAGAAACCACGATCACCCGGGACGGCAAAACCCTCTGGACCACCCAAGTAGGACAGGAATACGCCAAAGCTCGGCTAGAAGACTTCATCAATCAAGGGCTAGCCGACTACGCCACCGCTCGCGACCATCTAGCTGAAGACGGCACCAGCCGATTATCCATCCAACTCACCTACGGGACCATCCACCCCCGGACCATCATCCGGACCATCGAAACCCACCCCGAAAACCAAAACGTTCCCGATAAAGACCGGTGGACCTACGCCAAAGAACTAGCCTGGCGGGAATTCTACGCCGACTACCTAGACGCCCGGCCCGAAACCGGCTGGGAAAACGTCAACCCCAAATTCGAGAACTTCGAATGGGACTACAACGAAGAAACCTACGAAGCCTGGAAAACCGGACAAACCGGATACCCCGTAGTCGACGCCGCCATGCACCAACTCAACGAAACCGGATGGATGCACAACCGGGCGCGCATGATCGTCGCCAGCTTCCTCACCAAAGACCTACACCTACCCTGGCAATGGGGAGCCCAATACTTCCTAGCCAACCTAGTAGACGAAGACTACGCCAGCAACCAACACGGCTGGCAATGGTGCGCCGGCACCGGCACCGACGCCAGCCCCTACTTCAGAATCTTCAACCCCTACACCCAATCCGAACGCTACGACGAAACCGGCAAATACCTAGCCAAGTGGGTACCCGCCCTAGCCGAAGCCAAAGACAAACTAGGGCCCAAACCCACCAAAAAAGCCCTCAAAGGACTACACCAAGCCAACCCACAACCAGCCGGCTACCCAGCGCCCATCATCAACCACAAAGAAGAACGCGAAGACGCCCTAGCCCGCTACGAAGCCATCAAATAAGGCTAAAGCTAATCCTTTAAAAGGAACCCAAAAGCTGCTTCTCTAATAGGAACCAGACGCAATAAATACGCCCTTAAACAAAAATTACCCACAACTGGAACCCAAAGTTCGGGAATACGAACTATTATGGTAGAACTAAGGCAACAAAAGCCGAATCCTGAGAATCATAAATCTCAGAAACCTTAAAACGCGTAAACCCCAAATAAGAACCCCAAATCCCAGAAAACCATGAGCAGCCCCAAAACCCCGAGCAGCCCCGAAAAGGCCAGTGCCACAGAGGCAAACGGCCCCGAACAGGGTAGTGGACCCGAGCAGGCGAGTAAGCGACCTCGGCGAGCAGTACGCGACCCGAAACTAATCAGCCTGCTAGGCCCCGCCTTCGTGGCCGCCGTCGCCTACGTCGACCCCGGCAACGTCGCCGCCAATATCACCGCCGGCGCCCGCTACGGCTACACCCTAGTGTGGGTCCTAGTAGCCGCCAACCTCATGGCCGTCCTAGTCCAATACCAATCCGCCAAACTGGGCCTAGTCACTGGACAATCCCTACCCAGAATCCTGGGCAACCGCCTAAGCAAACCCAAACGGATCGCCTTCTGGGCCCAAGCCGAACTAGTCGCCGCTGCCACCGACCTAGCCGAAGTAATCGGCGGGGCCATCGCGCTAAACCTACTCTTCGGACTACCCCTAGTCTGGGGTGGGGTCATAGTCGGCATCATCTCCATGGGCCTGCTGATGCTACAAAACCAGCACACTCAGCACCGGTTCGAACTGGCCGTCATTGCGCTACTATTCATCATCACCATCGGGTTCCTGGCCGGGCTATTCGTAGACCCACCCAATGCTAAAGAAACCCTAGGTGGGCTCATTCCACGCTTCGCCGGACGCGACAGTGTGCTGGTGGCCGCATCCATGCTGGGTGCGACCGTCATGCCCCACGCGATCTACCTGCACTCCACCCTGGTAAATGACCGGCACGGGAAATCCGACCAGAGTACCGGGCGACTACTGCAAGCCAGCCGCTGGGACGTCACCTGGGCGCTGCTACTGGCCGGCGCGGTCAATATTGCACTGCTACTGCTGGCCGCCACCTCACTACGCGGGGTAGACGGAACCGACAGTATCGAGGGTGCTCACGCGGCCATCACCGCGCACCTAGGGCCCACCGTGGGTGTGATCTTCGGGATCGGGCTACTGGCCTCTGGTCTGGCATCCACCTCGGTCGGTGCGTATGCGGGCTCCGAAATCATGAAGGGCCTACTGCACATTCGCATCCCACTGCTGGTACGCCGGCTAGTCACCCTGATTCCCGCGCTGATTATCCTAGGGGCTGGTTGGGACCCCACCTGGTCGCTAGTCGTCTCACAGGTGGTGCTCTCCTTCGGGATTCCTGCCGCGCTAATCCCGCTAGTGCACTACACGGCGGATAAGGAACTCATGGGTGAATACCGGGACAGTATGCCCCTGCGGGTAGCGTCGATAGTTTCGGCCACCATCATCTGCGTCCTAAACCTACTGCTGATCTACCTGACCTTCACCGGGCAGGGCTAAGCCCAGCTAGGTTAGGTGTAGATCAGCACCAAGATGATGGCGACGATCGCCAAGATCCCAGCTAGAGACTGAAGGGCAGCCTTCCAACTGCCACCAGCTTTAAAAGAACTCTGGGATGCCATCCGCTGATTCGCATGCGACAGATCGTTCATCCGCCCATTAAAACCCTGCGGCGGCACATTATCCCGATGGTTATTAGCCATTGCTATCAGGACTCTAGTTCGGCACGCACCTGATCGCGGGCCTCAATGAAAGCCTGCACGCAAGCACGCACATCATCCAAAGAATGACCGGCAGACAACTGCACACGAATGCGGGCCTTACCGCGCGGGACTACCGGGAAACTGAAGGCAATCACATAAACGCCCCGCTCCAACATGGCATCCGCAATCTTCGTAGCCAAGACGGCACCATCATCACCGGGGAACATCACCGCGGTAATCGGGTGCTCGCCCGGAAGCAGGTCAAAACCAGCCTCCTCCATGAGCTCACGGAAAAGCTTAGCGTTCTGGACCAAACGTTCACGCGCATCCTCGGCACCCAAAGCCAACTCTAGGGCCTTTGCGGAACCGGCCACCACGGTGGGTGCAACCGCATTCGAGAACAGGTAAGTGCGGGCACGCTGGCGAGCCAAATCAACCACCTGCTTACGGGCAGCCACAAAACCACCAGAAGCACCACCCAAGGCCTTACCCAGGGTCGAAGAAATGACATCCACGCGATCCTGCACGCCAAACTTAGCGGGCGTACCACGACCCTGCGGGCCCACAAAACCAGTCGCGTGCGAATCATCAACCATCACCATGGCGCCGAATTCCTCCGCCAGATCACAAATCTGATCCAGCGGAGCAAAAGAACCATCCATAGAGAACACGCCATCGGTGACCACCAGCATGCGCTTAGCGCCACCATCCTTAGCGGCCTGCAACTGGGTACGCAGGTCCGACATGTCCGCATTCTTGTAACGGAAACGCGCGGCCTTGCACAGGCGAATGCCGTCAATCAGAGAAGCGTGGTTTAGCTCGTCCGAAATGACCGCATCATCCGCGTTCAACAGCACCTCAAAAATGCCACCATTAGCGTCATAGCAGCTAGAGAACAAAATCGCGTCCTCCTGCCCCACGTAGTCGGCTAGGGCCTGCTCCAACTGGCGGTGCGGCGTCTGGGTGCCACAAATGAAACGCACCGAAGACATGCCGAAACCCCAACGATCCAGCGCCTCATGGGCGGCCTGGACGATCTGCGGGTCATCTGCCAAACCCAGGTAGTTATTGGCGCAGAAGTTCAAAGACTTACCGCCCGCCTCAGTGGCAATATGGGCCGACTGTGAAGTGGTCAGGACGCGCTCGCGCTTGTACAGGCCCGCATCCTGGATGGCCTGAAGTTCGGCCTCGTAAGAAGTAGCGTCAAACATGAAAATTAATCCTCCCAGCTAATCAAAACCTTGCCGGCCTGACCGGAAGCGGCCGTATCAAAAGCTTCCTGCCAATCCTCAGCCTTGTAATGGTGCGTAATCACAGAACGCACCGCATCACGCATGGCCTCAGACGACTGCAGCATGAAAGCTGCCCGGTACCAAGTCTCAAACATTTCGCGCCCATAAACGCCCTTAATGGTCAACATGTGGGTGATGACCTTAGAGAAGTCAATGGCGAACTCATTCTTCGGCAGACCCAACATGGCGATCGTGCCACCGAAGTTACAGTGATCCACCATCATGTTCAGGGCTGCGGGGGCACCAGACATTTCAATGCCCACCTCAAAGCCTTCATAAATATCCAGCTCATTCATGGTGTCGCGCAGGGTTTCCTTACCCACGTTCACGACCCGGTCCGCACCCACATTCTTAGCCATGGCCAAGCGGTCATCATTCAAGTCAGTGACGACCACGTAGCGGGCACCAGAGTGGCGGGCGATCGCCGTAGCCATTACCCCAATCGGGCCGGCGCCGGTAATCAGCACGTCCACGCCCGACATGTCCACCTGCTGGCAGGTGTGGACCGCATTGCCGAAGGGGTCAAAGAGGGCGCCAAGGTCAGGGTCAATCGCATCATTTTGCTTCCACACGTTGGTGTGGGGGACTACCACGTAGTCGGCGAAAGCGCCGTCACGGTTCACGCCAATGCCGCGGGAACGGATACACATTTGGCGGCGGCCACTACGGCAGTTACGGCAGCGACCACAAACGATGTGGCCCTCAACGGAGACGCGCTGGCCGACCTTTAGTTCGTCGCGGCCTTCACCCTCTGGGACGCCCGGACCCAGTTCCACAATCTCACCGTAGAACTCGTGGCCGGTAGTCATGGGGGGAGTGAATTGGGTGCGTGCCCAATCATCCCAACCTAGGAGGTGTAGGTCCGTGCCGCACAGGCCCGTGCGTAGGACGCGGATCTTAACTTCGGCAAAGCCGGGGGTAGGTTCGGGGATTTCGCAAAGTTCGAGTCCCGGGCCGTCATGAGTTTTACGTAATGCGCGCATTTAGGCGTCCTTTTTGATGGGTGTGGGCAGATAGGTTATGCAAACCATTTTAGCCCAGTGTGGGACAAATAACTATCCAAGAAAATCGCGGAAAGTGTCAGAAAGATCGCCAAATTAGAGGCTTTATTAGGGTAGGTTATCCTAACTATTTTTAATAACAAAGAGTGGTGATACGTCTTTAAGTGACGGTTTGTCGCTATTTTTAGGGCTTGCATAATTGTGGTGATTAAGGTTACCCTAACTCGTGCTGTTTTTATTATGACACTACACCCGAAAGGAAGTGACACTTTGAGACTGGCTAAACGGTCTTTTAGCGCGCTTCTGTTGAGCTTCGCCCTGACCCTTACCATGCTGGTAAGCGGACCGGTCGCAAGCGCCTCAGCAGCTACCACCCCGACCATCACTGTCACCCCCGCCCCCCGCGAAGGCGGCAACGTCACCATCAAAGGCTCCGGCTTCTCTGACTCCGGAACCGGCATCTACGTTGCCATCGCCAACGACAAAATCCCCGAGTTCTACGGACACTCCAACGAGTTCGTGGGCGCTGACGGGGAAGAAGACTTCACGCAATCCCGTTCCACCATCTGGGTCTACCCCTCAAAGATGGCCGCAGTAGGCCAAAGCTTTGCCCAGGGCGTCGCCATGGGTAAGGACGGCAGCTTCGAAGTCAAAATGTTCGTCCCCAAGTACAAGGAAGGCGTAAACTACAACGTCCTCACCACCAAGGCACACGGCCAAGGTAAGTCCGACCGCAGCGCCGATACGCGCACTCGGATCAACTACCAGCCCGCCCCCAAAGCCGAACCCACCAAGGAAAAGCCCACCGCCCCCGAAACCGGCACCACCCCCGGAACTGAAAACGGCGGCGACAACGGCGGCACCGCAGGCGGCGAAGCCGGCAATGACGAAGGGGAAGGCGACCAACCCGGCCAAGCCGACCCGCAGCCAGCTCCCGGAAATGAAAACAGCAAACCCGGCGACGCAAGCAACCCGGCCAAGCCCGCTCAGCCCGCCGAACATGTCTGCCCGGCCAAACAAGACGTCCGCGTAGACGAACCCGGCCTAGCCGAAACCTCCTTCGATTGGGCCATCAACCAGCTATTCGCCAAGTACGCAAAAGAAAAGGGCTACAAGATGTACGTCCAGGGCGGCTACCCGGCTGGTAACTCCGTGAACCTAAACCGCAACCTGATCCCCGAAGTTCAGGGCAACAACCTCTCCCTAACCTGGGAAGGTGGCGTGCAGTTCAAAGAAGGCAACCAGGTTCGCTACGAAATCAAGAACCCGCGCCTAGTCATCAAAGACCAGACCCACGCGGACCTCTACCTGACCTTCGCCGCTGACGGCAAGAGCGCACAAACTGTACTCTTCGGTACCGTCACCGGCCCCGTTTACGTAGACGCTTCCGGCTTCATCGAGGCCCTACGCCTGGAAAACGGCACCGTCACCATGAAGCCCGAGGCCGCTCTGCAGGTTCCCGGGATCTCACCCGATACCGAACTACCGAAGCTATCCTTCCGTTACGACCTGTACGACCGCGACGGCCGCTACCTGAAAGCTGGTGGCAAGCAGCCGGTTGAGTACTACAAGGAAGTTTGGAACCTGGCTAAGAACTGTGGCCAGCTACCGTGGATGACCCACTACGCCGTGCGCACCCCGGCCGCCCCGAAGCCGGTCGTGGACGAGGTCCCGCCGCCCAAGCAGATCAGTGTCGAGGAAGAAAACGCCAAGTGGAACGACGGTGACATTGCCGCCGCCCCCGCCGGCGACCTCTACTGGGGTATCAAGGCCTCCTGGCGCTCCTACATTGGGGGCGGCAAGCTCAGCGAAGGCGTCACCCTAGACCGTAACGGCTACACCTTCCACAATGGCCGCATCGTGGAAGATAAGAAGGACGGCTCCAAGGTCATCCAGTACCAGGGCCGCATCCACTTCGAGGCCTACAACAAGATCCTCTACATGACCTTCTCTGACCCGCAGGTCCGCATCGACAAGGACGGCAAGGCTGTCCTGTGGTTCAAGCAGTGGTTCTACAACGGTGAAGGCCAGCCCGAAACCGAAGGCACCTACTTCCCCGCAGTGACCATTACCAAGCCGCTAGGGGAGCGCGGTGAGGACCTAGCGGTCGATAACTCGGCCAGCTACCTGACCTCCCAGATGCGCGACATCTTCATCTTCGCTTACCGGACCGGCCTACGAATGGCTAACGTGTCCTTCGCCGTGAAGGCCCCCGTGGCTGAAACCGTGAAGACCCCGGAAAAGACGGTGGAGGCCCCCAAGGTTCCGGTAGTGAAGACTCCGGAAGCCCCTAAGGTCCCCGCGCCCACCAAGCCGGTGGCGCCTGCGGGCCCGCAGCCGACCAAGCCGGCAGATCCACAACCGGTTGCACCTGCCAACCCGAAGCCGGTAAAGCCGGCCCCGGTTGCCCCGGAAACTAAGAAGGTAACGAAGCGAGTCTGCGCGCCCTCGTCAACGCAGTTTGACCTCAAGGGCGGCAACCTTAACTGGGGCCTACGCGCCTCCTTCCGCAAGTACCTAACCGGCCTAGCTAAAGGCAAGTGGGAACTAGCCGACGGCGCCACCTACAACGGGAAAGACTTCGTCTTCCCCACCACCGGTGGCACCTACAATGTGGAAAAGCACGCCGGTCAGATCACCTACCGCGGCTCCGTCCACTTCACCGGCCACGGCGGCATCCTAGACGTCCGCCTAGCCAACCCCACCCTACGCTTTAAAGGCACCGACGCGATGCTCAGCGCCGAGGTAGCCTCCAACAGCCTCGAGGGTAAAAACACCAACTACGGCCGCGTCGACCTGGCCGCCGTGAAACTAGCGAAACCCGAAAACGGTAAGAACGGCCTGACCCTAACCGGGGCCACCGTCACCCTGACCGAAGACGGCGCCAAAGCCTTCGCTGGCTTCTACCAGACCGGAGAAGGACTAGACCCGCTAACCGCCACCACCCAGGCGGCCCCCAAGCAGGTCTGCCACGACGTCGTCGTTGAAGAACCCCAGCAGCCCGGCACCCCGGAAGCCCCCGCGGTTCCAAAGCCCGGCACCACTGAGGGCACCGTAGAAGGCACCCAGCCCGGTACTGAACCTGGCGTCCAGCCCGGCGCTGGAACCGGTGACGATCTAGACTTCGACGTCCCGCCCGCACCGACCAAGCCCAAGGTCCCCCAGCAGCCCAACGTACCGGCCCAGCCGAACGTACCGGGTCTGCCGAATGTCCCGGGTGTGCTTCCGGGAAGCCCCGCAGCGCCCTCGGCCGGAAATGGGAACCTAAGCGACCAGCTAGTCAAGGCGCCCGAAAAGGCCGCGGAAAAGAAGGTCTGTCAGGCCGACCCCAACCAGTACCGCATCACCAGCGGCAGCCTAAACTGGGGCGTCCGCCAATCCTTCACCACCTACATTCGTGGCCTAGCCAAGGGTGGATGGGACCTGGGTGGCGGCGCCACCTGGACCGGCAGTGCCTTCAACTTCCCCGTCGCTAGCGGCATCTACAACTCCCAAACCGGGAAGGGACAGATCCGCTACTCCGGCACCGTCCACTTCAACGGACACGGCGGCATCCTCAACCTGAAGATCGCCAACCCCACCCTGGTCATCAACGGACGAAGCGGACAGCTCTACGCCACCGTCTTCTCTAACGACATGCAGGGTAAAGGCACCGACTACGGTCGCGTCCTACTGGCCAATGTCAGCCTGAGCAGTGTCAACGCCAAGGGCGGCAAGCTCAACCTGAGCTCCGCCTCCGTCAACCTGACCGCAGAAGGCGCCAAGGCCTTCGCCGGTTTCTACCAGCCAGGTGAAAAACTCGACAACCTCAGTGGCAACGCCACCCTAGCTGCCGGGTCCATCTGCGACAAGGACGGAAACCTCAAGGAATACACCGCCGGCGGACAGGTAGTCACCAGCAACGGTGGCGGTGCACAAGATGGCCTAGCCAAGACCGGACCCGACGGGGGCCTACTAGGCAGCTCCATGCTGCTAGGCCTAGCCGGCCTGATGCTAGCCGCGGTCAGCCGCAAACGCCGCACCTGCTAACGGACGGCACCACAAAGGTCCGGCCCTGATAATGGCCGGCACCAAAAGCACACTCGGGGCTCAAAGTTCCCCTTCCATTACTGCGAGCCCCGAGTGACCCCGCGGGGGTGACCCCAGACCTCACCCCAGGTCACCCCCGCACCAAACCTTCTGAACCCAAAAACCCACAGCACCAACTACAACCCAACAAAGCCTCCAGACCGCCTCGGATCCACTGACTAAAACCAGTACTCACTGACAGAAAACCGCCATGAGAACCAAACACTTCAACACTCCCTCCAGTACCCAAGGCAAACGCTACCGCCGCACCCTGCTCGCCCTCGCCCTAGCCGGCAGTCTGTCCCTAAGCGCCTGCGGGGTAGGGGCCAAAAATAGCCAAGGTGAAGCCGCGCCCACCAGCAGCCAAAGTACTAGCGTCGGCAGTGCCCAAACCCCAGCAAACGGAACAGCTGAAGCAGGTGGGAAAAGTGGGGAAGCGGCCTCGGCCCAAAATGACGGCACGCCCGCACCCGACCCGCGCGCCCTAACCGGCGTCAGTGAAGTACCCGAACTACCAGACCCCACGCCCATCGCCGGGAACTACCCGCAAAAACTGCCCGTCACCCTCAAAGACTTCAACGGCAATGACATCACCATCAAAGACACCAGCCGCATCCTAGCGCTGGACATTTACGGGACGCTCAGCCGGACCGTAATCAGCCTAGGATATGGGAAAAACCTAGTCGGACGGACCATCTCATCGGTCGAAAAACAACTCGCCGACCTGCCCATCGTCACCCAAAACGGACACAACCTCAACGTTGAAGCCGTCCTGAACCTCAAACCCACCCTGATCATTGCCGACCGCACCATTGGCCCGCCCGAAGCCATACAGCAGCTGGCCGCCGCGGGCATCCCCGTCTACATGGTCGACCCCGTCCGGCACCTAGAAACCAACGGGCAACTGATCAAAACCGTCGCCCAAGTGTTGGGCGTGCCCGCCGCCGGTGAGGCCCTAGCGCAACGCACCGACCAAGAAGTCGCCGCCGCGAAGGCCAAAATCGCCAACTGGGCACCCAAAGAACCCATGCGCGGGGCCTTCCTATACGTGCGCGGCAAGGCCGGAATCTTCTTTATTCTGGGTTCCGAGGATGGCGCCACCGAACTACTACAGGGTGTCAGCGCGAAAGACGTGGCCGGGGAAAACGGCATTAAAACCGTCTCACCCGCCAACCCTGAAGCCCTAGTGAAACTAAACCCGGAAGTCATCTTCGTAATGAAAGATGGCCTGCACTCCACCGGGGACCTAGATGGATTCATGTCCCGACCCGGAGTTAAGCAGACGATTGCCGGGCAGAAGACTCGCCTGATCTCCATCCCGGATGGGATCTCCCTATCCTTTGGGCCGCAAAGTGGCCAGGTGCTGGAGTTGGTGGCCCGGGCCCTCTACGGCGTGAAGTGATGCGCGTCGATACCAAAAACGCTGGCGAAGGCAAGGCCGTGGGTGCCGAAACTAAAAGCCCCCGCGAAGGCAAGGCCGTGCGCACCCAAAAAGCCACCGCTGCGAATAACGGTCTGGCCCGTCGACACCGGGCCCGCCGGGTCACCTTCACCCTGCTGATCATCCTGCTGGTGCTGGCCGTGATTGCCTCTGCTGCGCTAGGCCAGTACTACGTTTCCATCCCGGACGTGCTGGCCGCCCTGGGCAAACCCCTAGGTTTAGGGGCCGGCCCGGGTGACCCCATGGCCAGCAATATCCTGTGGAATATTCGCTTCCCCCGGATCGCCCTAGGGCTGCTGGTGGGGGCCGCTTTGGCGACCTCGGGCGCGGTCATGCAGGCCGTCTTTTCAAACCCACTGGCTGAACCGGGCATCGTGGGTGTTTCCTCCGGTGCGGCCCTAGGGGCATCCTTCGCGATCGTCACCTACCCCATGGCCCTAGCCGGTTTTGCTGTCCCCCTCAGTGCCTTCGCGACCGGCCTTGGGGCGGCCCTGCTGGTGTACGTGCTATCCCGCTCCGGCGGGCAAGCCCAAGTGGTCACCCTGGTGCTAACCGGTATTGCGGTCACCGCGGTAGCCAGTGCGCTGACTGCCGTAGCCACCTACATGGCCCCCTCAACCGCGCGGGACCAGATTGTCTTCTGGCAGCTCGGCTCCCTGGCCGGGGCCTCCTGGACCCACGTCATGGCCGTAGGCGTGATCGTCCTACTGGGACTGATCTGGGCACAGCTGATTAGCCGCCAACTAGACCTACTAGCCCTAGGGGACCGGGCCGCCGGACACCTAGGCATCAACGTGGGGCTAATCCGCATCTGCGCGATTACCCTTTCCGCCCTACTGGCAGCCGCCGCAGTCGCCTATGCGGGCGTGATTGGCTTCGTGGGCCTAATCGTTCCGCACCTAATGCGTCTAATCATTGGCCCCGCCAACCGCTACCTGATTCCCGCCGCCCTACTGGGTGGGGCCCTGCTGATCACCCTGGCGGACCTGGTCTCCCGCAACCTGATCCCCTTCGCGGACCTACCCATCGGGATCTTCACCGCGCTGGTCGGTGGCCCCACCTTCTTCATCCTGCTGCGACGCGGCCTGGCCCACCAGAAATAAGGAAAGGCAAAATGAAGGAAAGTAAAGCAGCCTCGGAACTGGGCCTGACCGCCTCGGAAACAAGTCCGCAGCCGAAACCCAGCCTCAGCGCCCAAAACCTACGCTTCGCCTACGGGGACAAAGAAATTCTGGCCGGCCTAGACCTAGAAATCAAAGCCGGGCAAGTCCTGGGCCTACTGGGACCCAACGGGGCCGGAAAATCCACCCTCCTAGGGGTCCTGTGCCGGGACCTCAACGCCACCTCTGGCCAGGTTCTGCTGAACCAAAAACCGCTAGCTAGCTACCCGCAAAAAGAACTGGCTCGGCAGCGGGCCGTCATGCCCCAAAAATCCGAATTCCCCTTCGCCTACCTGGCCCGCGACATTGTCGCCATGGGCCGAAACTGCTGGGAAAACACCGAAAAAGCCGCCCTCAACGAAACCCTAATCGACCGGGCCATGGCCGAAACTGAGGTCACCCACCTAGCCGAACGGGACATCACCCACCTATCCGGCGGTGAACAAGCCCGCGTCACCCTAGCGCGCGTCCTAGCCCAAGACACCCCCATCGTCTTCCTGGACGAGCCCACCGCCGCCTTAGACATTTCCCACCAGCAGCGCACCATGCAAAGCTGCCGGAACCTAGCCGCCCAAGGGGCCGCGGTTGTGGCCGTCATGCACGACCTACAACTAGCGGCCGCCTACTGCGACCAACTGTGCCTACTGTCAGAAGGCAAAATAATCGCCCTGGGGACCCCCAAAGAGGTCCTCCAGAGCGATCGTCTATCTGAAGTTTATGAATGGCCCATTCGCGTCCTAGAACTACCGGACGGCGAACTGGTCATCCTCCCAGAAACTCACTTGCGGTAGTAACGCTGCCAAGCCCAAAGCAGGGCAAACATCACCACAGCCAGCAACACAAAGAGGAAACTAGGAACGCCCGCCAAAGCAGCCATCACCTTAGTTTCAATCTCCAGCTGAGTCCCCTCAGACATGATCTGAGGCAGGAAGTTATGACCGTAGGTGAAGAACAAAACCACACCCAGGATCACGAACAGGATGCCAGAGAAGAACGCACCCTTAGTGGTCCAGCGGCCCAGCACCTTCATGGGCTTAGGCTTCAAGAAGCCCTTCGAACCCAGGTCCAAGGATTCCCAAAGTAGCGACAGGATCACGATCGGGGTAGCCATACCCAGGCCGTAAGCGATCATCATGAAACCGCCCGCCATGGGGGAGCCGCCCAAACCGGACATGCCCAACATGGCACCCAGGATCGGGGTAGAACAACCCACGCCCGCCAGGCCATAACCCACACCCAGGCTGAAGATCGCCAAGGGGTTCACGCGGGAAGCCGAGGCCGTATTAGCCGCCGAGGACGCGGTCTGCGTACCCACACCAACTTCCGTTTTTGCGCGGCCCGCCGCGGTAGCACGAGTGCTGGTACCGCCTAGGGCAGCCGCGTCCTTCTTAGCGCTGGCCCGCGGGATCGCAGTAGCACCTAGGGAAACGCCAGAAACTAGGCCTACCTGGCCGTTCTTAGCGGCCTTACCACTGTTTTTGGCGGAACCTAGGGAGCCCGTGGGGGCTGCTGAAGCGCGGGCGGTCTTTTTACGCCCAAAGTGGGGGATGGGCAGGGCGAAAGCCTGCCACAGGCCCATGATGATGACCAGCACGGCCACCACCCGGGTTAGGGTGCCCTGGTGTTCACGCAGGAAAATACCTAGCGAACCCATGAGGAAGCCCAGCGGGGCCAGGGCCACGATCAAACCGAGGGTAAAAATCCCGGAGCGAACCAGTAGCCCGCGGGGGCCGGCCGCGGCATACGCCAGGAAGCCGGGAAGCATGAGGGCAGCGCAGGGGGCGAAGAGCGTCAACAGCCCGCCCACGAACGCAATAGTCAGATTAGGAGTCAAAACCTAAAGCCTTATCTGTGTAGAGGAAAAGTACGATTGGACAAACTAAACCGGTAGGGCCCAGGTTAAACTGCCGCCCTACCGGCGAAAAGTTGCTTACTTCTTAGCGGCCTTGAGGCGATCCTCAATGGTGTTAATGAAGTACGGGGTGGGGTAGGCGCCAGAAATAAAGGCGTCGTTCACGATGAATGCCGGAGTACCGGTAATGCCCATCTGCATGGCCTTATCGGAGTCGGCCTTTACGGCCTCGGCAATCTTCGGGTCGTTGTAGTCAGTCTTGAACTTTTCAAGGTCCGGAACGCCAGCTTCCTTCGCAATGTTCATGACGATGCCGTCATCGTAAGTGGGGTGGTTGCCCTCACCGGCTGAATGGTAGGCGGCACGGACAAACTCCCAGAACTTACCCTGACGGGCGGCCGCGCGAGCACCGCGGGCACCAAGGTCAGAGTGGTAGTTGGAAGCGAAGATGGACAGGTCGTTCCATTCGATGCGGATCTTGCCTTCTTCCGCGTACTTGCGGATCTGGTCGAAGGAGTCCAGCTCGAAACGAGTACACATGGGGCAGGCGAAGTCTTCCCACATGCTGAACACCACGGGGGCATCCACGGGGCCTAGGGCCAAGGGATCGCCCTCTTGGCGACGAGGTAGAGACATGGCTAGTTCGCGAGTCTTAGCATCTTCAATCGGTGCGGCCTTCTGCGGAGGCGTGTTTTCTTCTTCTGCCGGAGGCTGTTCTTCAGCAGTTGCCTGGCCGGCCGGCGCAGTAGTGGCCGGGGCGGGGGCAGGTGCGGCCGTTGTGGGGGCCGTAGCGCGACCAACAAAGAAGGAGATCGCGGCAACTAGGATCAACAGGACACCAACAAGGGTGGGCATCAGCCAGCGCGGTGCTTCCGGTCGAGGAACATTAGATTTCGAAATAGTCATTGCGCCAGTTTATCCTAGGGACTATGGGCCCAGTAAGGGGTTTTCCCGTGTATTTCACCTCAAGCGGATAGGGGAATACACAAGAAAAATGGGAATATGACCCCCGTCATAAAGGTGAGCCACAAAATTGGGACCTATCAGGCCACCCAGCGCCTCAAGCTAGGCCACCCAGCAACCCAAGCTAGGCCACCCAGCAACCCAAGCTAGACCACCCAGTACCCCAAGAAGGCCGCGGCCACCGCCAACACAAACTGCGAGGCCCAAAGTGCCAGGGCGCGCCCTCGTCGACGATCAAGCGCCAAAGACAGGGCATCAACCATCGCGGTCGAAAAAGTCGTAAACCCAGAAAGTGCCGCACCCACCAGAGGCGCCCAAATCCAACCCCACCCGGCCGAGGACGCGAACACCATTCCCGAAATAAAGGAACCCAACACGTTAACCGTATAAATACCCATGGTCATCGACCCGGGCACCTCACCTAGTCGGGGAGAGCGGGAAATCAGGGTACGAACCGAAAGATCCAAGCTGAAACGCAGCATCGCACCCACCGAGCCGGCCAGACCCAGCAGAATAATGTAAACGAAGGGATTCACTGCTGATCCCCTTCCGTGTAGGGGTCTTCCACAAACTCTTCAAGCTCTTCCACTTCCTGCGCCTCAGTCATGGCCCCCAGGCGTTCTTGCCGGGCCGCTCCCAGACGCCAGCCCGCAAAGGCTGCCGCGAAACCGACCACCAGGATCACTGCCGCCCACAGCAGGTAAAAAACCCACAGTCCGTGAGTGCCCCCGGACTTGGCGGGCAATAGCATCATGGTCGCTAAAGAACCATAGGTCGTAAAAGAACCACACATGCCGGTGCCAAAAATCGTGCGCGTGCGGGCCGAAAAACGAGTCGCAGAACCCACCAGGAACCCCAAAACTAGGGCGCCTAGCGTATTTACGGTCAACAGGTAAAGGGGCGTCGCGGAAAGCGCGGGGGCCGTCAGCTGGTGGACTAGGGTGTGCGCGCCCTCGCGCAGAATCGTCCCCAAGAAGCCACCGGCACCCACCAGCAGACCGTCCTTTATAACCTTGTTCACCCTTCCAGCATAGCGGGCTTTAGCACTGATATAGTTGCAGGCGATGCTAGATTCACTTTTCACCCAGATTGCACTGCTTGCCGCCCAGCCCACCAGCTGGATTGGCGACATCATGCACTACTTCCGCAACGTAGACGAACTACTGTTAGCGCTAGGCCCCTGGATGCTGGCCATCACCTGCCTGATGGTCTTCATTGAATCCGGCGTCCTATTCCCCTTCCTACCCGGTGACTCGCTAATCTTCACCGCCGGCCTACTGCACATTCAGCTGGGCCTGAACCTGTGGTGGCTGATGCTAGCCGTGTTCGTGGCCGCCTTCCTAGGCGACCAAATGGGCTACTTCCTGGGGTATAAATTTGGGCGACGCTTCTTCAAAGACGACGCGCGCGTCCTAAAGACCGAATACTTGCATTCGGCCGAGGCCTTCTTCGATAAGCACGGTGGCCCCGCCCTAGTGCTGGCCCGCTTCGTGCCGATCGTACGCACCTACGTGCCACTAGCCGCCGGCATCGCCAAGTACGGCTACTCTCACTTCATCCGCTGGAACGTGATCGGGGCGGCCGCTTGGGGTATGGGCCTGACCTTCCTAGGTTCGCAGCTAGGTGGCGTGGCCTTCATTCGCAACAATATTGAGTTGCTGGCCATGCTGATCATCTTCGTTTCCGTCCTCCCGATCATCATCAAGGGCTACCAGAGCTGGCGGAAGAGCAAACAGCAAAAGACCGCCATTGGGGCGCCGGAATCCTCCGCTAACCCCGAGTAAGCGAAAAGCTAGAACCAGCTGGGCACTATTGAGGCACTAAGAACCGGGTAAAAGCAGGGGAATGAAATGAGACGCGCAGCAGCACCGGCCAACCGACAGATCCGTCTGCTTTTGGTGCTAGCGGCCCTGCTGAACTGCACCTGGATTCTAGCCATTTGGCTGGACCCACAAGTCCTGCACCACGACCGGACTTTCCTCTCTGACCTGGCCGCGAACACTAGGCCCACCGGTTACCTATTCCGCCTAGCTGACGCGATGGTGGGGGTGTCGGTGCTATTGGCCGGGATTCTGTTGATCACCATTATCCGCACCTCCCAGACCGCAGGGAACTATCTAAAATCAATGGCGGCTGTGGATGGTGACCAGGCGCAGGCCGCCTACGAAAACTGGCTGGCGCAACCTCAGGCACAAAAACACTGTCAAGACGTTGAGCTAGGCGCCTACCTGAAGGGTGCCAAGCTGGCAGCCGGTGGACTGATCGCCTTCGGGGTGGGCACCATCGGAGCCGCATTCTGGCCCCTATCGTGCACGGTCGCCCTAGATCAGGGTTGCCGTCGAGCCGACCTAGACCTCTCCCTACCGTTTACGGACTTCATGCACGCGGGGACCTCTGCGATCGCGCAGATCGGCATGTTTGTGGCCCTGGCGGGGCTACTTTGGGGCTTTAAGGAACTGGGCCGCTTCCAGCAGGTGGTTACAGTTTTGACCCTGTTGGGGATCATCTGGGCCAGTATTACCTCAGTTTTCCCGCAGGTTCCTATGGGGTATTCCCAGATCGTCGGGGCCCTAATGTGGAGCCTACTGCTGGTCGTTTACCCTTACCCGCTGCTAACCAAAGCGCGGGCTCATCACAGGCGCCCGCAAGGGGAGGCTGGAAGCCAAGGCTTAGTGGGAGACCTTGAAAGTCAGCGCCCGCAAGGAGAGGCCCAAAATGGCTAAGGCCGCATCCGTCAGGGCCGCCGAAGATAATCCCGAAGGTGCCCTAGAAATAACCCCCGAGGTTGCGCCCAAGGCTACCCCCGAGGCTACCCCCGAGGCTGCGCCCACAATTGTCCTAGTAGGCGGCCTTTCGGTCCTACCGCGCGAATGGAAACCCCTGCTGGACCGCCTATCCGGTAAGCGCCGCACCGTGATTGTGCCCCGTTCCGTTTTGACGGGGATCCCGAACCCGGCGCCTGCGGACCGGGACCAAGAAGCAGCTAACGGTACCGAAATACCCCAGGTACCGAAACAGCGTGCCGATTGGGAACAAGAAATCGAAGCGATCCGTCGCGTCATGGCGGCCGAAGTAGAAAAAGGTGGCCCCGTGACCCTAGTCGGTCACTCTACCGGCTCACTCTTGGCCGAGGGTGCCGCCCGCCTCTACCCCGAACTGGTAGGCCGCCTAGTCATGATTGACGGGACTATCCCGCTGGGTGTCCGCCGGGGCGCCTACACGCAACTGCCCGTCAGTGAAGCCCTAGCCAAGGGCACTTCAAAGGTTCTGGTTCTGGCAGCCAAGGTGGCCACCAGCAAGCCCCTACGTCCCCTGTTCGCGCAGGTGCTGCGCATCGCGACGCTCACTCGCGGTCATCACGGGCAGGAAGCCAAAGAACTAGCGGCCGCACTGTCCCACCCGGAAGTGGCCATGCAGGCCGCTGAAGAGTTTTTCTCTGACACCATCTGGGCCGTACGTTTATCCCAGCTGCAAGAACGACCCCTACCCGCGCGGGTAGAACCCATCATTGCCATTGGCAGCAGCATCCCCATCGGGCTGGTGCAGCGCTGGTGGAGTGCCTGGTGGCGGGATCGCGCTAAGGCCCTGCGGCAGCAAAGCGTTGATCAGCCGGGCCCCGATTCCCTGGTGGTAGTGCACGGGCTACCGCGCTCTACCCACATGGTGATGCTCTCCCGCCCCAGTCAGTTGGGCCGCATCCTGCGTCGCCCACCAAAGGGACCCGCCCAAGATTTGGGCTAAAAAGTTTGGGCTGAAAAGTTTGGGCTAGAAGGTTTTGCCCAAGGGGCTGGCGAAAAACGCGGCAAAGACTACTTAGCGTCCCGCTCCAGCGAACGCAGACGCAGGGAGTTCAAAACTACGGCGACGGAAGAGAACGCCATGCAGGCGCCCGCAATCATCGGGTTCATCCAACCCAGCATCGCTAGCGGAATGGCAATCAGGTTATAGCCAAATGCCCAACCCAGGTTCTGCTTAATATTCCGCAGCGTGGCACGGGAAATACGCACTGCAGCGCCCACAGAGGTCAGGTCCGAACGCACCAGGGTTACGTCGGCAGCTTCCATGGCCACGTCAGTACCCGAACCCATGGCCATCCCAAGACCACGGTTACCAGCCTGAGCCAGCGCGCCCGCGTCATTAACACCGTCACCAACCATGGCCACCACGCGGCCCTGATCCTGCAGAGCCTTCACCTGCTGCTGCTTATCAGCCGGTAGGACCTGCGCGATAACCCGCTCAATGCCCACCTGCTTTGCTACCGCGTCGGCCACGGACTGGTTGTCACCGGTCAGCAGGATCGGTTCCATACCCAGTTCCTTGAACTGTTTAATAGCCTGGGCCGAGGACGCCTTAACCGTATCCGCGACCGCGATAGTACCCAGCGCCTGGGCTTTATTTTCGAGGTTTAAGATCTGTTCTACGTCAACCTGAGAAAGCGGGGTAGTGGCACCCGGCTGGGAAGTACCGGCAGAATTGGCATTACCGGCTGACTGGGCTTGAACGCTTGACGTTGCGTTTGCCTGGTTGCCCTGAGTGGCCGCCTGAGCGCCACCCTCCAGAGCGGAAGACAATACCTTTGCCTCATAGCCGGCCTTAATGACCGTATCCTGCAAAACCTGCGGATCTAGGTCTGCCGGAGCATGAACCTCAGCAGAGTTAGTTGCTAGGTTGACTACCGCGCTGACGCCCGGCAGCTTACCCAGTTTCTTTTCCACGCGACCCACACAGGAAGCGCAAGTCATACCCTGCACGTCCAGTTTTACCAACTGGGTAGCGGGCTTAAAGTCCACAGCGTCAACCTCGTCACCAGCTTTATCGGTGGCATCGTCCGCCTCAGTGTTAACCGAAGCGGCAGTACCCGCAGTCAAGCCAAGGTCCGCTAAGTTAGCGGAAGCTACCGCCACCAAAGTGGCATCCACGGCCTCGGCCGGAGTCAACTGAGAAGCCGGCACGCCCGTCAAAGTGGCAATCCACTCCGGGCGACCCGCAAAGAAAGCGCGACCCGAATCCGAAACCGTAAACACGCCCCGACCCGGCAGGTTCACAAAATCAGCAACCTGGCCAAAATCAGCGGGCACAGACGAAGACTGCGAAATCGCCTTCGCAATCGGGTGCTCAGACGGGCCCTCAGCAAAAGCCGCCGCTGCCAACAACTCAGCCTCAGAAACCTGAGCCAAAGGGTAAGCCTGACGGACCGACATCTCACCGGAAGTCACCGTGCCCGTCTTATCCAAAACGATCGTATCCAGATTATGGGCAGCCTCCAGCACCTCCGGGCCGCGCAACAAAATACCCAACTGGGCGGCACGACCAGAACCCACCAACAGGGCCATCGGGGTAGCCAAACCCAGCGCACACGGGCAAGCAATCACCAGCACCGAAACCGCCGCAGTGAAAGCGCCCTGAACGCTAGAACCAAAGACCAGCCACAGGATCAGCGTCAACAGGGACAACCCCATAACGACCGGCACAAAAACGCCCGCCACCTTATCGGCCAGACGCTGCACCGGAGCCTTACCAGCCTGAGCCTGCTCAACCATGCGGCCAATCTGAGCCAAAGTAGTCTCAGAACCAACCCGGGTAGCCTCCACCCGCAAAACGCCAGAAGTATTCAAAGTCGCGCCGGTAACCTGATCGCCCTGAGCGACCTCGACCGGGACGGACTCGCCAGTAAGCAGGGAAGCGTCAATCGCAGAAGTACCACGCACAATCACGCCATCGGTGGCGACCTTCTCACCCGGGCGGACCACAAAAACGTCACCCACCTGCAGTTCAGAAGCCGGAATCACGCGCTCAGACTCACGCCCGGAAGCATCCACCTCCAGCAGGGTCGCGGTCTTCGCCCCCAAATCCAGCAGGGCCCGCAAAGCGCCCGCCGCCTGGCGACGAGCCCGACCCTCCGCATAGCGACCAGCCAGCAAGAAAGCGACCACCATCGTGGCGCCCTCGAAATAAATATGGGCGTGAGCATCCGTATTATGACGCGGGAAGAAGGACATGGACATACGCATGCCCAGCTGGCCCGCACCGCCAAAGAACAGGGCCCAGAAAGACCAAAGCGTGGCCGCTAAAACACCCAAAGAAACCAGCGTATCCATGGTGAATGCCCCATGGCGCAGGTTCTTAAAAGCCGGCTTATGGAAAGGCCAAGCACACCATGTCACCACCGGTAGGGCCAGTGCGGCCACCACCCACTGCCAGCCCCAGAACTGCCAAGCGGGGATCATTGACAGCAACATGACCGGAATGCCCAATACTAGGGAGACGATCAAACGCGGCTTTAAAGACTGTTCATGCATTAGCAACCACCAAAAAACTCAAAAAATACGCCCGACTCACTCAGGTCAGCACTGGCCTTCCCAAGCAAAGTCGGGCAAAAAGAATAACTAACCCCGGACTACGTAACTATCCCGGGAAACTTAAACTCTTCCCAGAAACGGGGTAAACGCGAACTGAAGCTCAGGCGTCGCGACGAATCGCGGCTACCTCGTAACCAGCTTCATCAACCGCAGCCTTCAACAGGTCATCGGAAACGGGCTCCGTGACCACGACAGTCACAAGTGAAGGGGTTTCCTTACGAAGAATGACATCAACATTGGCAACGCCCGGAATTTCAGCCAGTTCTTCACGTACGTGAGCCACGCAGTGAGAGCAGGTCATGCCAGTAACATCTAGTTCCACGGTGCGATCGAAATCGGCCATTTTAATACTCCCCAAAAATCAGTTCCCGCTCCCATTTGAGAGCCGGATAAAACAACTCGTTTTTTAGATTAACGCGCGCATGGAACAGAAAATAGGGGTTTCACCCTAGGGGAAAGCTGGAATGTAATCTAACCAACACCTAAAGAAAAATGACTACCCGCGTTAGAATAAAAACCTAAAGCTAAATCAAAACTAAACCCAAACCAGTAAATCCTAGGATTCAACGACGAATCCCACGCGGCCCACGAAAACGAGCATGATAACCCGGCAGGAGGTGACAAGTGGCCAGAGAAATCAAAGAAACCCGCGACATTGGCTGGACCCCCTGGCCCAAACAGAGCCTCTCTGAACGCACCTTCCGCTCCGTCACCAGCCGCCTAGCGCGACTACCGGAATACCAAGAAAAAGCCAAGAGCTTGCCACCCATCCTAGGGATCGGGGCGCGACTAGGTGCCTCCGTCGCCGAATCCACCGTCTCCGTGATCCCCATCCTGCCCAAGAGCTGGTCCGAAGCCATTGGCACCCGCGCTGACGAACGCTGGGCCGAAGGCATCGAAGACATGCAAGAGTTCTTCTTTGACCGACCCTGGCTCTACGAAACCGTGGTCCACAGTATTTCCCGCGCCGCCGGCCTAGGGGCCTGGACCGTCAAAGAAATCATTAACCTGCTGGAAGGTAACATCACCAACCGGCAAAAACGCCAGCGCCTCCAAGAGATCAAAGAAGCCGTCCCCAGCACCGGGTACCGCAGTTTCATGAAGGCCTACCTGCTGGTCGCCACCGCCCTTGGTTATTTCCGAGGGGGCAAAGTAGAAGTCCGCAAAATCTGCGTAGACGGGGAGTTCCTGCCCGTAAAGTTCGTTCCCCCGTTCGTGCGTACTAATACCTTCGATGACCCCCGCAAGGACGGACTGTGGGCAGACACCAACAATCCTGAGCATCCCCTAGGGAAAATGGGGGAGCCTAAGAACCCGATCCTCCTTGAAGGCCGGGTCCCTTCCCCCATGCCGGTGAACTTTGAAATGCGCCGCCTAGACCCGCCCCAAACCCTGGCAGACGGGATCGCCGATATTGACGACCTCTACTGGTCTTCCGGCGCCGGTATGGTTGTTAAGGTTGTCAAAGTTGGCGAGGGGGCCCGCCGCCGCTGGATCGTGATCGTGCCCGGCACTGACCACATGGCTCCTATCACCATGGCTAACCCGGCCGATACCGAATCTAACGTCCGGGAAATGTTGGGCCTGCGTTCAGCCGCCCGCGCCGGCGTCGAACACGCCATGATCAAAGCCTTCAACGAGGCCGGCATCCGCCCCGAAGAACGCCAAGCTGAACGCGTCCTAATGATTGGCCACTCCCAAGGTGGCGTCACCGCGCACGCCATGGCCGCCGACCCGAGCTGTGCCATCAACGTCACCCACGTCTTAACCATCGGTTCGCCCTCGCGCTCCATAAAGCTCCCCGAGGATGTTTGGAACGTCAGCCTTGAGCACACCCAAGACATGATCCCCTGGATGGACGGGGTCCCCACCGAGTTCATTGACGACCGCATTCGCGTCATCCGTGAATTGGAAAAACCCCAGTCGAATCCGCTCTACTATGCGCACTCCACCGGTACCTACCTAGAAACCGTGAAAATCCTTGAGGCTCGCACGCGCCAAAAAATCACCGACGCGGCGCGCGGGGGACAGCCCCTAGACCGGACCGGTCGCGCGGTCCTAGAACTCATGACCATGCTGCCCGAACCGGAAGAGCCCGTTACAACCATCCTTTACGAGGTTGCCCAGCACGTCCTCCCCAAAAAGAACCTACCCGCCATCTCCCCGAAAAAAGGTCTAAGAAAATGAAACCCTATAACTCACGCTTTCACGGAAAACCCAGTGACGGGCCGGGATGGAAAAACCCTCTAGTCTGGGGTGCCGCAGCCTTGGGGGCCGCGGCCTCGGCGGCGGTCTTCCGCCTAAACTCACGCACCCAAAGTGACGCCAAAAATAAGCTGGAACAAAAAATCATGGGCCTACCCGGGGTCGTGGACGTAGCCGTCCTAACCCGCCGCACCATGACCACCTACCGGATCCAAGCCCAGGTCCAAACTGACCTAGACCCGCAGGATCCTAACTTGAAAGCACTGGCCGAGCAGGTCCTGAAAACCGTCTGGGATCAGGCCCAAACCGGCCCGGCCGCCATTGACCTGCAGGTCCGTTCCAATGATCCGCAAGCCCCGCTGGTGACCAGTAAAGACCTAGATTTTGAAGCCGAGATCGCCTACCCCCATGAGGTCTTTGACCGTCTAGGGGCCCCGGCCTGTGACCCTGACTGGCGCCCATGAGCATGCCGCCACCGGCGGACCCCAAGTTTTACCGCGGGTCCTACGAAAATCCCATCGAGGTCTATCTGCGTCGACGTCGACACCATCGAAACCTACGCCGCGCAGCCCTAGGGGTGGCTTTAGTGGCCGCGCTAATCCTAGGGAACCAAAACCTGTGGCCTGACCTAAGTAGCCTGGTTGGGGCGGGACAACTACCCCCAATGCCCAGCAGCTCCAAGAATGTGGGCGGCCGAACCATGGGAACCCCGGGAGCGACCTCGGATGGAGAAATCCTAGTACCCGCCCATGTTGACGCCCGGCAAGCCCAAGAGATCGCCCAGCGTATCGAACAGTACGCCACGCCCATCCAGACGCTGCTTACGAATGCGGGAGAATGCCCCGAAGCTCCGGTTACGCAACCGCAAGACCTTGACTCCTTTATTAACACCTGGAATGACTCACGCCGGCTGGTGGGGCTTAAGCCCATCACCGCCCTAGCGGCAAATCACCCCGCGTGGAAAGACCTGAGTGAAGGCGGAATTTCCCTAGCGCGCTCTTTGAAGATCAGCCACGGCCTAGTGCCCGCCAAGGATTTCAAGTGTCGGACTGTGGGTGGTGCCAAAGCCACCTACCGGGCTGATATCAACTACCGGCTACTAGCGGGCAGTAGCAATGTCATGCCCCTGGTGAACCAAAAGAGCCGCGAGAACCTGCCCCGCGTCAGCTACGAACTAATCAACTTCCTTGATGATGACGGGAAGAATAATGAGAATGTCGGACACCGGATCGACATGCTGGACCCGACCCTAGATAAGACTGCTGTTTCGGTGCTGGCACTGCTAAATACGGGCGAGGTTGAGCAGGTTTCCAAGATTAGCGGCTACCAGTTCCCCAAAGACAACCTGGGCTATGGGTTCGTGATTTCTTCTAGCGTGAATGCGCTGACGCAGGTCCGCGAAACCGATGATCAACAACTCTCTGAGGCGGCCCGCGCGGCCTACCCGGGGGAAACGCACCAGTTTGAGAACCTCAGGTCCGCTCCGCCGCAGATCGCCTGGCCGGCTGCGGGGTATGTGCCCGCCAAACTGATGCCGGGAGCTTTAGACGTCCCGGGATTTGAGCGGACTGATCCGGGCCGCTGGTCCCTGTCCGTACGCGATCAAAATCCCAGCCTGTTTGTGGACGCGAAGGTGGAGGTCTGGGAAGAAAACACCTTCAACGGTGAGGCGCATAAGCTTCCACTGCAGTCTGAAACCCCGGTTAACCCGCTGGCTGCCAATCGTTTTGGCTACCCGACAATCACCTTTAAACCCTTGCCGCTTGACCACCCCGGCTTTACTAAGCTGCCCGTGGATACGGTAAAGGTATTCCGAGTTCGCGTGACCACCAAGGATGGGCACAGCTGGCAGTATCCGGTAAAGACGTTCTCGCGCCTAGAAACTTTCCAGGCCCCGAAGTTAGAACTGCCCGAGGTGATTGCGGAAATGTCAGAGGCTGAGCATCAACAGTTACCGTTTAAGCTGACGGGGACGGCCGGTACTGATTTTGGTTTGGAGCTTTCCCGGGCGGGAACCAGTGCTTTCTATCCGCTGTTCCATGGCGCATGGGACGGTCGCATGATGGGTACCGAGTTGGAGGAAGAAATTAGTCTTACTGGGGTGGCTTTGCGTCCGGGGGACCGGGTGCGCATGTGGGCCCGAAACGATCAGGGTGAGTCTGCGGTGATTGCCGTGGTAAAGGGTAAGTAGGCGCAGGTTTTTGGCTTGAAAGCTTAGGCTTGCGGCTACTGTGAAGATGAGCTGGCCTTAGTTCGTAGGACCTACTTTTCTGTGTTATGGTTTTGTTATGACTGTGAGTGAGACCGCAAAAAGTTTCTTTGAGAACGACCCTGCCGCTGCCAAAATCCCGGAGCTAACACTTGCTACGGGCGCCAAAATCCCCCAGTTTGGTTATGGCACCTACAAGGTCCCGCCAGAGCAGGCCACCGACCTGGTTCGTTCTGCCCTGCAGCTTGGCTACCGTCATATTGACACTGCCCAGATGTACCACAATGAGGCACAGGTAGCTGCCGCCCTACATGAAGCCATGGATGCGGGCGTAAAACGGGCGGACCTATTCGTCACCACCAAGCTCAATAACGACTTCCATGAGCCCGAGGACGCGCACCGCGCCTTCGATAAGTCCCTAGACGACATGGGCTTGGATTACGTGGATCTGTTCTTGATTCACTGGCCGGTTCCTAAGTTGTATGACGGTCGCTATGACCGGACTTGGCAGGCCATGGTGGAGATTTTCAAGAGCGGCCGCGCGAAAGCGATTGGCGTTTCTAACTTTGAGGCTCACCATCTTGAACGCATTATTGACGCCACCGATTTTGTCCCGCACGTGAACCAGATTCAGGTACACCCGTATTTCCGTGAGGATGCCCTGCGTGAGTACTGCCGAAAGCTGGGAATTGTGGTGGAAGCCTGGGCGCCACTTTCCCGGGGCGATATTGTCAGTGATGAACTGGTCGTGGCGCAGGCTGAACGACTAGAACGTACGCCCGCACAGGTCGTCTTGCGGTGGGCGCTAGAGCGTGGTGATGTCATCTTCCCGAAGACCACCAGCCCGCAGCGGATGCAGGAAAACCTGCAGATTTTCGACTTCGAATTGGATCAGGCTGCGGTTGACGCTTTGAATAGCTTGGACAAGGGCGAAGAGGGCCGGACCGGTTCGCATCCTGACGAAGCGAATTTCCTTGGCCGCTAGCGAAATCACCCCTAATAGACCTTTAGTCCCGTCCGCAAAAACTGTATAACAAAAGCGAAGGAGGCCACACTAATGGCAACCACCAAGAAAACTGCTGCTAACCCAGTAAAAACCACCCCCGCCCCCACCCCGGCGGAACTCGTTAAGGAGAACAACATGGCAGAACCCAAGAACCGACCCGAACCCGTAAAGGCTGTTGCGGTCAAGGACGCTCCCGCGGATGCAAACAACCGTGGCACCACCACCATCGCTGATCAGGTAGTTGCTAAGGTTGCTGGCCTAGCAATGGCTGAAGTTGACGGCGTTTACGCTGTTGGTGGCGGTTTCTCTCGCGCACTGGGCGCTGCCCGTGAAGCCTTCGGTGCTTCCCGCAACGTTACCCAGGGTGTTTCCGTTGAGGTCGGCCAGAAGCAGGCCGCTATCGACCTAACCCTAATCGTCGAATACCCCTACCCGATTCACGAGGTTGCCGAAGCTGTTCGCCGTTCCGTCCTCACCAACGTGGAAAACATGGTGGGCCTAGAGGTCGTTGAGGTCAACATTGACGTCACCGACGTTCACGTCCCCGGCGTTGACAAGGAAGAAGAAAAGAAGGCTGCCGAAGCTCCCGCACCGGCCCCCAAGCCTGAAGAAAAGAAGACTGAGGAGCCTCGAGTCAAGTGAGAAAGTCTACGGAACTAGCGATTTTAGGCGCCATCATCGGCGTGGTCATTGTGGTCTTCCACTGGTGGTCACTGCTGATTGGTTTGTTTGCTGCGATCGGTTACCTAGCTGGACGCCACCTAGAAGGCACCCTTGATTTCAAGGCTGCCTGGCGCGCACTAACCGGTAACGTACAGACCACGTCATTCTGATAAAGATGGACACTAGCGCCAAAACTGACGCTAACCGTTTACCTGGACACACCTCAGTGGCAGCACGCGCCATGAACAACACCGTGCGTGCTGCCACCGCAGAGGCCTTTGAAGTGCCCACCGCCGCGGTCAGCGTCTCAATGCAACAAGATGAAGCACCCCTACATGTGCGGGTAACTACGGCCCTGCCAGATAAAGCCCTAGCTTCGGGTACCGATCTGGTGACCGTACTAACCACGAAGCGTGCTGCCCTGCAGCCGCGCCTAACCCACCTGCTAGGTGCTGAAGTTGGAACACTAGATCTGACAGTGGCTTCTATCTACCACCCGCATGAAAAAGAAGTCACTCCCACGCAGAGGAATCGTGTCGAATAATGACCCAAAATCCTAAGGTCGACAATCCCCAAGAGTCCCGTAACGCCACGGAAGGACCCCACGTTGGTTACATTTCCCGTCGCGCGACGCACTCTTCGCGAGCATTTACTGCGGTAGTTATTAGCCTGCTACTACTGGCCGGCAGCGTTTACCTACTGATTGAATTAACGCTAGCTACCCTGGGCTACCAGCCGCTCTTGGCAACGCCCGAAAAAATGCTCAACGACATTCCCGTCATTGGCCGCCGGGTCATCTACCCTTGGCTGGCGGTAGGTGGGATCGCCGGTGCGATCTTAGGCATCATCTTCCTCATTAAAGCTCTAGCTCCCGGCTCCCTAGGACGTCACCGCATGGACGCGAAGCGTGCCGCCGTGATTGTCGATGACCAGGTCATTGCCTCGGCTGTTTCCGCCGCCCTACGCAATGCTGCCGGCCTAGGCCAGGGACAGGTTTCCACCAGTGTGGATCGCACCCACGTGATCGCCACGGTCACCCCGCACGCGGGCCGTGAACTGGATCGGGAACTACTGCAACAAACTCTTAAAGAAACGGTTGCGCAGATGGAACTCCTGCCCAAGGTGAAAACCAAGCTCAACCTGATTACCCCTGAGAAGGAGTCCTGATGCGTCACTATCCACGCGCCTGGAACCGCATCCTCGCTTTCTTTACCGGACTGCTAATGCTAGTCATCGGGGTGGGCCTATCCCTCACCCAGCTTTGGCCTGCATTCAACACTCAGTGGGAAAAATACGGAACTCAGGGCCTAGACCTGCTCAAGGAAGGCCTGGATCACTCTAGGATCCCCGGCTCTGAACTCTCATGGATCCACGTGGGCGTCTTTGCCCTGTTGATCATTGCCATTATCGTTTCCCTGGCTACCATCTTCGGCCAGTCCGGCGGTAAAACCAAGCACACGCTAAGCTTCTCCAGCCCGGCCCTGGACGGTTCGGGCGGCACCAGTGGTTCAACCACCCTAACCACTAAGTTCATTGAACAGTACGTGCAGGACAAGCTCCAGTCTGAGCCCACCATCAATAGCGTGAATGTTTCTTCTTGGATGGTGAAGCGCAAGAATGGTTTGCTACTGCGCGTTCGCCTAAACACCGGCGCTTCACCCGCTGCTGCATATCGTAGGATTGATATGCTAACCAAGGACCTCGACCGTTTGTTGGGCCAGAGCATTCCGCTTATGGTTCGACTTTCCCAAGGAGGGACCATCGCAAAGAGCTTCCAGTCAGCTCCGCGCGTTAGCTAGTCACCGACTGGGGTAGACCCGTGAATAATGAAGAAACTATCCCGCCCTTTGACGATGATGTCATTGTGCGCATGCCAGATGGCACGCTAAAACAGCGTAACCCCCTATCTGGTACCCAGGTTTGGACCGTCCCCGGGCGGGGTCACCGCCCCCTGTCAGTCCCGGCCACCAACCCGCAACCCCTAGGGCCCGGCGCAAACTCTCACACCTGCGCCTTCTGCGATGCCCGCTACCTAGATACGCCCCCGGAAAAGTCCCGTCTAGTCCGTGACGTTAGCGCTCTGGGCGAGGTCGCTTGGCGCCAAATCGACGAGGTCCGCCCCGACGAGGTCAACCGGACGCGCGCCGAATTCCGCCGCGTCCCCAACCTGTTCGAGATCGTCTCTTACGCCTACTGGGCACAGGGCTATGGCCACGAACCCTCAGAAGCCCAACGCCGCCGCATGGCCGAATACATTTCGTCCCCCGCGGGTTTTGACCACGTCGTCCAGATTGTCACCACCCGCATGCGTGCCTCGGGCGTGAGCGAAGAAAAGATCGAATCCCTTTCTGAACCAGAGATCCTGTCACAGGCTTACTCTTACTTCTGTGGTGGTCACGATGTGATTATTGCGCGTCGCCACTACGTCGATAACGCCACTAACGATACGCAGTTGGCATCCTCTGGGACGCTTACCCCGGAAGAGCACCACCAGTACATTCGCTTCACCATTGACGCGATGAAGGACCTGTACCAGCTGGATAAGCACGTGAAGTACGTGGCCACCTTCCAGAACTGGCTCAAGCCCGCCGGCGCCTCTTTTGACCACCTACACAAGCAGCTGGTAGCAATCGATGAGCGTTCCGTCCAGATCGATGCCGAACTGGCCCGACTACGCAAAAACCCGCATATTTACAAGCAAATCCTGCGGTATGCGGCCTCGCGCGGACTAGTGTTGGCACAGAACGAGCACGCGGTCGCCCTGGCCGGTTTCGGTCACCGTTTCCCCACCGTCGCGGTTTGGCCCCTGGGTCCCGCGAAGGAACCCTGGGAATACACGGACGAGGAAGTGCGCTCCGTTTCCGACCTACTACACGCCATGCACGCCGCGACCGGCGCGGAGGTGCCCTGTAACGAAGAGTGGTACCACTGCCCGCCCGGTAAAGCCAACAAGGTGGGCATGCGCTGGCGCATCCTGCTGAAGTGGCGTATTTCGACCCTAGCGGGCTTCGAGGGCGGTACTCGCATCTACCTAAACACCCTAGACCCGTGGATGATCCGTGAGCGCGTCGTTAACTCCCTGCAGGAGCTACGCCAGGCCTCTAATGAGGCGGAAGAACGCGGCGAACCGCGCCTGATTGCCCCCATGTTGATCGGGAAGGAATGCAAGGTCACTCCCGATATGTTGGACTAGAGGAACTGTTATTAAATCGTGCTTCGAGCGGATAGTAGCTTGCTGTTTTAAGCAAGATTAAGAAAGCTCTGTTTCAAATTTCCGGGAAACCCATCTCGACTGTATTTCGTCTGGGTGAAACCGAGAATTCATTTTCGACTAAAGAAATAACTTTCTTTATCCAGCTACTTCCAGGCGATACTGATTTTAGAATGAATGCCATCATAAGGAGTGTTCCGTATAGTCGTTCACTCTGGCTTCTAGGAAGCGAGTCGAGGCTTGGGATAGTTCGAAATGCATTAGTGGATGCCGGAGTAAAGTGTCGATTCCATAAGCGTGAATGGTGGGCACAAGTATTACGAACGACGGTAAATTGCTCGCACCAGCGAGCCAGTGGATCTTGACGGTAATAACTCTTTTTTGTGGAAGACATAAGTTTTTCAGGATTCACTTTTAGGCCTAAACCTTCAGAGATGAATCGTTGATCCTCCAGTAGAAGGCCATCGTAGAGCTGCGATAGGTCAGAGAAGTCTAAAACATCGGCTAGAACCCAAAAAGGATAATCATCGTAATGTTCATCGTAGTGTTTTATTGCAGCGCTGCGTTGTTTAGCTCGTTCAACTCGACCCCGGGTAGTTTTTAGCCATGATTCATGATCAAAGGATTCACGGAAGAGGTTCGGATCTTGATACGAAAGCGGACCCTTGTGGATGAGAAGTTCACCTATTCGCGCCCGTAAAGTAACTTCGATTCTTTCCATTCCGTCATGGATGAGGGTTCGAAGTTTTCTGTCAAACTCGTATAGTTTTACGATTTCTTCGAATGTGGTACCGGGCTTAAAAGTGTCTAAACGCTTCGGGTTCTTGGGGCTGTAGTTGGGCTCGAGCATACGGTTCCCGTACCAGTATCCGGAAAGCCGATAGTAACTCACATTTTTAAGCCATTGTTCAGCCAGCTGCTCATCGACTTCCATGCCGCGTTCTCGTAAGATGGCTAGCTGTTCTGCGAACGTGGTTGCGCGTTTTAAGTTACCCAAGTCCGGTTCTCCCTAAATAGAAATCCAGCCCGTACTCAGTAAAACTGAGCCGGGCCGAACTATTAATTTAAGTATAGGACAATCCGATATGATGTCCAGAGCGCATCACTGATTTAGTGGAAAAGATTACGCTTTCAAGAAGGAGAGGAGTTCCTTCGCCAAACCGGTGTAGGTGGCGGGGGTTAGGACCAGAAGGCGAGCTTCGACTTCCTCGGGCAAGCCGAGGGTGCCAATAAAGTCGCGCATACCTTGGGCGTCCACGCGGCGGCCTCGGGTCAGTTCCTTCAAGCGTTCGTACGGGTTTTCTAGGCCCTGCACGCCCGCGATCGCGGCGGTACGCATTGCCTGCTGAATAGCCTCACCCAGGACCTCCCAGTTGTGGTCTAGGTCCACGGCCATACGGTCCGCGTCCACATCCAAACCGGCCAAGCCGCGGGACAGGTTATCCAAAGCCAACATGGAGTGGGCAAAAGCAACCGAAATATTACGCTGCATAGAAGAATCGGTCAGGTCGCGCTGCAGACGCGAAGTCACCAGGGTACTGGCCAGCACGTCCAGTAGCGCGCAAGAAACCTCAAGGTTAGCTTCCGCGTTCTCAAAACGGATCGGGTTGACCTTGTGCGGCATGGTGGAAGAACCGGTGGAACCCTGCGCGGCTAGGTTCTGCTTGAAGTAACCCAGCGAAATGTAGGTCCACACGTCGGTGGCCAAGTTGTGCAGGATCCGGTTCGTGCGGGCCACGTCCGAATACAGTTCGGCCTGCCAGTCGTGGGATTCAATCTGGGTGGTCAGCGGGTTCCAGGTCAGGCCCAAGTGCTCCACGAACTCGCGGGCTAGGGTGGGCCAGTCAGCCTGGGGGACAGAGACGTAGTGGGCGGCAAAAGTACCGGTGGCCCCATTAATCTTGCCCAGGTATTCGGTGGCCTCAATGCGCTTGAGCTGGCGGCCAATACGGTGAGCCAGAACGGCCAGTTCCTTACCCAAGGTCACCGGAGTGGCGGCCTGACCGTGAGTCCGGGCCAACATGGGCACATCCGCATTATCCTGCGCCAACTGTGCCAGCTGCTGCTGTAGGGCACGGGCAGTGGGTAGCCAAACCTGCTGGACAGCACCCTGCACATTCAGGGCATAAGCCAGGTTGTTAATGTCTTCAGAAGTGCAGAAGATGTGCACGACCTCGTTAAGTTCAGGCAGTTTAGTACCCTCACCTAGAGTCTGCGGGGCGGCCTTCAAGTGCTCCTTGAGCAGATATTCGACGGCCTTCACGTCGTGGCGGGTCTCTGCTTCAATCTCAGCTAGGCGGGAAATCTGCCGGGCCCCAAAGTCGGTAACGGCGGAACGCAGGTAGGCGACCTCGTCATCTGAAAGGGTGGGGGCGCCGGGTAGGACCTGGTTGTTTAGCAGGAAGATCAACCATTCGACCTCGACCTGGAGGCGGGCGCGGTTCAGGGCGGCCTCGGACAGGTAGTTGATGAGGGGAGCAGCCTGTGCCCGGTAGCGGCCATCCATGGGGCCTAGGGGGAGGGGCGGCTCTACGGCAGCTAGATCAGTGAATGCGGGCTGGGAAACAGACTGGGTCATGCGGGTTACCACCTAGGTTGGGAAGAATTCAGCCTAACGGTGCCGATTCTATCACTCGGGAACCACCCCTGACTTTCCGACTTTGTCCCGCTGGGAGACAGATTGCCCATAGTGTTAGTCAGTTAATGAACTAATTGCCTATCTGGACTAGCGTAGGGACGGGAATAGGACTACGCTTTGAGCCGTGATTTCTTTAACTGACAATATGGCTGCCCAGATCGAGGGCGCACACCATAAAGCAGATAGCTCTTCCCACCCGGTCCGTTACCTGGCTGCCGCCATGCTAGCGGGCCTCTATATTGGCGTGGCTGACGTCTTCATGTTCACCGCCGCCGGACCGTTAAATGCCGTGCATAACCCCTGGGGTCCCTTCGTGGGTGGGGCAGTCTTCGGGATCGGTCTAATCCTGGTGATCTTTGCCGGTTCAGAACTGGTCACTAGTGCCATGATGATCCTGCCAATCGGCTTGGCGAAGAAAGAAATCACTGCCGGGTCTGCCCTGCGTGCCTTCGTGTTGATGGTGCTGGGTAACCTGCTGGGTTCCATGCTGCTGGGCGTAGTGGTTTTGGGCTCGGGAGCCATGGCGCACGGGGCGGTCTACCAGATGGTGGCCACCGTGGCCGCCGCGAAGACCCACAAGACTTGGATTGCCCTGATCTGCCGCGGCATCCTCTGCAACGTCCTAGTTTGTACTGCCGTTTGGGCTCAGTCTCGCGCCCAGAACGAGGTTGCCAAGATGATCCTCATGGCCTGGTGTATGGCCCTGTTCGTCACCTCTGGTTTTGAGCACGTAGTGGCCAATATGACCACCCTTTCCCTGGGTCTTTTCCACGGGGTTCCGGGCGTGACCGTTTGGGGTGCGCTCTATAATCTGACCTTCGTGCTACTGGGCAACTGCATTGGTGGGGCCCTGTTCGTAGCCCTGCCGTTCCTGATCACCGTTACCAAGGACGAGCACTGAAATAGGGTGGTCGGACCTGGGGGTATTTTTAGGGTACTGTGTCCTGGGTAACTATTTTGGTATGCTTTTTTAAAGAGAGTTACCAAAGGAGGCCTGAATGGACCCCCAGAACTACGAAAATGATGACCATGATTTTTCCGGTCACGATGAACCCCTGAATGAACCCCTGAATGATCCCCTGATTGAACCTGTCGATGACGATGATGAGGAAATTCTTCTCAATGGGAATTCAATACTTTGTCAAAGTGGATTTAGCCGCGTCTTATTAGGGTCGGTTGGGATCCTGCAGCTGTTGTTTTCTTGGTCGATGCTGATGAGCGGAGCGTTGATGGGAGTTATAGCACTGAACATATTTGTCTTTGGCGCCTTAATGGTCTGGGGATTTTTCGCTGCTCGTAAGGTCGACCCCAACGATATCCGTCCCTATCTAGTGCTGGGCTTTAACGGGCTACTATTCGTGACGCTGGTTGTGGCAATGGGATTACTCCAATCAAAGAGCCCCTCTGGGTATGCGGCCCTACCCATGTTGTATTACACCGGCTGGGGGCTAATAATCCAAGCGATTTTCTTTATCTTCTTCTGGTTTGCGCCAATGAAAGCAAAGAACCAGGCGGATCCGCTCTAAATTCAACTTTAGACTTCCCAAAATATTTCCAATCTCAAAGGAGACACCATGCCGGACTACAGCTCAAAATCATTTACCTACAAACTCTCGATGGCCGTCCTAGGTCTAATCGGGATTGGCTTCTTCGCCTACGACTGGATCACGCTAAGTGAAGAGCGAGATTCCTTTTACTTCCTTATCGGCAAAGTGGTAGTCATGGCACTGGCTGCGAGCATGCTGATTTTCGGGGTCCTAGCGTGGATGCAAGACCGCAATCTAAAACTACGTTTAGGAATCTTGGCAATCTTTACGCTGCTCTGCGTAGGTGGCCTAGTATTCGACCTCGTAGGAGGCCAGTTCGAAAGTGGTCAAGGAGCTAACCTAGGCCTAGGCTTGGTGGTCCTGCTGGGATACCTAGGGGCCTCCCTAACGGCTCTGACTTTCATCCTGCCCACCGCCAAGAAGCCGGTCTACGACTCCATGCCGGCCTGAGAGTCAAATACGCAAGCCAATCCCTCTGGTCAGCTTACTGGGCGACTTCTCTGGGCCACCTTAGTTGGAGAGGGTCGAACGAATCCGCTTCAAAGACACCTTCTGCGCGGTCCCCAAAGACTGCGCAAACAGGGAAACCCGGAACTCCTGCAAAAGCCAAAAGCCCTGCTTAGCGTGCGCTTGCGCCGCAAAACCTTCCGCCCCGGCCGGCAACTGATCCGCCTGTTCTTGCGCCTCAGCCACTAAGTCCGCCGCCTGCTGGTACTCCCATGCCAAACGTTGATCGCGCGGAAGATCTGACTCTGCGCCCTCGAGCCGCATCCGGTCCGCCTGCAAATACCTAGCCAAATGCGGTAAGTGAGCCGCACCCGTCCGGGAAATAAAGTTCCCCGCCAATAGAGCGGTTGCGTGTGCGCGAACCTCCGTGGCCACCTGCGCCAAAGACATGGCCCGCACGGAACGAATCGTCTTATCCAGCGTCGCATACTCGCGCAACGCTGCCGCAGCCGCCTGCGCAAGGGCGTAAACCTCATCCTCGAACTTAGGACGCACCAGCTCCACCAGCTTGCCCAAAGCCGCCGAATCCGTCACCTGCGCCAGGCCACCCGGACGGCCAGAAGCCAAATCCGCGAACCGCATGGCAAGGCCCTCGGCCGCCGCCCACTGCAGGTCAGCGATCATCGCCGACGAGGACGCATACTTAGCCGACCCCAAAGCGAGCGCCTGCGCGGCACCCCAACGAGAAGAAATCCGCCCATCAGCCAACTTCACCTGCTCCAAAACCTGAGCCACTACCGCCCGCGCCTGATGGTGATCACGTACAGCCGCATTCGCGTGCACCTGCACCTCCACCGTCGGATAAAGACGCTTAGGATCCGTGGCTGGCTCAACCTTCAGGGTCAGGCCCGGGTAGCCGGTCACTGAGAAACCACCCTTACCGCGGGTCTGAATCTGCTTCGGGGGTTGTGGTGAGTCCGGCGAGGTAGCCGCCCCAGTATTGCCTGAGGCTGGCACGGAGCCCGTTGCGGATCCCTTAGCGGAGCCCTTTGCGTCACCAGACTTGCTGGCACCCTGGCCACGCTGCGCCTGCTCAAGGGCCTGCGCAACCGCACCCTTCACCGCCGAACGGACCGCCCGCGAGCCTTCCTTCGCCAAGTCCTTTTGGAGCTTCTTCAGGTCTGGGCCGGTCCCCAAAACGCGCCCATCAGAGGCATAAACCTGGAAACGAGGACGCAGGTGCGGTGGTAGTTTGCGCTCCACCAACTTCCAGTCATCCTTGGTGACCTCGGCATCCACAAGGCGCTTTACCGCCTGGGTAAAGGCCTTCCGGTAGGGGAGCGGACCACTTTGCGGGTGCTCAACCTGGTCCTGCTGTGCTGCTGCACTGGTACGCTGAGCGTTCTGGGTCTGAAGCTTCTTTAGCGCCTGCGGGTCCTTGATACGCACGTGGTCTGCGGAAGCAAGACGGGCCAGGGAAGCAGCCATGGGATCCAGTTCGGTCGCAGCCTTGGCGTTGCCTGAGGAAGCCTTAGGTTCATTCGTGCCAGCGGAAGAACGGTCCGCGGAAGGTGAGTCCGGGGAAGGTGAGTCCGCGGAAGCTGCACCCTCGGGGGTACCTGAAGCTGCACCCTCGGAAATATTTGCAGTATTCGTGCTCTGGGCCGGGGAAGCGGTCAGCTCTGCCCAACCCGGAATCAGCTCCACCGGGAACGGGCCGGCAGGAGCCACCAGTGGCAGCAAACGCTGCGCACCCTGCGGGGCCGGCACCAGCAGGCGACGAACCGGCTTCGGCAAGGCCCGAATCGTCTGCTCCAAAAGTTCCGGGAACAAGCCCGGAACCAGCCACTCAAAACCACGATCCTCAAGGCGACCCAAAACCTCCAGCGGGACACGAACCGTCACGCCATCGGCCGAGCGGCCGGGCAAGAACTCATAGCTCAAAGGCAAGGTCAGATCACCCTGCTGCCACGTATCCGGGAAGGCCTCATCTGCCCCCTGGGCAACCAGCAGGAAATCCTCCGGGTAATCCAACAGGCGCGGGGTCTTAGACTTCTGATCCCGCCACCAGCGGTCAAAGTTCACGCTGCCCGTAATATTGGCCGGCAGCACCCCATTAAAGAACTCAAAACGTTCCTCATCCGTGGCCAAAGCGCCCGGATCACGCAGTTTCTCTGCCTGCGCCTGGGCGGCCGCAACCGCCTCTTCATTCCGCTTAAAGAACTTATGGAAAGTCCGCCAATCACCCTCCACCAGGGCATGACGAATAAACATTTCCCGGGCCAACTGGGCCGCATTCACATCGCCCAGCGTCACCGACTTACCCAGTCGAGCCAGCGGCACAATCCGGTCCGCCAACAGGGTCATCCCATAGAGCATGACCTTCTCTTTGACCATGGCCGCCCCATGGCGACGCGACCAGAACGGCTCAGAATAGACGCGCTTAACCAGGTGCGAAGCCACCGGCTCCACCCAGTCCACATCAATGCGCGCTATCGTCCGGGCAAACAGGCGCGAAGTCTCAACCAGCTCAGCGGCCATCACCCAGTCGGTGCGTCCCTTAGCCAGCCCCGAACCGGGCCAAATATTGAAGTGAACGCCGCGAGCGCCCTCGTAATCCTTAGTCTTTTCCGACCAGTTACCCAAGTTAGACAGGAAGCCCACCAGCAGGGCCCGGTGAATCAGGTCCGAATCGGTGGTGGTAGCCGCGCGCGTCAGGTTCACGCAGGCGCGGGCAGTGGCGTTAGGAATCCCGCCGGCAGCGGCCTCTTCCGCGACCTGCTTCGTCGTGGGAATCTCCAAACGCTGCAAGTGAATCCCCAGCGGCTTAGCCAACTGACGCAGCTGTGCGTACACGTCCTGCCACTCGCGAATCCGCAGGTAGTGCAGGAACTCGGCCCGGACCGTGCGCCGGAAGGCCGAACCGGACAGGTCGCGGGCCAGCGTGCGCACATAACGCCACAGGTTCAAGTAGGTAATAAAGTCCGACTTCGGGTCGGTAAAACGCGCATGAGCCTCATCTGCGGCCCCCTGATGTTCAGCGGGGCGCTCACGAATATCCTGAATGGACAGGGCCGCCACAATCACGCCCACTTCAGAGGCACAACCCAGCTTCTGGGCCTCCAATAGGACGCGGCCTAGACGCGGATCAATGGGTAGGCGAGCCAGCGACCGGCCCACCTTCGTCAGGCGCAGGGACTTCTTCGCGTCCTCAGTTAGTGCCCCAATTTCCAGCAACTGCTGCACGCCGGAGCGGACCGCGCGCCCATCTGGTGGGTCCACGAAGGGGAAGTCGGCAACATCGCCCAAACCCAGGGCGGACATCTGCAGGATTACCGAAGCTAGAGAGGTGCGCAGGATTTCGGGTTCGGTGAACTCGGGCCGAGAGTCGAAATCATCCTCACTGTAAAGGCGGATCGCAATACCGTCAGCCACGCGACCACAGCGGCCTGAGCGCTGATTCGCGCTGGCCTGACTGACCGGTTCAATGGGCAGACGCTGAACCTTAGTGCGTGGGGAATACCTGGAAATACGGGCCAAACCGGGGTCTACCACGTAGCGGATTCCCGGCACGGTCAGGGAGGTTTCAGCCACGTTCGTCGCCAGGACGATCCGGCGGAACTGGTGCGGGGCGAAGACCCTGGACTGCTCAGCCGCGGATAGGCGAGCGTACAGGGGCAGCACCTCTACCGCGTCGGGGCGCACGCCCTTTGGTAGGGGCTGATTCGGGTTCAGGTAGCGGTTACCCAGGTGGTCCTTGAGGGCCTGATCCGCGTCGCGAATATCGCGCTCGCCGGCCAGGAAGACCAAGATGTCACCGGGTCCGTCCACGAAGAGTTCCTCGCAGGCGTCAATAATTCCCTGCATCAGGTCCGCTTCGGCTTCTACCGTGACCCCGCCACGTTTGCGGCCTGGCTTTTTCCCGGACGAGGACGTGCCCTGGCTATCGTGGCGGCCTGCGTTTGGAGGGTTGCCAGTGCCGTGAGCGTGGCCGGTACCCTGATCAGGGGTATCAAAGTCGGGAACCAGGGGACGGTAGCGGATTTCCACCGGGTAGGTGCGGCCGGAAACCTCAATGATCGGGGCCGGATTACCGTCTTGGTCTTTAAAGTGTTCGGCGAAGCGCTCAGAGTCAATGGTCGCGGACGTGATGATCAGTTTCAGGTCCGGGCGCATGGGCAGTAGGCGCGCTAGGTAGCCCAGTAGGAAGTCAATGTTGAGGGAGCGTTCGTGGGCCTCGTCAATGATGATCGTGTCGTAGCGCTTGAGCAGGGGATCGCCCTGGATTTCGGCCAGCATAATACCGTCGGTCATGAGTTTGACGCGGGTTTGTTCGCTGACCTGGTCGGTGAAGCGCACCTGGTAGCCCACTAGTTCGCCCAGTTGGCAGTGCAGTTCGTGGGCAATGCGGTCGGCGACGGCGCGCGCGGCAATTCGACGAGGCTGCGTATGCCCGATCATGCCCTTGGTGCCCCTACCTAGGTCGAGGCAGATTTTGGGCAGCTGGGTGGTTTTACCGGAGCCGGTTTCGCCACTTAGGACCACTACTTGGTGGTCGCGGATCAGCTGGGCGATCTCATCCTTACGTTGAGTAACCGGAAGTTGTGGTGGGTAAGTAATCTGCAGGGGCTGATCCGCAGACTTACCTTCAGGCAACGCTGGACTCCGGTTTAGCCACGCGGGAAGCCATGCGGGGGTTAACGCGGGCGGTGGCCCAGCGGACCGAAATATCAACCAAAACTTCGGTCTGATCAGGGTCAGAGAATTGGGCTTCGTGAGCAATGTGGATGCGTGAACCAGCCGGGAGGATGGTGAAGTTCTCTTGGGCCTGCTCCACAATATCGACCTCTAGGTCGTCAGCGTCAAAGACGATCAGTAGGGGGTAGGGCAGGTCGGTGAGTAGTTCATCGGACTTGTTCAGGGACAGGTCCAGTAGGGTTTCCCGGGTGATGACGAACCATTCACGGGGGCCCGGACCATCATCGGGGATGCGGGTGGCGCCGTGAGCTTCCAGTTCGTCTAACTGTTCGGGAGAGAAAATCTGGGACCAGTCAAAGAGCATGGGGCCGGTCACCGGGGAGGTGAGGATCATGGTCTTAGCCTGGGAGGGCCGGGCCTTGAGGGCGGTGACGGCACCGAAAGAGTGGGCGTGGATGATCTGGTTGGCGTAGCCGCGGTCTGCGAGCCATGCGCAGACTGAGCGTAGGTCTTCGACTTGGTGGGCGGTGGTGATGGCGTCGTCGCCGGAAAGCCCGCAACCAGAGAAGTCGAAACGCATGGTGGCGTAACCGGCGGCCCGGTAGGCGCCAGCTAGGCGGTCGAAGCGGCCACTGGAGTGCCGGTCACCCAAAAATGAGTGCGCAAAAACCACCACGGAGCCTTTCGCATCGACGGGTTCCGTGAGTGTTCCAGAGAGGGCCACTCCGCGCGGAGTGGTGATTTCGACTTCAGTCACCCTATAAGGGTAAAGAGGAGTTGGCGGAGTGCCAAATAGATGTGAAGGATTTCGGCCATTCGCGGAAATATGTGTCCGCAAACACAAAGTTTGTATCAATATCACTTGCGCACAAAACAAACTTTGTACTAAACTTTTGATACAAACAGTTGAGGGCCCATAACCTCAACCTTAAACCGTGGCCACCCGGCCCAAACTGGAGACCAAAATGAGTGAAAGTACCCTTGGAGCCATCTTCGACACCATCGGCTCCCTAGGCCTAGCCTTCCCGATCGTTATCTTCCTAGCCTGGTTGGGAATCCACCGAGTCATCCGCGGTGCCATGCCCATCAGCTACCAGGTCCGCAGCGCCACCGCCGCCCTCATTGCCCCCTACGCCGTAGTCATTGGCGCCGCCTTAATGCTGATGGGTCAGACCATGGTCGGGATGGACCTAGAAACCGGCGATATGGATCCCAACTCCTGGTGGATGGCAATCACCGTTCTGCCCATGGGAATCGCCTGCTACCTAATCGCTGACCTGCTGCTGTTCGAAACGCTGTACCGCAACCACACCGCCGGCCTTAAGCGGGGCGCCAACCTAGAAACCCCCAAGTGGGGCCGCTTCGTACCCGCCCCCGTCCGAGTCCTACTAGGCCTATCGGTACTAGTTGTACTAGGTAGCCTCTACTGGGCTTGGGACGTCTCCCGTGGCACCAAGGCGGCACACGTGGTCACCATTTCGGTCATCACCGCCGCTGTTGCCCTCCTGATCTCACTAGGCACCTACGTTTTTGCGCAACGCAATATCTCCCTACGCCCGGCCCTACTTTCCCTCAACGAAAAGGGTGACGAGGCCGCCCGCTGGTCCAGCTCCACCCGCATCACCTTCTGGACCATCGCCTTCCTGTGGGGGAGCGCGGCCCTGGTCTTCCAAACCGCTATCATCCAGGGACTAGGGGAAGCCTCCCGCCTCAAGCTGGCCGTCCAGATCCTAGGCTTCGGCGCCCCGGTAGTTGCCTTCCTAACCTGGATGCTCTTCCGCTCCGTCCGTGGCGGCACCATCTGGCCCACCAGCGCTGACCTAGCCGAAATCGACGATGAACAAACCCGTCGCGCCGCCGAATCAGAACGCTCCGTCTTCTCGCTCCTAGCCCGCGGTGAAGCCGCCGGCCCGGTAGCCAGCGTCGACTATGGGCGTGCCCCCGAAGATGAACTAGACGAATGGGATCGTCGCGATGATTGAGCTACTAATCGGTAGTCCCGAGCCACCCTACAGTCAAATCCGGGTCCAACTGGCCCGCCAGATTCGCAGTGGGCAACTCAAACCGGGAACCAAACTGCCGACCGTCCGCTCCCTAGCCACCCAGCTGGAACTAGCGGCCGGGACGGTAGCCCGGGCCTACCGCGACCTAGAAGCCGCCGGGCTCATCGAAACCCGAGGCCGCCGCGGCAGCTTCACCTGCGAAGTCACCCCGCACCTGCCCCTAGCCGAATGGGAAGCCGCAGCTACCGCGGGGACGATCGAGGCCCCCTCGGAAAACCAGCAAACCGTTGCCACCCCAAGCGAAAAGACGGAAACCGAGGTTCCTCAGGACTTGCCCGACCACCTACAGATGCAAATTCAGGCACTGTTAGCATCTGCACGAGCAGCGGGCATCGGAACGGACCAACTCGCGGCCCAGCTGCGATACAATGGGCACGGTAAGTCGTAATCAACCCGGCACCTGACCCCCAAAAACGGGCAGAATCGGGAAATGACCTCAAGGACAGCAGCATGAACTTCGAACACGGCCCGGTGCAGGCAATCAACTGGAACCGCATCCTCGACGATAAAGACCTAGAAGTTTGGGACCGTCTAACCGGTAACTTCTGGCTGCCCGAAAAGGTGCCGTTGTCGAACGACATCCCCTCCTGGAAGACCCTAAACGAGGCCGAAAAGCAGATGACCAACCGCGTCTTCACCGGCCTGACCCTACTGGACACCCTGCAGGGTACCGTCGGCGCGATCAGCCTGATCCCCGACGCTCGCACCCCGCACGAGGAAGCCGTCCTCACCAATATTGCGTTCATGGAATCCGTGCACGCCAAGTCCTACTCTTCCATCTTCTCCACCCTGCTATCCACCCAGGAAATCAACGATTCCTTCCGCTGGTCAGAAGAAAACGAGGCCCTGCAGAACAAGGCCCACATCATCAAGTCCTACTACGACGGTGATGACCCGCTAAAGCGCAAGGTCGCGTCCACCATGCTGGAATCCTTCCTGTTCTACTCCGGCTTCTACGCCCCCATGTACTGGTCTTCCCACGCGAAGCTCACCAACACCGCGGACTTGATCCGTCTGATTATTCGTGACGAGGCCGTACACGGCTACTACATTGGCTACAAGTACCAGCTGGGCTTGGCTGAGCAGACCCCCGAACGTCAGCAGGAACTCAAGGATTACACCTTCGACCTGATGTTCGAACTGTACGAAAACGAAGAACAGTACACTGAAGACCTCTACGACCCGCTAGGCCTAACCGAGGACGTTAAGAAGTTCCTGCGCTACAACGCCAACAAGGCCCTGATGAACCTAGGTTACGAGGCCATGTTCCCGGCAGATGCCACTGACGTGTCCCCGGCGATCTTGGCTTCCCTGTCCCCGAACGCGGATGAGAACCACGACTTCTTCTCTGGTTCCGGCTCCAGCTACGTCATGGGCGATGTCGAAGACACCACCGATGATGACTGGGATTTCTGAGACTGACGTAATCGCCTTCGGGTGATATCACGAGTAACTGATTTCCTTGAAACCACAATTTCGACCGGTCTCTGAGGCCTCCCTAGACCTTGCTGAAAAACCTGTACCCGAAAAGGGGACGGAACAGATAGCGGAAAGCGACGCGTCCTCGGCAAAGAAAAAATCCGGATTTTGGATTAACGTGGCTGCGATCCTTTGTGTGATTCTAGGTGTAGTTGTCATGGCGTACCCCGTGGTGGCAACCCTGATTATGAACCAGTCACAGCTGGTCGCTGCCCAAAAAGTCCAGGAACTCAATAAGAGCGTCTATTCTCCTGAGCAGCGTAAAGAGTTTATCGAGCGCGCAAAGAGCTACAATGACCAGCTGGTTTCCGGACCCATTCTGGACCCCTTCCTTGAGAAGGTTGCACCCAATACGAAGCTCTACCAGGACTACCTGACCTACCTGAACTTCGACGGGATTATGGCCTCGGTGGTGATCCCCAAGATTGAAGTAAATCTTCCTATCTATCACGGGACGGACGATGAGACGCTCTCAAAGGGGGCGGGGCACCTGTTCGGTTCCTCCCTGCCGGTCGGTGGGATTAATACCCATTCGGTAATCACCGCGCACTCTGGCCTAGGTACGGCCACGATGTTTGATAACTTGCCAAAGCTTCAGAAGGGCGACGATATTTTTATCAACGTCGCGGGTGAAACCCTGAAGTATCAGGTGACCTCGACCGAAGTTGTTATCCCTACCGACACTAAGAGCTTGAACGTCCAAAACGGACGTGACATGGTCACCCTGATTACCTGTACGCCCTATGGGATCAATACGCACCGCCTATTGGTGCATGCGGATCGTCAGCCCATCAGCCAGCAGGAAACTAAGGAACTGCAGGAAGTGCAGTATTCGGTTTGGCAAAACTGGATGATTATCCCGATTATCCTCTCTATTTGGTTCATCTGGTTGGTACTATTCCCACCTCGCAAGCGTTCAGGTAAGGAAGGCGCAAAGCACCGCCGTTAGTGGAAGCTATTCTCAAGTAAATGTTCGGGAGCTAACTTAGTGACAATTTAGCTGGTTAGATTTGTGCTCTAGCTGACTATTTTTGCTCTGCTTGAGTTATAGTGTTTGGGTAGTTTTCTACAGCTAAATCCTGAACTGGAGTACAAATGATCCCAGAATATTGCGTCCCGGACCTGGCCCACACTGGTGCCAGCGGGATTTTCCTATTTACCTTAGCGTTCACACTATTGCTGGTGGGCGCATTTTTTGTCTCTGGACACCGTCGTGCCGGCCGCGCCGCCGCGGCTGCCCTACTGCTACTGCCCCTAGGCATGACCAACCTGCCTTCCGCAGAAGCAAACGACAATGTGGCCCAGAAATCCTGCCCGGCAGGCTACCACTACGATGCTTCTCGCGATCACGCCAAGCCGGCACCGAAGCCGGGCGAGGTAGCTGCCCCTCCGGCAGCAGGCAAGACCCCCGAAGCCTCAACCCCCGAAGCCTCAACCCCCGAAGCCTCAACCCCGGAAACCAAGACCCCGGAAGCTACCGCCCCTGAGGGCCCGGCCCTCACCGTGGCCACCCCCGCCACCGTGCTACGTGGCCAGCAGCTACCGGTCACCATCAACGGCGTCAAGGCTGGCGACCAGGTTATGGTTTACCTAGCCGTTGACCCCTCGGTTGCCGTCACCGTCAAGGCTCAGCAGAATGGCGCTTTGGTGGCGCACCTAGACCTAGCTGCCGACATGCTACCGGGCACCTACCAGGTCCTAGCCCATGTGGATGACCGCACTGCCAGCGCAACTACCCAAGTTCAGCGTAACCCGCAGGTAGAACGTCAGGCCGGCGCCGACCTAGGTCCGAACGTCAAGTTCACCGTCTCTGACCGCGGCTTGGACGCCAAGGATGGCACCAAGATCGTGAACTGGGATATCGCCAAGGCCACCGTCCGCGCCTACTACGGCTACGACAAGAAGACCCACACCAGCGACCTAGAAAACTCCCCCTACGCCCAGCAGATGGCCAAACTATCTGATAAGTGGGCTGCCGAGGTAGCCGCCAACTGTAAGGCCGCCGTCGCCAAGGGTGAAAAGCCCGCCGCCGTCTTCGACTCCGACGACACCACCCTGTACGGCATTAACTTCGAGGAAGCTATCAACTACGCTTTCACCCCCGCCAAGCAGCAGGCCTACTTCGATGGCAAGACCGCCACTGACGCCTCCGGTCGCACCTACGACTTCACCAACCCGGAAGGCGGCCCCAACTACATGCCGGCCACCCCGGGCATGATCAAGGTCGTTAAGGCCGCCAAGGAAAACGGCTGCACCATCTTCGGTCTGACCGGTCGCTCCGCTAACCAGGCTGACTACTCGGTTGAGAACCTCAAGCGTGCCGGTTACGTGGACGCTGCCGGCCAGCCGCTATTCACCAAGGCCAACTACTTCACCAACTCCGGCAAGCTAATCCAGGGCTACGGTGAGGAAGCCGGCCAGCCCCAGTACGACCTCGGCAAGGATGGACTGGGCTTCTGCACCACCCGCGGCACCAAGTGCCAGACCGTGGAATACAAGGCCGGTACCCGCCAGCACCTAATGGATCAGGGCTACCGCATTGTGGGCTCCTTCGGTGACCAGTGGTCCGACCTGCAGGGTGGTCGCGCCGACCACACCTACAAGCTGCCGAACCCCGCCTACTACCTACCGGACCGCGTCTTCCAGGCGAAGGCTGAACCCACCTACACTGGTGATCACCCGCTAGCCGGTTGGGAAGCTAAGAACCGTGCCGAAGGTATGGCTCCCGCCCAGGTGACCTACCCCAGCGTTGCTCCGGATGGTTCTTCCGGCCGCGCCCCGGGCGTACAGGGCGACCAGCTACCGAACATGGACGTCGTTAAGGCCAATATCCGCAACTACTACAACGGTGGCGGTAACCGTGACCTGAAGGTCCCCACCGGCATTGCCGATAAGGAAAGCTCCAACTACATCCAGCAGATGAAGCAGATTACCGCCACTAAGGGCCAGGAAGTCCTGAACTCTTGCCGTGCGGCAAAGGCTAAGGGCCTCAAGCCCGCCGTGGTCTTCGATTCTGATGACACCACCCTGTTCACCTACGACATGGAAGACTACGGGATGAGCTTCGCTTTCACCCCGGCCCTACAGGATGCCTTCTTCTTCGCTAAGGCCCCCTTCGAGGGCGAACTGAAGTTCCCGGCACCCTACCAGTACGGTTCACAGGCTCAACTGGACGGCAAGAAGGTTAACTACCTGCCCGCCTCGCCCGCCATGGTCGAATACGTGAAGTCCGTGAAGGAAGCTGGCTGCCAGGTGGTAGGCCTAACCGGTCGCCATGAAGACCAGGCTGCTTATTCGGTAGCTAACCTAGCTGCTGCCGGCTACGTGGATGCTGACGGTAAGCCGCTCTTCACCGCGGACCTGTACTTCACCAAGCCGCACACCTTCCCCAAGTACCTAGATAGCTTCTGCGCAGCTGATATTGCGAAGAAGGGCAAGTGCTCCACCATCTCTTTCAAGTCTGGTACCCGAGCACACGTCGAAAACGATCTGGGCTATACCATCGTGGGTAACTTCGGCGATCAGTTCTCTGACCTGAAGGGTGGTTTCGCTGAGACCGCCGTGAAGCTACCTAACGCCACCTACTACCTACCCTGAGCCGGACCGAAAGGAAACTGCTCTAAGTAGCTAGTCAATAGCACTGGGGTGCCACCTGCCTTCGGGCGGGTGGCACCCTTTTGTCGTCTAGGTGGTAGGCCGCCCGCTTAGGACTGTCCTTGAAACCACAGTGGAGCCGCTCCTCGTCGCTTAACGCGTATATACCCTCCTCGTCCCGCGCGTGCCAGCTATGGAATAGGACTAGACTCGAAGCATGAAGAGTGGAGAAAAGAGAGACCAGATCAGCCTGCTAGAAGCCATGTCCATTGGCATTGGCGGCATGGTGGGCGGCGGAATTTTCGCAGTCCTAGGCCTAGCTGTTTCCCTAGCGAAGGGTGGCACCCCGGTAGCTTTCGCCTTCGCGGGCCTAGTCACCCTACTGACTGCCTATAGCTATACGAAGATGTCCCTGAAGTACCCGGACCGGGGCGGCACAGTTAAGTTCATTAACCAAGGTTTTGGTCGGGGGATCTTCTCTGGGGCCATGAACAATATGCTGTGGCTGTGCTACATCATCATGCTGTCCCTGTACGCTTCCGCCTTCGGCTCTTACGCCCCGAACCTGTTCAGCATTACCGGGAACCGCACCGCGGACTTCCACATTTACGCCTCACTGATCATCGTGATTGCGACCGTCATTAACTACTATTCGATCGCGGTGGTCGGCCGGATTGAATCCTGGGCGGTCGCGATCAAACTGGTGATCCTACTGGGCTTTATTGTGCTGGGCGTTTACGGCCTATTCGGCAACCCCAACCTGAGCCAACTGTCCATGGAACACTGGGAATCCCCGGTGAAACTCTTCGCCGGCGGCATGGTCATCTTCGTGGCCTACGAGGGTTTCGAACTGATCGCGAACGCCAGCCCGGACATCAAGGACCCACAGCGGAACGTCCCGCGCGCCTACTACGGGTCGGTCATTTTCGTGATTGCCCTGTACATTACGATCGCCGTGGTGACCGTGGGCTCCCTACCCTTTGAAAAGATCAAGTCCGCGCAGGACTACGTTTTGGCCGAGGCTGCGCGACCCATGCTGGGGCAGGCGGGCTTTACGATCATCACCATTGCGGCCCTGATTTCTACTTTCAGTGCCATTAACGCCTCCATTTACGGGGGTGGGCAGGTCAATTACGAGGTCGCCGAGGACCAAGAACTTCCCGCCTACTTTACGGATAAGTGGCTGCACCAGCCCGTGGGCGTGGGTTTGACCGCCCTGCTGACCCTGCTGGTGGTTAACGTCCTGCAGCTGGAGAGCATCTCTACGGCCGGTTCGGTGGGCTTCCTACTGATCTTCGGGATCGTGAACCTAGCGGCCTTCCGGAAAGCGAAGGACGTGGACGCTAACCGGGTGATCACCCTAGCCGGGGCGGTCCTTTGCGCGGTCGCAACCGTGATTTTGGTGGGCCAGCAGTGGCAGCAGAACTTTGTGGGCGTGATGGTCTCTGCCGGGATTATTGCTTTTTGTTTCTTAGTCGAATGGGGCTACCGCAAAACTGCTAAAGTGAAGTAAAGCGTCCTCGCCCAGGGCAACCTGGTTCCAGAGTTGGAACCGCGAATGCCTACTGGAATGGTAGATTGCTTGCTGATCTGAAAGGAAGCAGAAATGAGACGGGTAGATTCAAGTACCGACCAGTCGAGGCGTCATTTCCGGGCCTTGGCGGCTTTAGTTGCGGCAGCTGGGTTAACCCTAAGTTTGGGTGCCTGTGATTTTAAGGAAACCCCGAAAGCCCCGGGGGACCCTACCCCTAGCGCTGGTTCATCTGACCCAGCTAAGACCCCCGCGGACACTAACAAAACAGGGGTAGAGAAGGTCGTTCCCTATGGTGTCTTCCCCGGCGGTCCGGAGCACCTAATGGCGGCAATTGATGGCCGCCTAGAGATCCGTGGGCGCTGCGTTTACCTGTACCAAGAACCCGACCCTGGCTTTGATCGGAAAGGTGGGTACCGGCAGGTGTCTTTGAACTCTGATGGCGACCCGCACATTGTGGACGGCAACCTAGTGATGTATGGAAAGACCGCCAAGAACGGTGAGCAGGTCACTTTTGCTACCGGCGGTGGGGGCCAGAAACTGGCGCCTGAATGCCCCGTGCTAGATAGCGGAGACACCGCCATTACCGCTTTCGACCTTTAGATTTTTCCCCTAGATCCTAGCTCCTTTAGACCCTAGTTCCTCTAGATCTTCCGCTAGATTTTTGCCCGTGATTCTCGTTCTAGAGCCAGCCGGCCTGCTGGGCCGCCAGCGCGGCCTCCATCCTAGTATTCGTGTGTGTCTTCGCAATGGCCGAAGAAATATGGTTCCTAACCGTACCGGGGGACAGGAATAGCTGCCCGGCCAGGTCCTCGATCGACGCGCCCGACAGGGCCGCTCGCAATACTTCCGCCTCCCGTTCCGTCAGCGGGCTGGGGCCAGTGGACATGGATTCAACCGCCAGATCCGGGTCGATCACCTTCTGGCCCTGATGGATCTTGCGGACCGCAGCCGCCAGTTCAGCAGCCGGAGTATCCTTCACCAAAAACCCCTTCGCCCCGGCCGCTAGCGCCCGCTGCAAATACCCGGGCCGACCAAAAGTGGTCACCAGTGCGCAGGGGATTTCCGGATGGCTGGCAGCTAGGTCTGCAACTACCTCGATCCCCGTCTTGCCGGGCATTTCAATATCAAGTAGGCACACATCTGGCTGGGATTCTTCCACCGCCTGGGCTACCTGATCCCCCCTAGGGACCTTCGCGACCACCTCAATATCAGCCTCCAGGCCAAGCAGGACCGCCAGGGCATCAAGGACCATCGCTTGGTCATCTGCCAGTAGCACTCGAATGCTCACGATTACTTCCTTCTTCAGGGGCCGGACCGGTCACCGGTTGGTTTTGGTCTGTCGCTTATCTGCCGAGGGCGCTTTGGCACCCGGCCAAGTAGCGGTCAGGGTAACACCCTGGTTCAGTTCTGAGGATACCTGCAAGTCACCATCCACATCAGCTAAACGTTGACGCATGCCCGCCAAGCCGTGCCCCTGCTGGCCCAGCTGCGAGGGTTCGCTAACGGAGGCTAGGTTTGAGTCGCCCGCTACTCCGTTTTCTGCCGCCCCAGTTTCCGCCGCCCCAGTTTCCCTCCTGGCAGCCAGACGGCTAGAGCCCTCTAAACCGATGCCATCATCAGCAAACACTAGCCGCTCTGGACCCAGTTCGATCCGCACCTTTGACGCCTGCGAATAACGAATCGCATTCGTACTGGCTTCCCGCAATACCCAAGCTAGGGGAGTCTGAAGCGCCTGCGGGATAGTATCCGGATCCCCGGTCACCTGCACGTCAATGCCGGCCTTCCCCAGTAGGGCCTTAACGCGGGTAAGTTCCCCCGCCAAGTTGGGGTCCTTTAAGCCAGAAACGGTCAACCTGACCTGCTGTAAACCCTCGCGTGCTAGGGTGGCGATCTCAGCGGCCTCGGCCTGAGCCTGCGGGTTATCCGTCAGGTGCTGCAAGACCTGGGCTTTTAACGCGATGGCAGTCAGTGAGTGCCCCAGCAGGTCATGCACGTCTTGGGCAATATGCTCCCGCTGCTGGGCCAGTAGCCGCTGCCTTTCATAGCGGACCGCCTTCTCACGATTCTCTTGGTCAATCCGCCCAATCAACGCGAACGTTACCCAGATGATGGCACCTAGGCCGTTAAATAACAGGGCTAAGTTCTGGAAGTAGTAGCCGATTGCGGCCGTGAAGGCAATGATCGAAGTGTTAACTAAGATCGCCTGTTTAACGGGGAGCGAATAGAGCATTGCCCCCATAATGAATGAGGCGCTAGCGAAAAAGTCCCACTGGCCACTAACCCAAACCTGCAGCAGCAAAATAACTAGCATTATTAGTGCCGCAACCCAGGCTTGCTGCGTGGAGTTTTCCGGGCGGTTGGGGTTGAAAATATTGAGCCGGAAGGACACGTAAAGGAACACTGGGGCGATGGCTAAGACCAGGATGATCAGCGTTGGGTAGCGCCAGCCAGTCTGGGAACTATTGATCGCAAAATAGAGCGGAAAAATAATGAAAACTAGCCAAACGCTGGAGAAGAAATACCCAATGTAGCGGTTACGTCGGCGGACCTGGCGGATGGATGCGGGTTCGAGTTGCTCTTCGACCTGCAGGGGGTGGGTCGGTGCCGTTTCTTGGGCGTGCCAGGGCGCGGCGCCAGCTAGGGTACTCTTCCGATCCATCACGCTTCCTTTCTCTAGGCCTATCTTACGGTGGGCTTAGCTGCGAGTCCGGGTGAAGCGGAGCGTCCACCAGGACAGGAAGGTGATAATCCCTAGCCAAATGACCACATTGAGGGTCAGGTAGGTCAGGTTTAGCTCATTGCCCAGGGTGCCCTTGCCTTGGGTGGCTTGCCACGCCACTAGGGTTTTAGTGCCAAAGAAGGGCATGAACTGGCCGACTTTGTACATGGTGCCCGTCAGGGGCATGAACATGTCTGAAAGGAAGGATCCTAGGACCACGAAGCCGCTGGCTAGGCCGTTGGCGGCATTGGCGGGTAGGAAAGCGCCGAAGATCTGACCAACGCCCGCGTATAGGCCACCAAGCAGGATGGTCATGACGGCACTGTACGCCCAGATTTTAAGGGGCATATCAGCGAAGGTGAAGGCAGCAACGGTGTAGAGCAGCACTAGCTGGGGGACGACTACCGCGTAGCTTAGGGCTAGGCGTATCAGAGTGTAGCGACTATCGTTCATGCCGTTTAGGTGCAGGGTGCGTAGCCAGCCGGATTCGCGCATCTGGCCAATATCGGCCCCGGCTTGGCTGGAAGCTAGGATCGCCCCGTAGAAGCCCATTTGGATGGCGATTAGCCCAGAAATATTAACCCCAGAGGGTAGTTTTTCGGATAGTTCTGCCTGACCGCCAAAGATCAAGAACATGGAGATGGGCATGATCACGACGAAGAAAATGGCGGCCGGGTTGAGTAGTTGGTGTTTTAGTTCAGTGAGGAAGTATTTAAGCATTTTGGGTTCCTTCCGCGGGCAGGCTGGCGGCTGAAGTTTGGGTTTCGGCTGGTTTGCCTTCTACCTCTGTTAACTGCTTTTCCGCCTGGTTTTTCAGGTGCTCTTCAGCCCGGTCGGTTAGGGCAAAGAAGGCCTCTTCTAGGGTTTTGGTACCGGTCTGGGACAGTAACTCTTGGTGGGTTCCGTCTGCTAGTAGCAAGCCCCGGTGCATGACCAGGATGCGGTCTGCGTAGTGGGCGGCCTCGTCAAGGAAGTGGGTTGCGTAGATGACGGTCCGGCCATCCTGGTTGGCATTGTTGATCTGCTGCCAGAAATCGCGGCGGGCGTGCGGGTCCATGCCGGCGGTCGGCTCGTCCAGGATTAGCAGTTTGCCCTGGTTTATCAGGGCCAAAGCTAGGCGTAGACGCTGGATCTGGCCGCCGGAGCAGCTGCGGATCCGCTGGCTCAGGAACTGTTCAATCCCGGCCGCTTTAGTCACGTCCGGGACTCGTGACTCATTACCGGTCAGTGCGGCCAGAGCAGTCAGGGTTTCCTTGACCGTCCAGTTGGGCAGCAGGCCGCCGGACTGTAGCAGGGAGCCAATCAGCCGCTGTGCTTGGGCTTGCTTAGGGGACTGGCCAAAGATTCGGATCTGACCGCTGGTCATGGGCAGCAGGTCTAGGATCATTTCGAACGAGGTAGACTTGCCCGCACCATTGGAACCCAACAGGGCTACCTTCTGGCCGGCAGGCACCTCAAGGTTTAGGTGATTGACCGCCGTCAGCGGGCCATTCTTGGTGGGGAAGACCTTAGTAACATCCCGCATTTCCAGGGCTAAAGTTTCAGCTTTCGTGTTCATACTTCTAGTATTCCGGCCTGGCACAGAGTCCAGAAGTCTTAGGTGTCACGACTTAGGCATGACAAATGTCAGGGACAAAAAATGCTGCGGCAGCCAAAGAAATCCAAAGAAAGGATCCCTTGACTGCCGCAGCAATCGACTCAGAAGCTAAAACTAAAACCTCAGGCTAGGCGCTCCCGGACGTTACGGGCCGCCGCCACCAAGTTGCGCAAGGTGGGTTCTACCTCGGCGTAACCGCGGGTCTTCAGACCACAGTCGGGGTTAACCCAAACTTGCTTAGCCGGCAAGGCGTCAACTGCCGCCTGCAGTAGCGCGGTCTGTTCTTCCTCGGAAGGAACGCGGGGGCTGTGAATATCCCAAATGCCGGGGCCCAACTGGCGGCTAAAGCCATGCTCGGCCACGGCCGGCAGAATATCCATCTTTGAACGGCTAGCCTCAATGGAGGTCACGTCCGCATCCAAATGGTCAATCGCATCGACCACCACGTTGAACTCGGAGTAGCACAGGTGCGTGTGCACCTGGGTGCCATCCTGCGCCTGGCCGGTAGCCAAACGGAAAGAACCAACCGACCAATCTAGGTACTCGGCGCGGTCCTTTGACTGCAGGGGCAGCAGCTCACGGATCGCCGGCTCATCCACCTGCACGACCCGAATCCCAGCCTGCTCCAAATCGGCAATTTCATCGCGCAAAACCAGACCCAACTGGTCCGCCACCTGCTTACGTGGCACGTCATCGCGCACAAAAGACCAAGCCATAATGGTCACTGGGCCGGTCAGCATGCCCTTCATGGGCTTCTCAGTCAAGGATTGGGCGTAAGCGCTCCACTCCACGGTCATCGGGGCCGGGCGAGTCACGTCGCCCCACAGGATCGACGGGCGCGTACAACGCGAACCATAAGACTGCACCCAACCGTGCTCAGTTGCGGCAAAGCCCTCTAGGAGCTCCGCAAAGTACTGCACCATGTCGTTACGCTCAGCCTCACCGTGAACCAGCACGTCCAGACCCAGTTCTTCCTGCAGCTTCACCACATGGGCGATCTCATCACGCATCGCCTGCGCGTACTGCTCTTCAGACAGCTCACCCTTACGGTAAGCGGCACGAGCCTTACGGATATCCGCGGTCTGCGGGAAAGAACCAATCGTGGTGGTCGGCAACAGCGGCAGGCCCAAGGACTCCTGCGCGGCCAAACGCACCTCATAGGCGCTACGGTTACGATCCGCCTCAGTTACTGCGGCAACCGTCTCACGAACGGCTGCGACGCGGGTGCCGGGGTGATTCTGACGGGACTCACGGGCGGCCCGGTCCTCAGCCAACTCGGCGGCAATCGCCTCATCACCCTGTGCTAGACCGCGAGCCAAAACCTGCACTTCCTGCACCTTCTGATCCGCAAACGCCAACCAGGAACGCAGGTCCTGCGGAAGCGAAGTCTCACGCTCCTTATCGTGCGGCACATGCTGCAAAGAGGTCGAGGTCGCGACCGTCACCGGGGTACCCTGCGGCAACTTAGCCTGCAGGTCACGTAGGGTAGCCAGAGCCTCATCCATGTTCGTGCGCCAAATATTGCGGCCCGAAACCACGCCCGCCACCACGGACTTACCGGCCAAAGCCGCCAAATCTTCCGCCGCGGGAACCTGGCCGGCCACCAAATCTAGCGCCACGCCCTCGACATCAGTCTCACCCAGAACCGGCAGGGCATCACCCAGGTTACCGTAGGTGCCCGCCACCAAAATCTGCGGGCGATCCACCGATGCACCCAACCAGGTGTAAGCATCCTTAACGGTCTTCAAAATGCGCTCACGCGGCACATCCCAAGAGTCCGAAACCAGGGCCGGCTCATCTAGCTGCACCCACTTCGCACCCACATTCTGCAGGTCCATCAGCCAGTGACCATAAGCGTGCAGCACATCGTTTAGGCGATCCAGCGGGTGGAAGCCCTCCGGGGCATCATCAGTGGCCTTAGCCAACAGTAGGAAAGTCACCGGGCCCACCAGCACGGGGCGGGCCTCCACGCCCTGCTCTAGGGCCTCACGGAACTGGTCGGCCAGTGCGTACTCCACGTAATCAATCGGAGTATCCGGGCCGATTTCCGGAACCAAGTAGTGGTAGTTCGAATCGAACCACTTCGTCATCTCCAGGGCCGGGCGGTCGCCCTCGCCCCGAGCCAAAGTAAAGTAACCATCCAGGTCCAAGCCGCCGTTCTCATCCAGCAGGTCGCGGAAACGAGCCGGCACCGCACCCAAGTGCGCAATGACGGACAGGACCTGGTCGTACAGGGTGTGGTCCGCCGGTTGTGTGTAAGCCTCAGTCAGGCCCAGTTCGTTCAGGCGCTGACGGTTCGCGGCACGCACCTGAGCAGCTGCCTGCACCAGATCCTCGCGGGTGGTCTTACCAGCCCAGTACTGTTCGAGGGCGCGTTTAAGTTCCCGATTAGCCCCAATTCGAGGATAGCCCAGGATAGTGGCGGCGGGAAGGGAAGTGGTGCTCATTAGGAACTCCTTTACTTGAGCCCGTAGGCTACTTCAAAAAACTGATGGGACAAAAACTGTTGGGACAAAACTAGTGGGTCAAGGTGATTCGGTGGGCGGCCTCGGCCAAAAGCTCAACCTGCTGCTCGGCCGTCTGCGGATCCCGCGGGATCGACCCGGCCAGCCGCAGGAACTTCAAAATGTCCAAGGCGGGCCTGGTCCGGTTAAAGGTGTACAGGTGCAAGCCCGGGGCCCCCGCAGCCACCACCTGATCAATGAAAGTCATGGTTTCTTTAACGCCCTGACGGAATCGCAGGCGAGCATCCGGCTCACTGAGTAGCTCCTGCAGACGCGCCGGCACGGGCACGCCCGTCAACTGCTGTAGTCGCTGCAGTCGGGGCAGGTCCGTGAAGGGGATAATGCCCGGCACGATTGGCAGGCTAATGCCGTTTACGACCGTGGCTTCTAGCAGGCTCTGATAGTCGCGGGCGTCAAAGAATACCTGGGTGATCGCATAATCTGCACCGGCGGCTTCCTTCTGGGCCAGGGCGCTGAGCGCGTCAAGGCGACTTTGGATCCCGCCCGCCGGGTAGGCGGCCACCCCAATATCGACACTTTCATCATTGTCGAGGTGGCTGGCAGCAGTTTCCCGGATCAGGTGCACTAGTTCGCTGGCATAGTTCAGTCCACCTTCCGGTGCCTGCCAGCGGGACTGTCCCTTAGGTGGGTCGCCACGCAGGGCCAGAATATCGCGCACTCCTAGGTCAAAGATGCGTTTGATTAGGTCCGCCAGTTGGGTGCGGGAGCGTTCCACGCAGGTCAGGTGCGCCAGGGTGGGCACCTGGTAGGTGCGTAGGCGGGAAAGGGCTTCGAGGGAGGCGTCCTGGGATTTGCCGTTGGCCCCGAAGGTCACTGAGACGTAGGCGGGGTTCGCCTGGATGAGGCGTTCTACGCCCGCCCAGATGGGGGAGTCCAGGGCCGGTTGGCGGGGTGGAAAGAGTTCAAAAGAGACCGGGATGGGTCGGTTTAGTGGGGCAGAGTAGACCTGTGAGCGGCTGCTGCCATTAGTTTTGGTGGCGCTGGGCGTGGCGGACTGCGCGGCCTGGGGCGGCGAGTATAGTCCGGCGATGCTCATGGTCTCTCCCATCGGTTCTGGCGGAAGCACCCGTGGAATCTAACCGGGTTGCTGCGGCGTTATCGAGCCAGATCTCTGAGCCGCTCTAGATGGTTGAAAAAAGACTAAAGTATCAAAAAGATTTGTGCAAACTGAATAGTTTTAAAGATTTTATTGAACGTCTTACAGAAAAGTGCGGTACCCAGCCAAAAAACTGGGTACCGCACTAAAAGTTTGCGTGAAACTCTGTTGGATTATTCACCTAGAGCCGCGGCGACAACCTCTTTAGCTGCCTCCTGGACCTGCTTCAGGTGATCCTCGCCAAGGAAGGATTCCGCGTAAATCTTGTACACGTCCTCGGTCCCGGAAGGACGAGCGGCGAACCAAGCATTCTTGGTCACGACCTTCAAGCCACCAATCGGGGCGTCATTACCGGGAGCGTTGACCAACTTGGCCACAATCGGCTCACCAGCCAACTCAGTGGCGGTTACGTCCTGCGGGGACAGGGCCGCCAACTTAGCCTTCTGAGCCTTCGTCGCCGGGGCGTCAATCCGGGCGTAAGCAGAAGCGCCAAAGCGCTCAACCTGCTCGGCGTGCAGCTGGGAGGGGGTCTTGCCGGTGACGGCAATGATTTCCGCAGCTAGCAAGCACAGTAGAATGCCATCCTTATCGGTGGTCCAAACCGTGCCATCCTTACGTAGGAAGGAAGCACCAGCGGACTCTTCACCACCGAAGCCCAAGGAACCATCAACCAGGCCGGGCACAAAGTACTTGAAGCCCACAGGGACCTCAACCAGCTTGCGACCCAGAGCTTCAACTACCCGGTCAATCAGGGCAGAGGACACTAGGGTCTTACCAACGCCCGCATCCTGGCCCCAACCGGGACGGTGAGTGAACAGGTATTCAATCGCGACGGCCAAGAAGTGGTTCGGGTTCATCAAACCATCCGGGGTGACAATGCCGTGACGGTCAGAGTCCGCGTCATTACCGGTAGCCACATCAAAGGGGGTCTTGCCTTCCGCGTCCGGGGTCATTAGACGACGCAGGGAAGCCATCGCGTACGGGCTAGAGCAGTCCATGCGGATCTTGCCATCCCAGTCCAAGGTCATAAACGGCCAAGCCGGATCAACCTCAGGGTTAACCACGGTCAGGTTCAGACCGTAACGTTCGGCAATCAGCTGCCAGTAGTGGACCGAAGCGCCACCCAGCGGGTCGGCACCAATGCGGACACCCGCGTCACGGATCGCATCCATGTCGATCACGTCAGCAAGGTCATCCACGTAGGCGGTCATGAAGTCAGTCTTAGAAACACAGGGGTTCTCTAGCGGGTTTTCATCCCGGGGGATGTTCTTCCAACCCTTGTGTAGTAGCTCATTGGCGCGGTTCGCGATCCAAGAGGTCGCATCCGAACCAGCCGGGCCACCGGTCGGCGGGTTGTACTTGAAACCACCATCGCGGGGCGGGTTGTGGCTGGGGGTGACGACGATGCCGTCTGCCCGACCCGGGCCTTCCACGCGGACCCCGCCGGAAGTACCGGCCCCGTTCGCACGCAGGATTGCGTGAGAAACCGCGGGGGTGGGGGTGTAGGAATCACGAGCATCAATGCGGGTCTCAACGCCAGCGGCAGCCAGCACCTCAAGGGCGGTCCGCCAAGCCGGCTCTGACAGGGCGTGGGTATCGCGACCAATAAATAGGGGACCGTCGGTACCCTGAGCCCGGCGGTATTCCACAATCGCCAGGGTGGTAGCCGCAATATGAGCCTGGTTGAAGGCCCCATCAAGGGAGGAACCACGGTGACCAGAGGTACCGAAAACTACCTGCTGGGCAGGATTATCGGGATCTGGTTCTAGCTCATAGTAGGCGGAAACTACCGCATCGACATCGATCAAATCTTCTGGAAGGGCCTGCTGGCCAGCGCGCTCAAACATACCCCCATTTTGCCACTGTGCCTTAGGTTACTCAACAGGCTAGAGGAATTTTCGCCAGCGGGATAGACCCCAAAAATGCCACCAAATCAAGACTCTGGGCTTTATTTATACCTTCAGTCCCACACGGCCTGAACAGTTTGTCACTTTCCTTAACGAGGTAGCTTGAAACAGTTACCGCCGCCGGTTACCCCGCCGCCCTCTTTATCGAGCTTCGTAGTGCACAGGTACCGCTGTTCCCCTAGGGCACCCTTAACTAGCACCCGGTAGTCCTGCTCAATCGCATACAGGTCCAGGATCTTCCCGCCCGTATTCAAAATAATGATCGACATCCCTAAGGGCTTATCCGGGCCCTTATGGGTGCGGGTCGCCATGATCATATCCGGCCCAATGAGCTCAAAATTGTCAATCACCATGCCGCCCGGCAGCTTCAAATCTGCGGTCAAACGGGTGGTCGCGCGCGGAGCCTGCCCCTCAGAGAAAGACCACATGCGGCCAGAGGCCCCGGCAATGCCCTTCAAGGCATGCACCTCTTTATTCTCCATGGCCGGAATCGTGGCCTTCGGGCCACAAAAATCCATAAAAGCCTGCATGCTGGGGGTGGGGTCTAACTGGGCTAGGAGGCAGCGCCCTCGGGTCTCAATCTTAGAAGGCTTAGCCTCTTCCGCGGGAGCCTGCAGGTCCGTCCACGGGTAGAGCAGATTCTCATGCGTGGTCTGAACCGTCGGGGCGTCATCAATCTTAATCACGCCATCCGCGGTCGCTTCCAGATTCACGCTCACCCCCGCGAACTTAGGGACGCGCGCCACCCGGTTCGTCTTGGGGTCATAAACTACGCCACCAATGTAAATCTGCGAAGAAGGCAACTGCAGGTAGCGGTACTCGTCAGATTTAAACTCCAGTACCGGCTTGGGCATGGCTACGCGCAGCACATAGTTCTGGAAGCCCTTTTCCAAGGGGATCGAAACAAACAGGGACTTTTGATCACGGGAGGTATGCAGGTGCACCTCAGTGTCCGGCGGGAAGGTAATTCCTGGCAGGCTGGCCGGCTCACCGGTATTTAGGTCCACCACGTGACCGGTTGAGGTCACCACCTTGCCGTCAAAAACGGTCACTTCCCGAATCGGCCAGCTAGCCTTCGTGTCGTACCGCCACAGTTCGGAACCGTCCTCCAGGGAAACCCCCAAGAGGTGGGTCGAATCAGAAGAAAGCAGCACCATCACCGTGGGGGCCATGACCATGGGCTGCCAGCCCTCGGGGTAAATGATCCCCCCGGTTTTTAGGGGAGCGTTGATGGTTTTTTCGTTGATATACGGGGTGTTAACCGTCAGGTCACCGCCCAGCTGCCCGGCAGTGTCATTCGCTTCCGTCCACTGCAGGAACTTCGCGTCCTCTGGGGTCCCTTCCGCACTTCCCGTGGCCGAGGGGGCGGACGTAGGCTGAGCCGAATTACCCGCCTTGGTGCCGGGCTTAGTGGGTAGGACAGAGCAGGCACCCAGGGACAGGGAACCTAGTAGCAAACCAGTTAGCACGAGGGTTGAAAGACGGGAGCGGGATTCCCGGCGGCGGCCAACACGGCGGTTAGTCACTGGACTTAGCCTCTCTTAACCAAACCGAAACGAGCCCCCAACTTCTTGAGGTTCGCAAAAGCTTCCCGGTCACCAATAATCCACAGGCCACCCAGGAAGGTGAGTAGTACCAGCAGGCCACCAATCGCACCCTTAATCAGGGCAAAGAGTAGGACGTAACCGGTACGACCAACGGTGAACTCGCCGGCAAAGTACATGAAAATCGAACCCACCAGGGCGGCCGGGACGGCAGCAATCAGGGTGCCCAAGAGGTTGCGCACAACCAAGTCGGTGGTCTTCCCCGGAAGGATCTTGTCGACCTCGTAATAGAGGACTGCTGCGCCCACCAGGAAGGAGGCGGATTCGGCGGCGGCCGAGTAAACCACCCAGTTAGCGGCGGAAGCAAACAGGGCCACCGAACCGCAGATGAAGACCAGGGCCAGGGCTTTAATCAGGTAACCGTAGAAGGCCTGCTTGGCTCGGCCATAGGAAAGTAGGACGTCAACTTCCACAATGAACAGCGCCATGAACACTAGGCGCGGGGCAAAAGCCCGCAGGACCGCCGCATAAGAGGCGATTTCTGCAGAACCACGGCTAGCGGCGTAAGCCTGCATGATCGGGACGGCGAAGACCACCATGCAGATGGCAAAGAAAACGGTAATCTGCGCGATCTTGTGCAGGTAGATTTCTAGTACTTCTCGTACCTTGCTGCCCTCGCCAGCGGCGGCGTAGGTGGCGATCTGCGCAAAGAGGGCCGTGGCCACCGAAGCGGTAATCACCGAGTGCGGCAGCATGAAGATGGTGGTCGCATTCGCGCGGGCTGCCGGGCCGGCCACAATCACCTCATGTGCGTGACCGTAAGCTTCCGCTCCTGAGGCCAGAATCTGTACCACGATGGTGGAAAGCATGAAAGTGATCGCAGAGAACATGGTCCACATGGCAATCCGGAAAGCCCGTCCCAGACCATAACCGCGGAAACCCCACTTGAAGTTCCACGTGTAGCCAGCCTTCTTCAACGGCCAAATCAAAGACACGCCCTGCAGCACAATCCCCAGGGTGGTGGGGATGGCGATCACCATCATCTGCGTGTAGGTGAAATCAGCCGGATCGTAGTAGCCCTTCGGGGCCCAACCGAATAACCACACGTAGTAGAACAGGCCCAGAATGGACACCACATTGTTCAAAACGGGGGACCAGGCGGCCTCCCAGAAATGCCCGCGAGCATTTAAAACCTGACCCAGGACTGATTGCATGCCGTAGAAGAAAATCTGCGGCATGAACCAGTAAGACCAGGTAATTGCCAGGCCCTTAACTGCCGGTGACAGCATGGGGCTGGTGGCATAAACGACCACATTGGCAGCCAGCGTCAAAACGACGGTGATAGCCAGCAGGGTCACGAAGGTGAAGGTCAGTAGCCGGTCCACATAGTCTTTACCGCCATCACTGCGCTTAAAGGCGCGCACGATTTCCGGCAGTAGGACCGCAGAGATTACCGAACCGGCCAACAGGCCATACATGAGGTTCGGTAGGTTATTAGCTACCTGGAAGGAGTCCTGGACGCCAACGGCACCCAGGACCGCAATGAACAAGGCTCCCCGAATAAAACCCAAGACTCGGGAAGTCATGGTTCCAGCTGCGATCGTCATGGACGACCGCAGGACATTCACCTTTTCGGCCATAGGGTCAGCTCAGAGCAGCAGCCACAGCCATCTGTAGAGCGGTGTGGAACTTGGTTTCACGATCCTCAGCGCTCATGTCCTTGGAGTGATCCAACAGGTGATCGGAAACGGTCAGCACGGTTAGCGCCTGCTTACCGAATTCGGCAGCGACACCGTATAGGGCGGCAGATTCCATTTCCACGCCGAGGACGCCGTACTTGGCTAGGTTTTCAACCTGGCCTTCCGGGGTTAGGTAGAAGTGGTCACGAGAAATCACGGTACCCACGTGAACCTTCTGATCAGCCGGAGCGGCGTCAACTGCCGCGCGGGTTAGACCGAAGTCAGCAACGGCGCTGAAGTGCACGCCGGGGATGCGGTGAGTGTTCATGGCCGAGTCAGTGTGAGAACCCATGGCGACGATCGCGTCACCAACCTGAACCTGCGGGGCAATACCACCAGCGGTACCCACGCGGATAATGCGCTCAACACCAAACTGGCTGAATAGTTCAGTAGCGTAAATGGTGATGGAGGGCTGGCCCATACCAGAACCCATCACGGACAGGGGCTGACCGTTAACGGTACCGGTGAAACCTAGCATGCCGCGGACAGAGTTAACCTGCTTAGCATCGGGCATGAGCAGTTCCGCAATGCGCTTGGCGCGCAACGGGTCACCCGGCATCAAAACGGCAGGCGCGAAATCGCCCTTTTCAGCAGCAATATGAGGGGTAGCCATAACTAAAAAACCTTCCTGTAAGGGACGGGACAGTATTTTTACTATCTGACACACTACCTGAAAAGCCCCGATTAAGCCCTGCGGACTAGCCGCGAATGTGTATTCTTAGTGCCATGGGTAAAGCAAGTCGTAAAAACATCGCCAAAAAAGCCGCCAAAGTAAAGCGCGCCCCGATCCCCTTCGTGGCCCGCCCCTTCGAAGGACTTCCCTTCGAAGCTCAACTGGTGGCCCTACGGGATTTCATCCCCTCAGGTTATCTAAAAGTTAAGACCACTAAAGAGTACGGAAACGTTGAAGCTCTGCTAGTTTCCTACCTTCCGGAAGGCTCTCTAGGTTTCCGTCGCGCCGACGGTGTCCCGCTGGTGGCACTACGCTCCAACGCCAACACCGGTGACTACTCACACGACGCCGGATCGGTCCTCAAGGCCCTACTAGAACTAGAGCCCGGCCAGCCGCTAGAGAACTTCGACATCCGTGAAGCCGGCCCGAAACTGCAAGAAGTGATCGAAACCACCGACGCAGAATTCGCCATCACGGAAAGCTTCGATTTCTGGGTCGAACCCGAAAAACTAGAGGACCCCGAAGTTCAGGACGCCCTCAAGCGTGCCGCTGAAGAAGCCATCCCCTCCGTCCAGGTCCCCGGCACTGAAAGCGCCTTCTGGTGCCGCATGAACCACGACTTCGTCCGCTGGGTCCGCCTCGAAGACGAAAACAAGGTCTTTGACGCCCTAGCCCGCCTAAAGGTCAAGGACGAAGCCAACCTCGGTGAAGGCACCCGCTTCATTGGCGCCTTCCGCACCTGCGGTCTGCTAGTGCCGGTCTTCGAAATGGAAGAACGCACCGAAGCAGCCGACCTTGAAAAGGGTGCCGCCGAGTTCGAAAAGCGCCTCCAGGCTGCTCTGAAGGTCAGCGAATCCCTCACTGACGAAGAGCGTCGCGCCCGCGCTGGCTTGGTTTCCCGCCAGATTTCCCTGCGCTAGAAACCGGCAAAGCGGACCTGAACCTTGGAGGAACAGGATTATTCACAGCAGGTAGCCATCATTATTCCCGCCTTGAACGAGGCGGACGTGATTGGCTCGACCGTGCGCGCGTGCCGAGTCTTCCCCAATGCCGATCTGGTAATCGTGATTGATGACGGTTCCCAAGACGACACTCAGGAAGTGGCCCGCGCGGCCGGTGCTGTCGTGGTTCGCCACCCCGTTAACCGCGGAAAGCACTCGGCCCTAGAAACCGGGATTAAGGTCGCCCAGATGCGCGACCCGGAACAGGGCCGAGGACGCATGCTGCTTTTCCTTGACGCTGACCTTGGCGAGTCCGCCCTGGAACTAATTCCCCTTATCACCGCCGTTAAGGACGGGCTGGGAATGGCCATTGCGGACTCCCCGGGAGAGGCCACCAGTGGGGGACGAGGCTTCGTCACCCGCATGGCGGCCCGCTCCATCTACCGCGCCACGGGGAAGAAATTCCAGCAGCCCCTCTCTGGGCAGCGCTGTCTTTCCCCCGAGGCCGCCGCGCAGGTCCTGCCGGTTGCCTACGGCTGGGGCGTTGAGGTGGGTATGACCATCAAACTGCTCAAGGCCGGCTTTACGGTCGAAGAAATCCCCTGCCAGGTTCAGCACTACAATGACGAATTCCCCGGCTGGCGTCACCGCCTAGCGCAATACCGTGACGTGGTCTGGGCTATGTGGCGCTATAGCCGCAAAATCACCCCCAACACAGAAAACTAGAATCCATGACTACCGAAGCTCAATCATCCCAGTCCGTGAAGATCGCCTATCTAGGACCACAGGGCACCTTTACGGAACTGGCCCTGCGCGACCTAGCCAAGAAGTTCGAACTGGACGCCGAAGGCCTACCCTGCCTAGACGTCCCGACCGCGCTCAAGAAGGTAGCCAGTGGGGAAGCTGACCGGGCGGTCATTCCGATTGAGAACTCGGTCGAAGGTGGCGTTAACGCCTCCCTTGATGCGCTGGCTCGCACCGGAAACCTGCGGATTATTGCCGAAACCGTGATCCCGATCGACTTTTGCCTAGTGGTCCGTAAGGGCGTGAAGGCCGAACAGGTCAAGCGCGTCGGTACGCACCCGCACGCGTGGGCTCAGTGTCGTAACTGGGTAGCTGAAAACTTCCCCGGCGCCTCTCACGTGCCGGCCACTTCTACCGCTGCTGCCGCGGAACTACTAACCGGGGACCGTTACCCCGGGTTCGAGGCAGCCCTGTGTAACCGGGTCGCGGCGGCCTCGGAAGGGCTAGAAACCCTAGCTTCCGGGATTGCCGATAACTCCCAGGCGGTCACCCGTTTCGTCATGGTCGCTAAGCCGGGCGTGCTGCCCGCGGTGACCGGTGCCGATAAGACCACCCTGCAGGTGCGCCTCCCCGATAACGAGGCCGGTGCGCTACTGAGCATGCTGGAGCAGTTCTCTGCCCGCGGCGTGAACCTCTCCCGCATTGAATCCCGTCCCGCTGGCGGCCCGCTGGGTGCCTACGAGTTCAGCCTTGACATTGAGGGCCACATCCTTGAGCAGCGCGTTCAGGCTGCCCTAGTGGGCCTGCACCGCACTTGCCCGCAGGTGAAGTTCTTGGGCTCTTATGAGTCTGCTTCTGGGCATGAGGTGAAGGTTCTGCCGGGCACCAGCGATCAGGCTTTTGAAGCTGCTAATGATTGGATTGCTTCGCTCACTGAGGTCCAATGACCGGGCAGACTTCTGACATGACGGAAATGGGCACTGATCCTAGCGATCAGATTGAACTGCAGCTGGCCCAGGCGCGCAGGAAGCAGAAACTAGCTGCATACCGCCGCTGGAGCTGGGCTTACCTAGCAGCGGGGGTCGTGCTGTGGGCCTTTGCGATTGGCCTTGGGGAACTGGTGCAGTGGCACCCGGTGCAGGCCTCGAATGAGGAAATCTGGGCCAGCCTGATTGACCGCCGCACCCCCGGCTACACCTTCATCCTGACTATTCTTACCACCCTGTTTAACCCCTGGTGGGCGGTGCTGATTACCGCTTTGGGGGCCGGCTTGGCGTGGTATCTGTCCAAACGCTGGATTGATGCCCTTTACGTGGTGGCAACCTGCCTGCTGGCGGCGGCCATGACCCATTTTTTGAAGGGGGCCGTAGAGTTAGCGCGTCCCCCGTTAGCGCATCAGCTAGTCAAAGCGCGCAACTATTCGTACCCTTCCGGGCATTCCAGTGCCGTGGCGGCCCTGATTTTTAGTGTGGCAGTGGTCCTGACGGTACATGTGCTGCTAAGGAAAACTGCGGTCTTATGGACCTGGGCACTGGCGGCTGTAATAGTTGGCCTGATTGCTTTTTCACGGCTTTACCTAGGGGTGCACTGGTTCGCTGACGTGGTCGGCGGAATCAGTATTGGCCTAGGCAGCGCCCTGATGATGGCAGCCGCCTTTAGTAGATCATCGAAGCTGCCGCTTTAGGCGGCCTGTCCCTTACCTAGTAGGCCGTGCTTCGGCGCAAAGATCCACGCGAATAGGAAGATCACGGTAGCCACCAGCACAATGGTGGCACCCGTAGGAATATTCAGCGACCAAGACAGGTAGACACCCAGTAGGGCAGAAAGTGCCCCGATCCCTGCGGCCATAGTCATCATCACGCCCAGCCGGTCAGTTAGCAGGCGGGCCGTGGCCGCCGGGGTCACCAGCAGTGCCAGGACCAAGATATTGCCGATCGTGTGGATCGACATGACCACCGCAATGGTGACCATGAAGTACAGCAGAATATCTAGGGCCAGGACTGGCAGGCGCAAGACGCGGGCCATTTCCCGATCCAGTGACACTGCCACTAGTTCCTTGTTGAACAGTAGGGTCAGGGCAATTACCAGCACCCCGGCCACACTCACAGTGACAATATCTGAGCGGGACACACCCGTAATCGAGCCAAACAGGAAGGACTGTAGGGAACCGGAATAGCCGGGTGCTAGGGACATAACCACTAGGCCCAAAGCGAAGGCCGCGGCAAAGAAAATACCGATTACGGTGTCTTCTTTAATGCGTCGATTCTGAGAGAAGAAAGCCACCAAGATTGCGGTAATCGTGCCCGCTACTAGTCCGCCTACAATCAGAGAACCCTGCAGGACGAAAGCCACTGCTAGCCCCGGGAAGACCGAGTGCGCCACCGCGTCCCCAATGAAGGCCATGCCGCGCAGCACCACGTGCGTGCCAATCACACCGCAAATAATGGCCGCTAGGATCGCGACGATCAGTGCCCTGGGTAGGAAGGACAGGATCGGGTTGAAAAGGTCTTGAATGAAATCGTAAGGACTTAACATAGCACCATTCCCAACTGCTTAATCAGGGGGCTCTGAGCAGAAACCTCAAAGGTTTCCATCCACGGCTGCGGGTCGGTCAACTGGCTGGGGGTACCTTCGGCGATCACGGTCCCACGCAGCAGGGCCACCCGGTCACAGGTGACCAGGGCATGGTTCAGGTCGTGCGTGGTCATCAGTAGGCTAGTGCCCCCATTAGTGAGTTCCCCAAAAAGGACCGTTAAGAGTTCCTGCGTGGGCATATCCAAGCCGGTAAAAGGCTCATCTAGAACCAGTAGTGCCGGGTCGGTAACCAGGGCGCGCGCAATCAGGATGCGCTGACGCTGACCACCAGAGAGCTCCTGGATGGGGCGTTCAGCAAACTCCCGCATTTTCACGCGCTCTAGTGCCCGGTAGACGGCCTTCCAGTGCTTCGTGCCGGGAGTGCGCAGCCAGCCCAGCTGACGAGTCAGCCCCTGCATGACCAGCCCACCGACGTTAATCGGGAAATCCCAGGCCACATCCTGCCGCTGCGGGACGTAACCGATTAGGTCCGCGGCTTTATTGCCGGTTTTCCCCAGCACGCTGATCTGGCCGGCGGCAGCTGGAATCAGTCCCATCATGGTGCGCAGCAGGGTGGTTTTACCGGCCCCGTTGGGCCCCAGTAGGCCCAGCAGTTCACCTTGCTGGCACTGCAGGTTCACGCCCTTGAGGATCTGCCGGTTAGAGAGGTTAACCGACAGGTCTTGGATTTCTAATACGGTGTCTTTCAAAACTTTTCCCTATCCCGCTAGCGGGGTACTTTGGTGGCTATTTTTCTGCGCTGCCGGAGCCGGCTTCAGCTTCTACCTCTGCCTTTGCGGCTTCCCGTGCAGACTTGGACTTGGAGGTGTAGACCAGTACGCCGGCAATCAGGACTAGGGCCCCGGCCCCGGCGAATCCGATTAGCAGCCAGTTCAGGCCTGAGCCGCTTTCAGCTGGCTGAGGCTGAGCCGGGTTGGCTTGTCCGCCCTGGTTTTGGTTGGCTGCGGGAGTGGCGGCTGGCTGGGCGGGCTTTTCCGCACTCGCGCCGGCCTGATTGCTTCCGGCCGGGCCGTTACCTTCGGCGCTGGCTTCTGCCTGCGGGGCGGGCTGGTTACTGCCGCTACTTGCTAGCGCCGCCGAGGGGGCAGGCACTGCTGGCACTTCGCCCTCCCATTTCGCATTACGGGCCTGATCTGCGGGCACACCCACCGCGAACTTGAGGACTGTGGAGGCCTGGTAGACCTTTCCGGCGGTATCGGTGCCGGCAATCCCTAGGGCCAGCTGGTAGACGCCCGGTTCGGTAAAGACCCAGTTGGCGTGCGTGTGAGTATTGAGGTCCACCCAGATGCTCTGCGGCTTGGGGTCACGCTTATCCCACAGTTGGACCGGCTTTGAGAAGTTCCCGGACTCTAGGTAAACATTGACATTGCCCGGTCCCTGGGCACCTAGGAAGGTCAGGTTCACGCCCCGGTTTAGCAGCTTGGTGACCTCTGGGGACTGGGTGTTCCAGCCCAGCCACGGGACCTGGGCGATCTGGGATTGGGGAACCACGTAGACTTTCTGGCCACCCTTAGCGCCGGTGAAGTCATACTGGCCGTTTTCGGGGACGGTGAGGTGGGCGGCCTGGCCCAGTTCTAGGACTACCGAGGACGGGTCACGCCAAACGGGGGTTTCTTTACTGTCGTCCCGGACCGCCAGCTGGAACTTGCCGTCGATGACGCGCGGGCCAATATCCATGTGACCCTGGGTGATGGTGACGGGGTCCGTGCTGTAGGCTTCGTCCTCGTTAACGGTCTGCTTGAGGGGGTCGTCGCCCGGTTCCGCCAAGGCTAGGGGAGCGCTGGTCAGGGGAGTGAGCAGCAGGAGCGTACCGGCGACGGCGGTGATCGCTCGCTTAAAGTTCAGTCGTTTCATTCGTTCTTTTCCTTTCCAGGGCGGCAAAACAGGGGTGCTGGCTGGGTGGGGGCTATGACCCTAGGCAGCGTCGAAGGGAGTCAGCGTTAAAACGCATCAGGTCAAGGTAGGTGGGGACTTTTTCGTCCAGGGTGTCTGAGTAGATGGGGCACACCTTAGCGCCGGCATCCTGCGCGACCTGCATTAGTTCGGTATTGCGGGAGGCCAGGTAGGGTTCTAGGAAGACGGCGGGCACGCCCTCGTCCCGCATGGTGCGGGCCAAACGAACCCGGTCCGCGACTGAGGGCTCTGTGCCCGGGTTCTGGGTGACGAAACCGGCGATCTTCAGGCCGTAGGCGTGGGCCAGGTACCCGTAGGCGTCGTGGGTAGTGACCAGGGTGCGGCGGCCCGGGGGGATCATATTGATTTGGGTGCGCACGTACTGGTCGATCTGGTCCAACTGCTGCAGGTACTTTTCGGTATTTGCCGAATAGGTGGCGGCCCCGGCGGGGTCCACCTGGATGAGGGTGTCACGGATGGACTTCGCGTAGGCTTTCGCATTGCGGACGTCGTGCCAGAGGTGCGGATCGATCTCACCGTGAACGTGTTTGCCTAGGACCGCCTGTGCTAGCAGGTAGATCTCAGTGCCGGGGCGGCCTAGGAAGCGGAAGGAAGGATCACCCGGGATGGTCTGCAGCGCCTTGGTGGGCACATAAATCACTGCTTGGGCCGGGTCTAGATCCTTTTGGGTGTACTCGCCGCCGCCCTTGGGGTCGCTGAACAGGGTCAGGCGGTTCTTATCAACGTCGGCAGTAATATCCACGTGACCACCATCGATCACGGTTTTGCCTTTAAACTGGGTCATTTTGGCCGGGTCGGTACCCACTACGAAGGTGACGGTCGCGGTGCCGGCGGGTGCTTCCCCGGCGGTGGGGTTCTGGTTACCGCTACCGGGTTTAACGTGTAGGGCGGCCGCGAAATCTACCGTGTAAATGCCCGGTTTGCTAAAGGCCCAGGACATGTGGGTGTGTGCATCTAGCGGCAGGGTGGCGGTGTCTTTGGCGTCCACGCCGTCAGCGCTTTGGAAGTAGATTTGGGGCTGGCCGAAGGTGCCGGTCAGGTAGCCGCTCAGCTCCCCGGGGCCGGTAATTTTGGTGGCCGTAATGGTGGCCTCAGAACTGCGGTTAGCACCAAAAGCCTTACCTTCCCCGCGGACACGTAAGCCCAGCCAGACGGTGTCTAGGGAGGCGTCCTCGACTAGGGGGATGATTTCGGCGGAGTATTTGGCGGCGTCCTCGGCTAGGGCGATATTGGGGGCTCCCGGGGGAAGGTTCGTGTCGATGGCCTTAATCAGGGCGTGCTCTTCGAGCATCATGTAGTTGGTGAAGGCCGCGTCCGCGTAGGCGACTTCGCGAATATCGCGCAGGGTCGGTTCGTAACTGTGAGGGTCGGCGCCCGGGGGGACTAAAGCCACGACTTTGGCGCGGTCACCGGCAATATTCTTTGCAATATCAGCAATGATGCTGGTGGAAGTGACAATTTGTGGTTTGGTTTTGGCGTGACTTTCTGAGCTGGAAAAGGGGATCAAAAGTAGTGCCAGAAAGATCACGATGATGCTGACAAGAAGAATTGGTAGGGAGCGTGAGGTACGCAGGTGGCCGGTAGCTTTGCGATTCACGTTTGTCCCCCATGAGAATGATTATCAACCAATAAATGATAACTATTATCATTCTGTGATAGCAAATTTAGGTTTGTTAGGACCCTAGGTGGATACTTATTTGATTTTCGCCTCGAAGTTGGGAAAGTTTTCAATAGCCTTTGCTCTGCAAGGCGTATAGGTGTGCGAAACGTCCAGAACTCTCTAAGAGATCTGGAGGGGTACCTTGCTCTACTAACTTACCTTTTTCTAGGATGAATACTCGATCTGCTTGCAGTGCGTATGAGAGGCGGTGAGTTACGAATATGGCAATATCCTGTGATGCTTTGGCCATGGTTAACGTATGATTCATTACTTCCGTCTCAGCTAATGGATCTAGGGCCGCTCCGGGTTCATCGAAGAAAATAATGGGAGCGGGTAGTCCTAGATCCGCTCGGGCTAGGGCAAGTTTTTGTTTTTGCCCACCAGATAGCTGCGAATGGCCTCCTAGCTTTTGTGTTCCGCGCTTTCTGAGTTCGCAATCTAGTCCGTATTGGACGGCAGCTTGTTTGGCAGTTTCATAACTGCCTTTTAGCTGTCCTTCAATAGAGCCCGCACCTGCTTGGATTTCTTCTAGGAGACTGACCCGATAGTACGGTGAGCCTTGGTGAGTGCCGGTTGCTTGATCATTAGCGGCAGGGTTTTCTGCCAAAGTTCCGCCTGAATAATGGGCCAGAAGACGACCGCTGGTAGGTTGGTAAAGTCCAAGCAGAATCTTTAAAAGAGTGGTTTTTCCGCTGCCATTTTCGCCGACGAGGGCGATCGTTTCACCAGCCTCGATTGTAAAGCTTAAGTCATTAAGGGCCGGGACTTCATGCCCCGGGTATTGGTAGGAAAGGTTCTTTAATTCGAGTTTTTCTAAAGGCGGTTGTAGCTGGTGTGCTGGTTCTGTTTGGTTTTGGTGGAGGCACTTGAAGAGGTTGGTGTAGAGACCAACTAAGGTGGTTACGCGGGCGACTTCACTAAGGTTTTCACGTAGCCCCAGCATTGATCCGAAGATTATCCCTGAAGCCATGAGCAGAGCGCTGATTCCCGCGGTAGGGTTTGCACGTCCAGTTTCGTTTATTAGTAGGAGAATTAGAGTTCCTAGGTAAAGTAACTGGGTAACAACAAAAGTTAGATTGCTGTAGATTCCGTAGCGTCGTGCAGGCAAGGTAAGTTCAGATGCTTGTTTTTTCAGTGTCTCTTCGAACCATTGGGTGGCGCCAAGTAGTTGTAATTGTTTGCGGTTAGAGTCGTTCGCCCAAAGAATTTGGCTGGCTCGGAGTTGCGCGCCAGGACTAGCGGCTTGAAGTATTTCTTGTTGAGTCCAGTGCAGATCCGAGAGGCCGGTCAGCACGCACAAGGTGGCGGGTAGGAAAAGATACCAGGCGGAGGGGGTAAAGGCGAGTGTGGCAAGTAGTGATCCAAAAGGAACAATTAGGCTTTCAAGCAGTCGAATACTGCTTGCCCAAATGGTTGATATTTCACCTTCTTTGACTCTTAATTGCGCCATGGTTTTTTGATACTCTGGGTGATTTTGGAAGTCTAGCCGAGGTTGCTTATTTATCAGGTCCGCAACCTCGTAATCCCACCTAGACCCTAGTCGAACACGGAGTCGGTATTTGGCACTGATTCCAAAGATAAAGAAGAACCAAGTCCCACTACTTGCTATGGCGAGCACCAGGGCATACGCAACAAGCGAGGGGGAGATTCCTTGGCCAATTTCTTTAAGAAGCAGGGGGACTAGGGCAGGAACTAAAGCTTGGAAAAGATATCCGCAAGAGCTAAATAAAGTGAGTAGGGTTAGTTTTGGAAATAAACGGACTGCCGAAGCCATGAATTTTAGGTACAGGCGTATCTGATTTACCGGATGGCTAACTAAGCTGCTTAGCTGTAGGGATCTAACGGACATGGTAGCTCCGGGCTTGTGTATCGTGGAGTGTTCTCACGTATCCGTTAGGGTTAGCTAGGAGATCTTTGGGTGAGCCCTGTTCAACTATTTTGCCTTCGTGGAGGGCGATAACGTGTTGACATTGGGTGGCTAAATTCATGCGGTGCGTAAGAATGATTGTAGGTGTGGTAAGTTCACTGATTTTTTCGGGAAACTTTGCGGCTATTTCTGCATCGAGTGAGGAAGTGGGTTCGTCGAGGATTATTAGATCCGCTTTGTTTTTTCGCGCATGATAGTAGGTGCGGGCTAGGGCGATGCGTTGCCATTGTCCACCGGAAAGCTGGGGAGCTTCTAGGTCGCTAAGTCCGGGATTTAGACATGTCTTGATTCCGTTAGGAAGAGTCGCTAGAAGGGGTTTCAAATCTGCCCAAATGATTGCTTTTTCAAGCAGTACTGGATCAGTATTGGCTTCGTTATTGAGGGTGATGTTTTCAATAAGAGTTAGTGGAAGTTTGAAAAAATCCTGACTGAGCATGGTGGTTTGGAGATTATCTAGTCCTTGGATTTTGCCTTTAGTAGGGGTAATAGTGCCAGCTAGCAGATTGGCAAGGGTGCTTTTCCCAGCACCGTTTTCGCCTACGATCGCAATACTACTAACTCCCGAGATTTCAAGTTCGGTTACCTTTAAGGCTGGGGTGTTACTTCCGGGATAGGTATATTCAAGTTGTTCTGCCCATACAGACGGTAAGTATTCTGAAGGGCTACTAATATGACGTATTTCTAGACCCATCTTGAGGGCTTTCCTATTTGAGGATCCCTGAGTGACAGGAATAGGCATTTCGTCTAGGCACTGATTGTGAACGTGACAAGCTGCTAATACGCCGCCTGGCAGCACGAAAATCCCCTGAAATGCTGGTAGTGCCTGGAGTTCGAATAAGGCTAGTGAGGTAATATTCGGATCTTGGTGTCGGAAGATAATTCCTGCGATGATGATAATGCTGGGCAGGAATATTATTGGAAACCGTTTGAGCTCTCGTTTTCGCCAGCGTTTTTCAGTTTTTTCAAGCCGCTCGATTTCTTTACGGTGCGCATTCTTGTATCTTTGCAGCAGCCAGCTGCTAACCCCATCGGTTCGTATAGAAGCACTGTTTTGCGGATCTAGAATTAGAGTTCTAAGAGATGCGGGCGGCAAGTCTTCGACTGAAGATAGTGTTGTTTCTTCTGGTTTTGTGCTTTTAGTGAGTAGTGCGCGTGAAGCTATCGCTGTAGCGATAAGGATTCCAATAATCGGGTCAAATACGATAACGCTAACCAGCACTAAGCTACCTACAATTGTGCCCTGCAGTAATGATATATAGGTCTCAGGTATCCCCGAAACTTGCCAGTTCTGGAATTTGTATACTAGTTGTTCAGCATGATCTCCGTGTCCAGGCTTAGCGTGTTGAGACTGTAAACGTTGATATAGATACTGGGTGTATTGGTTGGTGAAAACTAGCATCTGATCCCTAATCAGGAAATCTACTAGAGCTTCTATGATTAAGAAAGCTGCACCAAAATAAAGTGGCCAAGTATCTAATCGTGGGTTAGCTCCAAAAGCCGCTAGCCCTTTTGCTCTTATTACATAGCTAAGAGCACTAAGAATTATCAAGAATATTAAGACCGAAAACCTTTTAGGTAAAGCAGAGCGCAGTGCTCGACCGGTCCGGCGAAAGTCATATTCAAACATAATATGGTGGCAAGAGTGCTTGGTTTGATTCTGATGGCTCCGCATCTATGAGGAGGTATCTCATAACTAACATTCTAGTCTATGAATGCACGTTAATCTACAATGGATTTTATGAGTTACCAAGCTGTACAATCCGGTGTCCTAGCTATTGGCACCCCGCGAAATTCTTACCTTGAATACGACCTCACTGAAGCGGGCAAAAAAGACCGCCTAAGCGCCGTCATGACCGCCCTCGAAGCCGTGGGTGGCACTACCCCCATTGCCGGTGCGCAGGTCGTTATTGGTTTCCGCCCCGAACTGTGGGCCCGCCTAGGCCGCCCCGCCATTAAGGGCCTAACCGGCTACAATCAGGACATCGTTGGTCCCGACGGCTTCACCATGCCCGCCACCCAGCACGACCTGATCCTGTGGGTACAGGGCGCGCAGCAGGATTCCGTCTTCGATGTTTCCCGCGACCTATCCAATGCCGTTGCCGAATACTTTGAGCTAGTTGACTCCACCGACGGCTGGGTCTACCAGCACAACCGTGACCTAACCGGTTTCGTTGATGGCACCGAAAACCCGGCCCCCGCCCAGATCCCCGAAATCATTCAGGATCCGGAAACTGGCGGTTCAGTCTTGCTAGTTCAGAAGTGGCCGCACGAGGTTGAAGCCTGGGAAGGCCTAAGCCAGGAAGAGCAGGAAGCGGTCATGGGCCGCACCAAGGACACTGACGTTGAACTAGAGGACCGTCCGGAAAACTCCCACGTAGCCCGTAACGACCAGGAAGACGTGGGCGACATCCTGCGTCGCAACACCGCTTTCGGTGGCGCTAAAGAACACGGCACCATGTTTATTGGTGTGGCCGCGAAGAAGGAAATCATGCAGACCATGCTCGAACGCATGGCCGGCCTGGACGGGGGCCCGCGTGACGCGCTCACCCGCTTCTCCCACGCTGACACCGGCGCCTACTACTACCTACCGCCCGTCACCGAAATCATCGTCCCTGAGGACGAGGAAGACGAAGACTGAGGCCTGTTAGGTCGCAAATAGCTTAAGGGCTCCAACCGTTCTGGTTGGAGCCCTTTGCTGTGCAGCCTAGTTAGCGCGCTGTACTTATTAGTAAACCGCTTACTTAGCCTTGGTTAGTTCGCCGTCTTCCATGCGGTAGACCGCGTCCACGTGGTCGATTAGGCGCTCATCGTGGGTCACCATGATGATGCAGGTATCGTGTACCTTCGCCTGTTCACGTAGTAGCTCAGCGACCGCGAAGGCCTTCTTGGAGTCAAGGGCGGCGGTCGGTTCGTCCGCGAGGATCACGCTGGGGGTGGCGTACAGGGCGCGAGCAATCGCGGCACGCTGCTTTTCACCACCGGACAGGTCCGACTTGTACTTGTTCTTGAGCTTCAAGATGCCCAAGGATTCAAACAGTTCGTCGCGGTCCTTCTGAGTGTGACCGGGCTGGTTCTTGGTCTTTGCGACGCGATCGTACAGGTCAAGCTGTTCGTTCACGGTCAAGAAGGGGACCAGGTTAGCGGACTGCAGGATGAAGCCAATCTCATCCAGACGAGCCTTCGCGCGCTGCTTATCGCTTAGTTCGCTCAGGTCGCGGCCACCCACCTTGATGGTGCCACCGGTGGGGGTCTGTAGACCGCCAATGATGGTCAGCATGGTGGACTTGCCAGAACCGGACGGGCCGATCAACGCAATGAACTCACCCTTGCGGGCGGTGAAATCAGTGGGCTTTAGGGCGTGAATGGTTTCGTCACCCTGGGTGAAGTCCTTGTAAATGCCCTTCATTTCCACGATGATTTCGCCCTTTTCAGAGCTGTCCTCAGAGTCCTTTTCGGCGGCTTCTGGGGCGCTTTCTTCTGCCGAGGCCGCTTCCGCTTCTTTTTCTGCCAAGGGGGCAGTTTCAGTTTCCGTAGCTTCTGCTACCGGAGCTTCCTGGGTGGCTTCTGCAGGGCTTTCCTCTACCTGGTTTTCGGTAGTGGCTTGTGCTTCTGCACGGGCCTTTTCGGCTTCCTCTTGGACCCGTAGTTCGCGACGGGAAGGAATGTGGTTAGGATCGATATTCATTTTAATAACCTCACTTCAGCGCGATTAGCGGATCGATACGGGTAGCAGAGATGACAGAGAAGGCAGCGCCAATCAGGCTGAAGACCACCATGACGGCCCCAATAATGCCGAACAGCATCCACGGGACAGAGAAAGGTACGCCCTCGGGCATAGCGGCGGCGGTACCCAAAGTAATGGCGACGGCCAAGACGGAACCGAAAATCGAAAGGATCGCGGTCTGCCACATAACGGACATGCCGATCGTGCCATTGCCAATACCCTGCGCCTTCATGACGCCAAACAGGCGACGCTTTTGCAGGGTAAGGACGTAAACGAAGACGCCCAAAATGACGGCAGAAACCACAATCAAAGCGCCCACCATTAGTGCGAAGGTTAGGTTCTGAGCCTTCACGCCGGGGATATTGTCAATGAATTCCTTGCTGGTTTCAGCCTTCACCTTCGCGCCATCTAGACCGTTCTGGTCCGGGGTGCCCTTAGTGGCGATTGCGGAAACGGCGTTCTTGTACTGAATGCCGGTGGTCTGCCAATCGGGAATGTCCATGTAAACGATCGGGTAGGAACTGTAGGTCATATTGTGGGTGAAGCCCACGATCTTCAGGTCCTCGTCAGACTGGGTGGTCTTAATGGTGGAGCCCAGTTCGTAACCGTCCTGCTTGAGGGAGTCGTTTGCGACAACCTCGTGTGGGTCGGCGTACATGCGGCCCTCAGTAACCTTTGGGGCGGTGAAAGAATCAGGAGCCATACCGAAAGCGAAGGTGGTGACCTGCTCGTCGGAAGACTTTTCTAGAGTTAAAGGGGAAAGGCCAATCAAGGAAACCTTGTCCGCGGTAACTTTGCGGGCGTCGGTGATGGGGATGATTGAAGCCTGAACGGAGTCGTTAGAGTTTTCAGCCAGCGCGATATGGTCAGCATCCCAAGCGCTAATGCCCTGGGACATGATGGTCATCAGACCGACGGCTAGGCCGGTAAGGAAGAATACTAGGATTCCTACTAGGGTAATAACGGCCGTGATTAGGCCGAAGTGTTTTTTGTTGCGCTTAATTTCGCGTAACGCCAGGAACATTTTGCCTCCAATATTTAATAACACAACTATTGTGACAATGTGTCATAAAATATTGCAAGGGCAAGGCTCACTAAACCCCTGTGTGATCGGGCACCTTGTATGTTAGATAGGCAATAAAAGGCGAAAAATAAGTGTTTTGGCCGACTCTTACTGAGCGGAAGCGGGCATAGTCTGCACGGCAGTACCAGTCACGTTGACCATGATCATCGTGCCATTGCTCAAACCCGTGTAGTCAATCCTCACGCCCACAATCGCGTTCGCACCCACCTGCTGGGCGCGCTCCACCATCTCACCAATCGCGGACTCGCGAGCCTGGATGACCTCATCCTCATAGCCAGCCGAACGACCACCAAAAATATTACGCATGCCCGCGCCCAGGTCACGCAGCGCGTTAATGCCGGAAACGACCTCGCCAGAAACCAAACCTAGGTACCGAGTAATAACCTGGCCTTCAACATGGTCGGTAGTAGTTGCAATCATGGGGGAGTCCTTTAACTCTGGGGCCAAAACGGGCCGCGAATACAGTAACGAACAGCGACATCACTGTCCTTAAGAGGCATTTTATGCCCACCAAAGCACATTTGCCTAAATCCACACTGCTGCGATTAGTGTATTGACCCGCAGGCCGCTACAATGCTTCCTGAGGTTAATGACATGCAGTGACGTGTCGCCCTTAGAAAAGGCGCCAACTTGGGACAGCCTGCCCGCGCCCTCGGGAATGACGAGGTCGCCCGGTAAGTCCCCATAAAGAGCCGGATCCCGGGGGCGATGCAGCCCTTATCGGAAAGGAATCCAATGGCCGCCTCCCCTAAACCCTCACACCCCTTCTCTTGGAACCTACACGGCGATGGCCGCAAAATCGGCCCCGGCGAAGTAGTACTTCCCTCAGAGCGCCTAGCCTGGCCGCTCACCATCGGTATTGGCCTACAGCACGTGATCGCCATGTTCGGCGCCACCTTCCTAGTGCCCCTACTGACCGGCTTCGACCCGTCCACCACCCTATTCTTCACCGGCGTGGGCACCCTCCTGTTCATCCTGATCACCGCCGGGCGCCTACCCTCATACCTAGGCTCCAGCTTCGCGCTACTAGCCCCCATCGGGGCCGTCACCGGCTACGTCATTGACGGCGGCGTCCCGTTAGACTCCCACAAGCAGGCCCTAGCCCAGGGTGGCATTATCTCCGTCGGCCTGACCCTAGCGGTCATCGGCATCATCGTGCACTTCGCCGGAGCCGGCTGGATCGACAAGCTCATGCCCCCGGTAGTGACCGGCGCGATCGTGGCCCTAATCGGCTTCAACCTGGCCCCCGCCGCCTGGGGTTCCGTCCAGAAAGCCCCCGTCACCGCGGTTATCACCATCGTCTCCATCCTGCTGATCACCGTCCTGTTCAAGGGCATCATTGGCCGCCTGTCCATCCTGATCGGCGTGCTCATCGGTTACGTGGCCGCCATGATCCAGGGCGAAGTTAACTTCGAAGCGATCAGCAACGCCCCGATCGTGGGCCTCCCGGCTTTCCACGCCCCGGCCTTCGACCCCTCCACCCTGGGTCTGTTCATCCCCGTCGTCCTAGTCCTAATCGCAGAAAACGTCGGCCACGTTAAGTCCGTGTCCGCCATGACCGGCGAAAACCTAGACGACGTCACCGGCCGCGCACTATTCGCCGACGGTCTATCCACCGTCCTAGCCGGTACCGGTGGCGGTTCCGGTACCACCACCTACGCGGAAAACATTGGCGTTATGGCCGCTACCCGCGTTTACTCCACCGCTGCTTACGTGGTGGCTGCGATTACCGCCCTGGGCCTATCCATGTTCCCCAAGTTCGGTGCCATCATCGCGACCATCCCCGCCGGCGTGCTGGGTGGGGCCGCGACCGTCCTCTACGGCATGATCGGCATGCTGGGCGTCCGCATCTGGGTTCAGAACCGCGTGGACTTCGCTGACCCGGTAAACCTAAACACCGCCGCGGTTTCCATGATTGTGGCCATCGCGAACTACTCCCTCACCATTGGGGGCGCAAAGTTCGAAGGTATCGCCATTGGTTCTGCCTGCGCGATTGTCATCTACCACGTCATGCGTTGGGTATCTAAGGTTCGTGGCACTCGCCTAGAGGCCGCTAGCCCGGCTTCCGCCCCGGCTGGTGCGGACCTCGACTCTGAGGCTTACCGTAACCGTCACGCCTGAGCGTAGATTCTTTTTCCCGAGGACGCCTCCCACCAAGACGCGCCGGCACCTTTCCGGGTGCTTGCGTGCAAAGTGCGGGGGCCTCCTCGTCCTTTATTTGCCTTTGCGTGTGCTGACTTTGTGGAGGCGGTTCAACGCAGGCTAAACTGCAGGAAATCAAGGTGGATGAACTGGGTAAGGTTTACCCGGAAACTTGGAGCCCTTGGCGGCAAGTCCCTTAAAGCAGGAAGTGCTCGACCCCTGTGGTGGAGGCTATAAAATCGGCGCGCTGTCCGGTAGAATCAGTACATGGACACTAAGACTCTGCTTTTCATCTCTAAGGGCGGCACGAATGCGGCCATTGCGGCACTGTTTGTGCGCGCTGCCAATAAGGAAGGCGTAGAAGCTTTCGCGGCCTACACTGACCCGCAACTAAACGAACTAGACGGTACCGTCGCCACCATTCTGGCCGAGGATGGCCTAGACCTGACCGAGGTTACGCCCCTATTTTTGGGGGACGACCTAACCAAGTACGCCACCCACATCATTAACCTAAGCACTAACGTGGAAAGCGACAAGCCCACTTATCACTGGGAGATGGCCACAACCGATGGCCGGGATATCCCGCAGATCCGTCAGATGTTGGAAGAGCTACGCTGGGAAATTAAGGGACTGCTCGAAGAGCTAACCCACCCGCACTGAACCGGGGCGCTGGTCGCCACGCAGAGTTGAGTCCTGCTGGTCAGATAATGGTTCACTAGGTTTATTAGTTAAGGCGCCTACCCTTTGGGGCTGGCGCCTTAACTGTTCATTGGATCCCCTTAACTAGGGAAGTCTTTGGTGACTGCGGTAGATGCTATCCCATTTGGGTGAAAAAAGAATTGGGTATCCAGTCCTATGTGACCAGTTTCTTTATTGACTGGGCAGATTTTCAGTAGCAGGGGAGTGGCTCCAGCACATCGGCGGCCTTGACGTGACTAGGGCTTAGGCACGATACTCGAAAGCAGAAAACTTGCCCACCGTGTAACGCAGCTAAGGCAGCTGAAACCTTAAGATAGCTGGAAAAGAAAACATAAATAGGAGTGATTCGATGTCCCAGCAGCTAGTGGAAACCACTGACCGCCCACAGGTTGAACCATTCCGGGTGACGGTCCCGGCCACCAGCGCCAACCTAGGACCCGGCTTTGACTGCCTAGGCATCGCCCTGGGTCTATACAACCGTTTCGACTGCACTCCCGCCCAAAACTTTGAAATCACCGGGGTGGAACGCACCTACGCCGGCCCCGATAACCTATTCTGGCGAGCCTTCAACGCCACCCGCGAAGTCATTATCGAACGCGGACTACCGGACCCCGGCCAGCTACAGGTCAAGTTCGACGCGGAAATCCCCAACGGCCGCGGCCTGGGTTCTTCCGCCGCGCTCTTCGTTGGTGGGGCAACCGCCGCGAACCACATGGCCGGTAACCCGCTTACCCCGCAGGAACTCTTCGAAATCTGCGCGACCCTAGAGGGGCACCCAGATAACGTGGCCCCGGCCCTCTTCGGTGGCATGACCGCCAGTTTCCGCGAGGGCACTGACGTTTACGCCTACCAGCTGGACCTAGACCGCCGCTTCTTCTTCACTGCCCTGATCCCGGACTTTACGGTCATCCCGGACCAGAGTCGCGCGGTCCTACCAGAGCGCCTACCCATCCCGGATGCGGTCTACAGTCTGTCCCGCGCCGTGGTCCTATCCCACGCTTTTGGGGCCGGCGATGCCGAGGTCGTGTCCGCCGCCCTTTCTGACCGGATCCATGAGCCTTACCGAGGGCGCCTAATTTCGGACCTAGCAGAGATCCGCGCCCGCATTCTGGGTCAGGGCGCTCTGGGCGTGACCATTTCGGGTTCGGGTTCGACCTTGCTGGTGGTTTGGGATGCGGCCGGGGAGCGCGAAGTCCCCGAAGCTAAAGACCTACCCTTGGATGGTTTGACTGCCACTTGGACCGCTAAGGATCTGCCCGTGCACATGGGCGGCCCTTTCGTAGACCCCCTGGGTGACCTGTAAGTTTAAACGTACTTCGGACGTAGCCTGAGCGATTTCGAGGGGTTACGAAGAAGAGTTTTTGAACTATGTGGACACTTTAGTAATAGTTACGACATCCACTTTGGGTCACATTTGAAAAGCTATTCAGTAATAGGACTTACTTAGTTGAGCCTATTTGCTTGCACGCGTTCGATAATCTCGATGTGTCGTCAGAAGCAAGGGTTCAACTAAGAATCTTTTATTGTGTCCTAACTTTTCCAGAACGGGTGTATGTTTTTCGGTAGGAATACTCGGTGTGCGGCTCTATTGGATATATTATTTGCGTATGAGTTGGTACACAGATCATGCTTGGTGGGCTTTAATCGTCGCAGTTCTTTCCGGCGGAGGAAATTTTTATTGGAACTGGAAAAATTCGAAGAACTCTGCAAAACCGAAATATGCGTTTGAAATTTATCAAGCCAAGAAAGCGGTTTTTCCTGAGAAAACATGGATTCTAAAGAATACTGGTAGTAAACCCGCAATTGGAATCGAGATTTTCTTGTCCCCCGGATTTTTCCCCGAGGGCTGGGAATATCCGATCGAGCGTTTTCCCAATGAGCCAACTGATCTTTATCCAGGGGAGTTTTTAACATTCGGGATGGGAAAGTATGGAGAGTGGACACCCAAAGTAGATTTAAGATCTAGAATGCTATATCCGAGTCGGCTTTTGGTTTCTTGCAAGGGCTTGAAGAAACCCCTTACTGTCGCTGTATCTCTACCTGTAGTTGGAGATTGATAACCAATTGCCTCTTCGGGGTAGTGAAGAATAAATAATACGAATGTTCCAAGGGTATGATTATTTATCTCAATTATTCTTCTGGAATCTACGCGAAAGTGATAGCTGTTCAGTGCCCGGAGTGCTTTGCCAAGAATCTGACAATAGCATCTTGGCGAGAATGGAATTATGCATCATACTGTCTGCCTGAATGAATAGAGGTGGAAATACCTGTATCGGTGCAGGCTCGCACGCGAGCTAGGTTATGCCGTGAATGATGGTACTCGATACAGGAAAATCGAGACTAAAGCTGACGAAATTGCGGCAGGTCTATTTCTTGCCCGAGTCGAATACGCCTATGCTGGGATTATCTGCGAAGGCGTCCCCGGCACGATCGCAGCCGCACTTGATATGACTCTGAGTAGTGTTCAAGCTGCACGAAGGGTTTCTGAAAAACAACGAAGGATAGAGGAGTTTAAATGTTCTTTAAAGGAGTTAATGGTCAGATCGATTTTGATGGCCAGAAAGTAACTATTACTCGTGAGGGTTTCATGGCTCGTGCTTCCCAGGGTCGGTCTAGTAAAGTCCTACACTTGCACCAGATTGCAGCGGTACAGTACAAGCCGCCGTCGCGCTTAGTGAATGGTTTTATTCAGTTTAGTGTTTCTGGTGAATTGTCTGAAAAGGTAGCTCTTAAAGGGCAGCGTACTAAAGCTGCAGCGCAGGATGAAAACGCTGTAATCCTATGGCATAAGCATAAGGAAGAAGCTGAAGCATTGGTTGATGCTATTAATGATGCTCTCGCTGCCCAACATCAGCCCACAGGCGAGGGAAGTTCTGCAGGAACTGATATTGAGAAGCTTGCTGAATTACACTCGCAGGGTATCCTTACCGATGAAGAGTTTGCCGCTGCTAAAGCAAAAGCGCTAGGGCTCTAAATCTCGAGCCGCTCCGACTACTTTTAGGTTAATTCTTCGCCGCGTCGTGGTGTTCAGTTTTAATAGTGTAGTGCGATCGATATATAAATGTGGTCACCACAGGCTATGAGTGTGGCGTAGGTTGTGTCCTGTTTATGCGCTCATGGTAAGGCACATGATGTAGGCTAGGGAATTTTAACTTGTTCATGAATTAGACGGTCGAATTCATTATGTTTGAAAATCTTCGGAAGAATTTTTTAAAGGGCGCAACTGATGCCCTAGGGATTGCGATCAGTATTGCCCTGATGCTGGTCTTGCCGCTGGCACTTTCCGCGGTGGCCCTTTGGGTGCTGTGGCAATTCCATGGGCTTAATCTGACCTTTGGGTTTGGGGTAATCTTCTTTGCATCCACCATTATTGGCTTCCTGCTTCAGGTGGGGGTGTCAGATTTCTTAGACCGAATGGTCGAAATGTATGTCCAGCGTAAAGCCCTAGCGGTGGTCGTTGACTTTATTCTGGGGGTTCTGATCTTCCAGTTGGCTTATGCCTTTATCCTGCCCGGCATGCAATCCCTCTACGCCGCTGTTTATGTGGTGGTAATCGAAGTGGTTCTAATGCTGCTCTTTGATCTTGACAGCATTTCTTAACCTAGCTGCTCCGATTTTCTTTTGCTTATAGATTCTGAAACAGTAGGGTGCAATAAAACATAGTGATACTAACAAAGTACGTAGGATGGGTGTTGATCACTGTTTGAATTCTGCCTCTAGTATGAGTAGTGAAGAAAACCTAGTTATATCTAAGCCATTTTTAATTTAGTTTTAGCTCAGGTTTTGCCTGGAAGGGATGAGGGTTTTAATGGTTAACTCTGTTACAAAGCTTTTAAGTCTAATGCGAGAATGGAATTCGTTTGTAGAGTTTACGGGTGTTGACAGTAGCAACTGTATTGACGAAGTACAAAGTTATGCCACGTCGTTTGCTCTGCAGGTTAGTGATGCTGTTCGAGAACTAGAGGGCGCTGATAACTGTGAAACTGATTTAACAATCTGCAAGGATTTACTCAAAGATTACTTACCGCGCTTTTTTGGACGAACTACATTCAAATTTGACCGATATGTTTTGAGATCTGTCGAAGCTGCTGAAGAAAATTTAGGTAGGATTATTCCGCTTCCTCATTATTTGAGTAGGGAGGAAATCGATGACTTACGTGCTTCCTTTGAGGAACTTCTTGTTTTAGCGGATGGACTAGAAAAGTATTCTAATTATCTCTTCCGAATTCTAAATATCGAGGTAAAAAGAGGACTTGAGCTCGTTGTCGATATTGAGCCAGAATCATTAAATTATATAGCTCTTCATGAAGTGTTATTTAAAGTTATGGGAATTTTTACAATGTTACTCATGCTTTTATCCGAGCAGCAGGAAGATTCAGCAAAGCGAGAAGGGCTATTTAATCTTTGGAAACGGTTCGCTAGACAGTGCGTGGCATGGGGAGCAGATGTTAGCGCATCGGCAGTGGGTGAAATATTGGCTGGAACGATAGAATCCTTAATTCCGTAGGGGTAACTGCATGGTCTTTCCAATTATTTAATGAATAAGCCATGAGTTTGGAAAGGTTAATGATTCTAATGCATGCTGCCTAGGTCTTTGCGAACGTAGCTAATTTCATTTATTGCGCAGTTGACCGCAACGATCATTGGCACTTTGAATCGAGCTACGGAATTCTTGACTATACTTTTCAAAGAGATACGAACCGTGTGAGTCAGTTATTGATTCAATAATTCCAGTTAAAGCCTCCGCGGTATTGCCGGTGTCTGTTGACAAGATTGAATCTGTGGCGTACTTGCTGGCATTTGTTGCGCTTGTACGCATGCTGTCTAACTTGCCCATTAAGTTATTCATGTCCCGATCGGTACCATCAATGGCTTTTTGAGCGAGTGTCTGGATCTCTTGCGAACCCTTAATTACAGTGGTGACTAGATTGCATGCTCTTTGGTCGCCGTCGCTTAGTTGAGTGGTTGCTCTAGGACTATTTGTTCCATTATCTTTGTCGGCCCCGCATCCAGCTAATGAAAGAGAAATTGCAATAGTAGCAAGTGCGAATGAACGAATCTTCAAATTCATATTTTTAGGATAGTTTAGCTGTGATTATCTTTCCAACAGAAAGGGAACCGTGTTAAAAACTCAATGTTTAGTTTCAAATTAACGATGCAAATTCTATAGTGTATTGGCTTTTATAAAAGCAAATATATCTTGCGTGGAAATAATAAAAACCCCGGTATTCCAACGAATACCGGGGTTATCTGCGGAGGATGGGGGATTCGAACCCCCGAGGGCTTGCACCCAACACGCTTTCCAAGCGTGCGCCATAGGCCACTAGGCGAATCCTCCTAAGACAAAGAAAGACTATACCGGAAGATTTTCCTCACGTCTAATCACAGATAGTTAAATTGGCCGCATTACTGGCAAGGAAGAAAACCAAAAACCTAGTACCTAAGCGAAAAAGCCCAAAAAATAGCGCACCCTCGGCGGGGGAAAGGAACAAAACGACCTCAGAACGGGCAGATCCTATGTATAATAGTGCGCGGATCCTCGCGTGACGGTATCGCACGAACCTCCCCAGGGCAGAAATGCAGCAAGGATAAGGGCGCTCTGCCGGGTACGCGGGGATTCTTAGTATCCAGAACCGCATACGCTGCCACCACCAGCGTCCAGAACACATGCACTGCCCATCACCAGCGCAATCTGAACGGACTGCGTCAACACAGTGCCACGGGAGACTCTAAATGGGGATCATCGACCTGATTAACTACTGGATGTACCTCTACATCCTAGTTGCCCTGCTAGTAGGCGTCGGACTAATCCTGACTGTCGTCACCAAAGGCGTGCAATTCATGCACCCCAAGCTGCTCTGGCAGTCCGTAGTCCGCTCCGGAAATAAAGACAACCCCGAAGCCGCCAACGAAAAAATCGACGGCATCTCATCCTTCCAAGCCTTCACCGTAGGCCTAGCCTCCCGCGTGGGCGTAGGTAATATCTCCGGCGTGGCCCTGGCACTAGTCGCCGGCGGCCCCGGCTCCCTATTCTGGATGTGGATCGTCGCCCTAGTGGGCATGGCCTCCAGCTTCGTCGAATCCACCCTAGCCCAGATCTTCAAAGAAAAAGACGCTGACGGCACCTTCCGAGGCGGCCCCGCCTACTACATCAAAAACGGCCTACGCCTACCCAAACTAGGCGCCTTCTTCGCCGTCCTTATCCTGTTCTCCGTAGGTATCTGCGTGGTCATGGTCCAGTCCAATACCGTCGCCGACATGGTGGCCAGCTCCCACCAGGTCCCGCACTGGGTTACCGGCCTAATCCTGGCCCTACTAACCGCGCCGGTCGTCATCGGCGGCCTCAAGTCCGTCGCCAAAGTGACCTCTTGGCTGGCACCCATCATGGCCCTGGTTTACGTGGCCGCCGCGATCGTGGTCCTAGTGCTCAACTACCGCGAAATCCCCACCGTCTTTTCTCAGATCATCGGTGGTGCCTTCGGTACCAACCAGGCCATGGCCGGAATCGGTGGCGGCATTCTGGCTGCCATCCTGAATGGTACCCGCCGTGGGGTCTTCTCTAACGAGGCCGGTCTAGGTTCCGTCCCCAACGCCGCCGGTACCGCCACCGTCGCCCATCCCGTCCGTCAGGGCTACATTCAAGCCTTCGGCGTTTTCGTGGACACCATCCTGGTCTGTTCCGCCACCGGCTTCCTGATCATCATGGCCACCAACACCTACCAGCCCGGCGTGGACCTAAGCGAACAGGGTGCCTCCCTAACCCAGAGTGCCCTAGCGGAACACCTAGGCACCTGGACCGGCTGGCCCATGGAAATCCTGCTGCTAGTCCTAGTGTTCTCTACCGTCCTAGGCTGCTACTCATACGGCCAAGTAAACGTCGACTACCTAGTCGAACAGGCCGGCGGTAAAGCCGACCAGCACCTAGTGGCCCGTCGCCTCTTTGCCGTGGTCGTCACCATCGCCACCTTCACCGGTACCGTCTTCCCGCTACCCTTCGTCTGGTCCCTAGCGGACGTGGCCCTAGGTATTGGGGCGATCATCAACCTGGTCGTAATCGTGGTCCTAGTCCCCTGGGTACTAGATGCCCTCAAGGACTTCTACGGCCAGTCCAAGGCTGGTAAAGACCCGATCTACCACGCTATTCAGCGTCCCAATACTCGCGGTGAAATCCCCGCGGGTGTCTGGGAATAAAAACCCCAAGGAGTCCAATGACGCAGCCCCAGATAGTTTTCTACGGAGACTCTATAGTTAGCGGTTACCTACGCGGCGGCAGCCCCGATACCCGCTTCAGTAGCATCCTGGCGAACCTGCTGGGCGCGCAAGAACTCAACTACGCCATTGACGGCCTAGGCTACCTAGCGCAGCCCCCGGTCGGGCCTGACACCATCGAGCTGATTCAACAAAACATGCTCAAACAGGCCCCCAAAGCGGACCTGCTGATGGTCTGCCTAGGCGTCAACGACGTCCCCCTCATGCGGGATTACGCCCCGCAGGTCTTCGCGGCCGTCCACGAGCAACTCACGCAGATCGCTGAGGCCCGAAACGGCCAGCCCACCCTGATCAGCATGTACTACCCGGGAACCCAACTAGGGGAGCGATCCCTAGCCCTAGTGGACTACCTAGAACAGCAGTGCCAAGAACTAGGACTGACCTTCACCCGGGCCCTAATTGGGGCCACCGGTGGGCTACCCCAGTTCCACCACAATGATCGGATCCACCCCAACCCAGCCGGTCACGCCCTGCTAGCCCAAGCAGCTTTGGCCGCAGTGCGCGAACTTCACGTGCCCGCCCTGCAAGGCACCACTGAAGACCGTTAAAGTTATCCCATGAGTACCGCACTATACCGACGCTACCGGCCCCAAACCTTCGAAGAAGTAATCGGGCAAGAACACGTAACGCAGCCCCTCCAGGCCGCCCTAAAATCCGGGCGAATCAACCACGCGTACCTGTTCTCCGGCCCGCGCGGGTGCGGCAAAACCACCTCGGCTCGAATCCTGGCCCGCTGCCTAAACTGCGTTGAAGGCCCCACCGACACCCCTTGCGGTAAGTGCCCCTCTTGTGTGGAACTAGCGACCGGCGGACCTGGCTCCCTAGACGTCGTCGAAATCGACGCCGCCAGCCACAATGGTGTCGATGATGCTCGTGACCTACGTGAACGCGCCAGCTTCGCGCCCGTCCGCGACCGCTACAAGGTGTTCATCCTGGACGAGGCCCACATGGTCACCCCGCAGGGCTTCAACGCCCTACTGAAACTGGTGGAAGAACCCCCGCCGCACATTAAGTTCGTCTTCGCGACCACCGAACCCGATAAGGTCCTGGGGACCATCCGTTCGCGTACCCACCACTATCCCTTCCGCCTGGTTCCGCCCGACACCATGGGCAAGTACCTGAACCAGCTGTGCGAGTCTGAAAATATTCACGTCGAGGATGGCGTGCTGCCCCTAGTTATGCGTGCCGGTGGCGGGTCCGTCCGTGACTCCCTCTCCGTCCTAGACCAGCTCATGGCCGGGGCCGAGGAAGGTACCGTCACCTACCAGCGGGCCGTTTCCCTACTTGGTTTCACCGACGAGGGCCTCATGGAGGCCACCATTAACGCCCTAGCTGAACGTAACGGACCGCAGGCTTTCCAGGCCGTTGAGTCCCTGGTTGGTTCCGGGCATGACCCGCGTCGATTCGTGGAAGACCTACTGCAGCGACTACGCGACCTGGTGATCCTGGCGGTCGCGGGGGAGCGTGCTGACAGTATCTTCGCGGCGCTGCCCTCTGACCAGCTGGAACTAATGAAGCGTCAGGCTGCTGCTTTTGGTGGGGCTCGCCTATCCCGTGCTGCCGATCTGACCGCGGAAGCTTTTACCACCATGAACGGGGCTACCAGCCCTCGCTTGCTGTTGGAACTACTGTTGGCCCGCATTCTTATGGCTACGGGGGCTAGCCCCTCGCCGGCCGTGCAGCTAGGACAGGGGGAAGCGGCAGGTACTGCTGAGGCTCCGGTAGTGGGTGCTCCGGTGTCGGGTGAGTCAGCGCCAAGTGCGGCCGGTGGTGCTGGTATGGGTGCCGGCGCAACCTCGGCCCCCGGTAATGCGGCTGCAGCTGCCCCCGCGGCTGGTGGAGCTGGAGCCACTGGCGGGAACTCTGCCATGCACCAAGTACTGGCCATGACCGGCCGGATGAGCGCCCAGGAAGCCCCTAAGGAACAGACCGCTAAGGAAACGGAGGCGGCTGCCCCCGCACCGGCGCCGGCTCAGGAACCGGCAACCGAAGCTAAACCTTCCGAAAGTGCGGCCCCGCAGGTTTCCGAAACTAAGATCGAAGAACCTGAGGAAACCCCGTCCAGCCCGCAGGTAGAAGCCATTGCTCAGGCCACCAAGGAATCCACCGTGGCCACTCCGGAAGAGATCGTGGAAGAGCAGGCCGAATCTGAAACCGCCGCGGAACCGGTCACCCTAGAATCTGACCCTGAAGCGAACCCCGCCGGCCCGGCCGACGTGAAGGACGCGCAGGAAGAACCCGAGGTGGAAGCTCCGTCTGCCACTGCCGCCCCTGAGGCCCCCGTTTCGGCTGAGTCCCCGGCCAGCCCGGCACCCTCGGAAACCCCGGAGCAACCTGCCGAACAGGGCAATGAGCCGGCTGCCAGCCCGGCAACGCCAGAGCCCGCCGCCCCGGCGGTCCCGCCCACGCCCGCAGATCGCCGCAAGGAGCTAGCTGCCGCCTGGGACCAGATCCGCGCCACCGCCGAAAACAAGAGCCGCTTACTACTGCAGTTCATTGACCAGTGCCTACGCCCCGGCCCGCTAGCCGGCGACGGTTTCCAGTACCTGATCATCCAGAGCGAAGGTCAGATCGAGATGGCCAACCGTCGCTACCTGCCGGACCTAGTGCCGATTATCGAAAACCAACTGCAGCACCCCGTCAAGATCCGCGTCGCCACTGAAAACCAGGTCGCCCAGCTAGTCTCTGACGCCATGGCCGCCCCAGAAGCAGCCACCCCGAAAGTAGCCACCCCGGAACCTGCTGCTCCGGCAGGGGGACCCCAGGCTTCAGCCCCCGAAGCACCAAAAAAAGCTGAGGGGCTCGCGGCCCCCGAAACTCGCGCAGCCACCCCAGAACCCGCTGCGCCCGTAACACCCCCGCAGCCTGAAATCCCCGAGGACGACCCCTTCCTAGACGGTTGGGGACCCGTAGCCGTACCCGGACAAGGCCTACACGCCAACCCGGAACCCGCACAAAACCAAGCGGAAACCCCGGCCCAGAACCAGGCTGAAAGCCAGGGCCCAGCCGCGGCGGAAACCACGGCGGAAGCCCAGTCCGGCCCAGCAGCGGAACCCGAACAAGAAGCCGAAACTATTAAGGCTGCCAACCAGGACACTGCCTCGGAAACAGCCTGGGAAGCGGTCGCGCCCGCCGCAGCCACCCCGGGAACTGAACCCGCTGACCCGGAAGAACCCCAGGACGCCGACGCCTACTGCGACTTCGACGATGACGAGGACGAAGAACCGCTAACCCCCGAACCCGCCACCTCGGCGGCACCCAGCAGCCCGGGCAGCCTAGGCACTACCAACCCGGCCGCCACCAACACTGCCGCCCCCGCCTTCGGGACCGTCGCCAGCCTAAGCGGCAGCGCGGGCAGTGAACTGTCCTGGAAGGAACGGATCGAACAGACCGCCCGCCAAATCGAAACCATTCACCAACAGCAAGAAGCCCAAGACTTCACCTTCGACGACGCTGACATGCCTTCAGAGTTCGACGAAGAATACACCGGTGAAACCGAACTGGCCGGAGTCAAAGTAGTTGCCGAAGTCCTAGGGGCAACGGTGATCAAAGAAAGCATTGAGGGATAAATAGCGTGTACGAAGGCGCCATCCAAGACCTAATCGACGAACTAGGCCAACTACCCGGAGTCGGACCCAAATCCGCCCAACGCATCGCCTTCCACATTATGGAAGCCGAAACCGAGGACGTAGAACGACTCCGCGCCGCCCTAGCCGCCGTCAAAACCCGCGTCAAACACTGCGAAACCTGCGGCAACCTAGCCGAAGGGGAACAGTGCAGCATCTGCCTAGACCCCCGACGCGACCAAAGCACCATCTGCGTCATCGAACAAGCCCCCGACGTACAAGCCATCGAACGCACCCACGCCTACCGCGGCCTGTACCACGTCCTAGGCGGAGCCATTGACCCCATCCGCGGGATCGGCCCCGAACAGCTACGCATCCGCCAGTTGCTGGCCCGACTGCAAAACTCAGAAGTCAAAGAAATCGTCATCGCCACCGACCCCAATATCGAGGGCGAAGCCACCGCCACCTACCTGGCACGCATGCTGGAAACCATGAACATCCCCACCAGCCGCCTAGCCCTAGGCCTACCCGTCGGCGGGGACCTAGAATACGCGGACGAAATCACCCTCTCCCGGGCCTTCGAAGGCCGCCGGATCATGTAGGGAGATACTGCAGCTAAAAGCAATGTGGGGACTACCAAACCGGTAGTCCCCACATCTAATTCGACTCTGTGTGCTTTCGGGGCTGTACCCGCTCTACTAAAGCGCGGTTTTCCACGCCTTAGCAGCTAGCTGGTAAGCCTTGCCGTGACACCGTCACTGTCAGGCGATACGCACACCAGGCTGGAGCTTCTTATAAGGCAGCTTCAACCGGGCACTACCACGCCAGACAAAGACCCAAAGCATGCCCACATAGATGAACAAGGCAACGATCCAGTCATAAGTGATTAGATTTCCGGTGACCACGAAGCCGGCCGGCTGTAGATCCTCAAGCGTCTTAACGCCATCACCACCACAATCATGAGGGTAAACGCCCGAAGAAATTCGGTCGCTGTTATTGGTGAAAGCAGTGGAGTAGCGGTAGGTAGTGTTCATTATCTGCAGCGAAGAAAAACCCTTAAGGTTAATGTGCTCCAAGGAAGCTTTACCAGTCTCAACGGGGATACCCAAGGGGCCAACCGACAGCAGGATCGGGTTAATGCCGTTCAACCACCAGAGGTTAATCGAGGGAGCCACTGAATGACGCTCTTCAAACCTACAGAATTCCCGGGGGTAGGGAGCCCCTTGCTTTAGTGCCTGCATTTCAGACTCAGAAAGCGAGGAATTCGCCGGATCGTCCAGAGCCCTACGGTATTCAGGCTTCAAGGTGCTGGTTTCAATGACGGCCCCAGAGCGCGGTGACATGAAAGTTGCGTAGGCCGAAATGATCAACGGGCCGATCATTAAGCCAAATAGGACCGCAAAGGTAATACCCAGCGAACCAGCTGTTCGTTTAGCAACACTAGAGGTATAAACGGCTAGGCCTGAGATCGTCAAAACCACAATCGAACTGACCAGCAGCATTGTGATTCGCGGAATGATCAAACCAAAATTCGCCAAAAATAAGGTTGGCAACATGATGACCAAAGAAACCGCCGGGACCATCATGGCGGCGATCCAAGAGCTGAAAATCTTGCCCCAAATAATGGCCGAAGAAGAAATCGGGGTAATCTGCAATACCGCTAGGGTGCGGTTATTACGGTCACCGTTAATCGCTGAAGCACCCCAAATCGCAGCCAAAAGTGAGGCCATACCAACTGAGATGAAGTAGGACGTATCGAAGATTGCCCCAATGGTGATGCCAAAGAAATCATCGCTTAGGGAATACTGCGGGCTGGTGATGATCGGGAATAGGGAAATAAAGGCCACTAGACCTAGGGAAATGCCCAGTACCCACTTGAACTTCGTGGTCCTAAAACGCTGGCGTAGATCCAGCTTAGTAACTAGCCAAATATCAGTCATCGGAACCCTCCAAGTTCAAGAATGCAGCCTCAAGCTGGTTAGTAGCTGCCTGGAACTCCAGTACCGAAATGCCGGCCTGAGCTAGATCCTGAAGCAACCTAGGGGCGTCCTCTTCTGAACGCAAAGTGCAGAGGAAATACTCGCGGCCATTGTGCATTTGGAACTCAAAAGCCAAGCCAATGCTCTGTGCCCACTGGGCTAGCTGCTGCGGGTTAGAAGCCCGAACCATCCAACGCACCCCAGTCGACTGAGGCAGATCCACATTCCGACCCTGATTAATCATGACGGGCTCATCAATCATGCCCTCCAACTCAGAGAGCACGTGAGAGGAAACCACCACGGTAGCCCCAGCCCGCGCATAAGCCCGAAGCTGGTCACGCAAACGCATCCGCGAACGCGGATCCATCCCGTTAGTGGGCTCATCAAGTAGCAGCACTGCCGGATTCTGAATAATCACGCGCGCAAAACCCAGACGCTGCTTCTGCCCCCTAGAAAGGGAAGAAACCGGCATTGTGGCCTTCTCTAACAGGCCCGCCATCTCAAGCAGCTCATGAACCCGCTGGGGGATAACCGCCTCAGGCAAGTGATAGAAACGCGCAAAAGTTTCTAGAATCTCAGTGCAGGTCAAGGAGTCCCACATGCCGAAGTCATCGGGCATCCAACCTAGCTGCGCGCGGGCATTGGCTGAATCGGTCATGATGTCATGGCCATTAATCTGGGCCGAACCTGAATCGGGTGCTAATAGTCCCGCCAGAATCAGAAGAAGGGTGGTCTTACCGGAACCATTAGGTCCGACCAGGCCGTAGACCCGTCCCGGAGCTAAATCTAAATTGACTCCGTTAAGGGCACGCACCTCCCCGAAAGAACGGGTTAAACCTTGGGCTTTAATACTCATGGGTAAACCCTAGCAGACTAATAATCACGAAAATAGTGGCATGGATAGTTTTCCCCAAGAAAAACCACGACTATTTACCCGCGTGGATGATTAACCCCAAAATTCGTCCTGATCTTTCCTAAAAATCGCGTCCGGTTCGCCAAAATTTGCCGGAATCGACCCGAAAAGCACCGGGAAAACGTCAATGGGGAATAAAGTCCCACCTGAACCTGTTAACCTTAGTATCAGATCTAATCGGCCGAAAGGCCCGATGACCGAAATAAACAATACGGAGGAACCCTCATGGCCATCGTTGAACTAAACGAACAGAACCTAGACCAGACCCTATCCGAAAACGACATTGTCATCCTCGACTTCTGGGCACCCTGGTGTGGTCCTTGCCGTCAGTTCGGCCCCATCTTCGAAGCCACCTCTAACGAGGTAGAAGGCGTCGTCTTCGGCAAGATCAACACTGATGAAGAACAGCAGATCGCCGCTGCCGCCGGCATCTCCTCCATCCCCACCGTGATGGTCTTCCGCGAGCAGATCCCGGTCTTCCGTCAATCCGGTGCCCTACCGGCAGCCGCCCTAAAGGACGTCCTAGAGCAGGTCAAGAACCTAAACATGGACGAAGTCCGCGCCCAGATCGAAGCTCAGGATAACTGAGCCCAGTCGAAGCTAAATGGCTGATCAAAGACATTCAGAGCGCACCCTGCGGGAACTAAACCCGCGCGGGTGCGCTCTACTAATTCCCCTCAACGCCCCCGACCGTGCCGGACTACAAAGCCAAGCCGCCCAAGCGCGCGGCCTAGCCGATGCCGTCGAAGTACGCCTAGACCAACTAGCGGAACTACCCGAACTCATCAAAAACGGTGACTTCGCCTGGCTCAACCAAATCCGGGAAGCAGCCAGTACCCCAATCATCGGGACCATCCGCACTGCCGGCCAAGGCGGAAACTGCGAACTAGACTTCTGGGATTACGCAGAAGCCGTCGCGGAACTAGCCAAGTACTGCGAATTCGTGGACCTAGAATGGGACTCGGAAATGCCCGAACCCATCCTGCAAGGCCTGATCACCGCCATCCAAAACGGGGGAGCGGCCGTCATCCTCTCAGTGCACCACTGGGAAGAAATGCCGCCCATGGCTGACGTGGACAGCTTCTTCAACAAAGCCCGCATCAACGGCGTCAACATTGCCAAGATCGCGGTGATGCCGGACAACCTGCCCCAGGTCGCGCAGCTCCTACAGGTGCTGGCACGAAACCAAAATGGCCCCATGGAAACCCTAGCGATCGCCATGGGTCCCCTAGGCAGTGTCAGTCGCGCAGTGGGACACCTATTCGGCAACTGCGCCACCTTCGCGGCCCTACCGGGAACTGAAGGATCCGCCCCCGGGCAACTGCCCGCGGAAAGACTAGCGGGCGTCCTCGACTCCCTTGCCGGTCTGATCCCACCCGCCTAGTTGCACGCTTAAAGCTAAGCCCTGTTAAGGCAAAACGAAGACCCCCACTAAAAAGTGGGGGTCAAACGTATCTGAGGAACTAAAACCTAGTGGACAACCGGGCAGATCGAAGAAGTCCGCGCCTGCGGGCGAGCCTGCTCCAAGTCCTGCTTCGCGGCCTCGACCAAAGCCTGGTAGCGTGCCCGATCCGTAGGCGGAACTTCTGCACCTAGAGCGCGCAGAATAAACTCTTCAGTCTCAATGATGGTGCCCGCGTAATCGTGCGGTTCACGGCTGACAATCCCGGCAGTCAACGTGGCGTGCACTAGGCGAACCAAGGTCTCAGTGCGGCCCTCCGCAATCACGCCCTGACGCATGGCGTCACGCAAAATACTGCGCAGCATATCTTCCACAATGGTGGCGTGCGCAGAAAGCTCCATGGCGGTTTCCGGGGTCACTGCCGAACGGAGCGAAGTACCGGTAGTCAGGTGGGTGGTGGCGTTTAGGCGCAGCTGCGATTCGACGTACATGCGAATCCGCTCGATCGGGTCCTCGATCGGGGCCAGAGCCTCAGAGATCTGCTTTGCGTACTGGCGGGTCACCTCAGTGATGTAACCCAAGAGTAGGGATTCCTTGTCAGCAAAGTGATTGTAGATCGCGGTCCGGCCAATCTGGGCGGTGGCGGCAATCTCTGACATGGTGATCGCTTCGAAACCCTTCTCATCTAGAAGCTGAGCCAGCGCGTCGAAGAGTTTATTACGAGTTTGCGCGCGGTGTTCTTCCAGATTGGAACCGATAATCTTAGGCACGGTCGCCCTCCAAGCTTGTTGACAACACAGTGTCATAATGTAAATGACAATATGGTGTCATAATAAACCCAAAAATCAGGTTATGGGTACTAAAAAGACGAAGCTCACCTGCGCCCTCGGCAAAAAACGTCAACGAAAGCCCAGAAGAAGGTACTTAGTCCGCTAAATCCGGGCGCAAAGTATCCCTAATCGCCGCAATAATCGGCAGGTCCGCCGGCAACCAATCCAAGTCAAAAACCTGATCCCAAGGCACCCAACGCAGCTCCTGATGGCCCTCACCCGGAACCAACTCAGGCGTCCCCGCCGGAATCAACTGCGCCGGCCAAACCCGCATCCGCAACTCGCCAACCAGCGGCCAATCCCGGGCCTCCTGCGCATCCTGCGGACGATTCGCAGAAAAATCACCATCCACCTGATCCTGGTAGCGGCCACCCTGCGCATAAAGCTCCCGCCAAGCCTGCCGAGTCGCCTCATCCAACTGCGCAATCCGCGCCGGCACTACCTGGCCCAAATCCACGCGCACGCCCAGCTCTTCGGCTAACTCCCGGTGTAGGGCCGCAGCCGGATCCTCGCCCGGTTCAACCTTCCCGCCCGGCAGCTCCCAACGGCCCGCCAGCTCTGCCGGATAGGACCGCTGTGCACACAATAAAACCTGCGGATTACTTAGTTCGTCAACGATTGCTGCCGCTACTACCAGTTTGCTCATGCTCACCACCATAAAACCTTCTCTGCCGAAATACCTGCCGAGGTCGCTTCCCCCACACCGAAATCCGTCACCAAAGCGCCCACAAAAAGTTAAAGCTGCCTGCTAAACGCTAGCTATTTAGCCCCCAAACAGGGTAGGCTTGTCCCGTGATTGTTCTACTCCTTGGATCCGGAGGCCGAGAGCACGCTCTGGCCCGCGCCCTAAAAGCTGACCCGTCCGTTACTCGTCTGCTAGTTGCCCCCGGAAATCCGGGCACTGAAGAACTAGGCGACAATGTTGCGATCGACGCCAATGACCCCCAACAGGTCCTAGAACTGGCGCAGCGTGAACACGCTGATCTGGTTGTCGTCGGCCCCGAAGCGCCACTGGTTGCCGGTGTCGCTGACGTCCTGCGTGAAGCTGGTATTGCCGTCTTCGGCCCCAACCAGGCTGCCGCCCAGCTGGAGGGCTCCAAGGCTTTTGCCAAAGAAATCATGGCCGCCGCTGAAGTAGCCACCGCCGATGCCGCCACCTGCACTGACGAGGCCGCCGTGCAGGCCGCCCTTGATAAGTTCGGCGCACCCTACGTGGTTAAGGCCGATGGCCTAGCCGCCGGCAAGGGTGTAGTTGTTACCTCTGACCGTGACGCCGCGGTAGAACACGCCCTGGCCTGCCTAGAAGGTGGGGGACAGGTCCTCATTGAGGAATATCTAGACGGTCCCGAAGTTTCCCTCTTCTGCCTCTCTGACGGGCAGACGGTGGTCCCGCTACAGCCGGCTCAAGACTTTAAACGAATCTACGACCAGGGTGAAGGCCCCAATACCGGTGGCATGGGTGCTTACAGTCCGCTGCCGTGGATCCCGGCTGACCTACCCGCCCAGGTAGTTCAGAGCGTCGCCCAGCCGGTCGTTACCGAACTAGCTAAGCGCGAGATGCCCTTCGTGGGCCTGCTCTACTGCGGCCTAGCCCTGACCTCTAACGGCGTGCGCGTTGTCGAGTTTAACGCCCGCTTCGGCGACCCGGAAACCCAGGTCGTGCTAAGCCTCCTGAAGTCCCCGCTAGCCCAGGTATTGGATGCTTGCGCCCGCGGCAAACTAGCCGACTTCGGCCCCCTTGAATGGGAACCGGGCGCTAGCGTCACCGTCGTAATCTCGGCAGCCGGATACCCCGGCACCCCCACGAAGGGTGACCCCATTACCGGCCTCGATGCCGCCCATGCGATCCCCGGGGTGCACGTGATCCACGCCGGCACCGCCCTAGATGAAGAGGGACAGTTGGTCTCTAACGGGGGCCGCGTGCTTTCCGTAACCGCGGTCGGTGAAGACCTAGCCCAGGCCCGCGAACGTGCCTACCAGGCCGTCGAACAGATTCACTTGGCCGGTTCGCATCACCGCACTGATATTGCGGCTGAAGCAGTGGGGCAAAACTAGCAGAGTTTTCGCTTAAACTGTAGAGGCTTTGAGTAACCAACTACGTCGCGCACTGTAAAAGGATATCCACCTGATGACTTCAGCTGATTCGGCCGCTTCCGAACCGCTAAACGCCCCCACCGATGAGGAGTTAGCGCAGCTGCTTGAGGCTACCCGCCAGCAGCTTAAGCATGGCACCCAGCTGGCGCGCAGTATTCGTGACAATAGTGATTCCCTTTTCGCGCCCCTACGTCCCCACACTCCGGTAGCGCCCGGCACGTATCAGCCCACCCAGATCACTCGGCCGACCCTAGAGCCCGAGGATGCCCCGGCAGGTCTTTCGGTTTCTGGTACCTTGGCAGCTTCTGGCGGCGCTACCTCGACCCCCCGCTCGGTCACCGCGGGCAGCGGTGAGCCAACTGGGGAAGGCCAGGCTATTGCTGACCTGAAGTCTGGGCACGCGCAGTCAGAAAAATCGGAAACTGATCCCTTAGATCCCGATGCTTTTGATCCGGCAATCCTGCCGGCCCCCGGCCAGGTGGTCCTGTGCCTAGCGCAAATCCCGGAAGCCACCGCCGCCCTCGACATGGCCGAACGCCTAGTGGCCCGCACCCAGAACGCGGGCCGGGAAGCTGCCGTCCTGCTAGGTGGCGCAAAAACCGTCCTTCCGGGCGAGGGTGAACGGTTACGTTCCGGCGCTGACTTCACCAAGTACCGTGAGGCTCACCCTGAAGCAGCCCTAGTGGTAGTCATCATTGACTCCCCGGTAGAGGCTCATCATCGTGCCGCCCAGAAACTACTGGCGGCCCTACCTGAACACATGACTTGGGCCCCTTGGGATGCCCGTCGCCCCTACGGTGAGTGCATCGATTGGCTAGCCCGTAAACCCTATGATGTCCCCGTTGATGTGCTGACCTTACATCATGTTTGGGAAGCCCCTGAAGTCCATGAATATCGCAGATTACCGGTGAAGATCGCCTGGTTGGACGGGGCCCCGGCCTCGGCCGCCATGTGGGAATCGCTGAGCGCCTAGAAAGGAAGCCACCATGTCCGAAGCCCCCACCCTGCCAGGTTGGCAGCACGTTTATTCCGGAAAAGTCAGAGACCTCTATGTGCCGTTACCGGGTGGGGATTTCGATCCCGCACGTCACGTGCTGGTGGTGGCCTCAGACCGAATCAGCGCTTTTGACCATATCCTGCCCACCCTGATTCCTGATAAGGGTCGTGTCCTAACCGCCCTGACCCTGTGGTGGTTTGAAAAATTAGCTCACTTGGGCCCCAATCACCTAGTCTCTTTGGACGTGCCCGAGGCCGTAGCCGGACGAGCTATGGTTTGCCAACAGTTGCACATGTTGCCGGTTGAATGCGTCGTGCGCGGCTACCTCACCGGGACCGGCCTGAAGGATTACCAGCGTACCGGCGAGGTCTGCGGCGTGAAACTGCCCGAGGGCCTAGTGGAAGCTTCCCCACTGCCCGAACCGATCTTCACTCCCGCCGCGAAGGCGGAACTGGGTGAGCACGATGAGAACGTTTCCTTCCGTAAGGTTTGTGCCATGGTTGGTGAAGAAACCGCTGCCGCCCTGCGCGATCAATCATTGGCTATCTACTCGGCGGCCCGCGAACTGGCTGCCGCCCGGGGAATTATTCTGGCGGACACCAAGTTCGAATTCGGGCAGGTAGAAGACCAGCCGGGAGCGGTCCAGCCCTCCCCGGCACTGGTCCTAGCCGACGAAGTCTTAACGCCTGATTCCTCACGTTTCTGGTCTGCCGAGGAATGGGAAGAAGGCAAGCCGACTCCCTCGTACGATAAGCAGTTCGTGCGTGACTGGCTGAAATCCCCTGAAAGTAACTGGGATTCAGCCAGCGGCCAGACCCCGCCGGAACTACCTGCCGAGGTCGTTGAGGCGACCCGCCAACGCTACCTTGAGGCCTACCAGAAATTAACTGGTCAGTCACTTGAATGGTAGAAACCCCCTAAAACCCGCTACTGTTAGACCTGCTAGAGCAATTAAAGCCCGTCGATTGCGTACAGCTAAAACCCTCAAGGAGATATAAATGGGTGTCATCATTGTTGAAGTTATGCCGAAGCCGGAAATCTTGGACCCCCAGGGTAAAGCCATTTTGGGTGCTTTCCCTCGTCTAGGTTTCACTGATTTCGTAGGTGTTCGCCAGGGTAAGCGTTTCGAACTGACCGTTGACGGTGCAGTTACCGAAGCACACCTGGAACAGGCTCGGAAAGCTGCAGAAGAACTGCTTTCTAACCCCATTATTGAAAACGTCGTCTCCGTGCGCGCCCTGGAGGACTGAGCTGCTATGAGCAAGATCGGGATTGTAACCTTCCCGGGTACGCTAGATGACCGTGATGCTGCCCGTGCGGTGCGAATTGCCGGTGCTGAACCGGTAGAACTCTGGCACAAGGACTCTGACGTCAAGGGTGTTGACGCGGTTGTGCTACCCGGTGGGTTTTCTTATGGTGACTACCTGCGCTGTGGCGCTATTTCGGCCCAGAGCCCGGTAATGGGCGCGGTCATCGAGGGCGCTAAGAAGGGCCTTCCCGTACTGGGTATTTGCAATGGTTTCCAGATTCTTTGCGAATCGCACCTCCTACCCGGTGCCTTGATCCGTAACCACCACCAAAAGTTCATCTGTCGTGACCAGGCCCTAGAGGTAGTTCGTACCGAGACTGCCTGGACCGGCGCCTTTGAGAAGGGTCAGCGGATTGTGATTCCGCTAAAGAACGGTGAGGGTAACTTCCAGGCTACCCCCGAACAGCTAGAACGGATTGAGGGCGAAGGTCAGGTTGTCTTCCGCTACCTAGACTTCGACCCCAATGGTTCCATGAACCAGATTGCTGGTTTGTGTAACGAGGCCGGTAACGTCGTTGGCTTGATGCCGCACCCGGAACATGCCGTTGAGGATGTCTTCGGGCCAGAGTCCGGTTCTGGTACTGATGGTCTAGGCCTGTTCAAGTCTGTCTTGGAGTCATTACTAGGCTGATTAGTCACTAAAAACTACATAGTTATCCACAGTTCTATTCACAGTTGCATTCCCGGGTTGGGGAAGTAGTGGAAAGGGCTGTGGATTTCTTTGTGTATAACTGTGGGTGCTATTGAGAGCAATTATGAAAAAGTGGCGTAGGTCGCGTGCTTTTTTGGGAAATAGAGCCGAAAAGTCGGATCACCTCAACCTTAACTTGAGGTTTAGTTGAGCTTTTAAAATCTGGTTGACATGGTTTAAATGTTGAAATTTCAACGATAAAAGCGGGTTGAGGCCTTTGTGTGACCGGAAGTGACAAAAAGTGCGCAGCTTTAATGCGAAAAAAGACCGGAAATGCACACTCGAAATGTTGATATCCACATTGCCTGGGGAAAACTGTGGATAAACCCTGTGAAAAACCTGCTTTTTTAACACGTGATAAGCACTGTGAGCATTAATCTATCCACCTTTTTCCCACAGTCTCCAAGAAACTGGTAGAGTTAGCCTCGTAGCGGACTCTTGTCCAAAACATAATGGGCACTAGGCTTTCAAACGTATCTGGCTAGACCAGTTGAAAACTTGGAGCTATTCATAGTAGGACACCCCATTTGGGGCCAAAACATGGAGTAACCATGACCCAGCGGTCTGAAGAAAACACCTCCCGCACCGAAGCGGAAAATTCCGCCGAAAACTATGACACGATTGCTGATGCTGCCGCTACCGCAGATCAGCCCATGCCCTATGCAGAGCTAGGGCTCAAAGAAGATGAATATTTAGAGATTAAAAATCTTCTTGGTCGTCGCCCCACCAATGCGGAACTGGCCATGTATTCCGTCATGTGGTCAGAACACTGCTCCTACAAATCTTCTAAGAAACACCTACGTAAGTTCGGTCAACACACCACCGATGAAATGCGTGAACACCTACTAGTTGGCATGGGTGAAAATGCTGGCGTCGTTGACATTGGTGATGGCTACGCCGTTACCTTCAAGGTTGAATCCCACAACCACCCCTCTTTCGTAGAGCCCTACCAGGGTGCCGCCACCGGCGTGGGTGGTATCGTTCGCGACATTATGTCAATGGGTGCTCGCCCAGTAGCAGTCATGGACCAGCTACGCTTCGGCGATGTGGAACATTCAGATACAGCTCGCGTGGTCCACGGTGTGGTCTCTGGCGTGGGTGGCTACGGCAACTGCCTAGGCCTACCGAATATCGGTGGCGAAACCGAATTTGACGCTTCCTACCAGGGCAACCCGCTAGTTAACGCCCTCTGCATCGGCGTCCTAAAGCATGAAGATATCCACCTAGCCAACGCCTCTGGCGCAGGCAACCATGTCATCCTCTTCGGTGCCCGCACCGGTGGTGATGGCATTGGTGGTGCCTCGATCCTAGCTTCAGAAACCTTCACTGACGGTATGCCCACCAAGCGACCCTCCGTCCAGGTAGGCGACCCCTTCATGGAAAAGGTCCTAATCGAATGCTGCCTCGAACTATTCCACTCTGGCGTAGTTGAAGGCATCCAGGACCTCGGCGCTGCCGGTATCTCCTGTGCCACCAGTGAACTTGCCTCTAACGGTGACGGCGGTATGCACGTCGACCTAGAAACCGTACTACTACGTGACCCCACCCTAACCGCCGGCGAAATCCTAATGAGTGAATCCCAGGAACGCATGATGTGTGTGGTCACCCCCGAAAACCTTGAAGCATTCAAGCAGATCGTGGAAAAGTGGGACGTGGAATACTCCGTCATCGGTGAGGTCACCGGAACCGGACGCCTAACCATTGACCATAACGGCCACCGCATTGTAGACGTCGATCCTAAGACCGTCGCCCATGAGGGTCCGGAATACGATCGTCCCTACGCCCGCCCCGCTTGGCAGGATGAACTAAATGCCAACACCACTGCCGACCTACCTCTGCCCCTAAGTGCAGAAGAGATCGAACGTGACCTGCTAAAGATGGTGACCAGCCCCAACCAGGCAGCCAAGAACTGGGTTACCGACCAGTACGACCGCTACGTTCAAGGTAATACCGCGCTAGCTCAGCCTGATGATGCCGGTGTTATTCGCGTAGTACCCGAAACCGGTCGCGGCGTGGCACTCTCTACCGATGCTAACGGCCGTTTCACCAAGCTGGACCCCTTCACCGGAGCCCAGCAGGCACTGGCTGAATCCTACCGAAACGTCTGCACGGTCGGGGCCAAGCCCCTAGCCGTGACTGACTGCCTAAACTTCGGTTCCCCTGAAGACCCCGATGCCATGTGGCAGCTGGTGCAGGCCATTGAAGGTCTAGCGGAAGCCTGTGAGGAAATGAAGGTGCCCGTCACCGGCGGTAACGTTTCCCTCTACAACTCCTCCGGCACTGAAAAGGGACGCCCCGATTCTTCCATCAACCCCACCCCGGTGGTTGGTGTCCTAGGTGTCATGGATGACGTCACCCGCGCCAACCCCTCCGGCTGGAAGGAAGAAGGCCTAGCGGTCTTGCTACTAGGGAAGACAGAATCTGAACTCGACGGCTCCGCTTGGGCTTGGGAAGTCCACCAGCATCTAGGTGGTCAGCCGCCGCGTGTTGATCTGCAGGCAGAAATGGCTCTAGGTCGAGTCTTGCAGGCCCTCTCGAACAGTGAGGAAGGCTCCCTGCTGAAGGCAGCACACGACCTTTCTACTGGCGGTCTAGCTCAGACCCTAGTGGACTCTTGCCTACGCTACGGCGTCGGTGCTTCCATTGATCTTTCTTCGGTAGCCCGAACAGATAACTTACAGACCGCAGAAGTGCTATTCTCTGAATCAGGAGCAAGATGCATTGTTGCGGTACCTGAAGGTTTAGTCCCGGCAGTAGAAGCAGCTGCGAACGCAGAAGAAGTGCCTTTCTATCGTCTGGGAACCACCGGTGGGGACCTACTAACCATTGTTGGTGCGGATCGTTTCGACCCAGAGTCTGAAACCGAAGTAGAGGGTGACCTGATTACTTTGGATCTTGAGACACTGCAAGAAGCGACCCAAGCAACTTTGCCGAAGCATTTTTAAATATAAAACGCCAAAGGGAATTCCTATGGACCATCTATTACGACGCTATCTTGACGAAGCAGCAGTCGAACGAACGGAAGAGGAATATAACCAGTGGGCTTGTGGCATGCTGGAGGACCAGCTTCGCTTCGAGCGCACCGACACTGAAGATGGTTGTGTCATGACAGCCACTGACGGTACCAAAATCTCTTTCGTGGTCACCTCTGGGGACATTAAGGTCGATTTCCGCTTCCCGGGTCAACAGCCAGAAGACCCCACCCTGCTAAAGGCTCACTGCGTGTGGGTTCCCGAGCTTCTACATGGCGGAACCTATCCGATTTATCTACAGGTCTCTGCCCTGCATTCTGAAAGCGACGTGGTACTGCACTCTTGCATCCACAAGGATGAAGACTATTGGAGCGTGCACCCCGTTCGCGACAAGTCTGTCGTTGATTTCATTAACTTCGATGGCACCACTTGGGCAGAGTTCGCAGCCCCCTTTGCTGACACGCTTTGGTTTGCTCGTTACACTCACGATGAGACCGGCGGCCTGCTGGAAGTTAGCACTGATAACATCACCCCCCAACGCCTAAACTTCCTGCTGCTGCTAGTCGCTGATGAATGCATGCGCTTGCTAGCTAAACGCCGCAAGGATTATGACGCCGGCCGAATCACGCCGCCGGCGATCCCGGACAAGGGCGTGCACATTGTTAACTACAATCCCCGTGACTTCCTTGAAATCGCGGAAGAAACCCGTCTGCTAGTGCCCTTTAAGATCGTGTGCATCTGGGAAGATGGCGAGTTCCTGGGCTTCTCCAAAGACGTGGGATGCTTCGGTGAATATGAACCCGGCTGGTTGCTAGTTTCACCCACTTGGCACGAACAGCTGCTTACTAACCACCTTCACTGTCGTCGCGATGTAGATGACTATGAAGCACTTGAGAAGGCTATTAGTCGTAAAGATCGTTTCCGTGAGCTGCTAGCGGCTTACCTTGACGAACTAGGATGTTTGCAGGAGACCGAACTTGTTTGAGAATGCCGTAAGATTCCTGACCAATGGTTCCGACTTCGCATGGCCCGATTACGACATGCGAGAGACCCTAATCTGTCAGCGCTTAGCAGCGGGTAACCTTTCCACGGTAACTTTCCCCAATGGGACCAACCTGCGAGTGCAATACCACCCCGAGGTTGCTTCGGACAATAATTTCTCATGTCATAAACCCTTGGTTACCTGGGAAATTTTCAGCCCTGACCGTAAAGGTAACAGTGAAGAGTTCACCCTCATGCTGAAGGGAACCCTAGAATCGCACGTCGGTGGTACCCATATTTTCACTGTGCAAAATGGGGACCACGCCCAAATGGCTGCCTGGGCGCGAGTCCTAGGCCCGATTAGCCTAGTTTCCTACCTGCGTCCTTCTACCCCCGGTTGGGATGCCATGAGCCTAACCAGTAAGGGTGCCCGTATCTTCCGTCAGGCTCCCTTCGGTCAATCCCTTTTGGTGTGCGAATACCGTCGCCTATCGGACACTAAAGCTCAGCTCATCATGCCCGAGGGTCGTACCTACATGATGTTGTTGAACTCGATCGTGGCCGTGGCAGCTAGCGAATCCTTCCACATGATTTAATGCCGTCTTTAGATGAGCTGACGATCTAAAGTCGTCAGTTAAGGTGATCTGCAAAGGTCATCATCTAAGGTCCTGGTACGGGAAACCCTAAATCTGAAAGCTATCTCCCGGGCCCGCTGGTTCACAAGTTGGACAAGCCGGTCCGGGATTTAGTTAATTCAGGTTAAAACTGTCTGAAACTGCTGGTCATAATGGTCAGGTGGTTTTGCGTGAGCTACCACCGTGGACTATTATTTTTTACATGCAAAGCAATCGGAATGGCTGGTGGTGGCTCCCTTAATGGCGAGCCGATAAAAGTCATACCATTCGCAGGCTCGCTACGGCGGGCCTTTTCTTATACCTGGTCAGCCGCAAGTGCCCAAGCAGAAACGGAGAAGACCAGATGAGTAAAGAACTACCCGCACCCCCGCAGGTGCTAACCCGCCAAGTCAACTATCAGGCTGACGGCGGCGCGATTCTGCGTCAACTAACCAGCAAAGGCCTACTGCCGGTATCAGCTGCCGGCCTGCCCAAAGACTGTATCCTGCTAGATTCGGCAGATATCGCCTCCAAAGCCCAACTGACCTCCATTGCCATCCTTGATGCGACCGTGAAACTCACCTGCCGCGGCACTACCGTCACCGTTGACGCACTCCGTTCTGGCCCGGACAGTGAAGGCTCCATTACTCGTCTCCAAAATGAACTTTCCCAGTACGTTACGGACGTAGCTCCCGGCCACCTTGAGCTGGATATCCCCGTTGACCAAAGTATTACCGAGGAACGCGAACGCCTGAAGGCCACGTCTTCGGCGGCGGCCCTACGGGTTTTGGCAAGTGCGCCTGTCCCGCACCCGCACTTGCCGCTGCTGGCGGGCGCCTTTGCCTTCGATTACCTAGACAGTTTTGAGGACCTGCCGGCCGTCCCTGAAGGCCCAAATACCTGCCCTGATTATGTTTTTTATGATGCGGCGACGATCCTAGTTACCGACCATCAAAATCAGAGCACCACGCTGGTGGGGGCCTCTTATGATCATGCGGGGATAAAGGCGCGTTTGGATGAACTGGAAGCCGCGATTAACCAGATTTCCGCGGACGAGGGCGCGCCCTCAGGTACTCCCGCAGCCACCCCTGAAGGTGCTGCTACCTTAACGGCCTACCCGACGACCTCGGATGAAGACTTCGCGCAGACCGTCCGTGACCTGCAAGAGCACATTAAGGCGGGCGATATTTTCCAGGTGGTCCCCAGCCGCGGTTACACCATGGAGTGCCCGGACGCGCTGGCCGCCTACCGGGTACTGCGCGCGGCTAACCCCAGCCCGTACATGTTCTACCTGGCCACGGAAGATTTCCAGATCTTTGGGGCCTCTCCGGAATCTTCCCTGCTGTATTCGGTGAAGACCGGGCAGGTGGCGATTCGCCCGATCGCGGGCACGCGCCCTCGTGGTTTGCGTGCTGATGGCAGCATCGACCACGAACTGGATATTCGTCTAGAACTGCAACTGCGCAAGGATGAAAAGGAACTGGCGGAGCACCTCATGCTGGTGGACCTAGCGCGTAACGACGTGGCGCGCGTGTCTGTCCCGGGAACCCGGCAGGTGACCAACCTTTTGCGCGTGGACCGCTACTCGCGCGTCATGCATCTAGTCTCCGAGGTCAGTGGGGAACTGGCCCCGGACCTTGACGCCCTGGATGCCTTCCGCGCATCCATGACCATGGGTACGTTGACGGGCGCTCCGAAACTACGGGCGGCCGAACTGATCCGGGAGGTCGAGGGCGTTCGGCGCGGCTCCTACGGGGGAGCGGTCGGCTACCTGCGTGGGGACGGCGAGTTCGACACCTGCATCGTGATCCGCTCGGCCTTCGTGAAGGACGGGCAGGCTCTAGTCCAAGCGGGCGCGGGCGTGGTGGGGCACTCGAACCCCCAGTCAGAGGCCGCGGAAACCACCCACAAAGCCAGTGCCGTCCTGCACGCCCTCGCGGCCGCCCAGAACGCGAAACTAGAAATCGCCCAGAATCCCAAGACCGCACTTGCCCAGGAGGTTCAAGCATGAGGGTCGTACTACTAGATAACCGCGATTCTTTCGTCTACAACCTAGTGGACCTATTCGCCTATCAGGGCGCCAAGATCGAGGTCTACCGAAACAACGTCGCCCTAGAAACTGTTCTACAGGCCCTGAAGCCCACCGCGGAAGAGCAGGCCGCCGGGCAGCGCCCCCTACTGTGCCTGTCGCCCGGGCCGGGGCACCCTCGGGAAGCCGGCTGCCTAATGGACCTAGTGGAGCGAGCCCTAGCCGACGGGATTCCCACCCTGGGTATCTGCCTTGGGTTCCAAGCCATGGTCGAATCCTGCGGGGGAGTGATTGACCGGGTCGGTCCCGTACACGGGCAGGCCTCGGCCGTAAACCTCACCACAGAAGGCCGCCAGAACGAGTCCTTTGGCGACCTAGATGATACTTTCGAGGTAGCGCGGTACCACTCCTTGGGCACTACTGAGCTACCCGCGCAGCTAGTTTCCCTAGCCGCTACCGAAGAGGGGATCGTGATGGCCGCGAAACATCACCAGCAGCCCATGATTGGCCTGCAATTCCACCCCGAATCGATCCTCACCCCGGCCGGACCGCAACTAATCAAAAACCTACTTAAAGAACTAAGCCAAACCGAAACCCAGCACGCTAAGGACGCAAAATGAGCACCGACGTCACCGCCCTCATCCGCCAGGTCATCAACGGCCAAGAACTCAGCCAAGAGCAGGCCCAAGAACTATTCGCCGCCCTCTCTAACGGGGAGCTCAGCGAAATCCAAACCGCCGCCCTCCTAGCCGGATTGCACTCCCGCGGGGAAAGCGCCGAAGAACTAGCCGGAGCCGCCGCAGCCTTCCGCGCCGTGGCCACCGAATTCCCCACCCAGCAGCGCGGCCTGGTCGACGTCGTCGGCACCGGCGGTGACGGAGCCCTGACCATCAACATTTCTACCGCGGCCGGCCTAGTCGCCGCCTCCCTAGGCGTGCCCGTCGCAAAGCACGGCAACCGCTCCGTTTCCTCTAAATCCGGGGCCGCAGACGTCCTCGAAGCCCTAGGCCTAAACCTGAACGCCACCCCGCAGGAGGCCTCCCAGTCCCTAGCCGAAAAGGGCTTCACCTTCCTCTTCGCCCAGGCCTACCACCCGGCCATGCGCTTCGTCGCCCCGGTACGCAAGGCCCTGGCCGCCCCCACCATTTTCAACCTGGTGGGACCGCTCATTAACCCCGCCCCACTGGACTACCAGGTCATGGGCGTGGCCAACCCCGACTACCTAGACCTAGTCGCGGCCGCCATGGTCCGCCTAGGCCGCCAGCGCGCCCTGGTCGTACACGGCGATGGCCTAGACGAGCTGGCCGTCCACGGCCCCACGCACGTCCGCGAAGCCACACCCGACGGGGTCAAGAGCTACCGAGTCACCCCCGAAGAACTGGGCATCCAAACCTGGACCGTAGCCGACCTGCGCGGTGGCGACGGGGCCGAAAACGCTGAACTACTCAAGGAAGTACTAGGCGGTAAGGGCCAGCCCGCCCACCGCGATGCCATTGCGGTCAACGCCGGTGCCGTACTGTTCACCGTCGGCAAGGCAGAAACCCTCGCAGAAGGTACCCAGATGGCCCTAGAACAGCTTGCCACCGGTAAACCCCTGTCCTACCTAGAAGACCTAGTCTCCGGCCCTCAGGGCGCCAAATAAGCAGCCCAGCCAACCCAAAGGAACCCCATGACCACCACCCCCGAACCCCAAACTGGACTGCGCGGCTTCAAACCGGTCCCCGAGGAACTCCGCGAAAGCGGTACCGTCCTCGACCAGCTAGTGGCCCAGCGGCGCCTGCGGCTACCGGAACTAAAAGCCCAGTACGGTCACCTAAACCCGGCCACGCTGCCTCGTTCGAAGCGTGCTTTCGAGGACGCTCTACGCACTCGCGGGCAGGCCGGACGGGCAGGCCGACCGGCACTAATCATGGAGTGCAAGTCCGCCTCGCCCACCCTGGGGGAGATCCGAGGCAGCTACCAGCCCGCCCAGTTGGCGCGCGCCTACGCGCCCGTCGCCGCCGCGATCTCCGTGCTGACCGAACCGGATAGTTTCGGGGGATCCTACGAGCACCTAGCGCAGGTTCGCGCCGCCGTAGAACAGCCGGTCCTGGCTAAAGACTTCATCATCGACCCCATCCAGGTGATTGCCGCGCGGGCCAACGGGGCCGACGCGATCCTGGCGATGTTGTCCATCCTGGACGATGAGCAGTATCAGTACCTGACGGCACTAGCCCACCAGCTGGGCATGAGCGTCCTAACCGAGGTCGATACTCCCGACCAGCTACAGCGCGCCCTAGCCCTAGGCGCCCGCGTGATTGGCATTAATAACCGTGACCTGCGCACCCTGCAGACGGACTTGGCTCGCACGGAGGAACTGGCCCCGCAGATCCCTGAGGGTGTGATTATTGTGGGTGAATCCGGCGTGAAGAACCCGCAGGATGTGGCCCGGCTAGCTGGGCTCACCGACGCGCTGCTGGTTGGTTCGCAACTTTCCGGCTCAGAAGACCCAGCCGCGGCCGCCCGCGAACTAGCCGGCTACCAGCCCACCGGTGGTGCTGCGTGGTTAGCCGAAACCGCCCTGACCCCCGAATGGCAGCCCTTCAGCGGGCAGGAACTGCAGAACTACCCGGGTGCGACCTGGCACGGGCCGCGGGAAAACGCTGCTGAAAAACCGGTGACCTCGCCTGAAACTGAAGGCGCATCCTCGGCAACCGGGACGGAAACCAACCCGGCCCCGGAAACGGACGCGCCCACCCAGCTACCCCCATACTTCGGGGAATTCGGCGGCCAGTACGTGCCTGAACTACTGATCCCCGCCCTCGACCAGCTCGAAGCCGCCTTCAAAGAAGCCGTCGACGACCCCGAATTCATTGCTGAAGTCCGCGAACTACTGCACCGCTACCTAGGCCGACCCACGCCGGTCACGGAAACCCGCAACCTGCCGCTAGGTGGGGGAGCCCGCATCCTGCTCAAGCGCGAGGACCTAGTCCACGGTGGTGCCCACAAGGGCAACCAGGTGCTGGGGCAGGCCCTACTGGCCAAGCGCATGGGCAAGACCCGCATTATTGCGGAAACCGGAGCCGGACAGCACGGCACCGCCACCGCGATGGTCTGTGCGCTGCTGGGACTGGACTGCACCATCTACATGGGCGCGAAAGACATTGTCCGTCAGGCTCCGAACGTAGAACGCATGGAACTCATGGGCGCGACCGTCGTCCCGGTAACCGCCGGTGCGGGCACGCTCAAAGACGCCGTCAATGAGGCCCTGCGCGACTGGACCGCTACCTTTGAGACCAGCCACTACCTGCTGGGGACCGCGGCCGGCCCGCACCCATTCCCCACCATGGTGCGCGAATTCCACCGCATCATCTCTACCGAAGCACGTGCCCAGGTCCTAGAAATGACCGGGAAACTACCCGACGTGGTGGTGGCCTGCGTGGGCGGTGGCTCGAACGCCATCGGCATGTTCGCCGACTTCATTGCGGACCCGACCGTGCGCCTAGTGGGCGTAGAACCCGCCGGTGAAGGCCTAGAGACAAACCATCACGGTGCCCCCATCCACGGCGGCAAGATTGGTGTTCTGCACGGGGCCCGCTCTTACCTAATGCGTACCGCCGAAGGCCAGGTCGAAGAATCCTATTCGGTTTCTGCCGGCCTGGACTACCCGGGCGTCGGCCCGGAGCACTCCTACCTAGCCGCAAGTGGCCGGGTCGAATACGTGGGCATTGATGACGCGGCGGCCGTAGATGCCTTCCAGCAGCTCTCCCGCCACGAGGGCATTATCCCCGCCCTCGAATCCTCCCACGCGCTGGCCTTTGCCCTAGCGGAAGCGAAGCGCCTGCAGGAAGCCCGCGCGGCGGATGGTGACGATCAGGCAGACGAACCCGTCATCCTCGTCTCCCTTTCCGGTCGCGGCGACAAGGACCTAGAACAGATCCGCCAACGCCTAGGCGGCTCCTTCAGTGAGGACGGCGCGGTCTCTAGAGCCCGCAAACTAATCAACCAGCAGGGAGGCAAATAATGACCCACTACCAGCCCCTCTTCGAACGCCTTAACCGCGCCGAAAGCAGTGCCGACCACCAAACTGAAGGCCACGCCCAAAACCAAGAGCAGGCCCAAACAAGCGAAGGCGCCCTGGTCCCCTTCGTCATGATCGGCGACCCCACCCCGGAAGCCTCCGTACAGGTCATCGACGCGCTCATCGCCGGAGGAGCGGACGCCCTCGAACTAGGCTTCCCCTTCTCTGACCCGGTAGCGGACGGCCCCACCATCCAGGACGCCCACCTACGCGCACTGGCGGCCGGCACCGACGCGGAAACCTGCTGGGACGTCCTATCCCAGGTCCGTGCCAAGCACCCCCAGGTGCCCATCGGCCTGCTGGTTTATGCCAACCTGCCCTTCAGCATGGGCCTTGAAGCCTTCTACCAGCGCTGCGCGGAAGTGGGCGTGGACTCGGTCCTGATCCCGGACGTGCCCACGCGCGAATCCGCCCAGTTCGTGGCGGCCGCTCAGGCGGCAGGCGTGGACCCGGTATTTATTGCCCCGCCCCACGCTCGGGAAGATACCCTGGCGGCGGTAGGAGCCGCCTCGCGCGGGTACGTTTACGCGGTTTCCCGAGTCGGCGTGACCGGCGTGGAACGGGAAGCCAGCACGGATGGTCTTTCCGAGGTCGTGCGCACCCTACGTGCCTACACGGACCTACCCGTCCTGCTGGGTTTTGGGATTTCTCGACCCGAGCACGTACGTGCGGCTCTGGCCGCGGGCGCTGACGGGGCTATTACCGGTTCGGCTACCGTAAAACTAATCGCCCAGCACTGTGCGGACCTACCCGATGGGCAAGCCCCCGCAGACCTCACGCCCATGCTGAGCGAACTGACCAACTTTGTGCAGGAAATGAAAGCCGCAACCAAATAAGGCCAAGGGATCAAGCAAACCATAGAGACTAGCTAAGCCAAAGGTAAGCCAGAGGGACCAACCATGTTTGAACTATTACCCGCCATTGATGTGATGCGAGGACGTTCCGTGCGACTACAGCAGGGGCAAACCCAGGGAGCACAAGCCGTGGGAGACCCACGTCTGACTTTCCAAGACTTTGTCCGTCAAGGAGCCCAGTGGGTACACCTAGTGGACCTAGATGCGGCCTTCGGGCGGGGCGATAACCGGGCCCTGCTGCAGGAGCTAATCGCGATCAGTCCCCTGCAAGTACAGATTTCAGGGGGCTTGAACTCGGCGCTAGATTTGGACTGGGCCCTGACCACCGGGGCGGAACTGGTGAACCTCTCTGCGGTAGCCCTGCTGGGGCACCCGGACTGGCTTGAGCGAATCTTTAAGCACTACCCTGAACGACTAGCGGTAGCCCTAGATGTCCGGGATGGGCATGTGCGTCCCCGAGGAACTAAAACTGATCTAGGCCCCTGGGAACAGGTGGTAGAACAGTTAAACCAGCTGGGGTGCCGACGCCTGAACGTAACCGACGTGGAACGTGATGGAGCGCTAAGCGGGCCGAATCTAGAACTGCTTTCTCAGGTGTGCGCGAATACGGACGCGAAAGTAATTAGTTCGGGCGGGGCGGCCTCGTTAAGCGATATTGAGGACCTGAAAGCCCTGCAGCCGCAAGGCCTAGGTGGTCTGATTGTCGGTAAGGCCCTCTATGAGGGTAAGTTTGGGCTGCGCGAGGCGCTAGAAACCTGCCGCTGAAGCTTTGCTTAGAGCCAGTCGCGCTTCTTGAATACGAAGTACAGGGCGGTGGCTGACAGGAGCATTAGGCCGATTGCCCCCAGGTATCCGTAACGCCAGTGCAGTTCTGGCATGACGTCAAAGTTCATGCCGTAGATTGAACCGATCAGGGTGGGAAGTAGCAAGATAGCACCCCATGAGGACACGGTTTTCATATCCTCATTTCGACGCTGATCCGCCAGGGTCGCGTTAACCTGCAGGATCTGGGTCAGCAGGTCGCGGAAGTCTTGAATCTGGGCGACGGTGCGGGTCAAGTGGTCTTCTACGTCATCTAGGAAGGCCCGCAGGGCTTCGGTGATTTCCCGGCCGGTAAAGCCGTATTCTAGGTCTTCAATGATGTCTACCAAGGGGGTTAGTGCCCTTTGTAGTTCGATGACCTCACGGGTCAAACGGTAGATACGTTCGGGGGCTGCGGGGTCACCGGTGAACACCTGCATTTCAATCTCGTCAACGTCAGTTTGAATGCCGCGCGCTACCGGCATGGCCGCGTCAACCACGAAGTCGAGGAAGTGGTAAAGGACTGCTTCCGGACCGGCCTGGACCTGCTTTTTTGAGGGCAGCATCCGCCTATAGTTCCAGGTATTTTTTGCGGGGCAGTTCTTGCGGATGACGACGAATAGATTGTCCTTTTGGACGATGTGGAGTTCGGTGAATTCCACGAATTCTAGGTCGTCAATGTAGACGGGCCGGGATAGCACCATAAATAGGGCATCCTTGTGGTGTTCTAGCTTGGGGCGCTGACCACCAGCGATGAGGTCTTCCACCAGTAGGGTGGAGAGGTTTAGTTGCCCGGCGAAGCGAATAATGTCTTCGGTGCTGGGCTTGTCAAGGAATACGATGCCTAGGCGTTCTTCGGGAAGGTTTGGGGTGTTAACGAACTCGTTGACGTCTCCGATGGTGTCCCAGTCGCAGGTGGGGATCGGGTCGCCATTGTTGTAGACGAACGCGGGGAAGCCTGCCGCGGTGCCGCCGGTGGCGGTAGAACCGGGGGTGGAGCTTACCCGTAGGGCGGGAACGGTACGTGGGGACCGATTGGGGTCTTTACGTTCGCGCATCTTAGCTCCTTTAAGTTTCGGTATTGGTGACCGCCAGGTTTTGGCCCACTGCCAGGCTGCTGCATTTTGGCAAAGTTTAGGTTTTCTTGCACCAATAGTCTAACGTCTTGCCCTAAATATGGGGAGTTGTGCCCGTTTGGGGGATTTATATTGCTTCGCTTAGGTAGGATTCAACTATTAGATCAGGAAGCATAGTGTCGCCTGGGGCAGTATTTGTTGCCCGGCTTCTGTCGGCACCAGTGGTTTTGAAAGGCGAAGGTTGAGAAAGTGTTTGGGATCAGTAGTAGGTCTGGAAGTAGACGTGCTGCATTAGTAATGCTACTTGCGGGGCTAGTTGCAATGCCCCTTTCTGCCTGCAGTGCCAGCTGGGAACAGGTGGAAAAAAGCGAAAAAGTGATTGACCAACTAGCGGCACAAACTCCTTTTATTGAGAGTTACAAACATAAACGGAGAGGCGATGGGTTCAATACGGGCCGCCAAGGTATGACCACCTTTAAGGTGAAGCCTGAAACAAGCGCCCAAGAGCTCAATGATTTTTTCAAAAAGCTAGGGGAAGAGGATTCAACTAGACGAAGTTATCACACTTTCACCATTGATCTGGGAGACAGTAAATCCATTTCTTTTCAATACAATGAAATTCCGCCCAATGAAGAGTCCTGGCAGGCAGTCTTAGGGTTAAAGAGGACCTTTGACAGGGTGCATATTCGATTCGAAACGCAAAGCTTTGGGTTTGAGATCCAGGATGAAAATAGTATTGAGCGAACACAGAAGGTAATCGACTGGGTGAAGGTAAACCCAAGTCTTGAATTTTCTAGTTTTGAAAATTCTTCAAATAGTACTAGCGGTTTTGTTAATGCGGGCTCTGTCTCCAAGAAGGCAGAGACCGTGCCTAACCTTCAAGTCATTGATGACCTGAAGATATATCAAGAGGTGATACCGGGAGTGCCCAGTTTTGTGGACTTTTCTTATGCTTTCAACAAAAAAACACCTGATGAGCAGGTTCGGTTTTTCACCTTTGGTACCGAGGATCTTTTGGTGAATGGTCAGCCCCTGGCCCCTAGGATTTCAACACCTAGCCCCACCGCTGAACCGGTACGAAGATATCCAGCAAACGATCTGCGGAAAGCAAAAGAAATCGGCATTAAGTATTGGAACACGGTGCCTACTGCGCTAGTAGCGCAGCAGTGCCAGCATGTTGCTCAGGCCTTTTTCGCTGTGTCAAGATCGAGCCAGGATTACGTTTGTGGATCTGTTTACCATCTTGTGGCCAATAATCGTTGGGGAAGGTATTTCTGGAACTTGGAGGATGGCAAGCTAGCTGAACTCTACTATGTCGAGCCCGGTAGAGTAACTCAAGGTTTGAATAACCGGCTACCACTGCATGACCCACTGTCATTCGGAGAACAGCGAGTCCCAGATGATGTTCCGGGAGCCGCAGATCAGGACAAGCCTTTTGAGGATATGCCTACCGAAGAGAAGTAGGATGATGCCATGGCAATCAAAACTTTGACCGAATTTATGGACACGATTGAGCCGGGTCTACCCCGTGAGCGGGTAGCTGAGGTGATTAATTGGGTCCAAGAAACCTATCCTCAGTTGGAACTACGGATTGCGTGGAATCAGCCGATGTTCACTGATCATGGGACTTTTATTATTGGTTTTTCGGCAGCTAAGAAACATATGGCTATGGCTCCAGAGCGGCACACGATGATTCATTTTGAGTCAGAGCTGAAGGAGGGCGGAGTTGACTTCGGAAAGATGTTTATTCGCCAGCCGTGGGCTAAACCTTTCGATTATGAACTTGCGGCTAAGCTGATTGACTACCAGATTGCCACTAAGCAGGACTGTCAAAGCTTCTGGCGTCCGAATCCGAAAGACTGAAGTAAGTACTGGGTACTAGTGAATTTACCTGAAGGGTAGAGTAATGGATTTTATTGATGAGCTGATTGAAACTTTGGTTGACCTCTTTTTCATGGGGTCAAGCAGAGATCGCCTGAAGGAAGATCCCAGTCTTGAGCATTCATATAGTAGTTTTTTCCCCTTTGGGCTGTTGGCGATGGTTGCCGGTTTACTATTTTTAAGTGCCGGCGGCGCAGCAGTTTTTCTGGGTAGTGATGATTCGGGTACTTCCTTAGCTGTGGGTCCGGTCAGTGGGACTTTGCTGGGATTCTCAGTGTTGTTTTTCCTGGTGGGTTTCTACTTATTATTCGTGCGTTTTGGTGTTACCAACGAAGTTTTGTGGCAAAGGAACATTTTTTCAAGGAAGCAGATAGCTTTCCATGAGATTGAAAAAATTTCTCATGCGCCGATTCAGGACATGGTTTCTTGGGGGACAACGCATACGGCGGTTTATCCGCGTTTTGTGGTTTCTTCAGCAGATCAAGAACTGACCATTAATGATGCGCAGAAGGACTATGGTTTAGCGCTCATCAGGATCATTGAAGAGCTTAATAAGCGACGTTTCCAGCTGGGTGAAGTCACCGCTTATGATCCAGGTTGGGAGCAGGAAGCTCAAAAATGGCGCCAGTTCTTGGGTGACGTGTTGTTATCTGGACACCAGCGTTTTTATGAGCAGAATCCTGAGGCTGACCAGTATTTGAATCGGATCGTTATGGGCCTTCCCGGACAGGCAGATTCTTAAGCGAAGCTTCGCTGATTTAGCGTAGTTCAGGTCTGTCTGTTTCTGGGAGGTTTTGAATTGTTTAAGCCCCGTATTCGGTTCGGAATACGGGGCTTATTTTTGGAGCGGACGACGGGAATCGAACCCGCGACAGCAGCTTGGGAAGCTGCAGTTTTACCATTAAACTACGTCCGCAGTGGAAGTCTCTGGGAGACTTTCCTTGAAGATAATAGTGGAGTTTTACTTATTTTTCCACTTTAGCTTCGGTTTCTTTGCCCTTTTTACGGGTGTAGCTTAGGTAGCCGCCAACGCCGACTGCTAGGCCGATAACTGCTGCTAGGGGGTAGGCGATCCAGCGGCTGAGGCCCCAGCTGCTTTGTTCTCCTTGTGCCTCTTTTTCGAGGATGGTTTCGGGAGTTTCACCGTTTTTGGTGTTGTCGCCTTCGCCTTCGGCGGTGGAGCGGGCTTCACCGGGTTTGCATTCTGTGTCCGTGAATTTTAGGACTTCACGGTTGACGGAGTATTCATCGGCTTGTCCGGGGGCCGGGTTACTGATGCTGATGACGAGGATTGTTTGTGGGTCTGCGAATGAGACCCACCCTTCGACGGGTTCGCCGTTTACGCTGTAGGTTACGCCTTTGCGGTTTTCGAGTTTTACGCCGTCGTTTTCGGTGCCACAGTAGTCACGAGACCAGCGTTCGAAGTCGAAGCCGTCGGGCGCGTTGGTGTAGTTTTCTAGAACCTCATGGAGTGTCGGTGTAGTAGCTGGGCTTTCGGGTGTGTCCGCGTAGGCTAGGTTCGTCCCGAGGGAGCCTGCGAGGGCGATTGCACCTAGTGCTAGGAGGGGTCGGGTTTTGGGTGTCTTGTGGGACGATTGCATGACTTTCCTTTGGTGGTTTTAGCTTCATAAGTCTGCCCCGATCTTGTTCAAGATCGGGGCAGACTGTTTAAGTTGTTCCCTTACGGGAGTTTGGTGCTAGGAGCTCACTTGCGACGGCGAGCTGCAACTGCGCCAGCGCCAACCAGAGCGGTTAGAGCGGATAGGCCTAGTAGGCCCATGGCGTCAGCACCGGTGTTAGCTAGACCGTTGGTGCCCTTGGGGGCCTTGGCGGAAGGAGCCTTAGCAGCAGGCTTCTTGCCATCCTTGGCCGGAGCCTTGCCCTCGGGGGACTTAGCTTCGGGGGTCTTAGCTTCGGGGGTCTTAGCTTCGGGGGTCTTGCCATCTACCGGCTTGGTGGTTTCCGGGTTCTTGGCTTCGGGGGTCTTACCGTTTTCGCCGGGGGCAACTGCAGTCTTGCAGGCTAGGGCTAGTTCGGAGACCGGGAACATAGCGGCCTTGGTGCCGTTTGCGAAGTATAGCTTGTCAGCCTTGGCAGCGTTCGAGCCGGTGACGCGGGAAGCGTCTAGGCGCATACCGATGTACTTGCCGTCAGCAGGACGTGCAACTAGGCTGGCAACTCCGGGGGTTAGCTTTAGTTCGGGAGCGTTGACTAGCTGACCCTTGGCGTTTAGTTCACCGATGCCGTAGCGGACTACGTTGGATAGGTCATCCTGGCGTAGCTTGAAGGATAGCATTTCCTTGCCATCAACACAGGTGGGCTTGATGCCGTAACGAGCGTCAACAACGATGGCGTCAGCAGGCATTACTAGAGCAGTTTCGGTAACTGCTTCTACGCGAACCTGGCCGAGGTTTAGGGTAGCGGATAGGGTTTCGCCGCCAACCTTGGTGACCTTTAGTAGGTACTTGCCAGCATCGAAGGAACGAACGACAGGCTTGTCACCGGGCTTGAGGACTACGGTCTTCATAGCCTTTAGGCCGGTCTTAGCGTCGAATAGGTTGTATTCGTAGGTGACCTTCTTGCCGGGCTTTAGGGTTAGGTGGTAGCGGGTTACGCCATCACGGGTTTCCTTCTGGACGGAGAAGAGGGTTTCTAGCTGAACCTTAACTTCGGGGGCAACTTCGGTCAGGGTCGGAACCGGAACCTTCTTGGTTACGGGCTTCTTAACAACCTGGCCTAGGTTAACGTCAGCAGCTAGTAGAGCGCCGCCTACCTTCTGAGCCTTAACGGCGTACTTGCCAGCGTTGAAGTATAGGGTCTTGTCAGCAGCGCCAGCCTTTAGGGTAAGCGGGGTGGCAGCTAGCTTGCCGGTTGCCTTGTTGACGACGGTGTAAACCATGTCGTGGTTCTTGGTAGCCTTGAAGGTTAAGCCGTAGCGGTCACCAACAGAGGTGCTAACCGGTGCAGCAACCTTAACAAGAGCGTTGAATTCAACCTTTTCGTCGCCCTTAACGCCGGTAACGGTGGGAACCTTAACGTCGACGGTAACCTCAGTTACCTTCTTCTTTGCGGTTTCACCATCAGGGTTCTTTAGGGTGGGATCGATAACGGGCTGAGTCTTTTCCTCGGTGGGAGCAGGCTTGGGAGCAGGCTTGGGAGCAGGCTTGGGAGCCGGGGTGGGCTCAGCAGGCTTGGGAGCCGGGGTGGGCTCAGCAGGCTTGGGAGCCGGCTTGGGAGCTTCCGGGGTCTTGACTACGCAGTTGTAGGCAACGTTACGGAAGGACACGCTGGACTTATCGTTCTCGCGGAAACCGAACTTGAAGGTGCCTTTGCCAACGGCAACCTTCTTGGCGACGCTGCTGGTCCAGGTCTTACCATCAAGGGAAATTTCACCAGCAGGGGTGGTGTAGGTTACAACCTGATTAGCATCGCAAGGAAGCGGATCGCTTGCGTGTAGTACGGGAGCTGCGAAAGCGGAGGCTGCAGTCAAGCCGCTTCCGAGCAGCGCTAGAGAAGCAACGGCAACGCCGATGCGCTTGGAGACCATGGTCATATTAACTCCTTGAGTTTTATTGGTCGTATCTGATGATGGGCGATCAAGCCCTTGTGTCGTAGCCTATACTTTTCCGCCGCAAAGTGCCACCCCCAACTGGTTTCAACTTGGTAACAAAATCGTGTCTTTAGCAGGAAATAATGTAAACCTACGATATTTTATGTGGCTGTCTGCTCGTGAAATCGATACCACATGGGCAATATTGTTTCTAAGTTAGTGCGCTCACCGGACGCGTTGACTAAATTTTCTTCTAAAGCCTGCTTCCAGACCAAGGTCCCGTCGCAAAGCCGAATCCAGGTGTGCATGTCACACTCCACCACTGCCGGTGGAGTACCGCGACGATGAGTCGTCCCAGAAAGAATCTGTACCGCCCCAGCCGGTGGAATCCGAATCTCCACCGCACGCCCCGGAAAACGCTCCGCCAGCTCCTCCAAACTAAAGCGAACCGCAGTCATCAGGGACTTAAGATCAGGTTCCTCTCCTTTATATATAAGGGAGGAAGATAAGGTAAAAGCCGCTTTCCCGGCCTCGTAATCAATCTTTCTTCTGGCCATATATAAACCATAGCTCAACGGTGTAACTAAATCGGGTTAGTTTTCGTGACGAACGCAAAAGAATTCACGGCGCGAACTGTTTTCAAAGCTAGTAAGGTACTTAGTGTCACTAAATTAAAGTGTGGTCACACTTATAGCGAACGACCCACCCAAAGTGCACCTGAAGCCTCCTGGTTTTGACCAAACCAGGTAATTAGACTCCCCGGTCCGCGCTGGGGACGCTCAAGAGAGGGCGGAAGGGGCCGGGAAAGTCAATGTTAGACAGCCCCCGGCCCCTTTCTTAGCGGTATCAGTATGTCAACCAAAAAGGTCGAAATACGTCAACTAGCTACCATTCTAAATCACACCTTGTGCAAACATGGCCTGAGCTACCCGCTGGAAACCCAAAATGTTCGCACCTAGGACGTAGTCCCCAGGCTGCCCAAATTCTTCCGCAGTTTGAGCGCAGCCCTCATGAATGTCATGCATGATCTCCTGCAGGCGCTCGTCAACCTGCTCAAAAGACCACTGCTCACGCTGCGCATTTTGAGACATTTCCAACGCCGAGGTTGCGACGCCACCAGCATTAGAAGCCTTACCAGGCGCATACAACAGGTGCGCACCCTGGAACAGTTCAATCGCCTCCGGAGTACAAGGCATATTCGCGCCCTCAGCTACCAGCTGGCAACCGTTCTCAATCAAAGTCTTCGCATCATCCGCGTCCAGCTCATTCTGGGTTGCGCAAGGTAGCGCCACATCAACCTTTACCTGCCAGGGGCGGCCCGAATCGTGGAAAGTCGCACTAGGACGCCTTTCGGCATACTCGCTTACGCGGCCTCGTTTAACTTCCTTAATCTCGCGTAGCAGGTCCAAGTCGATCCCCTCTGGGTCGTGAACCCAGCCAGCGGAATCAGAACAGGTAACCGGGATCGCGCCCAACTGCTGAGCCTTTTCAATAGCGAAAGTCGCCACGTTACCGGAACCAGAAACTGCGACCGTCATACCCTTCAGGTCCAGATCGCGAGTCTTAGCCATGGCCTGCGCAAAATAAACCAGACCGTAACCGGTAGCCTGGGTGCGAGCTAAGGAACCGCCCCAGCCCACGCCCTTACCGGTCAGCACGCCAGCCTCGTAACGCCCAGTCAGGCGCTTGTACTGGCCAAACAGGTAGCCAACCTCGCGGCCACCCACACCAATATCGCCCGCGGGTACGTCAATATCCGCGCCCAAGTGGCGGTAAAGCTCAGTCATAAACGACTGGCAAAAACGCATAATCTCACCGTCGGAACGGCCGTGCGGATCAAAGTCAGAGCCGCCCTTACCGCCGCCAATGCCCTGGCCGGTTAGCGCATTCTTGAAAATCTGCTCAAAACCAAGGAACTTAAGAATCGAAATATTTACCGACGGGTGGAAACGCAGGCCACCTTTGTACGGGCCCAACGCCGAGTTGAACTCAATGCGGAAGCCGCGGTTAACCTGCACCTGACCCTGGTCGTCCACCCACGGGACCCGGAAGATCAGCTGGCGTTCAGGTTCAACGATGCGTTCTAGCAGGTTTTGTTCAAAGAACTCGGGATTAGACTCAGCTAGGGGAGCGAGGGACTCAAGGACCTCATGAACTGCTTGCTGGAACTCCGGTTCGTTCGGGTTTCGTTCGGCAACTTTAGCTAGCGTTTGGTCAATAATCTGGTTACTCATGAAAACCTGCTTTCTACATATAAGCCAATAAGAGTGATAACCATCAGCCAAAAAGATTTATTTCCCGAGGCAGTTCCCTGGGCCATCCTTTTTGGCGCACTTTTAAGGATACTACTTTTCAATAAAAAGTAAAGTAAACGTAAATTGTTGCCTTTTGCGGTCTGTCAAGACCAAAATCTAGCGTCCTGCAAAAGAACTTGGGGCCCCGGAAAACCGGAGCCCCAAGAAACGCTAAACCTAAACGGCAATCAGCCAGTTCAGCTCAGATTCAAAATCGCACGAGCCGTGTTCTGAGCCTGCTCATCATCGAAAGCAGAAATCACCGCGCGAGCCGCAGCCTGGCACTGTTCCAAGGTGACCTCAGAAAGAGCCGCGCCCACGGCGCTAATCGCACCAGCAGCCATCGACAAGGAAGTCATGCCCATACCAACTAGCACGCAAGCCATTAGCGGATCGGCAGCAGCCTCGCCGCAAACACCAACCGGCTTACCCTTACGGGCGCCAGCCTCAGCCACGCGAGCCATCAGGTTCAACACGGCCGGCTGCCAAGGGGTCGTAAAGTCAGCTAGGTTAGCGGACAGACGGTCAGCAGCCATCACGTACTGGGTCAGGTCGTTCGTACCAATCGAAACGAAGTCGACCTCGTTCATGAACTGATCGATCAATAGAGCAGTAGAGGGAACCTCAACCATAATGCCGGCCTTCAAGCCACGGGCTCGAATCTGACGAGTCACATCGCGGGCTTCAGGCAGGGTAGAAATCATGGGGCACATAACCCAAGCTTCCACGTCGACACCCTCAGTGGCCTGCTTAATGGCATCCAGCTGGTTGCTTAGCAAACCATCGTTAATCCGCAGGGTACGAATACCGCGCACACCCAAAGAGGGGTTCGGTTCATCAGCCAAAGTAGCGAAGGGAACCGGCTTATCGGAACCGGAATCCAAGGTGCGTACAACCACCTTGTGTCCTGCGAAGGCCTCAAAGACGCCACGGTACTGCTTAGCCTGGTTATCAATCGAAGGCTCGGTAGCGGTACCTAGGAAGCAAAGTTCGGTACGGAACAGACCCACGCCTTCTGCCTCGGACTGGGCGGCACGAGCAGCACCCGCCGGGTCCTGGACGTTAGCCAAAAGCTGGACGGCATGGCCATCCTTAGTGCGGGCCGGGCCGCTCCAGGCGGCGATCTTTTCGCGACGTTCCAGATCCTGCTTCACTAGGGCCTTGGCCTGCTCCGGGTCCGCACCCAAACGCAGGGTACCTTCACCACCATCAAGCAGGACCACATCGCCCTCTTCTAGCAGGTTCATCTTGCCTACGGCAACCACGCAGGGAATGCCCAACTGGCGGGCAATAATCGCGGTGTGAGAAGTGGGGCCACCCAGTTCAGTAGCTAGCGCCACAAACAGCTCAGGGTCTAGTCCAGCAGTATCAACCGGCGCTAGATCATCAGCCAAAAGGACAACCGGTTCTGAGGGCTCAGGTAGACCCGGTTCGGGACGACCCTCAAGACGAGCAGCAACGCGGTCACGAATATCGCGCAGGTCAGTAACACGCTCCGCCATTAAGCCGCCGGCCTTCAAGAAGAGGTTCACAAACTCTTCAGTAGCCTTAGCGACCGCATTAACGGGCTGAACGCCGCTCTTAATATGACGGTTAACGGACTTACGCCAAGCCTTGTCACGCGCCAAGCCGGCGGTCATCTTCAAAACTTCAGACGCATCACCTTCAGATTTTGCGGCCCGGTGCTCTAAGCCCTCTACTACTGCATCAGCGGCCAAACGGAACTGCTCCATCGCAGTTTCGACCTCATCGGCCGGCAATTCGGGACCGGTCAGGCTGGGCGGTTCGGGACGACGAACCCACGCCACGGGGGCATAGGCTAAGCCAGAAACCACGCCGGTGCCTTCCATAATTAGTTTCTTCGCACCTGCGGCGTCGCTCTGCTGGACTTCGGATTCTGACTCGCTCACGGCTAGCTCCTTTACTAAATGCACATGTTTGGTCTAAAAAGACAACTAATGACAGTTTAAGGACAAAACTGCGCAAATGTAACCTGTGATACCAATTTGCTACAATTAGCCGAACGAACCGGTACTATTACGACCGTAGGCGTTGTTGCCTAGATCGCAAAGAACCGATCATCCTGGTCAACCAAACCGGGCAACCAAGAATATAAGGAGACAAAACATGGCCTCAAAGACCGTAACTGTAGGATCCAAAGTCGGCCTACACGCTCGCCCCGCTGCTCTAGTTGCAGAAGCTGCCGGCGAATATGACGACGAAATCACGCTATCGCTAAACGGAGAAGAGGTCGACGCCGACTCCGCCATGATGGTTATGACCCTAGGTGCTGCCTACGGTGACGAAGTAACCGTTACCTCAGACAACGAAGAAGCAGTCGAAAAACTAGCCGAAATGATCGCTTCAGACCTAGACGCCTAGTAAAAACTAGACAGAAAAGTCGAAACCGAGCCCACCTTGAACCACAAGGTGGGCTCATTTCACACCCAAAAGCACCCCAGAACTTCAAATGCACTACACAAAAACCTTAGATTTGTGAAAAAATAGGCCCGTGCTACGACCAGACGGTAATCTCACGCATGAACTAGACCCGCAGGATAAAGGGCCACAGGATTCGTGCGGGGTTTTTGGGATCTGGGCGCCCGACCAGGACGTCTCCCGACTAACCTACTTTGGACTTTACGCCCTCCAACACCGCGGCCAGCAATCCGCCGGTATTGCCACCTCAGATGGGCAATCCATGCTGGTCTACAAGGACATGGGCCTAGTCTCTCAAGTCTTCGACGATCGCGCCCTCATGTCCCTACAGGGACAACAGGCAGTCGGACACGTCCGCTACGCCACCACCGGCGCCTCCATCTGGCACAATGCCCAACCCACCCTAGGCCCGGGCCCCGAAGGTACCATCGCCCTAGCGCACAACGGCAACCTGACCAATACCAAAGAACTCTCTGAACTCCTCTTCTCCAAGCCCAATCTAGGCGGCGAATTCTGGAAGGGAGCCACCACTGACACCTCAGTAATCACCGCCCTACTTGGCATGGCTGAGCACCTCACCGATGAGGAACTCGAAACCCTACGTTTTGCCACCAAACCGGCCACCGACCCCACGGAACCGGTAGTGGAAATGTGCCACGCGACCTCGGCAGGAACGAATCCTGCAGGCAAGGAAGAACCCATCAATGCCAGCCTGACCCAGCACGCGCTGCGGGTACTGCCGGTCCTACGCGGGGCCTTCTCCCTAGTCTTTATGGACGAAAACAACCTCTATGCCGCACGCGATACGCAGGGACTACGCCCGCTGGTTCTGGGACGCACCCAGGGCGGTTGGGCAGTGGCTTCTGAAACCGCGGCCCTTGATATTATTGCCGCCGACTTTGTGCGTGAGGTTGAACCCGGCGAACTAATCGTCATTAACCGCGAGGGCGTTACCTCCTACCAGTGGGGACAGGCTCGTCCCGCCGGCTGCGTTTTCGAATACGTCTATCTGGCTCGCCCGGACACGAAGATCCGCGGGCGTTCCGTGATTGCCTCGCGACAAGAAATGGGCGCGGCCCTAGCGAAAGAACACCCCGTCGAGGCTGACCTGGTCATGCCCACCCCCGAATCGGGTACTCCCGCGGCAATCGGCTACGCCGCTGAATCAGGGATCCCCTTCGGTCACGGGGTCGTGAAGAACTCCTACGTGGGACGAACCTTCATTCAGCCCACGCAGACCATCCGTCAGCTGGGTATTCGCCTGAAACTCAACCCCCTGCGCGAAGTAGTTGCCGGTAAGCGACTAATCGTTATCGATGACTCGATCGTCCGCGGCAACACCCAAAAGGCCCTAGTTAAGATGCTGCGCGAAGCCGGGGCAAAGGAAGTACACGTGCGGATCTCTTCCCCGCCGGTCCTCTGGCCCTGCTTCTTCGGGATTGACTTTGCCACCCGCGATGAGTTGATTGCCGCCAAGTACAATACCGAGCAGATCTGCGAGTTCATTGGCGCCGATTCCCTAGGCTACCTATCTGTTGAAGGCATGATTGCCGCAACCGGACAGGCGGAAAACTCCCTGTGCACCGCCTGCTTTACCGGTAACTATCCTGTCCCACCGCCCACTAACCGACCCCTCTGAAATAAAGGAACCGTCATGGAAAAACTCTCCTACGCAAAAGCTGGCGTGGATACTCACGCAGGGGACCGCGCTGTGGACCTCATGAAGAGTGCGGTGGAAGCCACCCACACTAAGGACGTTTTTGGCGGTACCGGTGGTTTTGCCGGGATGGTCGACGTCAGTGCCCTCAAGGAATACCGTCGCCCGCTACTAGCGACTTCTACCGACGGGGTAGGCACCAAGATTGAGATCGCCCGTGCCCTAGACATCCATGACACCATCGGCCAAGACCTGGTCGGCATGGTCGTCGATGACATTGTGGTAGTCGGTGCCAAGCCGCTACTAATGACTGACTACATTGCTTGTGGCCACGTGGAACCCGAACGTATTGCCAATATTGTTCGCGGCATTGCCGAAGCCTGCCAAAAGGTCAACACCCCGCTACTGGGCGGCGAAACTGCCGAACACCCCGGCGTTATGGGAGCTGACGAATACGATATTGCCGGTGCGGCTACCGGCGTCGTCGAAGCAGATGAGCTACTAGGCCCCGATCGGGTGGAAGAAGGCGACACCTTGATCGCCATGTCCGCTTCAGGCCTGCACTCTAATGGCTACTCGCTAGTCCGTTCTATCCTTAAGCACAGTGGCTGGACTCTAGACCGTGACGTCCCCGAACTGGGCCGCACCCTGGGTGAAGAACTACTAGAACCCACCATGCTTTACACTGCTGCCTGTCTAGAAATGAAAGAGGCAGTTGGGGGTCAGCTACACGCCCTGTCACACATTACTGGTGGCGGCTTAGGTGCGAACCTATCACGCGTGCTGCCCGCTGGTTTGGCCGGTCGCGCTGACCGTTCCACCTGCCCGGTACCTCCCATCTTCCCGCTGCTCATGCAGCTAGGTGGGGTTAGTGACCAGGACGCAGAAGATACTTGGAATATGGGCGTAGGTATGGTTGCGGTTGTTAAGGCCGAGGCCGCGCAAGAAGTAATGCGCATCAGCTCCCGTCACGGCATCAACGCTTGGCACCTAGGTGAGATCACCAAGGATCCGGGCGGCGCAGAAGGCGAACGTCGTATCAGTGGCACCAAGGGTGTTCAGGGTGGCGCCGCACTGCTACGCGGTAACTGGAAGCTACAGTGACCGAAAGTCTAAAACCTACCCCGGAAGAACTGCCACAGAATCACCAGGATGAGCTGGAACTTTCGGCTGCGCCGGTAACCGTCTCTGAAGTAGCGGAACCCGAAGCTGAAGAACTGGAAACAGAAGAATCCGAAGCTGACGAACCGGAAGTTGAGGGCGAATGGTGGGAAGACCCGTCCATCCCCTGGAACCGGGAACCAACCCGCGCTGACTACCTGTGCCTCATTGCCATGACCGTTTCTGGTCTGATCTCACTGGGGCTAATGCCGCTGCGTGCTTACCTGCTGGGATCACCAGACCGCGTACCGTGGCTAGTAGCCCTAGTCGGATCACAGACCGGCTCAATTGGTTTATCTTCCCTCTGGGCGGAAGGCATGGTCAGTAACACTGTGCTGATCCTGTCAATGATCTCTGGCGCCCTAATGATCATCAAATTCGACTGGATCTACTGGTGGGCTGGAAAGCTTTGGGGTCGCGGACTGATCGAGTCTTGGGCTAATCGTTCCAAGCGAGCCCAACGCGGTTACGCCACTGCTGAAAGATGGGCTAAAAAAATGGGAATTTGGGGGATCTTCATTGCCTATATTCCTATCCCCTTGCCCTTACGTCCCGTCATCTTCATCTTGAGCGGCATGGAAGGGATGCGACTGCGGACCTTCCTATTAGTGGACTACCTAGCTTCTTTGCTCTGGCTGATCCCATACTTTGGCTTAGGCGTGGCCCTAGGTAAGCCAGCGATTCGCTTCTTTGAAATGTATGCGAAGGTCGCTAATTATGTGGTGATTGGCCTGGTGGTCCTGATCATCGTGATGGCGTTCCGTAACTCAAAGACGCAGAAGATTCAGGTCCCGCAGGAAGTTAAGGATCAGATTCGTCGATAGGGTAGTGCCCCTTTAACCGACGTACCGCTTTTGGGGCAGCTGGCAGGCACCCCGATGATTAGATCCACGAAAGCAAATATAGAAAAGAGCTAATACCCGGTGGTTATCACCAGAGTATTAGCTCTTTTCTTAAGCTTTTTCTGAGCCTACTTTGACCACGCGTCGCGAGTGAAGTCGTCTTCCTCGTCTTCAGCGTCATCGTCAAAATCGGCGTTGTAGAGAGCCGCTAGGTCAGCGTAGGGATCCTCATCATCGTTTTCCCGTGCGCGACGTGCCCCGGAAAGCTCACGTTGTAGTGCTTCGTAGTCGGTTTCCGGCGTGCTGTACTTTAGCTTCCGTGCGACTTTCTTTTCTTTAGCCCTTTGACGGCCGCGCCCCATGACGTGACCCCCTTTAACTCTAATAGGCGGAGTGCGTGGGTGGCACTCCTCAAGACAATGAAAAATTCAATCCTGTAATAGAATACCCGAAAAAACCCCAAGTAAACTACTTGGAACGGTAAATATCACGCAGTCAGCGGAAAATCTTCCAGGCAACTAAACCGATCACGGCAGCGGTAGCGGCGGCGGCAATCGCAATATTACGCTGAGCAACGCGGTCGCCTTCCTTAGCGTTATTGACGGTGTTTACCACTGCGGCTTTAGTATTTTCTACCTTTTCTTTGGCAGATTCTTTAGCATCCTGCGCTAGGGCTTTGGGGGTAACCCGACCAGCTAGGGCTTCGACGTTGGTGGCGAACTCAGCGCGGATCTGTTCCAGCTGACGTTCGATCGATTCCGGACTTCCAGAGAAATCGTATGCCTGGCTCACTTCTTTAGTCCCTTCTTAACGGCAGCTACATTCTTGCCCATGCCTTCACCGGGGTTCGGCATGTTGTTCTTACCTTTTTTTATGGATGCTAAGGCCACCCCTGCTAGTAGACCCATGACGAGGAGGATCAAGCCGGCCACGATTAGGCTGGCTGCCCACATCGGAACTAGCAGGCCGAAGGCATACTCGGCGGCGCGGAATAGGCGCTCGATCAGGTAGAAGGAAAGGATGCCAGCTAGGGCCAGTAGGGCGCCAGCGACACCGAATCGCTTACCGGCAGCAGCTGCCTTAGCTTTTGCAAGGGTGATCTCGCCCTTGACCAGGGCGGAAGCCTGGGTGGAAACTAGGCCGACCAGTTCCCCTACCGAGGGGCGGTCTGCGCGAGCCTGAGCCTGAGTTTCAGGCTTAGAGCTCATCTGTTCGGGGGTGCTCATCGTGACTGGGTCCCTTCTGTCGTCGCCGCGAAGGCGGACGGATCGATGATTGCTTACAGTTCTGGTCGCTATTCTAGCGATTTTCGCCACTTTGTGCGCGGGCGACCCCAAGGAATAGTTCGTACTTGTGCTCTTTGCCTTCGGGATCGGTTTTAGTTCCCTGATAAATGATTCGCCAATCAGTGCTTGCAAAACCGGCCTCCAGGCACCAGTTTTCCCACTGCTGACGGGTAAATCCCTCATGGTGGATTTCGGTATCAGTGGTGGAGTGGTAGAAATCAGCGCCGGCGGGGAAGTCGACTACCAGTAGTTGGCCCCCAGGATTGAGCTTCCCCTTGAGAGTCTCAATGAGCTCCCGTGCATTCTCAATATGATGCAGCACCTGGCAGATAACAATTAGGTCGACTCCTGGAACGTCATCCAGCTGGGTGACCGCTTTGAAATTCTGTCCGGGGAACAGGGGAGTGAAGACTTTGGCTTTCGCGGCATAGCGTTCCAGCATGGGTTGAGAAATGTCGTAACCGTAAAACTGTTGGGCAGCTGGGGCTAAAGCGAAAGAGATTAGTCCAGTGCCGCACCCAAACTCTAAGAGCGATGCTTGAGGTAGGGCGGTTTTCGTTTCCTTTAGATACTGAAGGATCTGCTTGGCTAGGCGTTGGGCGCGGGCAGTGCGTCGTTCATCGTCCCACTGGGCGGCGGCTTTATCGAAGGCGGTAGGCTCAGAAACCATGAGGCTCCTTTGGTGGTTTTCTGGCTGATACAAGAAAACTCTCACAGAAACTGTGAGAGTGCTTGTGGCCCCGACCGGCGTCGATCCGGTGACCTTTCGATTTTCAGTCGAACGCTCTGCCAACTGAGCTACAGGGCCATGTGACAAAAGAGCCGACCAAAAAATGATCGGCCACTATTGTCGGCGACCCCGACGGGACTTGAACCCGCGACCTCCGCCGTGACAGGGCGGCGCGCTAACCAACTGCGCTACGGGGCCTCGTTTTTAAGGACGAAGCCTTATAGTTTGGATCTTTTAGATCCAGTACCCCCAACGGGATTCGAACCCGTGCCGCTGCCGTGAAAGGGCAGTGTCCTAGGCCGCTAGACGATGGGGGCTGCCATCGAACCGAAGTTCTTAGCGTCGTTAAGACTGGAAAATCATATAGGGAAAATGGGTGCCGACGCAAACTCAAACGCTGTGAACCGGCTCACCGGACCTTGAAACCCTCTAAGAACGCGCGAAAAGAAGCCATACTTTATACCCTTAATACATGGCTCTATCAACGATCATTCCGGTCCTGCAAGTAGCTCTACCGAACCGTGGGGGATGGGCTCTGCCCAATTTCCTTAGGTTCCTAGAAAAAGACCCCGCCACCCCAGAGGGGGTCGGGAAAGCTACCGAGAAGGCCGTGGAAGCTACCGTCGATATTGCCACCATCATCGGTTCAGCCGCTTTTGGTGCCTTCATCGGATTACTAGTCGGCATTGTTATCTTTGTGATTGTCCGACTCATGCTCAGCCGTACCAAACCCGGTCAGTTATTAGCACACCGCCTACGCCTACCAATCCCGATCCTAGTCCTAATTATTGGTGCCTCCATTGGTGTGGATTACGGAGAAATGGGCGTCAGCATCGACAATGCTCCCTGGATTGCGGTCTTCCAACACGGCATGATCCTAGCGATTATTGCCGCCGCCACTTGGGTGCTACTAGCTGCCGCCCATGTCATCGAGGATATTGCTGTTAATCGCTATGGGGATTCCACCGGTGGGCGAGCTCGCCGAGTCACCACTCAAACCCAAGTGCTACGCCGGGTCCTGCAGGCCATCATCTTCAGCATTGGTGTAATCGTCGCCCTGTTAACCTTCCCCGCAGCCCGAACCGGAATGACCGCGCTACTATCGTCCGCCGGTATTATCTCCATCGTCGCCGGTATTGCCGCCCAAAGCGTCCTCGGAAATATGTTTGCCGGACTGCAAGTAGCCTTCACCGACTCCGTACGTGTCGGTGACATCCTGCTATTCGAAGGCCAATACGGCACGGTCGAAGAAATCACGCTCACCTATGTGGTGCTGCGCCTGTGGGATGAAAAGCGACTCATCATTCCCTCCAAGATGCTGACCGAAAAATCCATCGAAAACTGGACCCGCCGCCACACCCGCGTCCTGGGGACCGTGGAACTACCCATGGACTGGAGTGCGCCCCTGCCCGCGCTACGCCTAGAAATGCAGCGACTACTGGCCAATACCGACCTCTGGGACGGTGAAACCGCCACCATTCAATGCACTGACGCCCCTGCCGGAACCCTGCTAGTGCGTGTCTGTGTCTCTGCCGACAATCCTTCAAACCTCTGGGATTTGCGCTGCTACCTGCGAGAGCACCTAGTCGACTGGACGGTCCGAAATGCCCCCTATGCACTAATCCGGACCCGCTTCCAACAGCAAGAAGTGCAGCATGTAGAAAACCGCGAATCGGACGCGGATATTGCCCGCCTAGCCGAAGAACTAGCCATGATCTCCGGCGGCAACCCCGCCCCCGAAACCAACGAGGCAAATCAAGAAATCACCGCCGACCAAACCAGCGTGCTCGTCCAACATGCTAACCAGGTAGCCGGCGGGAAAGCTGACCCCTTCGTGGTGGCACGACTAAAAGCCGCCCGAAACCGCTCCAAGCGTGAACGCTCCGAAGCGCGTAAACGCCGCGCCAAAATCCAACAGGCTGAAGGGAACCTTGCGCGAATTGAACGTGAACGTGCCAAAAACCCCGTCGAGGAAGTAGACCTCACCACCGTCCTCAGCCCCGAACAAATCCGGGCCCTTCAGGGACAACCGGTCGAAGCGACCTCGGCGAAAGCAAAACCGGAAATCACTAATCCCTCGGCCGCCGAAAAGAGCCAAAAATCGGCTCAAACTGCAGACCTGCCGGTAGCGGGACGAAACGTAGTTGACACCGACCCGGCCCAAGAACGCCTCTATTCTGGCTCTCCGGAAGCTGAGGAACGTGCCCGCGCCATGTCCGGACCCGGCCCAGAAGCGCTAGCCGAACGGGAAGCCAATATTCGCCGGCAGCAGGCCGAAGCGCAGGCTCGTGAAGAAGAACTGCGTCACGGTGACCCCAATGACCCCACCGATCCTTCACGTCCCGTAGGACACGGTGGCGAATAGCGCCGATAGGCTCAGCCGGCCCCGGTCAAGAAAGCTGCCCACAAGCCCGCACCCGTAAAGAAAGCCGCCCCGAAGCAGGCCTCCGGTTCGGTCTATTACAAGAACTGTGCGGCCGCCCGAGCTGCCGGTGCCGCCCCCATCCACCGCGGCGAACCCGGCTACCGGCCACAACTCGATGGTGACGGTGACGGTATTGCCTGCGAACCTTTCAAGGGCAAGAAGGGCAAGAAGCGCCGCCGCTGACCCCCTCGTCTTATACTGGGGTAGAAAATTCTGCCAAACCCAGCCCAAAAGCGGGAAACAGATAGAGGGAACATGAACGAAAACGAAACTGTCGACCCGAAAACCTACACGGAAGCAAAGTGGCGGACCCTGCTCAATCCCATGGAATACCATGTGCTGCGCGAGGCTGGTACCGAGCTACCCGGTAGTGGCACCCTGATCGAGGAAGACCGCCCGGGCACCTACTACTGCCGCGCCTGCGGGGCCAAGCTCTTCCGCTCGGACGCCAAGTTCGCCTCTGGTTGCGGCTGGCCGGCGTTCTTTGCTGCCGAGGAGGGCGCTACCTACCAGATTGAGGATCACTCCCACGGTATGCACCGGATTGAGGTGCGCTGCTCCAACTGTGAATCACACCTGGGACATATCTTTGACGATGCGCCGCAGACCCCCACAGGTCAGCGTTACTGCATGAACTCGATCTGCCTGACCTTTGAACCTGATCCGGCCTAATCATAGGTAGAGCCCGAAAGGGCGAATGAAAAGAATTAAAATACCCCACGAACTGAAACCAGCTCGTGGGGTATTTTGGCGGTAGGCCCCCGGGGACTCGAACCCCGCACCCACGGATTAAAAGTCCGTTGCTCTAACCAGATGAGCTAGAGGCCCAGTGCCACACGCTAAATTCTGCGTGCCGAAACATTATAACCAGCTTTTTTTCTTTCGTCATCCCGGCTGCAAATTAGTGTCCTATCAGGCATAATGTGTGATACAACTCAACATAGCTTTGAGAGGAAGAAAATCATGAACCATGAAGATTTTCAGCCGCGTCGACCAGCGATGCTCGACCCGGAAGTTGCCGAACAAATTCCCGGTGACGAAGACCCTGCCATCACCACCAGTGCGGCTACCACCTCGGCCCATGCCCTACTGGGGGAAAGCGATGAAGAGTTCACCGCGGAACAAGTACAACAACTTGCCCATGTAATCCAAACCGAGGGCGTCGATACCGTATCAGCCCTCTGGGCGCGTTCCAGCGCCGGCAGCCTAGCCGGACAACTATGGCGTCTTTACCTGCTCAAGCAGTGGTACGACCGTGAACCAGAGACGATTTATGCACGCTACCACGACGGGCAAAAGAGCCTTTCTGAGTACCTAGCTAAAACTGGACGTCACCTACCGGGCCTAGAAACCACCATGCAGCGCATTGGTGACCTCATGGCCGGCAAAGGTACCTCCAATCTGGCCGCCCTATTAGCTGCTGCCGGTACCCTCATGCGGGTTCTAGCAGCCGGCGTTTGCTGCGGTCCAGAATGGATCACCGACGACCACGACGAACTAGCCGACCAGGTAACCACCCGAGCCGGAGCCCTAATCAAAACCAGTGACGAACTCCTAGCCGGAGCTCGTAAAGCCGCCAGCCCAGAAGGATTAGTATGAGCAACCAAGAACCAGAAGAGATCTTCTCTTCAGCCCGACCAGAAGACTTCCATCACGTCAAGAAAAGCCTGCTGGCCGGGCTAGTTCTTGGTGGCCAAGAAAAAGCCCAGGCTGAGTCTGAAGCAGAAGCGGAAAACAACGCACCCAACGAAAAAGCCAAAACCTCAGACAAGCAAAAAGACGACGCGAAAGACCAAGCGGACCACAAGTCCGACAGTGCCCACAAAGCCGAAAAGTCTGACCAAGAAGAAGGCGAAGTCGAATACTCAAACAGCCAATTCGACCTCGACAATGATGACGCCGACGAATTCGACGACAATACCCTCTTCTTTGAAGAACTACCCACGCCCATTTCTGAACCCCTCAGTGAAGGCGTCGAACTAGGCCTAGACAAGCCGCTGCCCGCCGGCCGCTTTGCCGACCGAGAACTATCCTGGATGGCCTTCAACGAACGCGTCCTAGAGCAGGCCGAAGACGAACGCCTACCCCTGCTAGAACGCGCCTGGTTCCTAGCGATCTTCTCCTCCAACCTAGACGAGTTCATGATGGTCCGCGCCGCCGGCCTCAAACGCCGCATCGCCGCCGGAATCGCCAAACCCGCCGCCTCGGGCCTCTCACCCCAGCAGGTTATTGACGGCATCCGCACGCGCACCCGCCAACTAACCCGCCGCCAAGCGGACTTCTTCCAAGACACCATCAAACCCGCCCTCGAGGACGCCGGGGTGCGCCTACGCCGCTGGAAGCAGCTAGATGAGGAAACCAAACAAACCCTAGGGGACTACTTCCGCTCCGAGCTATTCCCCATCCTCACCCCGCTAGCGGTCGACCCCTCACACCCCTTCCCCTACATTTCGGGCCTGTCCCTGAACATCGCCGTCGTGGCCCGCAACGTTATCAGCGACAAGGAATACTTCGCCCGCGTGAAGGTACCCGACTCCCTACCGCGCTTCGTCTGCGTAGAAACCCTAGGCACCGAAATCAAGCCTGCCCGCTTCGTGGAAGACCGTGGCGGCGCCACCTTCGTGCCCCTAGAGGAAATCATCTGCGCCCACCTAGACGAACTCTTCCCGGGGATGGAAATCAAGGAACACCACCTATTCCGCCTCACCCGTAACGAAGACGTCGAGGTCGAAGAAGACGACGCCGAAAACCTCCTCACCGCGATGGAAGCTGAACTGCTACGCCGCAAGTTCGGCCCCGCCGTCCGCCTCGAGGTGGCTGCTGACGTCTCCAGCTGGGTCCTAGACTTCCTGGTCCGCAAACTCGAAATCACCCACGCGGACGTCTACCTCCTACCCGAGCCCCTAGACCTCACCTGCCTAAACGAGCTCCACGACCTAGAACTGCCGCACCTGAAGTACCCCAACTTCGTGCCCGTCACCGCCCGGGGCCTCTCAAAGGTGGAAAGCTCCACTCCCGCAGATATCTTCGCGTCCATGCGTGACCACGATATTCTGCTGCACCACCCCTACGATTCCTTCGCGACCTCCGTCCAACACTTCATTGCGACCGCCGCGAAAGACCCCCAGGTGCAGGCCATCAAGCAGACTCTGTACCGTACCAGTTCCGATTCGCCCATCGTTTCTTCCCTGATTGCCGCCGCCCAGGCCGGCAAACAGGTGGTCGCGATCGTTGAGATTAAAGCCCGCTTTGACGAGGACGCCAACATCTCCTGGGCCCGTAAGCTAGAACGAGCCGGCGTACACGTCGTCTACGGCATGATCGGGCTTAAGACTCACTGCAAGCTCTCCCTAGTTGTTCGCGCCGAGGGGGACGGGTTACGTCGGTACTGCCACGTTGGTACCGGTAACTATCACCCGAAGACCGCTCGTGGTTACGAAGACCTAGGTCTCCTAACCTGCGACGAAACCGTAGCTGAAGACCTAACCCGCCTATTTAACCTCATGAGCGGCTACGCGCCTCTAGCTACTTTCGATCGACTCCTAGTGGCTCCGCGCTCCATCCGTGACGGACTCATTGAACGAATCGAACGGGAGGTAGAGCACTTCCAAGCTGGTCGTCCTGCCCGCATCTGCATTAAGGTCAACTCCATTGTGGACGAGCGCGTCATCGACGCCCTCTACCGAGCCAGCCAAGCCGGCGTGAAGGTAGACCTAGTAGTCCGTGGCATCTGCGCGATTCGTTCCGGCGTACCCGGACTATCCGAAAATATTAAGGTGCGTTCCATCCTCGGCCGCTACCTAGAGCACTCCCGCGTCTACGCCTTCGAAAACGGGGGAGACAAGGAAGTCTGGATTGGTTCGGCTGACCTCATGCACCGTAACCTCGACCGCCGTATCGAAGCCCTAGTCAAGATCAAGCAACCCGAACACGTGGAAACCCTCTACCGGATGGTCCGTGAAGAAGCCGCCGGGAAGACCTCCTCGTGGCGCCTGCGGAAGAACGGCACCTGGGAGCGTCGGACCCATAAGAAGTCTGGGGAAGAGCTAGTCGACTACCAAGAGAAACTCATGGCAGAGACCTCTGCCCGGGTAAAGGGACGCGGCTAAAAACGCGACCACACAGGGATCCTAAAGGCACTAAAAGGTAGCTGGGTCTGACCGGGTGACGTAACTAAATCCATATCCCTAATCCACCCGCAGGATTTCAAAGAAAAAGAATCCTGCGTGGGTTAAGGAAACGTTTGCCGGGTAGACCCAAGGCCCTGTAGGCACCATAATAAAAACATGTCACCAACGCCTGCTCCACGACCCAGCCGGATTATTCGCGCCGGCGGTGCGCTAGTCTGGCGACCCCTAAATGAGGGCGGTGGCAAAGGCTCTGACCAAGCGAATCAGCCACTCAGTGAAAACCAGATCGAAGTCCTCATCGTGCACCGACCGCGCTATGATGACTGGTCCTGGCCCAAGGGGAAATCAGAACCCGGCGAGCATATTCTTTCCGCCGCTGTGCGTGAAGTTGAGGAAGAAACCGGTCTGCCCATCCGTTTGGAATGCCCGTTGTTAACTCAGCGTTACCGACTTGGATCCGGCCAAACCAAAGAGGTCTACTACTGGATTGGTCGTGCCGAGGTAGCCCCGGGGGCCCTCTTAACCCGCCCGCCAGTAGCCCGTGCCTCCAGTCGTGAAATTGACGAGGTTCGCTGGGTCAAAGCTACGCGCGCCCGCAAACTACTTACCCGCCGCGGTGACCGCCGGCTACTAGATGACCTGATCAGTAAACTGCACAATCAACAGTTGGAAACCCGCACTGTGATCCTGACCAGGCACGGCAAAGCCCAGAGTCGGGACCGCTGGGACGGACCCGATCATGAACGCCCCCTGAACCGAGTTGGGGCCACCCAGTCGCTAGACCTAGTCGAACTATTTAGTTCATACGGGATCAACCAGTTGGCCTCTAGCCCCTACCGTCGCTGCCTGACAACCCTAGCTCCCTACCAGGGGCTAGCGGAGCTGGCGATCGAAGAACTGCCCCAACTGGGCGAGGATGAGGCCGCCGAAAACCCCGCCCAGGTCAGCGCTACCCTGAGCCAACTGATCGCCAAACCAGGTGAGCCCACGGTGGTCTGTTTCCACCGTCCCACCCAAAAAGACCTAGTCGCGGCCCTGGAAGAAGCAGCCGATACGCCGACTCGTCGAACCCTTAAAAACCAAGCCGAAGAACTAAAAACGGCAGAGATGCTGGTGGCCCATATCGCCTACCCGAACGGGAAGCCGCAGGTTATTTCCGTGGAAAAACACCGCCCTCGGAAACTTGTTTAAACCGTTAACCAACTGTTAACCCAAGCATGGGCAAGCTGTAACTCACGGCCCCTACGCTATGCACTAGTCGGGTTCTGTCCCGCCCAGTCCAGTAGGACTCGGGGAAATCCCCCAATGAAGTACTACACCATAGCGAACAAAGGAAAACCGTGAAAAACCTCAAGCACACCCGCCGCATTGCTGGCGCCGCTATCATCGCCCTCTCAATGACTCTAGCCGCCTGTGGTTCTGACAACCCGACCGGCACTGAGTCCGGCAACAAGTCTGCTGAAGGCGGCTCCTCTGCTCCTGCTGAACTATCCGGCACCCTAGCCGGCGCAGGCGCTTCCAGCCAGAAGGCCGCTATCGCCGCTTGGAAGGCCGGCTTCGAACAGGAACAAAAGGGCGCTAAGGTCGAATACGACCCGGTAGGCTCCGGCTCCGGTGTAAAGAAGTTCCTAGCCAAGGAAGTTAGCTTCGCTGGTTCTGACGAAGTCCTAAAGGAAAAGGACCAGGCTGCTGCTGAAGAACGCTGTGGCAGCCCCGCCCTACACATCCCGGTTTACATTTCCCCGATCGCCGTGGTCTTCAACCTAGATGGCGTCGAAAAGCTAAACCTATCCGCTCCCGTGATTGCCAAGATCTTCGCTGGCAAGATCACCAAGTGGAACGACCCGGCCATTGCCGCTGAAAACGCTGGCGTTGCCCTACCTGACCTAGACATCACCCCGGTTCACCGCGCTGACGGCTCCGGCACCACCTACAACTTCACCCAGTGGATGCACGCTGCTGCTCCCGAAGACTGGACCAACGAAGCCAACAAGAAGTGGCCGCTAGAAGGCACCAACGGTGAAAAGACCCAGGGTGTGGTTGACCTAGTCAAGAACGGTAAGGGCTCCATCGGCTACGTTGACGACTCTGCCGCTGGCACCCTAGGCATTGTCCAGGTTAAGGGCAGTGGCGACCAGTACGTTGCTCCCAACGCTGAAGGCGCCGCCAAGACCCTTGACGAGTCTGAACTAGCTGGCAAGTCTGACCTAGACCTAGCCTTCAAGATCAACCGTACCCCCAAGGCTGCTGACGCTTACCCGCTGATCCTAGTCTCCTACGATGTGGTTTGCTCCACCTACCCGGATGACAACACCGCCAAGCTAGTGAAGGCCTTCGTTTCCTACGAAACCTCAGAAGCCGGTCAGAACGCTGCCGCCCAGGCCGCCAAGTCCGCGCCTCTATCAGCCAACCTACGTGAAAAGATCGCCAAGTCCCTCGATAGCATCAAGGTGAAATAGTAGTGAGTGGATTCGCCCAACAGGCAACCCAAAAGACGGGGCGGTTCGGCAATAACTTCTTCCGCCGAACCGCCACCGGCGCCGCCTGGATCATCTTTGCGACCCTAGCGGCAGTCGCGGCCTTCTTGATCATCCAAGCTTGGCCCGTACTAACCAACTTCAGCCTGACCTTCGACGCCAAAGGCTACCCCAATGGGGCCAGCCTCTTCCAGATTGCCGGACCGCTAATCTTCGGTACGGTACTAGCGGCTACCATCGCCATGATCATCGCCGTCCCCATCTCCATCGGGATCGCCCTGTTCATCAGCCACTACGTACCGCGCAAGGTTGGCTCCCTGTTGGGATATCTGGTTGACCTGTTGGCAGCGATTCCCTCAGTCGTCTTCGGTCTATGGGGCGGCAAATGGCTGATCCCCAAACTCGTCCCCGTTTACGACGTCATCTCCCAGTACCTAGGATGGATCCCGCTCTTCGCTGGACCGCCCTCACCGAACGGTCGCGTGCTACTGTCAGCTTCACTAATCCTGGCCATCATGATCCTGCCGATCATCACCGCCATTAGCCGGGAAGTGTTCCTACAGACCCCGCGCCTCCACGAGGAAGCAGCACTAGCGCTAGGTACTACCCGCTGGGAAATGATCCGCATGGCGGTACTTCCCTTCGGTCGTTCCGGAATCATCTCCGCTTCGATGCTGGGCCTAGGTCGCGCCCTCGGTGAAACGATGGCCGTAGTAATGGTGCTATCCGCAGGTAACACCTACTCCTGGCACATCCTCCAAGACGCCAAGCACTCCACCATCGCAGCTAACATTGCTTCCCAGTTCGGTGAAGCCTTCGGAAACGAACGTTCACTGTTGATTGCCACCGGCCTAATCCTCTTCGTGATCACCATGGTGGTTAACTTCGGAGCTCGTGCCCTGATTGCCCGCCGCGCCGAATTCTCAGGAGCTAACTAATGGCACAGACAAAAACCAAGCCCAACCCCTTCGCCCCTGCCGACCCCGGCCTTGAGCGAAGCCGGGCACGCAAAAACTGGTTCGCCGGTGCCCTAGTAACCATCGCCTTCGCCCTAGCCATGATTCCGCTAGTGTCCCTACTGGGATCAGCGATCGGCTACGGCGCCAAGATGCTCACCCCCAGCTTCCTGAGCTACTCCATGAACGGCGTCTTCGGCCAGTCACCCCAGGGCGGTGCCTACCACGCCATCATCGGCACCCTGCTAGTCACCCTAGGTGCAACCCTCATCTCCGTCCCCATTGGCCTATTCACCGCCATCTACCTGACTGAGTACGGTTTCCAAGGACGCCTAGCCCGCTTCACCCGCTTCCTAGTGGACGTGATGACCGGTATCCCCTCAATCGTTGCTGGTCTTTTCGCTCTGGCCTTCTTCACCATCATCATGGGCCCGGCCTACATCTCCGGGTTCCGTGGTTCGGTAGCACTCTCAATCCTGATGATCCCCACCGTGGTTCGCTCCAGTGAAGAAATGCTCCGCCTAGTCCCCAACGAACTACGTGAAGCCTCATACGCCCTCGGCGTGCCCAAGTGGTTGACCATCGTCAAGGTAGTACTACGCACCAGTGCTGCCGGCCTAACCACCTCGGTAATGCTAGCCATTGCCCGCGTCATCGGTGAAACTGCGCCGCTACTAGTAACCGTCGGCGCCACGGACCGCATCAACTTCAACCTCTTTGATGAGCGCATGTCCACCCTGCCAGTCTTCGTCTACCAGGAATACACTTCCGTAGACCTAGGGTGTGCCGCGGACGCCGTAAACTGTTCCCCCACAATCCACGTTGATCGCGCTTGGGGAGCGGCACTAGCCCTTATCATTATTGTTATGGTCCTAAACCTACTAGCTCGTGGAATCGCCTGGAAGCTTGCCCCCAAGGGTAAGAACTAAGCGGAAAAGAAATAAACCAAACCGGCCCAGCCAACCTGATTGAAGGAAATCACAGATGAGCCCCCTAATCGAAGTTGTTAACGAAAATATTTACTACGGTAACTTCCTCGCCGTAAAAGACGTTAACATGGAAATCGAAGAACACACCATCACCGCCCTCATTGGGCCCTCTGGCTGTGGCAAATCCACCTTCCTGCGTACCCTAAACCGGATGCACGAAGTCATCCCCGGCGCTCGCGTCGAAGGTGAAGTAAAAGTAGAAGGCGTAAACCTCTACGGAGCTGGCGTCGACCCCGTCCAGGTTCGACGCAAGATCGGTATGGTTTTCCAGCGCCCCAACCCGTTCCCCACCATGTCCATCGCTGAAAACGTGCTAGCCGGGATCAAGCTCAACCGCCGTCGGATCAGCAAGAGCGAACAGGACGAAATCGTCGAAAAGGCCCTACGTGGCGCCAACCTCTGGAACGAAGTTAAGGACCGGCTAGAAAAGCCCGGTAGCGCCCTGTCTGGTGGTCAGCAGCAGCGTCTGTGCATCGCCCGTACCATTGCGGTGAAGCCCGACATCATTCTGATGGACGAACCCTGTAGTGCGCTGGACCCGATCTCCACCCTGGCCGTGGAAGACCTAATGCAGGAACTTAAGAGCGAATACACCATCGTAATCGTGACCCACAATATGCAGCAGGCCGCCCGTGTCTCTGACCGTACCGGTTTCTTCAACCTTGAAGCTCAGGGCAAGCCCGGTCAGCTGGTAGAAATCGACGACACTTCAGTGATCTTCGAGAACCCTAGCCAGAAGGCTACCGAAGACTACATCTCTGGTCGTTTCGGCTAAACCGAATCAACTATGCAGAGCGGCGTTTTGGATTCCCAAACGCCGCTCTTCTGCTGTGAAATAGAGTGCGCAAAAAGAGGGAAAAAACACGTCATTCGACAATGTGCCACTCTATGAACTAGACTAGCTAAGCGCCCCCGTGTAGGAGGGTTCATGGAGAAGATCCGGCAAGCTAAAAAGTCGGTGAGCAAACTGTTTGAACCTCGATCCCACGTGGGTTTTTCTTTGATATGAACCTACGAAGCGCTAAGAGTTAAAACTCTAGGGGCGGAAAATAACAGTATCGAGGAAACCGGGGAGGGTACATGCCAGGTCGCCAGACAAGCCACAAGAAGCACTGGTCGATTGCCAATAATGAAAAGCAAGCGCGGCTAGTAGCTTCCCTCAGTATCCTGATGCTTTGCGCAGTCTGGGGCTCCACCTTCCCTATGGCCAAAGGCCTGATGGAACGTATTCCCGGCATGGACTACCTGTCTTGGCGTTTTAACTTGGCCTTCGTGCTGGGTCTGCTGCTGTTCTTCCCCCGCATTAAGCGAATGACCGGTCGTGAATGGTTCTACGGTCTAGCTTTGGGCACCATCTACGCTGCCGGCCAGCTGTTCAATACCATCGGCCTACTCTATATTCAGGCCTCGGTTTCCAGCTTCATCACCGTCATGTACATCGTTTTCACACCGCTTTTGGTGTGGCTACTATTCCGTGTCCGTGTTGCCTTCGCCGACTGGATTGCCGTGGTACTAGCGATTACCGGCCTGGCCTTCCTGTCCCTATCCGGTGGTCAAATCAACTTCGGTATCGGTGAAGGATTGACCCTTTTGGGGGCGCTAGCTTACGCGCTTCACATTGTGATGATGGGCCGCTGGGCACCCCGTGGTGACGTGATCGGAATGTCCGTGGTCCAGATGGGCATGATGGGACTAATCTTCACTACCATCACCATTCCCGACGGAATCGTCGTACCCACCGAAACTTGGGACTGGGTGGCACTGTTCTTCATGGCTGCCATTGCCGGCCTAGGTGCCATGGTGGTACAGGGTTGGGCACAGACCATTATTTCTGCCACCACGGTGGCGCTCATGTTCTCTATGGAACCGGTTTTCGCTTCCCTGTTTGCGATCCTCTTCTGGGGTGAACCGCTCACCAGCTCCCTCATCTGGGGTGGCCTGTTGATTATCCTGGCGATGCAGGTTTCCGCCCTTGGACCGCGCTTTACCGAACGTAACGAAGCTTTGGTTGAGGAAGAAACCATCCTGCCGGAAACCTCTGCTGGTTTGTCGCAGGCCTTCGAAGATATCGTTACCGGTGGTCTGCCGGGTGCGATTTTGGAGGGCGAGGACCTACTTGATCCCGAGGGTGTGGCCAGCGAAGGCCTACACCGCTCCTTTGAAGGTGGCCCGACTGAGGGTCGTTCCTGAGCCTGGATTCTTAGGCTTGCTTGCGCCTAGCGTAGCGTAATTTGTGGCCTGCTAGCCGCTAGCTAGCGGGTTTATTTTTCCGAGGTCGCAGCCGGCTTATTTTTCTGAGGTTGCAGCCGGCTTAGATAGCGATTCCAACAGGTTTGGAAGCCAAACCTTGATTAGTTCCGCCAGTTTTTCCTCACTAAAGTCCTCCCCGGGATTCACCATTTCGTGGCGCTTTAGGGTGCGTTCCACTAGGGCGATCACGAACTCACCAATCTGGGCTTCCGCGATGACGGGGACGCGGCCGATTGAGTTGAGTGAATCGGCGACGAACTTGCCAACCTTGGCAGCAAAGCGATCAGATAGGGGAGCGGTCATGCGTCCCAATTCGGGGGAGCGTAGGGCACTCATAGCTACCTGCTGTTGCAGCAGAATGTAGTTCCGGTCCACGGGTAGTGAATGAAGTAGGTTGGAGACGATTTCCTGGTAGTTTTCAGGCCGAGCTTCTTTTAGGATCTCTTGCCAGTGATCATCCAGGTAGGCAAATAGTCGGGCGTATTCAGCTTCAATGACGTGCATCAGCAGGTCATTCTTATCGGTGAAGTTAGAGTACAGGGCGCCCCGAGTGAAGCCCGCGGCCTCGCAGATTTCTTCCAAGCTGGTAGCGCTTACGCCCTGCGTGGCGAAGAGCTGGCCAGCGGCATCGATTAACTTAGCGCGGGTAGCTAGACGTTTCCTAGAGAGTTTGGGCTCCTGGGGCTTTTCTGCCTCCATATCCGGTTTAGCGGTGCCCTTGGAACGTCCCGCCGCGGGTAGGCGCACCTCTTTTAAAGCACCCTTAATGGTGTCTTTAAGGTCACTACCCTTTAGTTTCGCTGTCAATTTGATGCTCCTTATGGAAATGTTTGTTCTAGAGCGCATTCTAGTACGAAAGTGAGGAAAATGCATACATTGTTGTATGCGATACATCTTTGTATATTTTATTGGACTTTTTAGATACAGGGGTGTATATTTTTGAGTAACCGACAAAACTTCGTGTTTATTTAAGAAGGAATCATGCCAAAACGTTTAACCGGAAGTAAAGTTGCGAACGCTATCATTGTGTTCGCCATTTTTATTGTTCCGTTTATGTACGCAGGTCTCTTGACCTACGCTTACCAAGACCCGATGAACCGCATCGATAAAATCCATGCGGCCGTCGTTAACCTAGACTCTCCGGCAGTTAAAACCCTGCCCATGGGAGACGACCAAAAGATTGAAATCGGTAACGAACTAACCGAGCGTCTCACCCACCCGAAGGATGGGGAAGACGTTGGCTTTACCTGGACTGAAGCCACCGAAGCTGAAGCAACCCAGGGTCTAGCCGACGGTAAATACCGTGCTATCTTGACGATCCCCGCCGGAACTTCAGAGATCCTAACCAAGCAGGGGACCGAGGATGCCCAAAGCGTCACCCTGGACCTTAAGACCGATGACGGCATCAACTACCTAGCGGGCACCATGGCCCGAACCGTAGCTGAAACCCTCCAGAATGAAGTCTCTTCCCAGGGATCCAGTCGTATTATCGACCAGATGTACATGAGCTTCGGAACCGTTAAGGAAAAGCTAGGAGAAGCTGCTGACGGTGCCGGAGAACTAAACGACGGCCTCGGCAAACTAGAAGACGGTACCAACAAACTAAAGGATGGTACCGAAAAACTAGCCGACGGAACCGGCGAATTTAAAGTCAAGCTATCCGAACTAGCTAACGGTGCCACCCAGGTTAACCAGGGTGTCGGAACCCTAGCGGAAAAGACCGGAGAACTGGCCTCGGGCGCCCAGAAACTAGCTAATGGTGCTAGTGAGGGTGCACAGGGCGCTAACAAACTAGCTTCTGGAGCGCAGGAGTTTGAAGGCAAGCTAAACCAGCTTTCGGAAGGTGCTAACCAGGTTAACCAGGGTGTCGGAACCCTAGCGGAAAAGACCGGCGAACTAGCCCAGGGCGCCCAAAAGCTATCCCAGGGTGCTGCTCAAGGTGCGGAAGGCGCCAAACAACTAGCTTCTGGAGCGCAGGAGTTTGAAGGCAAGCTAAACCAGCTTTCGGAAGGTGCTAACCAGGTTAACCAGGGCGTCAATACCCTAGCGGAAAAGACCGGCGAACTAGCCCAAGGTGCCCAGAAACTAGCAGCCGGTGCGGCTGAAGGTGCTCAGGGTGCCAACAAGTTGGCTTCCGGCACTGAAGAGTTCCAAGCCAAACTAAAGGAGTTGGCTGATGGTGCTAACCAGGTTAACCAGGGCGTTAACACCCTGGCGGAAAAGTCTGGCGAATTAGCCGCTGGTACCCAGAAACTATCTGAAGGCGCTCACGCTGCGGTCGAAGGCGCACAGAAACTAGCTGAAGGCACTAAGGGCGCAGAAGAAGGTTCTGCCAAACTAGCCAACGGCATTAACGAATACACCGCTCAGATCGATCAGATGCTAGCCAAGCTCACCTCTGACGAAACCACCGCGAAGCTAAACCAGCTACTGGAAGGCAGCCAGAAACTAGCTCAGGGTTCCGCCCAGCTAGCTGCCGGAATCGGTGCTGATGCTTCAGCAATGCCGGCCAACCCGGCTGACCCCCAGACTCTAGCTGAAGGTATCAACGCGCTATCCGCGGGTGCTCAGCAGCTACACCAGGGCACTACCCAGCTAAACCAGGGTGTTGCCCAGGCTGGTGAACAGCTCGGTGCCATGCTTCCGGCCATGGGTGAACTAACCAAGTTGCCCGGTGCAGTTGATCAGCTACAGGGTGGCTCCGCCAAACTCAATGATGGCGTCAAGCAGTACACCGAAGGTGTCGACAAGCTAGCCGCTAGCTGTAAGCTGCTAGGCGGCAGCCCGCTGATCTGTGAAAACCTAAATAAACTACAGGCCAACTCTGATGCCCTGCGTAACGGCAGTGCTCAGGTTGCCGGTGGTATGAGCCAGCTACAGCAGGCTACTCAGCCCCTCGCGGATCCGGCTTTGGGTCAGCGACTACAGGCTGCTCAGCAGCAGCTACCCAAGCTAGTCGAGGGCGCTAAGCAGGTTGACCAGGGAGCCGCTCAGCTTGCCGGTGGCCTAGAAAAGGTCCAGGGCAAGATGCCCGCCCTCGTCGAAGGCGCAAAGGCTGTCTCTCAGGGTTCCAACCAGCTAGCTGAAGGCCTCAAGCAGGGCCTAGGCGAACTACCTCAGCTAAAGGAAAAGGCCGGGGTGGCACAGCAGGCTTCCGCTCAGCTGCGCGCTGGTGCTAAGGAACTCAACCAGGGTCTAGGCCAGCTAGCTGCTGGCTCCAACGAGCTAGCTTCCAAGCTTGGTCAGCTCGGCGATGGCGCACAGGCCGCCTCTGAGGGTGCCGGTAAGCTAGCCGAGGGCGCCAAGCAGGCCGCCGGTGGCACCACTCAGGTTGCTGATGGTGCTGGTAAGGCTGCGGCTGCTTCTGGTCAGCTAGCTGAGGGTGCTACTGCGCTTGATCGTGGTATTAACCAGTTGGCTCAGGGTGCTCAGACTGCTGCTTCTGGTGCTGGCCAGTTGGCGGAAGGTGCTCAGAAGGCTGCTGGTGGTACTGCTCAGGTTGCTGATGGTGCTGGTAAGGCTGCGGCTGCTTCTGGTCAGCTAGCTGAGGGTGCTACTGCGCTTGATCGTGGTATTAACCAGTTGGCTCAGGGTGCTCAGACTGCTGCTTCTGGTGCTGGCCAGTTGGCCGAAGGCGCTCAGAAGGCTGCCGATGGTACCAATAAGCTAGCCGAGGGTGCAGACAAGGCTGCTGACGCTTCCGGTCAGCTAGCTGAAGGCGCCTCCGAACTGAACTCCGGCGCTGGGGAACTAGCCGATGGCGCTCAGAAGGCCGCTGATGGTTCAGGCGAACTAAGCTCTGAACTACAGAAGGGCGCGGATAAGATTCCTAGCTGGTCTGATAGCAAGGTCAGCTCCATGTCTGATGCCGCCGCTAAGCCGATCATTGTGGACCCGATCCGTGAAAACGCGGTTGCCACTAACGGTTCTGGCTTCGCCCCGATGTTCTTGGCCCTGGCGCTGTGGGTTGGTGCAATCGCTACCTTCCTGATCTTCCCGGCCCTTGATGTCCGTCGCTTCAAGGATGAGCGCTGGTGGTTGGCAGCAACTCGCTGCATGACTACCGCCACCCTCATGGCAGTTGGACAGGCAATTATCGCAGTCGCCGGCTTGCAACTGTTCGTCAAGCTAGGGGCAAAGGATCTGGGTTACCTGTTCCTGATTGCGATTATCGCCTCCCTGACCTACACCGCTCTGAACCAGTTCTTCATCGCGGCACTGGCCTTCCGTGGTCGCTTCGTGTCCGTGTTGATGCTGATCCTTCAGATCGCGGCGATGGGTGCAACCTTCCCGATCGAGACCACCAGCTCCTTCCTGGTGTTCCTCAACAAGATCTTCCCAATGACCTACGTGGCGAACTCGATTCGCACCGGAATTGCTGGGGCTGGCTATGGAATTGGCATGACATTGCTAGTCTGCGGAATTTGGGCAGTCATCGGTGTGGGTGGCACATTGATTGCGGCACGCGTCCGGCGTGACCCGGTTCCTCTGCCGGTTGACCCGGCACAAAGGCCCGCCTAAAGGCCTAGGCTTTTGAGATAGGAAAATCTCTAATGGGGGAAAACCCTGGTCAATGGTGGCCAGTGTTTTCCCCCATTGGTTTTGAGCGGTAAAATAAAGTCGTCTACGACACCTAGAAATGAAAGAGGTTGAAATGACCTACACTTTGGTGCTTCTCCGCCACGGAGAATCCGAATGGAATGCCAAGAACCTGTTCACCGGCTGGGTGGATGTCCCGCTTTCCGAAAAGGGACGTTCCGAAGCTGCTAAGGGTGGCCAGCTACTAAAGGAAGCCGGCGTGCTTCCCGACAAGCTCTACACCTCCATGCTTCGTCGCGCGATCATGACCGCTAACCTAGCTCTGGATGCGGCTGACCGTCACTGGATTCCGGTGGAGCGTAACTGGCGCCTAAACGAACGTCACTACGGCGCTCTACAGGGCAAGAACAAGAAGGAAATCCGCGACGAATACGGCGAGGAAAAGTTCATGGAATGGCGTCGTTCCTACGACGTTCCGCCGCCCGCCATCGAGGCCGGCTCGGAGTTCTCCCAGGATAGCGATCCCCGCTACGCTGGCGAACCGATTCCTGCTACCGAATGCTTGAAGGACGTCCTAGAGCGTCTACTACCCTTCTGGAACGAAACCATCGTTCCCGATATCAAGTCCGGCAAGACTATCATGATTGCCGCCCACGGTAACTCCCTGCGCGCGATCGTGAAGCACCTAGATGACATCTCTGACGATGACATCGCTGGTCTAAACATCCCCACCGGTATTCCGTTGGTTTACGAATTGGATGAAGACCTCAAGCCCGTCACCAAGGGTGGTCGCTACCTAGACCCGGCAGCTGCTGAAGCAGCCATCAAGGCTGTAGCTTCCCAGGGTAAGTGAGCAAAGCTTCCCTCCTGCTAAAGCAGCTTAGCTGCGCATAGTAGACAAAGGGAAAACCCCCGCCTTTCCAGGAGCTGGAGGGCGGGGGTTTTCTTTGGTTAGCTTCTTCGATAATCGCGCACTGTAAACGAGGAAACTAACGGGGGCAAGTCACTGATACTTCAATCCCAAAAACTCAAGGAAAAACCAAAGAATCAGTGGGGGACGTATTCGCCGCGAATCATGAAAATGATTCGGCTGGCAGCCTTGGAAGCGTGGTCGCCCGTACGCTCCAGGAAGCGAGACAGCAGCGTGCCGTTGATGATCTGATCGCGGGTTAGTTCAACCTCCGGGTCACGGATCAAACGGCGAGCCTTACGGTGTAGTTCGTCAATCTCATCATCGGTATCGATGATCTTCTGGGCTAGTTCGGCGTCCGAGCTCTTGATGACGGTGCCCAGGTCTAGGGTCATGTCCAGAGTCCGCTTAGCCATCTGGATTAGGATTTCCTGGATCTGCGACGGGGTGGCCGGCTCGGGGTAAGCAGCGCGTGCTACCTGAGCAACGTGCATGGCCATATCGCCCATACGCTCTAGGTTCTGAGCTAGACGCATGGTGCCGGTAATCAAGCGCAGGTCGGTGGCTACCGGAGCCTGGAGGGCTAGCAGGTGCATGGTGGCACCCTCAATGTCCATGGCTAGATCGTCGATTCGGTCATCAGCGTCGATGGTTTCTTCTGCTAGCTCTAGATCCTGTTCTGCCAGGGCTAGTCGCGCACGGTCTAGGGCTTTAGCAACCAGCTTAGCTAGGCTTTCAAGATCATTGCCCAAGTGGCTAAGTTCTTGACGGTAGATTTCACGCATGGTGTTCCTTCAAAAATTGGTGAGGGCAAAATAAGCCCAAGGTTTTTGTCTTGTAAAGAGTTTCCCAGATAAAAGTGAACGTGCCTTGCCCAAAAGGTGAACGGCTGGTTAACAGTTTGTCGCAAAATTATTTAAATCCTCTGCTGTGGGTGCTTTCAGGCGGACTTTCCTTTAGTGTTTAATCTGTGGAGAGTGAAGTTGTTATTGGCGCGATTGCGGCCCTACTGGGGCTGATTGTCGGCGCTGGTGGGGTTTGGGCGGCCTGGATTTCTGAAAAAGCCCGCCATGAATCGCCCCCCAAAGACCCGGATCAGAAACCACGCGTCGAACCGAATGTACTGTTCTTATTGGCGGCCTTGCCCTATGTTTCAGTAATTTTGGACGAGGATGACCGGCTCGTTTATGCGGATGCGGCAGCTTTTGCGCAGGGCATCATCGTTGATGAGCACATTGCCAATCGCGAGCTTGCCGAAATCGTCGAGGAAGTCCGTGCAGAAGGGCATGTGATTGAGCGGGATTTAGAGTTCTATCCCGGTCGCGGAAAACGCACTAAGACCCGGAAACTGCTGGTCCGCGTGGCCGCTTTGGGCTCCCAGAAGATCCTAATTTTGGCCGAGGATTCGGCCGCTTCCCGTCGTCTAGAAAAGACCCGTCAAGACTTTACCGCCAACGTTTCCCACGAACTTAAAACTCCAGTGGGGGCTATTAGCCTGCTTTCGGAAACGATTGCGGACCACGCGGATAACCCCGAGGTGGTTTCCAAATTTGCCCTTAAACTCAATGCTGAAGCCCATCGCCTTTCGGTATTGATCGGGGACATTATTGAGCTGACCCGTTTACAGGCCCCGGATGCTCTAGCTAAGCCCCAGCTTTTAAATCTGAACGAGCTGGCTGCGGAAGTGGTGCAGTCAGAGGAGTGGTCCGCAAACCAGTCAGAAACCCAGTTACTGTTCCAGCCGGCCCAGTCCGAAGTGAGAATCTGGGGTGACCGGCACATGCTTAAAACGGCTTTGCGTAACCTGATCGAAAATGCGATTCGCTATTCGCCCCCTCGGACTAGTGTGGGCATTAAGGTGAATCTGGTTGATGGTCGTGCTCAAGTGGCAGTGGTTGATCAGGGGATTGGAATTCCGAAGGACGAACAGGAACGAATCTTTGAGCGTTTCTATCGCGTTGATGCCGGAAGATCCAGAGCCGCTGGCGGAACTGGCTTAGGATTGTCTATTGTTAAGCATGTGGTACAGAATCATGGCGGTTCTGTAAAGCTCTGGTCCAACCCCGAACAAGGGTCAACATTTACTATAATTTTACCTGAAGCGGAAGTTGGATCCGGTTCTGATCTGAAACAGGGAAGATATTTTGAATACGATACTGGTCGTTGATGACGAAGATACCTACCGGGAAACCCTTGAATTTTCCTTAAGAGGCGATGGGTTCAAGGTTTATTCTGCTGCGACCGGAGAAAAGGCTCTGGAAATCTTTGAGCGGCAAAATATTGACCTGATTCTATTGGACCTAATGCTGCCCGGGATTTCAGGGACCGAAGTTTGCCAGAAACTGCGCGCCAAATCGGACGTTCCCATCATTATGGTCACGGCCAAAGATGAGGTCGTAGACCGGATCGTAGGCTTGGAGCTGGGTGCTGATGACTATCTGCCAAAGCCCTATTCGTATCGTGAACTGCTAGCTCGGGTGCGAGCGGTATTGCGTCGTCACCAGGGGAGTAGTGACTCGGGTCAGGTCCTGCAGGTTGGTAATTTGAGTCTAGATCCTGAGCGTCATGAGGTACAGCTGGATGGACAGAGTTTGCAGTTGCCCTTGCGTGAGTTTGAGCTTTTGGCCTATCTGATGGCGCACCCAGGTCGCGTCTTAACCCGCTACCAGATTATTGATCGGGTCTGGGGGCCGGGCTATGTAGGGGATCCCAAAACCCTTGATGTACACATCAAGAGACTGCGTTCAAGGATCGAAGCTGACCCGGCCAATCCCAGCAGAATTGTGACGGTTCGTGGTCTGGGTTATAAACTTGAGAGTGAAGCTGAATCCTAAATCGACTTTATTATGATTTTAATAAAGTGCTAGAATAGGTATTGCTTAACTAACTAAAGGAGCTCCTCATGGCGTTTAAGGTTGGCGAGACGGTCGTTTACCCGCACCACGGTGCGGCCGTAATTGAGGAAATCAAAGAACGAATTGTTCGCGGTGAGTTACGCACTTATTTGTCCTTGCGGGTAACCCAGGGGGATCTTCGTATTCAAGTTCCAGCCAAAAATGTAGAAATGGTTGGCATGCGGGATGTCATTGATGAAGGGGGCCTCGAAGAAGTGGTCTCAGTTCTAATGGCGGAAAATCCTGAAGAGCCCTCTAATTGGTCGCGTCGTTACAAGGCTAACGTGGAAAAGATCGCTAGTGGTGACACCCTAGCGGTTGCTGAAGTCGTTCGTGATTTGACTCGACGTGAACGTGAACGTGGTCTTTCTGCCGGGGAAAAGCGCATGTTATTGCGGGCCCGGCAGATTTTAGTATCCGAACTTGCACTAGCACGCAGCATTAATGAAGAACAGGCTCAAACTCGCCTAGACATGGTGCTGGCCAAAGCTTTTGGTGATGATGTGCCCGAGGGTGAACTACCCGGCGGCCCGATCCCTGGGATTAACGCTACAGTCGCTGACTGATTGGACCTAGCAACGTGAGGATGACCAGAGAGGTCTGGGTGATTGTCACCGCGGCCGGAAGTGGAAGCCGACTAGGCGCAGAGGTGCCTAAAGCTCTTGTACCCCTGGGTGGGCATCCGGCATTAACCCGAGTACTGATTAACCTGTCTCAGGTAGAAGATGTCACTGGTGTAATCGTTACCCATCCAGAGTCGCAGCGGGAACTCTTTGCCCAAGCGGTACCGGCCCAGTTGCCCTACGCAATTCATTTGGTCCCCGGTGGGGTATCCCGTCAGGCTTCCGTCTACGCCGCCTTGGAATTACTTTCCGAAATCAGCCCCCAGTCGCTGGTGCTGGTTCACGATGCGGCCCGCGCATTGACACCGCCGTCCGTTTTTGAGCGCGTTATTGAAGGATTGGTCGAGGGCGCGGTGGCCCTGGTTCCCGCCCTTCCCGTTAAGGACACGATCAAGCAGATTCGTCCTGACGCAGCAATAGAAGACTTCCCATTAGTTTTGGGATCCCCGAATCGAGATGCCTTACGAGCGGCTCAAACCCCGCAGGGTTTCGATTTCGAACGACTTTGGGCTGTGCATCAAAAAGCCCGCGACCTTTCCGCTGACGAAGCGAAGGCTGCGCCTGATGATGCGGCCCTCATGGAAGCTTTCGACTATCCGGTTCGGATTGTAGCCGGTGACGAATTAGCCTTGAAGATTACCACCATGGTTGACCTGAAGCTGGCGGAAATCCTAGCTGAAGAACAGCCGATTAATACCCCACAGCTGCCTTTCGGGCAGAGAGGAGACCTCCGTGAGTAAGACCCCAGAAGCGACCCCCGCCCCTGAGGCATCCGGTTTTGTACCGGCGGAAGCAATTCTAAGTGAAAACGTTAACGACACGAATAATTCCCAGCGTGACCCGCGTGATAAGGTCTTTCGTTGGCCCGTCATTGCCTGGGCCATGTGGGACTTGGGCTCTGCCGCCTTCAATGCGGTGGTCACTACCTTCGTTTTCTCTGTCTTCCTGACGGCAGACGGTAACTTCACCGACAAGCACACCGCGTCCTCCAAACTCTCTATTGGTTTGACGATCGCCGGTATCTTTATTGCGCTTTTGGCCCCGATCACCGGTCAGCGAGCCGACCGTCGCGGCAAGGGCACCCTACTTTTGGGCCTCAATACTTTCGCGGTGGTGGCCTGCATGGTGGGTATGTTCTGGGTTTACCCCGAATCCTCACTGGGTAAGATGAACGCCCTGTACCTAGGTATTTTCTTGCTTGGTTTAGGAAACGTTTTCTTCGAGTTCGCCTCAGTTAACTACAACGCCATGCTGGGGCGCATCTCCACCTCAAAGAATATGGGTACCATCTCTGGCATTGGCTGGGGTTCGGGCTATATGGGCGGCATTGTCCTACTGGGACTACTGCTATTCATGTTCCTAGGTTCTGAACCGCACGCTTTCGGTGTTACCAGCACGAACTCCATGACTATCCGTGCTTCGATTTTGGTTTCCGCTATCTGGTTTGGTTTGTCTGCGTTGCCGGTTCTCTTCACGATTCGAGGCCGCAAGTACGAATCTGCCGAGGCTGACGAATCCCACCACGAAAGCATTATCGATTCCTACAAGATGCTTTGGAAGACCGTTAAGGACCTGTACCATGCAGCCCCGCAGACCGTCCTCTTCTTGGCTTCCTCAGCACTATTCCGCGACGGCCTAGCTGGCGTCTTCATCTACGGTGCAATCATTGCCAGTACCGTTTTCGGCTTCGAAAACTCTGACATTATGATCTTCGCGATCGCCGCAAACGTTATCGCTGGTGTCGCTACCTACGCCTTCGGCTTCATCGAAGACCGAATTGGTCCCAAGCGCGTAATCTTGATCGCTCTAGGTTCGATGATCTTCTGTGGCCTAGTGGTCTTCTTCCTGCACAGCCGTGGCCCGATCATCTTCTGGACCTTCGGTCTAGCGTTGACCGCCTTCGTAGGCCCGGCCCAATCGGCCTCCCGCTCCTTCCTGGGACGCATGATCCCTGAGGGTCGAGAGGGTGAAGTCTTCGGTCTTTACGCCACCACCGGTCGTGCCGTTTCCTTCCTAGCCCCGGCCATGTACGCGGTCTTCCTGAGCCTAGGTAGCCTGTTCACCGGTCAGCAAGACGGCAGTGAATACTGGGGCATCTTGGGCATTATCTTGATCCTACTAGCCGGTCTAGCACTGCTGATTCCGGTCAAGCCTGAGCGTGCACACCTGAACCACCAAGCATAGCTTTAAGCTCACACAGCAATAGTTGCGTGGCTACTTGAAGTGAGTTGGCAAACGGGTCTATGCTGTAATGCTTAATGAAGTTATTGTTTTTGGAAGGACAATCCTTGAAACGTTCTTTTTCGGTAGTGTTTAGCGTCAGCGCGCTCGCTTTAATGTCGCTGGCCGGCTGTTCTGAAGATGCCACCTTGCCACCTATGCCTAACAAACAGGCAAGTACTGCTAGCACCCCGGCACCTACCCAAGCCACCCCAGAAACTGAGGGGGCGACCTCGGAAAACCCGAAGTCCACGCCGGCTACTCCCGAAAAGCCCAAGGCCACCGTCGAACCGTCCACGTCCAGTGCGGAAAATCCGACTGCGCCTTCCAATCAGGCTCCAGCTGCCCCAACCGTGTCTGACCCGGCTACCTCGGCCCCGCAAGCACCGGCCGCTAACCCGCCTGGCTTCAACTCGCCCGATGGGGGTCCCGACTGTGAAAAAGTCAAGTGCGTAGCCTTTACCTTTGATGACGGCCCGGGAGAATACACCGAAGCAACCCTAAAGGCTTTGAAGGAAGCGGGCATTAAAGCTACCTTCTTCCAGATGGGTCGAAATGTTGCCGCCCATCCTGAACTCACCAAAAAGGTCGTGGCTGAAGGACATGCGCTTGGTGGTCACTCTTGGAACCACCCGCAGCTAACCAAGCTCAACGATAAGCAGGCCAGCTGGCAGATTACCGCCACCAATGACGCGATTAAAGCTGCCTTGGGGCATGGTTCGAATATGATGCGCCCGCCGTATGGTGCCTTCAATCACCGGATCCGTACCCTGATGAAGAACCTCAACCAGGCCTCGATTCTGTGGAGTGTTGACTCCCTGGACTGGAAGTACCTAGATGCGGATAAGAGTATCGAGTACATTCATCAGCAGCTAGGCCCTGGCGGCATCATTCTGATGCACGATATTCACCCGGTTGCCGCTAAGGTGATCCCTGTGATTGTCAAGGAATATCAGGCTAAGGGCTACCACTTTGTGACCATCCCGCAGCTGTTTAAGAGCAAGGGGCTCAAGCCGGGATTCTCTTACTTCAAGCTTGAAGAAATCCGAGGTTTGCCGCAGTGAGTCTAGCTTCCCAACCGTTACTGATCATCGCGGGAGCCGGTTTAATCGGCTCTGCCTTAGCCGACCATGCCGAAGCGCAAGGATGGCAGGTACGAATCCTGCGCCGCAGCGATCAACCGGATGGGAACATCACTAAGGATCAGCATGGTCGCCAGACGGCCACTTGGAACCCCAGTGCTGGCCAGATTGACCTGTCGGTAATCGCTGGCGCACAAGCGATCGCCTGTTTTAATGGGGCGGCCATCGCTCCCCAGCCTTGGACTGCAAGCCGGAAAGAACTGCTGGCAACCTCGCGCCTAGCCTCCACCAAAGTACTGGCAAAGGCCATTGCGGCCCTGCCGGAATCGCAACGACCCGAGGTTTTCCTTTCTGGATCGGCGATCGGCTATTACGGTAGTCAAGGGGATCGGCTTTTAGGTGAGGATGCGGTGCCCGGTTTTGGTTTCCTAGCGCAACTTTGTGAGCGTTGGGAAGCGGCAGCAGAACCTGCGCAGGCTGCAGGAGTGCGCGTGGTAAATCCTAGGACCGGTTTGGTGATTTCTAATCGTGGCGGGATTGGCCAGATGCTTGATCAGCTCTACCGGCATGCCTTGGGTGCCCGACTGGGTGATGGGCAGCAATGGCAGGTCTACATTTCCCTACGTGATGCGGTGGCTTCGATTTGGCATGTTCTGAATCGGGAGGATTTTGTGGGGCCCTTCAATATGGTTTGTCCTGAACCTATTCGTAATGCGAACCTGCATCAGTTCTGCCGTGGTTTCTACTCCCTGCCTAATCCTTGGGTAGCGCCAAAGTTTGCTTTGAAACTATTGGGACAGATGGGGGAGGAACTACTTTTGGCTTCCCAGCGTGTGGTTCCCACAGCACTATTGGAATCCGGTTTCGAATTTCAAGATTTAACTGTGCCGCAGGCATGGGAGCACGAATTTGGCGAAAAATAACCGCTAAATCTGAACTCTGTAAACCGAAAAGTTTAGAAAACGCATCTGGTTTGAGCAGAATGGAAAGTAAAGCTATTAGTTTTGAGCAATAAGTGGTGTGTTTTATTGCACGACCGTTGGATTTGCTAAAACCCCTACTATCCAGTTAACTTAATTTCACTAGCCCATCTAGAGCAGCAGAGAGACTTGGCTCAATGAAGCTGCAGCAACCCCCGAACCCTCGGTGTGGGTGCTACCGCCAAGAACGATGGAGGTAAGAATGACCAACCAGCAATCACAGGAGCCTGCTAAGGGCGCCGCGATTGAACTACGCAACGTCACTAAGGTCTATAAAACCCAAAATAAGGGGACCGAAGTGCACGCTCTGCGTGGGGTAGACCTGACTGTCGGCCGTGGTGAAATCCACGGCATCGTCGGACAATCAGGTGCTGGTAAGTCCACCCTGATCCGTTGCCTAACCGGCCTCGAAGAACCCACTGATGGTGAAATCGAAGTCAACGGCAAGTCCATGATCGGACAGGGACAGAAAGATCTACGCCGTTCGCGCACCGGCATTGGCATGGTCTTCCAGCATGCCAACCTACTCGATTCTCGGACGGTTGCCGCTAACGTCGCGTACCCGTTAAAGCTAGCCAAACTACCGAAGGCTGAAATCAAGCGTCGCGTCGAAGACCTACTCGAAACTGTGGGCCTATCGGACCGCGCTACCTCGTACCCCTCGGAACTATCAGGCGGCCAGAAACAGCGCGTCGGTATTGCCCGCGCTCTAGCTGACTACCCGCCCGTGCTGCTCTGCGATGAGCCGACCTCGGCCCTAGACGGCGAAACCACCCGCCAGATCCTTGACCTACTATGCGAACTGCGCAGCAAGCTCAAGGTCACCATCGTGATCATTACCCACGAAATGTCTGTAGTGCGCGAAATCTGTGACAGTGTCAGCCTGCTAGATGCCGGCCGCATCATTCAAAGTGGACCGCTAGAGCAGGTCGCTGCGGACGTGCGCGGACAGCTAGCCAACGAACTAGTGCCCTTCCCGTCCCTAGAAGCTAAAGACCTGAACCTAGAACGCGACTCGCTTCTAGACCTACGTTTCACCTCCACCCCCGGTAACCCCACCGGTTCAAAGGTGCTGGGCCTAGCCTCCCAGCTGGGTGGCGACGTCGCGGCCGGACGATTTGAAACCATCGGCACCACCCAGCTAGGCCGCCTAGCTGTCACCGTGGAACGCGCAAAGGTAAAAGACGCCATTACTGCTTTTGAACAAGAAGGCATCGTGGCACAGGAGGTCTACCTCTAATGCTAAGCAACCTACTTCCGCTAGTGAACGACCCGAACCAGGGCCGCTGGCTCTACCACCCGGCCATCGTGAAGAACTTCTGGCCGGCCGTTTGGGAAACCCTAGAAATGACCTTTGTGTCCACTGCGCTTACCGTCCTGATCGGTTTGCCGCTGGGTTTGGCACTGGTGGCCACCTCGAAGGGGCACCTGTTCGCTTCTAAGACGGTAAACAATGTCTTGGCCGTGATTGTAAACATCGGCCGTTCCATTCCCTTCCTGATTCTGGCCGTGGCAGTCATGCCACTGACTAGGTTACTTTCCGGATCCACCATCGGCTGGAAAGCCACCGTCATCCCCTTGACGATCGCTGCCGTCCCCTATTTCGCGCGCCTAGTGGAAACCAACGTACTGGGTGTTGACCAAGGCAAAATTGAGGCCGCCCAAATGATGGGTGCCTCCCGAATGCGAATCCTGCTGGACGTCCTCGTCAGGGAAGCCGCCGGACCGCTAGTCCAGTCAATCACCGTGCTGACGGTGACGATCATCGGCTACGGTGCCATGGCGGGCGCGCTAGGCGCTGGTGGTTTAGGTCAGATGGCCATGAACTACGGCTACAACCGCTGGGAAACTGACGTCATGGTCGTAACCACGATCGCGATTGTCATCATCGTCCAAGGCGTCCAGATGATTGGCGACATGCTCAGCCGGCGTGTAGATCACCGCTAAGCCCGAATCTACCGCCGGAGTTAAACCAAAAACTTTAAACCCTGAGGCGACCTATACCTCAGACGGGCTCACACCACATCCGTCACCCATCAAAACAACCACTAACAACTAAAGACTTCTGATTAGCACCAAGTGCACAGAACAAAAAAGAAAGAGAATAAAATGCGTAAGTTCAACAAGGCTCTAGTAGTTCCCGCCGTTGCCCTGGCCCTAACCCTAGGCGCCTGCTCCAGCAGCACCGAACAGAAGGCTGAAACCAAGTCCGCTGACGGCAAGGAACTAACCACCGTCGTCGTGGGTGCTTCCCCCGTTCCCCACGCCAAGATCCTAGAATACATTCAGGAAAACCTGGCTGAAAAGAACGGCCTAAAGCTAGAAATCAAAACCTTCGATGACTACATCCTGCCCAACGAAGCACTAGCTTCCAAGGAACTAGACGCCAACTACTTCCAGACCGTTCCTTACTTGAAGACCCAGAGCGAAAAGCGCGGCTACAAGTTTGAAGCTGGTAAGGGCGTCCACCTAGAGCCCCTAGCGGTTTACTCCAAGAAGCTAAAGGCTGTGGAAGAACTACCTGAGGGTGGCAAGATCGGCATCATCTCTGACCCCACCAATCAGGAACGCGCCCTACGTCTACTAGCCCAGGCTAAGCTCGTGGAAATCCCTGCCTCCGGTGAAGTTAACGTCAACACTGTAAAGAAGCTAAAGAACTTCGAATTCGCCGAGGTCGCTGGCCCGCAGCTAGCTCGCTCCCTAGACGACGTTGACCTAGGCGTACTAAACGGTAACTTCGCTCAGGAAGCTGGCCTAGCTCCTAAGAAGGACGGCCTGCTAGTGGAAGCCACCGAAAACAACCCCGCCTCCAACCTACTTGTATGGCGCGAAGGCGACAACAACCCCGGCGTGCAGAAGCTAGAAGAGCTACTACACTCCCAGGAAGTCAAGGACTACATCGAAAAGACCTGGGACGACGGTTCAGTTATCCCGACCTTCTGATTCGCAGTTGAGTAACTAAAACTTAGGCAAGTTACTCAAAACCTCAATCCGCTAAACCAGTCGCCCTTTTAACAGTCATTCGGGGCCGCCGGTGAAGCACGGGTAGATGTTCGTTTGGGCCCTAACCGGGTAATCCGGTCGGGGCCCAAACACTATTTGAAAACTGTTGTCATGCCACACGTGTGCCATTGCAGAATCAAAAACATGCTTGTTTCTGGCTGGTTGGTAGCTTTTGTGTCGGGGTGCGATTTTGAGTAACTGGCTTAATCGCAACAAAAATCCCGTGTTATCGCTGATAACACGGGATCACTGGCGGAAGCGGAGGGATTTGAACCCCCGGAGGCTGTGACACCTCACAACATTTCGAGTGTTGCACCTTCGGCCGCTCGGACACGCTTCCTTAGGCCAATATCCTACCAAATATGCCGAATTATCCACAAACGCTATAAACGCGATACCTGTCACCGGGACGATAGTGATAGGCAGCCCACTAAGAGAATGGGTGGTTTTTTACAAAGTGCCAAAAATATGACTCTGAACCTAGCGCTTGAAACAAAATCGCGATACCTTTAAGTCATGCGTTTGATTGAAGTAAACCACCCCCTCGTTGACCACAAGCTCACCACTCTACGTCGGAAGGAAACCCCCTCTGCGGTCTTCCGCCAACTAGTCGATGAGCTAGTCACCCTACTAGCCTACGAAGCTACCCGAGAAATCAATGTTGAAGACGTCAACATCGTGACCCCCGTAGCTCACACCACCGGAAAGCGCCTAGCCGAACCCCGTCCGATCGTGGTTCCCATCCTGCGCGCCGGCCTAGGCATGCTAGACGGCATGACCCGCCTCCTACCCACCGCTTCCGTGGGCTTCCTAGGCATGAAGCGTGACGAAGTCACCCTAGAGATCGACACCTACGCGAACCGCCTACCTGAAGACCTCTCAGGTCGTCAGTGCTTCGTGGTAGACCCCATGCTGGCCACCGGTCACACCCTAATCGACGCCATTAACTTCCTACTAGACAAGGGCGCTAAAGACGTCACCTGCGTGTGCATCCTGGCCGCCCCCGAAGGCCTCAAGACCCTAGAAGAAGCCGTTGGCCACCGCGCTAACGTCACCGTAGTGGTCGCCGCCGTAGACGAAAAGCTAAACGAAAATGCTTACATCGTCCCCGGCCTAGGTGACGCTGGTGACCGCCTATACGGGATCGTCGACTAAGCGTCAAGATCGCGCAAACCTACGCTCAAAAACTAGGTAAGCGCTAACCCAATACCAATAGTTTGGGCCCCGTGAAAGATCAATCATGATCTGCCACGGGGCCCAAACAATTTCTAAAGCATAAAAACCGGAAAGGTAGAATCAGCTAACCTCAGGCCGGCGCAGCCTCAGTCGCGGCCGGGTCCGTCAACAATCGTGAACACGACTCATAACGACGGGACGCATCCTGGGCAACCTGATCGGCCGTCAACCACATGAGGTCGTAGTTCTGTGCACCCGGAATCCGGCCACCCGGCAGGGGTTCACCCTCCACGTTCACCACTACCTGTGCCTGGAAATACAAGTCACGAGTCGGCTCTGAACGCAGTACGAAAGACGGCACCGCGATTTCGGTAGGCACCACCGTGTAGGTGAAGATTCGACGATCCTCACCACGCAGGGGAGCGCGCAACTGAACCGTATGGCTACTTTCCGTGCCACCCGCAAAACCGGCCACCACAGCAGTTTCAACCCGCGACTTAATGCCCTGCTTCTCTAGGGCCTTACTGACCTGCAGCAGGGCCGGCTGAGCCTCATTAAGCATGAAGTTATCGCAAACCTGAGCGTCCGGGTAAGCCGTAGCACGCGAAATACTCTGCGACCAAGTCAAGCCCAGTTCTGCCAGCGGATCGGCAGGGGCTTCCTCGGCAACCTCGGAAAGCGGATCAACGTCCGTCTGGAAAGTCCGCACCAAAGCAAACATCAACAGGTAAAGCACAAACGCAAAGGGCAAACCCATAACGATTGTGGCTGACTGCAGGGCCGGAATCCCACCCACCAGCAGCATCGAAATCGTCAGCAGGCCAGTTACCGCCGCCCAATAGATGCGCGACCAAGCCGGGCCGTCCACGTTCGCGTCCGTGATCTTAGCGGTAAAGTTCGCCATCACTAGGGCCGCCGAATCCGCACTGGTTACGTAAAGTAGCAAACCAATCAAGGACGCTAAGCCAGCCACGAAGGTTGCCCCCGGGTAGGCGGTCAGCAGGTCATAGAAGGCGCGCTCGGGATGATCAATCGCCAACTGGCCGAACTCGTGGTCACCATCAATCACGCGGGCCAAAGCGGAGTTACCAAAGATACTCACCCAACCCAGGACGAAGATAAAGGGAACGCTCAGCGTGCCCGCGACGTACTGACGCAGCGTACGACCCCTAGAAATGCGCGCCAAGAAGAGGCCCACGAAAGGTGCCCACGCAATCCACCAAGCCCAGAAGAACAGCGTCCAAGCGTTCATCCAGTCGGTGGGATCCGTATAGGCATAAGTATCAAGTGTCAGTCCCGGCAGGCTGGACAGGTAGTCACCAATATTCATCACGAGGGCGTTCAGCAAGAAACGCGCCTTACCCGTTACGAACACGTAGAAGACTAGGAAGATCGCCAGTCCCACATTCAGTTCAGAAAGGCGCTTAATGCCCTTGTCCACGCCCGAAACCGCGCTGACAGTAGCGACGATAACCGCAATGGAAACTAGGGCAATCTGTGAAGACATGCGTACCGGCAAGCCGAACAGTAGGTACAGGCCGTAGTTCAACTGAACCACGCCAATCCCTAGCGAGGTGGCCACACCGAAGATCGTGCCTAGCATCGCAGCCACTTCCACCGTGTCACCCAAACGGCCATGAATACGGCGACCTAATAGGGGAGCCAGGGCCGAACGAATCGACAGGGGCAGGTGGAAACGGTAAGCGAAATAGCCAAAAGCTAAACCCATTAGGGCGTAGATAGCCCAGCCGGTAATGCCATAGTGGAACAGGGTCAGAACTACCGCGTTACGGGCAGCCTGGGCCGCCTGGAGGGGGTCGGTGCCGGGGGCGGCACCACCCGGGCCGGTAGGTGGCTCATAGAACTGGCTGACCGGTTCGGCCACAGAGAAGAAGAGCAGGTCCACACCAATGCCGGCAGCAAACAGCATTGAAGCCCAAGCGTAAGAGCCGAACTGTGGTTTGGAATCGTCCTCGCCTAGGCGACGCTTACCGTATTCGGAAAGGCCCACCCAGATCATAAACACTAGGACGATCGCAGCAGTGAGCACATAGAACCAGCCCATGGTGCCGGCGACATGGCTGACTACCGCACCTAGGGCGGTGGCGGCACCAGTGGGGGAAATAATCGCCCATCCGGCAATCAGGAAGATGATTACCGAACTGGTCACGAACACGGGCCAGTTAACTGCTGTGGGTCTCTTCATAGGAACTAACCTTACCGGAGTGCCCCTAAAAGGCCTTCACTTACGCGCGGGGAAGCATAAACGCTTCACGAGGGTGCACGAAGAGTATCTCCACTAGGCAACAAGACTTTCCTTAGCGGCATGAACCCCTTTTAAGCTGGGATTGCTGGCAGGGGTGACGGATTAGTCTTCGACCTTCGCCGGGATCTGCTGGCGGGACCAAGCCGCAAAAATAGAGCCGGAAACATTGTGCCAAACTGAGAAGATAGCACCCGCTACGGCGGCCTCGGGGGACGGCACGAAAGCCTTCGCCAAACCCGAAGCCAGACCCGAGTTCTGCATACCCACCTCGACGGTCAAAGCAGAACGGTCACGACGGGACAGTCCCGTAGCCCAACCAACTAGCTCGCCTAGGGTCATGCCAATCAGATTATGAATCACCACGGCCGCGAAGATTAGCGGGCCAACTGACCATAGGGAAGCAGCCGAACCGGCCACCACGGAACCAAGCACGATCGCAATCGTCAAAGCAGAAGCCACAGGAAGGATCGGTTCGATCTTCTTTACCAGCTGGGGCAACAGGGCCCGCAGGGTAGAACCGGCTAGGACCGGCAGTAGGACTACCTTGGTAATCGACCAAACCATGGCCCAGAAGCCAACCTTAATGTGAGTGCCTGCCAGAAGCAGTACCCACATGGGCGTCAAAATGGGGGACAGCAGCGTCGAAACGGTAGTCATAGAAACCGAAAGCGCCACGTTTGAGCGAGCCAAGTAAGCGACCACGTTAGAGGCGGTACCGCCCGGGCAAGAACCGACCATAATCACGCCAATGGCCAGTGCAGGGGGCAGGTTCAACATACTGGCCACAGCCCAGCCAGCCAATGGCATGGCAATAAACTGAGTCAGCACCCCAATGGTCAGGGCCTTTGGGTGCTCCAAAACCGTCAGCAGGGCGCGCGGGCGTACTGTCAGACCCATGCCGAACATGATGACGCCCAAGAGCGGCAGAATATAGGGTGAAACGGGGGAGTAAACGGCGGGCACCAGCCAGCCTAAGGCTCCGGCAAAGACTACCAGTAGCGGGAAACCTAGGGCGGACACCAAAGGGTTGGGCTTTTTGCTCATAAACGTCTTTCTGCGATGAGGTTAAATCAGGCAAAGAGAATAGCACTAAAAGATTTTCAGAATCTTATAGTTGGGGGATTTTTTAAGCAGTATCACGCTTAAAAATTCGACTGCTCAAAGTGGGGCAGTTGGGGAACCTTACTTAGCTGGGGTCGCGGCCGGGCTAGGTGTGCCCGGGGTTCCTTCGGGGCTTTGCTTCTGCTTGAGCTGTTCGTTCTCTTGGGCCACAAAATCCGGGTCGATCGGGGCGCAGGCTTCAGGCACCTGCAACTTCCGGTCATTGGCTAGGTTCTTGTATTCCTCTGCGGTTAGGACCTTTTCGTAACCGTCACCAATGAGAAGTTCTAGGGTTTCGGGATCCCCAAAGTTGGTGGGGATTAGTTCCACACTGCTGCCGGGAATCAAGGTGGCCAGGGAGTATGCCTGCCGCACGGCGTGGACCGAGGCGCGGATCTTACCGGCGTTATCGACGGTCAAAGAGGAGTTGCCAACCTTGCCGACCTTCACGCCCAGGGCTTTAAGAGCGTCCGCGGTGGTGTTTGCCAAACCGCGAGTCTCAGTCGCGTTAAGGACATTGACCTTAATTGCCGAGGGCGGTGCGGGCGTTTCCCCCTTCGGGATACAGGGGGCCTGGTAGTAGGTGGGCTCATAGGGCTTGTGTTTGAAAGCCGGATCAATGGGGGCTTTTAGTAGGCCGCCAGTGATGAGCAAGCTGATGACTAAAACTAGGGAAAGGAACCCAATAATGGACAGGTAGGTAGCTGACCGGGTGCGAGCTAAGCGCTCCCGGTAAATTTCGCGTGGGGTTAAATCCTTTTTAGTCACAAGGTTTAGGTTACTTCATTTCGGGGATTTTTGGGAGCAGAATGTGGGTCTGCCCGCTTGGGGGACCTGCTTCGCGCGTTTTTTGTTTGCCTAAGATAGGGTTATAGCTATGGATTCTGTAAATCGTGGGCGCTATTCGTCCTCGGCTTTTGCGGCCGAGGATGACGAGTGGTACCCAAAACAGGAATCCACCCCTAGGCCCGCCGGCCCCCATCGGGCTGTCCGAAAACGTGATTACCTACTGCGTTTTTCCAAGGCTTTTATGGGCTTTTTGGGGGCGGTACTACTCTGGTATACCGCCGTTTTAACACGTCCCGGCCAGATCCTGGATGCCTTCACTATGGAAGCGGCCGGGGTTTGGGATGGTCAACTTTGGGGTGTTGACGAGGTCGTCCTGTTCCTAGTTTCAACCAAGATGATCGTGATTGTGGCCATCCTGGTGGTAATCATTACTTTTTGGCGTCAACGCTGGGAACTGGGCTTACGTGCGCTGGCGGTCATGCTGCTCACCATTGGGGTAGTGCAGCTACTTAAGCGTTACGTTTTTTGGCGCCCCGCTTTTGGGGTCACCTATGCGCTACCGAACTCTTACCCCTCTGGCCATACGGCGGCGGCAGCGGCCGTGAGCGTGGCGGCAGTAATGGTGGTAGCCCGTCGTTGGCGTTCTTTCACCGCCTTCCTGGGTGCAATTTGGGTTTCTACGGTGGGAACCGCGACTGTAATTAATGCTTGGCATCGTCCTTCGGATGTGTTGGGTGCGGTCATGATTGCGGGCGCCTTTGGCCTTCTGTTTACTCCCCTAGAAGCTTCCCGAGGACGCACTTGGGGTGATCTGCGTATGCAGCACTTCCTAGGGGTTGTTGGCTGGGCCTTCTTTATTTTGGGTTTGGTTAGCTCTGTCTTGGTGGCGATGATGATTTGGAATCAGTTTGGTTTTTCTGGTTCTGAAGTGTTGGTGGCGCAGATTTTCCGGCAGGCGCATGCCGGTGGTGCGGTGGTGCACTTGGCGCATCTGGCGGGTTTGAGCTTGATTTTGGGGCTTGTGTCTTTGGTGCTGCGGTCGGTAGATAAGCTGGTTCAGTAGGGACCCAAGTCCCTACCTGGGCACTATATCTTGTGTTTTTTAAAAACACGCCCCACTAGATGCTGTGGTGTTGGTGTGTCACGCGCCAATATGGGTTTTGCGCCGCCAAAGCCAGACGACGTAAACCCTGACCAAAACAAAAAGCCAAAGGAAGCACCGTGACTGTCTCTGCGCCCTCGTCAAAACTGGCCACCCAGCCCGGCAAAGAAGCCGAAAACCTAACCCTGCTACGTCAGCAAGGAACCGCCCCCGCCCGTAAAGTCACCATTGACCCGATCAGCACCTTAAACGAATACCTAGACCGTAGCGACTGGCGCGTTAACGCCAACGCCAACCAGGGCTACTCCCTGGGCGGCATGATGCTCAATACCTCCGGGAAGGTCGTGGCTAACTACTGGCTAGAACAGATCTACCCGCAGGAAGCCGGTCAGGCACACCGTCAGGGTGATATCCACATTCACGACCTGGATGTCTTTGCTGGTTACTGTGCCGGCTGGTCCCTACGCCAGTTGCTAGAGCAGGGATTTAATGGCGTGGCCGGAGCGATCTCTTCCGCCCCGCCGAAACATTTCTCTTCTGCCGCCGGTCAGATTGTCAACTTCCTAGGCACGCTGCAGAACGAATGGGCGGGCGCGCAGGCTTTCTCCAGCTTCGATACCTATATGGCCCCCTTCGTGCGTTTGGATAACCTGAGCTATGACCAGGTCAAGCAGTACATGCAGGAACTGATCTTTAACCTGAACGTGCCGTCCCGCTGGGGTACCCAGACCCCCTTCACGAACCTGACCTTCGACTGGACCTGCCCCGCGGACCTAGCCGACCAGCAGCCCCTGATTGGTGAGGAAGTCATGGACTTCACCTATGGGGAACTGCAGGCCGAAATGGACCTGATTAACCGGGCGTTCATTGAGGTCATGACGGAGGGGGACGCTGACGGGCGCGTCTTCACCTTCCCGATCCCGACCTATAACATTACGAAGGATTTCGACTGGGATGGCCCGAACGTGCTGGCCCTGTTTGAGATGACCGCCAAGTACGGTTTGCCGTATTTCCAGAACTTTGTGAACTCCGAGTTGGATCCGGGCATGATTCGTTCCATGTGCTGCCGCCTGCAGCTGGACCTGCGTGAGCTACTGAAGCGCGGCAATGGGCTTTTTGGTTCGGCCGAACAGACCGGTTCGATTGGCGTGGTCACGGTCAACATGGCCCGCCTGGGTTACCGTTTTGCCGGGGACGAGGACGCTCTGCGCGCCGAACTGGACCGCCTCCTCGAATTGGGCAAGGTCACTTTGGAGCTCAAGCGTGCCGAGATTGACCGTCACCTACAGGCGGGGCTATTCCCGTACACGAAGCGCTACCTAGGTTCTTTGGATAATCACTTTGCCACCATTGGGGTTAACGGCATGAATGAGATGGTCCGGAACTTCACCGGGGATGTCTACGATATTGCTGACCCGCGCGGGCATGAGATGTGTGCGCGCCTGCTGGATTTTGTGCGCGAGAAGCTGGCACAGTTCCAAGAGGAAACCGGTCACCTTTACAACCTTGAGGCCACTCCGGCAGAGGGTACGACCTATCGTTTCGCTAAAGAGGACCGGGTGCGTTTCCCGGGAATTTTGCAGGCGGGCACGGATCAGAACCCGTATTACACGAACTCTTCGCAGTTGCCGGTGGATTTCTCTGCTGATCCTTTCCTAGTGCAGTCCATGCAGGAAGAATTGCAGACGAAGTACACGGGTGGCACGGTTTTGCACCTGTACATGGGGCAGCGGGTTTCTAGCGCGGAGGCCTGCCGAGAGCTGGTTCGTCGTTCTTTGGCTAAGTTCCGTTCCCCGTACATTACGATCACACCGACCTTCTCTATCTGCCCGGTTCACGGCTATGTTTCGGGCGAGCACCCGCACTGCCCGAAGTGTGCCGCCCAGGGTCGCGAGGTTGAGTGTGAGGTTTGGACTCGCGTGATGGGCTACTTCCGTCCGGTTGCTTCTTTCAATATCGGTAAGCAGGGCGAGTTTGCGCAGCGCCAGTATTTCGAGGAAGCTCGGGTACCGGACCTGCCGGCGGCCGCCCAGGTGGCCTAGAGTTGTCTGGATCTGATTTACGGATTGCTGGTTTAGATCCCTTCTCAATGGTGGATTGGCCGGGGAAGTTGGTGGCCACGGTGTTCCTTCAGGGCTGCCCGTGGCGCTGCGCCTACTGCCATAATCATCAGATTTTGGATCCTAGACAGCCGGGACGGGTCAGTGTCGAGGAGCTTATGCAAGTCGCCCAGAGTCGCCTAGGTTTTCTGGATGGCTTGGTATTCTCTGGCGGAGAGCCGCTAATGCAGGGCAGTGCCTTGGAGCGGCTTTTGCCTGAGTTTAAAGTCATGGGCTACGAGCTGGGATTGCACACGGGTGGGGCTTTCCCTAGAGCCTTGCGGTCTCTGTTGGCGGCTGGCTGTTTGGACTGGGTGGGGCTAGATGTTAAGGCGCTACCACGCGACTATCCGCGGGTGGTGGGACGCCCAGCCGCGGTGAAGACTGCCTCGGTCGTTGCTGAATCCTTGGAAGCCTGGTTGGAGTCGGGTATTGCTGGAGAGGTGCGGGTAACCGTCTACCCCGGGGGTAGTGACTGGCTGACCCTGGTGGAAGAATTACTAGCGCAGGGAGTCCCCGCCTTGGCCCTTCAGCAGGCGCGGGCGGTTGGTGCGGCCGCCGGGTTTCAGCCCCTTGTGGACCGAAAGTTTGTGGACCTAGCGGCAGCGGCCCAAGAACTGGCAGACCAAGCGGGAGTACCTCTAGAGGTTAGGCCCGCCGCTGCGTAAGACCCTTGTGACGCGCATCTTCTAAAGGATAGCGGTAGGCTATGCAGTGTTCTGGCCAGAACCATAAATGCTTTAAAGGAGCTTTTTGATGTCACCGAATGCCGAATTTGATCGTCTGGCGAGCTTAGCGGCTGATCCCAATGTGGACCTAACCCAGCTACGCGATATTGCGGCTGCATACCCCGGTCTGCGACCCACCATTGCCCTAAACCCGGCCACCTACCCGGACCTACTGCAGTGGTTGTCGTCCTTGAATGACCCGCAGGTCAACCAGGCTCTTATGCAGCGTCAGCAGATGATCAATGCTGGCACCTTTGGCATGCAGGGTGTTACCCAGGCGCAGAACGCCGCCCAGGCAGCAGAACCGGTTTACTCGAACCCGGCTGACCGTCCTGACCCGCAGGATTCTTCGGCTCCTCAGCCGCAGTATTCCGACCAGGGGATGGCTGCGGGTGCCGCGGGCGCGCAGGGCGCCAGCTCTGGCGCTGAAGCCCGGGATGGTTTCACCACCCAGACCGCCCCGGAAGGTTTCGCCGTTGCTGAGGCGCAGGAAGAAAAGAAGTCTCACGGTAAAGCCGTCGTGCTCATCCTTGCTTTCCTACTAGCAGCTACCATCGTCGGTATTGTGGTGTCCCTGTTTACTGGGGTCCTTACCCTAGGTGGCGGGGCGAACGATTCAAATTCCAAGGGTACGGTGGCAACCGCGGAAAAGACCGTAAGCGAAGACGAATCCAAGGATAAGCAGGAGCCCACCCAAGAAGCCCCCGAACCTACTAAGGAAGCCCCCACCGTGGAAGCCCCGATTAAGTTCCCGGCTCCTAGCGGTTCCGTGATTGCCCCGGCATTCAGCTCTCCCAGTGGCAACATCAGCTGCATCATGACCGAAGATGTCACCTACTGTTCGATTCGTGAACGTGACTACCTTAAGGAAGGCGCTGGCGCCTGTAATGGGGTCTTCGGTTTGCGTATTAATAAGGAAGGCGACGCGCTACAGACCTGTAACGATGAGCTAGCCAAGAAGGTGCAGCCCAACGCCCCGACCCTGGTCTATGGCACTTCCGCTGCTAACCAGCACTACGCTTGTACTTCTGACCCGGCCGGTATTTCCTGCTGGAACCTACGAACCGGCAAGGCCTTCACTATGCGCCGCGCAGATTTCGCCACCGGTATTCGCTGAATCTTAAGAAGTTAGGCGGTCTGTTTTGAGACTCGAAAGAGCCTCTAACAGGCCGCCTTCTTAATTCTGTATCTGCAGACTGAGATTCTTATATAGTCTCTGTTAAGTCTTTTGAGAATTTTTATTGTTATTAGGATAGGTAAAAATATTGAGTCAACAATCGATTCTATTGGGTAAACCGATGAGCACCGACAGGCTTTCTTCAGCTGTGGCTGATCCACAAGCTATGGAGGGACTTAGAGGATTACTCCAGGAATACACTGAAACTTCTCTTAAAGAACTGCTTTCTGCTGATGCTTGGGAAGCATGGCAATTGGAAATCCCGATGCCCGCTCGCAAGGAGTTAGCTCGTCTGCTGGTTGAGCTGCCGGATAAAGTAGTGGTTTTGGGGGCCCTGTTTGCTTTTCGAATGGCCGTGCCAGAAAACTTGGTGCGTGAAACCCTAGGGGAAACGATCACCTTAGAAAAACTTGTCGACTGGGGTCTAGTTAAGGTACAGGCGGGGCAGGTGCAGAGTGGTTTTGAAATGCGCCCGTATGACTTTTCTAATGAGGTTGATACTGAATATGTTGAGTCGGGGGTGGCTGAGTTCTGGTTCTTAACTGATTGGCCTAGTAGTCAGATGGGCTGCCCACTAGAACCTAACCATGTGATGGGGATTGGAGGGGCAACCCGTTCCCTCTTACGAATTACCCCCAGAGGCTTTATCTCCAGAGTGCTTGATATCGGTACTGGATGTGGGGTTCAAGCGATAGTGGCAGCTCGACATGCTGATCGGGTGGTAGCAACTGACATTTCGACACGTGCCTTGCAGATTGCTGCTTTTAATGCCGCCTTAAATGGGGTGGAAATAGAACTGCGCCAGGGGTCCATGCTTGAGCCGGTTATTGAAGAAAGTTTCGATTTAGTTGTCACGAATCCCCCCTTCGTTATCACGCCTCCTTCACAGGAGCCTGTGATGGAATATCGTGCGACAGGGAATGAGGCGGATCAGCTTATGACTACTCTCATTAGCGAACTTCCGAAAGTCTTAGCACCTGGAGGTCAGGCGGTATTGCTTGGAAACTGGTTGCATCTCAATGAAATCCCTTGGGATGAGAGACTAATGGGGCTTGTGCCCACTGGCATAGACGCCCTCTTTTGGCAGCGTGAGGTATATTCTCCGAGCCAGTATGCTCAGATGTGGTTGCGTGACGGAGGGAAAGTTGTCTCCCTTGATCAGCAGACAACTAGTCAGTTTATTGACTACCTTGACTATTTCCGTCATATCTCAGTTGAGGCGATAGGTTTTGGCTATATCACCCTACGTCGTCCCCTTCATGGGCGCTTAGGTTTCCAGATGTCGGAACAAATCTCCCAGTGGGCACCGCCAACTGCGAAACAGGTTCAGAGTTGGTTACAGTCGGTACAATTCGCCAGCGATCATGGTTTCTTGGGCGAAGAAGGTCTAACAAGCGAAATTTTGACTTCTGATATAGTGCTGGTGAAAAATCCAGAGGTAGTTGAGGTTCGATACTTCGATCCCGGGACGGAAGACCCGAGAATCTTGGTTCTGCAGTCTTCCTGGGGGCATAAGATACAGGTCGGGCAGGTTTTTGCAGGCTTTTTTGGGGCTTGTGACGGTGAACTTACCTGTGCTCAGATTTGTGCAGCTTTGGCTGAAATCCTTGAGATTAGGCTCGAAAGTATTAGGTTTGAATTGCAATCAACGTTAGCTGCAACATGGTTTAATGGCTTTTTTATGTAACAAATTGTGTTAATCGTTACCATAAGGCCTCCAACTCTATCAATTGGGGTTTAAAACCGATAGGCTGGTGAAACCCTAATTTTGAAAAGAGCACTGGAGAACTATGAAAAGCAGGAAAATTGCCGCATTCGCAGCGACTACCGCACTGTTGGTCGCTGGCCTGACCCCTTGGGCCCAGGCAACCAATGCTGGTAGTAAGAATGGCTATACTCCCATTGGCGAATGTTCAAGCCAATGGCAGGCCGAATCGGTCCTAAAAGCGGACCTCACCAATGATGATCCCCGATACCCGAACTTGATGGTTGATTATCACTCCGGTAAGACCGCACATTATTCAAATGGCGGCTACATTCAGGAAGTTCGTCCTGAATACGGTTACGGCCTCAACAAGTCCGGACCCGGTATGTTCGAACTTAACCATTACTACTATGGTTCTGGCAAGTCTTTTACTCAGGCTTGGCGTATCCCGCTAGCTACTGATTATTTCATTCCCAAGGGCACTCGTATTCTAATTAACCTTCCTTCTGCTGAACTTGGCTTCGGTAACTGGAAGTTTGATCCCAAGATGGGTGACTCGGCCTCCCGGTCGCTGCCTGACTATATGGCACTCTGGGGAAAGCCTTACACTAACTACACTTGGAACACCAACCGGGTCTCAGGCCAGCTAACTGGCCCGAACACTGTAGTGGTAACCCTAAATAAGGATCTCAAGCCCGGTGAAGCTACCATGTTTGGTGTAACCGGTACTTCCGTCCTTGCAGATGGCCAAGTTCCTGATATTAATCAGTACTTCGTTGCCAAGGCAACCATGAAGTACAACATTGATCCCTACACCAACGTTGACGATCAGGGGAATGCTTACCCCGTTCCGAACAACACCGATGGTTCTGAGCGCTGTAAGCCGCTACCTCCCTCGACCCAAGTTCCTGATTTCCCGCAGGTTCCTAAGACTAATGTTTGCCAGCACGTCCTACTAGGCCGTACCGTATGGGGTCCCTTCAGCAAGGATATTGACAACCGTATGAAGTTCACCGGTGATTTCTCCGGTAAGAACATTCAGATTGGTGAGGTAAACGCTGATGGTTGGGGCGTTGACCGTAAGGTACCAGTCGACCAGCAGACCCGTTGGCTACGTGTTTACGGAGCAGTCGACAATGACATGATCGGTGGTACTTACACTGTTAAGGCCACCCAGGGCGGTAAGTTTGTTGCTGCTCCTGGCTCGGTAAACTCTCCCGCTGCAGGTGCCTTGGGTACTAACGGATACAAGCAAGCTGTTAAGGGCCTAGGAACTGTAGATATTTCTGAGGACGGTACTAAACTAACTCTAAAGATTGATGAGATGCCCGCTGAGTCTGGTTTCTCCTTCAACGTTCAGTTCAAGATGGATGGCTCTAAGGATTCGGAAGCTCGTTACCTGCCGGTCGTCCTAGAACACCAGTTGCTGATTTCTGATAAGACCTGTGCTCCCACCACTGTTGAAGGTCCTTGGACTGAAAACAAGCCCAACTGTGAAAACCCTGAGGTTGAAAACACCCGCAAGGTAACCACCACTGAATACAAGTGGAACAACGACACCAAGGTCTGGGAAAAGGGAGAAACCACCGAAAAGGTTGAACCCCGCACCGATAAGCTAACTGAAGAAGAGCTAGCCGCGTGCCCGAAGCCGGAACCCGTAAAGCCTGAGCCCACCCCGGCTCCGACTCCGGCTCCGACCGTAGAGCCCACCCCGGCACCGACCCCGGCACCGACCCCGGCTCCGACTGCAGAGCCCACCCCGGCACCGACTCCGGCTCCGGTAAATCCTGAGCCTACTCCGGCACCGACCCCGGCACCGACCGTAGAGCCCACCCCGGCACCGACTCCGGCTCCGGTAAATCCTGAGCCTACTCCGGCACCGACCCCGGCACCGACCGTAGAGCCCACCCCGGCACCGACTCCGGCACCGGTAAATCCTGAGCCTACTCCGACTCCGGCACCGGCACCGGCTCCGGTAAATCCTGAGCCTACTCCGGCACCGACCGTAGAGCCCACCCCGGCTCCGACCCCGGCTCCAACCGTAGAGCCTACTCCGGCACCGGCTCCGGTAAATCCTGAGCCTACTCCGGCACCGACCGTAGAGCCCACCCCGGCACCGACCGTAGAGCCCACCCCGGCACCGGCACCGACTGCAGAGCCCACCCCGGCTCCTTCCGCTGAAAAGCCTGCTCCGGGTAACCCGGGTAACGGTACCCCGACTCTACCCATCACCGGTGGAGATAACGCTCCGAACCTGCCCATCACCGGCGGCAACAATGCTGGTCAGCAGGGTGGCAACTTGGCCCACACCGGTGCTGAAACTCTAATGCTAGGTGGCATTGCTGCTCTAACCCTGCTAGCTGGTGCTGGCCTAGTGGTTGCAGCTCGTCGTCGCCAGGCGTGAGATGCCTCGCTAAGTTCAACCGGGCCATAAACCCAAAGAACTAGCAAAATAAAGTGCGGCCGGTCCCAGTTATCAACTGAGGGCCGGCCGCACTTTTGCACCTAAAACGGTTCGTGCTATGGTTGCCATGCCCGAAACATTTTGGGAAACCCCCTAACTGCGCTAGGGTTAAGCGAAGAAATCCTCAAGATTTTAAGTAGAAGGAACTGATTTGGCTAAGAAGCTGGTCATCGTCGAATCCCCCGCGAAAGCACGCACCATCGGCACCTACCTAGGTGACGACTTTGAGGTCGAAGCCTCCGTCGGGCACATCCGAGACCTACCCCAGCCATCAGAACTCCCCGCCAACATGAAAAAAGGCCCCTACGGCAAATTCGCCGTAGACGTCGAAAACGGCTTCACCCCCTACTACGTCGTCGACTCCGACAAAAAGAAAAAAGTCACCGAACTCAAACGACTACTCAAAGAAGCCGACGAACTCTACCTCGCAACCGATGAAGACCGCGAAGGAGAAGCAATCGCCTGGCACCTACTAGAGGTCCTCAAACCCAAGGTCCCCGTCAAGCGCATGGTCTTCCACGAAATCACCCCCGAAGCCATCTCCCGCGCCCTAGCCAACCCCCGCGACCTAGACACCAACCTCGTAGACGCCCAAGAAACCCGACGCATCCTAGACCGCCTAGTCGGCTACGAAGTCTCACCGCTACTCTGGCGTAAAGTCCGCGCCGGCCTGTCCGCCGGACGCGTCCAATCCGTCGCCACCCGCCTAGTCGTAGACCGCGAACGCGCCCGCATGGCACACATCTCCGCCAACTACTGGGACGTCACCGCACACGTCGAAAAAGACCCCAAATCCCCCGTCTTTACTGCGCAGATCCGCACCGTAAACGGCCAGCGAGTAGCCGCTGGACGCGACTACAACGACCAAGGCAAGCTCACCCCCTCGGCCACCAAACGCGGCACCTTCACCCTTAAAGAAGCCTCCGCCCGCGGACTAGCCGAATACCTAGGTGACCAAAAATTCACCGTTGCCGACCTAGAAAAGAAGGAAACCAAGCGCCACCCCGCGCCGCCCTTCACCACTTCCACCCTGCAGCAGGAAGCCTCCCGCAAACTACGCATGAGCGCCCGCGACACCATGCGTACCGCCCAGTCCCTGTACGAAAACGGTTACATCACCTACATGCGTACAGACTCCACCGACCTTTCTAGCGAGGCCGTCACCGCCGCCCGCAAACAGGCCGCCGAACTCTACGACCCCCGGTACGTGCCCGAAAAGCCCAACCGTTACGGGAAGAAAGCCAAGGGCGCCCAAGAAGCCCACGAAGCAATCCGCCCCGCTGGTGACAACTTCCGCACCCCCGACCAGGTACGCAGCCAACTAACCCCCAGCCAGTTTGCGCTCTACGACCTCATCTGGAAGCGCACCCTAGCCTCCCAGATGACCTCCGCGATCCTAGAAACCGCGACCGTCACCCTCGAAACGCAAGTACCCGGGGACCTAGTTAGCGACCTCGAAAAAACCAGCGGGACCATGCCCGTCACCTTTGGCGCCTCCGGTACCATCATCAAGTTCAAGGGCTTCCTAGCCGTCTACGAAGAAGGCCGCGACGAGGAAGAAAGCAACGAACCCCAAGCTTCCTTCGGTTCCGAACGCCTACCCGACCTCAAGGTCGGCCAAGACCTACTAATCAAGGAAGCCAAAGCTGACGGGCACGACACCACCCCGCCCGCCCGCTTCACCGAAGCATCCCTAGTTAAACAGCTAGAAGAACTAGGTATCGGCCGCCCCTCCACCTACGCGGCCACCATCTCCGTCATTATGGACCGTGGCTACGTTATGCGCCGCGGACAAGCCCTAGTACCCTCCTGGCTAGCCTTCTCCGTCACCCGACTACTAGAAGACAACCTAGGCGGCCTAGTCGACTACGACTTCACCGCCCAAATGGAACAAGACCTAGACCAGATTGCCTCCGGTGAACTAAACGGCGCCAACTGGCTAGCCGGCATCTACCTAGGTGAAGGCGAAAGCGTCCGCAACGACCTACTACCCGGCGGCCTACGCAAGGAAGTAGAAGAACTAGGCGACATTGACGCCCGCGCCGTGAACTCCCTAGAGATCACCCCCGACATCACCCTCCGAGTCGGCCGCTACGGCCCGTACCTAGAAAAAGCCGACGGCACCCGCGCCTCCGTCCCCGACGACGTCGCCCCTGACGAACTCACCGCCGAAAAAGCCGTCGAACTATTCGAAGCCTCCGCTGATGATGGCCGCGAACTAGGTACTGACCCCGAAACCGGTCACGTCATCGTCGCCAAGAATGGCCGCTACGGACCCTACGTCACTGAGGTACTACCCGAACCGGCCGAAGGGGAAAAGAAATCCAAGGTCAAGCCGCGCACCGGCTCCCTGTTCAAGACCATGGATCTGGCCACCGTCACCCTAGAACAGGCACTGGCCCTAATGAGCCTGCCGCGCGAGGTCGGTACCGCCCCCGACGGGGAAGTCGTCACCGCCCAAAACGGTCGCTTCGGCCCCTACCTGAAGAAGGGCACTGACTCCCGCTCTCTAACCAGCGAAGACCAGATCTTCGACATCACCCTCGAAGAAGCCCTAGCGATTTACGCGCAGCCCAAGACCCGTGGTCGCGGCACCGCCAAGCCGCCGCTCAAGTCCTTCGGGGAAGACCCGGTATCCGGTAAGCCTGTAGTGGTCAAGGATGGTCGCTTCGGCCCCTACATCACCGACGGCACCACCAACGTCACTGTCCCGCGGGCCGAAAGCCTAGAAGACCTGACCGAGGAACGCGCCTTCGAACTCCTAGCCGAAAAGCGCGCCAAGGGACCGGCCAAGAAGAAGACCACCAAGAAAACTACGGCTAAAAAGACCACCGCTACTAAGAGCAGCACCAAGGCCGGCACTAAAACTGCCGCCAAGAAAACCGCTGCCAAAAAGTAACCCACCCGGGGAAGTAGCGGGAAACCGATAATCCCCAGGTGCGCCCTCGCCGCGTAGGCCAAGTAGCGGGGGAACAGTTAGACTGGTGTGCATGAGCCTAAGTATTCCCAACGTCACCGACCAAGCCGCCAACGGGCTATTCATTTCCTTCGAAGGCGGCGAGGCAGTAGGGAAAACCACCCAGATTCGGCTGCTCACCGAACAGCTCGAAAGCGAAGGCTACCAGGTAGTCAGCACGCGCGAACCCGGCGGGACTGACCTAGGTAACCAGCTACGTAACCTGGTCCAACACGGACCCGAGGACGTCAACCCCAAGTGCGAAGCGCTCCTCTACGCCGCAGACCGCTCATACCATGTGGCCACCAAAATCCGGCCCGCCCTAGAAGCCGGAAAAGTTGTCATCACCGACCGTTACCTAGACTCATCCATCGCCTACCAAGGTGGGGCCCGTGGCCTTGGCGAGGACGTTGAAAACCTCTCCCGCTGGGCCACCGATGGTCTCATGCCGCACGTGACCTTCCTGCTGGACGCCAACCCTGAAGACGTCCACTCCCGTCGTGACGGCGCCACCGACCGGCTAGAACGGGAGTCTTTGACTTTCCACCAGGCCGTCCGGGAACGCTTCCTAGAGCTAGCCGCTGCAGAACCAGGTCGCATCCTAGTGCTAGATGCCCTGAGCGACCCAGAAGCCATTGCTGCGCAAATCTGGCAGCACCTCAACGCCCGCCTAACCGACGGCCGTCATCAGCTGGTGAAATCATGACCGTCTGGGAAGGACTAATCGGGCAGCGGAGTGCCGCCGAAGAACTCGCCCGGGCCGCCCAGGGGGCCCGCTACCGACTCAAAGCCGCTTGGGGTGAAGAGCTGACCGGAGCGCAAGAAGACGCGCAACGAGCCATGACCCACGCTTGGCTAGTGACCGGCCCGCCCGGATCCGGACGCTCTAATGCCGCACTGGCCTTCGCGGCCGCACTACAGTGCGAATCTGACCCGGTCGGGTGCGGGCAGTGCGAACAGTGCCGCAGTGTCTTAGAAGGCCGGCACCGGGACGTACAACATCTAGCCACCGATAAGGTCATCATCTCAATCGACGACGTGCGACAGATGGTCATGCAAGCCCAGTCCGCCCCCGGAAATGGCCGCTGGCGCGTAATGATCATCGAGGATGCGGACCGCATGCTTACCGCAACCACCAATACGCTGCTAAAAGCTATTGAAGAACCCCCGGAACGAACCGTGTGGATCCTCTCTACGCCCTCGGTCCAAGACGTGCTGCCCACAATCCGTTCGCGCTGCCGCCTAGTCAGTCTAGTAGTGCCCCCGGCTGAACTGGTAGCCCAGCAGCTAGTTAAAGAAGGACGCGCGCAAGACCAAGAAGTGGCCCTAGAAGCTGCCCTAGCCGCCCAGTCCCATATTGGCCGGGCCCGCATGCTACTAGAGCCAGATAAGGCTGAATACCGTAAATCATTGCGTGCCCGACTCTCCCAACTGGTACAGGTCGATAGCGTGGGGCAGGCCCTGCAGATGGCAGCCCAGATTCACCAGCACGCGAAGGAACAGTCTGATGAGTTCCTTAGTGGTCAAGCTATTGAAGAGATTAACGCGCTCAGAAAAGCCCTAGGTGGTGAGGAAGGCGGTAAGGACACTCCCGCCCTCAAGTCTCAGATCAAAGAAAAAGAGGCTGACAATAAACGCCGGGCCGCACGTATCCTGCGCGATGAACTGGATAGCACCATGCTGGACTGTTTAGGTTTCTACCGGGACGTCCTGACCGTACAAACCGGTTCTCAAGTGCCCTTAGTGAACCAGGATCTAACGGCTTTGGTTAATCAGAGCGCACAGGAATCAACCACGGAACTGACCCTGCTGCGAATGGACGCTATCGCGCAGGCTAGACGCCGGATTAACGCCAATGTCGCGCCTCTAAGTGCCCTTGAAGCCATGGTGGTTTCATTCCTTCCGCCCTTCAAGGGTGGCGAAGTTTTTATATAATTTTCGGTTATAGACCGTGAAATCTGGCCCGAACCTCTGAAAGGGAGCCTCTTGAGCAATAGTAAAAAAGCAGCCGTATCGGTAGGTCGACCGCGTCTTGCTCGCCTAAAAACCCTTGGGGTCGTGGCATTTTTGGTCTCATCCTTGACTGCCTGCGCCAGTTTTACCGTCCCGCACGCCAGTAAACCCAAGCCGGCCCCGGTCGCTGGCCCGCTAGAAATGCCTGAACCCTCTTCCACCGAAGAGGTCCCGGATCAGCTCAAGAAGTTCTATGAGCAGAAACTAGTATGGGGATCTTGCCCCAGCGGGATTGAAACCACCGATTTAGACCACTGTGCTTCTTTTGAGGTCCCCAAGTCTTACGAGGACCCCAGCTTGGGCAATATTAAGATCCAGGCCTATATGCATGCAGAGAACCCGAAGGTGGGGGAAGCTATCTTGGTGAACCCGGGTGGTCCGGGTGGTTCGGCAGTGGACTTCGTTTCCAAGAACGCTGACTTTGTTTTCACCCGTGGGATGCGTAAGAAATTTGCGATTGTGGGGATGGATTCCCGTGGTACTCGCTGGTCCACTCCCATCGAATGCCTGACCGATAAGGAAAAGGACAAACTCCTAGAGGGGAACGGCCAGGACCTTTACACGGAGGCTGGTCGAGCAGTAGAACGATTCGAAGTTGCCGAACTGGGCCGTAAGTGCCTGGAACACAGCGACATGATCAAGTGGGTAGACACGGTGTCTGCCGCCCGTGACATGGACGTGCTACGACACCTGTTGGGGCAGGACAAGCTTAACTTCCTAGGTTTCAGTTACGGAACCCACCTGGGTGCCCAGTATGCGGACCTGTTCCCCCAGAAGGTAGGACGCATGGTACTGGACGGGGCAGTGGACCCGACGGTGCCTTTTGATCAGCTTTCTTACCTGCAGATGAAGGGCTTTAAAGCCTCTTTGCAGAACTTTGTTACCTGGTGCCAAAATACTGGTGACTGCCCGCTACCGGATGGGGAAGCTGGGATTGAAAAGCTTCTAGATTTTATTGAATCCCTGCAGCAGGCCCCGATGAGGGTCGGGGACCGGAAACTTACCAAGTCTTTAGCCTCTACCGCTATTTTTGGTGGGATGTACTCTCATCACTGGTTCCCGCGTTTGCGTCAGGCGCTTACCGCGGCAATCAAGGCACATGATGGCCAGTATTTGCTGCAGATGGCTGACCTGCTCAATGATCGGCTTGATGACGGCACCTATGAGGGAAACCAAGAAGAGGCTTTCATTGCGATCCATTCTTTGGACTACCCGGTTCAGGGTGACCAGAAGTCTTGGGAAGCTCAAGCTAAGAAGATGAAGGAAGAAGAACCTGTAGTGGCACAGTTCTTCGCCTGGGGTGACGCCACCCGGGTTGATTGGCCCGTTAAGTCAAAACGTACTGACCTTAAGCCTTTAACAGCCGAGGGGGCCCCGCCGATTCTAGTTATTGGCACCACCCACGATCCGGCCACGCCCTTGGTGATGGCCCAGAACCTAGCTAAGCAGCTTTCTTCTGGGGTTTTGGTCACCGTGGAAGGTTGGGACCACACGGCCTATTCCTCGCTAGGTAGTCCCTGCGTGATTGGCGTCGTGGATGGTTTCTTCCAAGAGGGTAAGGTGCCTAAGCCGGGACTAGTCTGTAAGTAGAACAAGGCTAGTTCCGTAGGCGAAATTGGGATAGGTATATTGGGTGAACCAGACTGTTGATCCAATAGCGAGTAAACCTTAAGAAGCCGGGCCTGAGGTGGTTAATTGCGCCGCAAAACGGTAGATTCCGTTTGCATTTTGGGTGGCTTCCTTTTATTGTTGCTTAGTCTGTAAAGGACAGGCCAACTTAGCTCAGTCGGTAGAGCAGCTCCCTCGTAAAGAGCAGGTCACGGGTTCGATTCCCGTAGTTGGCTCCATAAACTCCAAACCGGTATTTTGTTTTGGCGCTGGATGTAACTTCTTTGCTTTAAGGCTTAGCTAGTTTGCGGGACCCGTTCTCCATTGAAAATCATAGAATGTAGCTTTCAGACGAAGTAAAAGTTGACCTTTTTCTCAGCTGCGGCATATCGTTCAAGGAGCTCTGGTGTGTCTTGAGACGGAGCAAAATCTAGTGGGCCGCCGTATCCGAAGCTATAGAGCTTTCCGATCTCTTTTCTGATCTTTACTGCCTGCCAAAAGGAGGCAGTTTTCATCCGGTCAGCCAAGTCAAAAAAGACCTCGGCTAGTTCAGGTTTATTCAGCGATTATCGGTCGGGATTACTTTCTTAATGTTGTTTGGCAGCTCAGAGAGTTTCCCGTTGTCACCAATGACTACGTACAGTTTTCGGAAAGAGACTTTGCTCTCGCCAAGGTCCCCGGAAACCCTAAAGTTCCCCTTGAAATCCCAAGAATCGTATCTCCAGTTTGCCTCAGTGATAGTTAAACTGTCGGGAATTAGCGTATTTTTAGTGCTAATGACCCCAGGAATCTTGTCTTCTGCCAGTTCCTTCTTGATCTGGTCAGTCAACAGTTCTTCTAGCTGATTTTCTAGCTGTTCAGTGGCCTTATAGGACATTTCCGGTTCCCAAGTGAACTCTTGGCCAAGCTTACTCCAATTGAACTTTTGAGTTTCCGGAACGTAAATTAGTCCATTCTGGGCAGCTAAAGCTAATTGATAGGTGTTAGGCAGGGCCCAATAGGTCTTTCGGATGGTTCGCAAAAGTGAGATCTCCGGGTCTTTTCCAACGGGCAGATCGAAGCTTTGCTCCCCACTCTTGACAGACATGGTCAAAGAGGTGGGAACTCGGTAGGGGAGTTTAAGAGCAAGATTATTAAACCCTTTAATATCTAACACTTTCCAGCCTTGGGGAGTGCCTACGAAAACGTACTCAAGACTCAATTGTGGGGCCGGGTCATTTGCAGTAGTGAAGTAGGCTTTTTGGGTAAATGCTGGAATTCCCGCATATTTTCCACTGTAGTTGTAGATTTGGAGCTCACCGGGGTGCGCGGGATCGAACTTAGATAAATCTTTATCAAAGTTCAAAGGCTCAAAGTATTTGACGGTATTTGGATCGTTCGCTAGCAGTTGGGCTTTTTCAGGTTCCAGCAAGTACTGTTCCTGAAGCGTTTTAAAGTCCCCCTTGGATACTAGTTCGTTAACATTATTAAAAGTCTGTTCCAGCTCAGATTCAGGTAAGTCAAGTGCTTCCTGGCTCAATAGCTCCTTCCGGACCGGATCGGTACTGGTAGAGAAAACTTCCTCGGCGGCTCGCCTAGATGCAGCAACCTGCTCATTGGCATAGTGGGTGGCAAACCCGAACATCCCGACTACTAAGACAAAGAAAGTCAGCATGACCAGGAACCCGGGGTCTTTGTACAGTCGACGGATTTTCATCGGGTACCACCTCCGCTGCCGCCACCAAAGGAGGCGCTACCGCCGCCGGAGAAACCGCCGCCGGAGCTGCCGCTGCCACCATAGGAATAACTACCGCCGGAATAAGAATCATAGGTTGAGTAGTAAGAGGAATCTCCAGAGAGAATACTGGACCAGTCAGTTGTGTAGATTAGCTTTTCCGCGTCCACTCCAATATCGGCTAAGCCCATGGGGACCAGAGGCCTTAACTGCTCTAGGACTCGGTCAGCGCAACCGAAGGCGGTAGCATAGGTCAAATAGGTTTTCCACAAGCCCACTTCGGAAATCTCACGTTCATCCACCAGGGTGAAAGATTCAAGATAGTTTTTGAAACCTACCAGGTTTGCGTATTCTTTAGCGCCAGCACTAGAAAGAATTCGCAGTTTCTCATGAAGGCCAGAGACACTGATCTTACTTGAGAGATTCCGGTCTTGTGTCCGATTACGGCCTTCTTTTTCCGTATCTTTAATAATGTAGCCCCAGCGTTTCTTATGGTTCTTAACGAACTTTTTGAGTTCGGACTTCTCAAGTATCTTGTTTTCCCCAGCAGCATCAATCAAATAGCCATAAACCTTAGCCTCAGCTTTGGTCATTCCTGAGATCTTTTTTGGGTCAAACCTAAGCGCTAGATCACTACCAAGATTATTTTCTAAACCTGGTGGTACCACGAAGACAGTCTTTGCCAGCGTCCATTTCATCAGGTAGAAGGAAACAAAATTTTCCCGAACTAAAGCGTTGAACTTCTCATCATCAGCTATCTCAGTCAACTCCCACAAGAGTGGTAGATCAAGTTCGGGAACTCGACTGGAAACATGCTTCTTCCTAGCCGACTTGCTGATCAGCGTACCTTCATCTTTGATGGGTTCTAGTCGCAACTTGTGCGCACTCTTGGAAATAAACATTTTCCCGTTGCCAGTATTACTGACAAGTGAGTAGCCTACGAAGAGGACTCCGGCAGCACCTACGAAGTAGAGCCAGTATTCACCAATGAAAGCGAAAAACTGCTGATACCAGCGGGGCTTACCCTGGAAATTAACGTCACGCTTTTCAAAATTTAGCTTCTCCAACTCATCAAAAGTGACATCTAGGTTAGTTGCCGTACTGAATGTGTTGGCCGGTATCTTCCCCAGGAGCACCAGGTAGCTACTTTGGTAAAGAGCGTCCTCAGACCGAACAAATATCTGGCTATTGACATAGTCGACATCCGGATGGTTACCGAAAACATGAATACGACTGACGTTCGTCGGCGTAAAGCGAGGGGACTTGATCGTAAGCTGGTAACCCTGAGGACTGGGCGAGAGTTTATCGTTAATGAACTTCCAGCTGATTGCTTGGGAATCCTTAAGATTAAGGACAAAGTTAGTTACCGTGTAATGCAATACGTAGGTGTGTTTACCGGGGTCGCCTAGCCCCCAGGCGAGGTCGACTGAACCGTTCCGATAGTTAACCTTGCCGAACTTACCGGCCTTTTCGCCTCGCGTTGCCTTGATATTCCACTCTGGTTGTTCCTGATAGCGGACGCCGCCCTCTTCAACCCAGAAGTCCTCAATTTTCATTTTTTCGTGCAGGCGACCGATATTCTTATAGAACTCAGTATGTTCGTCACCAATATGGGTGCGGCGTTCGGTGAAATGCGCAGAGCCATCCGCAGTGATTTCTACCGTAATATCGACATCTAGTAGGTTATCGACGGCGTGCGCAGGGGCCGGGATCGTAAAAAAAGGTAGGCATAGAAGCAGTACTGCCAAAAGCTTTATCTGGTATCTGCCTCGCATCCTTGCCTCCTCGGTTATGGGCTGTAGGAACATTATAGGTATGAATGCCCTGAGATTTCGCGATCTTTCAGGCATTGACGACCCCTATTGGGAACAGGGCAGATTGATAACGCGGGCAAAAAGTTACTTGCATAAATTGATTCACAAGTTTTAAACTCCAAACAAAGTGACAGACCTGTAACTCAAAGACGACCTAAAAGATAAGGGAATGGACGTGAAACAGCAGGGTAGTAACGGAGCAAGAAAAACCAGGTCCCGGAGGGTGGGGGTATGGTTATGTATGGTTTCGTTACTCGCACTTTCCGCCTGCAGTTGGGGCACTGGGGCAGCTGGTCAAAAAATAGCTTCTTTCGAAAAAGTAAATCTAAACCAAGTTAAATACGTAGTTGAAGCCGGCACAGACGCCAGCGATCAACGACAAAAACGAGGTAGCGTCCTTATCTTTATAAATAAAGACCAATCCGTTAGCCTGCTAGAAAAAGCCGATATGTACGGGCAAACCTTTTCTTGGAATAAGGACAGCATCTTTTTTGCAGACAAAGACTATGACTATTTTTGGGATGGGGAAAAGCTAGAAAAACGTGCCGCCCCGAAAGCCAACTATATCGATGGTTTAGTCACTCTAGAGGACGGTCGCAGTAGGGTAGCAGCCTATAATGCAGGATCTAAAGACCGCTCAGACTACCGTGAAGAAATCTCCCTAGCAGATCAAAAAGCTAGCCTGCTGGGGATCACGAACCGTCCCATGGCAATAACTTCCGCCTGCGGAAACGCAGCATACGGTATCAGCCTGAATCGAGGACCAGAAGGTAACGCCTACTTAGCCCTTAACCAACTGTTGCAAAACCAAAAACCGGACCCCAAAGTGGTGGCAAAATCTTCCCTAGCGGGGGAGGAAACGTTGTTGTATTCGCCCTCGTCCCCATGCATAAACGGGCAGATCGCTTTTCTGTCGGTCCAGGATTTTCCTGATGACCAGAATAGTCAGTCAGCTTCACGGATCCCTAGCGTTGAAGCCCCGATAGTTAAGTCTGAACGTCCCTTAGAGGACTACCAGCAGGAACAATCGGATCGGAAGCACAAGTACGTCAGCACCCTAGAGTTGTGGGATACCAAGACTTTTGAGCATCGCATCATCCCTCTAACCGATCTCCAGGGGGAGCCCCTAGCGCTTGAAAGCGAAGCGGTAGCAATGGCCTACTACTCTGAGGCATCGGCAGACAGTAAAGAGCTAACTTGGCTGGCGGGAACTGGTCAGATCATGAAAACCAACCTAGAAACCGGCCGAACCACCCAGGTGGGAGAAGGAATTTCCAAATCTGAACCGGGACAGAGTCACTGGGTCGTTGCAGATTTTGGATACCGAATTATCACGGTCCTAGATCAAGACTTAGAAAACCAAAAGCTCACGCTCTACCAGTTTGATCGCAAAACCGGTGACCAGGTCCAGAAAGAAGACCTGAGCTTTGTCAGTCAGTACCTGGACGGTAACAAGACCATCGGTGGGATCAGTGTTCCGCCTACGGACTAAGACCTAATAAAGCGTTAGGACCCCAAAAAACTCAGTTGCGACCTCGGTCTAAGAAGCGGTAGGTAGCAAGCTTTACGCCATCTTGGATGACCATCCAAACTAGGTTATAAACCCAAACGAAACCAACCAGCGCCCACGGTAGTGCCGGAATCCCCAACCAAGAGGAACCGAAACCACAAAGCAGAGCGGCGAACAGCTGCGTACCTAGTAGTGCTGAAACCAGCTTCCAAGAGGGGGCCGGCTTAGAGAAGAAGGCGCCAGCCTGACGGGTCACAAACAGCATCAAGTGACCGCCCACTACCAACTGCAAGAACATTGCCGTCTGAATGTGCGGGCCATCGACTGTCACGCCCCATAGGCTCTGCCCACTGCGATCCACCATGAACACCAGCAGACCGAAAGTCTGAATAACAGCGGTCAAGCCCAGAATGGTCGAAACGGTTAATACTCGCGGCATTTCCCAACGTACCGGAGTGGGGGAGATACGCGTATTGTCGTAGGCGATCGTCATAATCGGAATATCGTCCAACAGTGCCAGTAAGATAATCATCACCGGCGTTAACGGCATGAAAGCCCCCGCAATCCCCGAAACGTGCGGGAAGCAGATAATTGCCGCAACTACGAAGAGCATCACGTCGATGGTCATCGCAATCCGGTAAATCGTATAGGACAACATTCGCTCGAAAATCTGGCGAGCCTGCTCGATCGCGGTAATCACCACGCTCAAACCAGGTGCGGTCAGGACCAAGTCCGCGGCGGCTCGGGCCGCGTCGGTAGCGCCCTCGACGGCCACACCCGCATCCGCCTGTTTCAAGGCGGGCGCATCGTTGACGCCATCGCCCGTCATGGCCACAATGTGGCCACGTGACTGCAGCGCCTTCACAATGCCGTACTTGTGCTCAGGGAAGACCCGGGCAAAACCGTCAGCCTTATCGATCCGCTCTGCCAAGTCCGCATTGATATGGTCGGGATCCACTCCCTCGAACATGTCTGCGGCAGCTTGAATCTTGGTGCCCATACCCAACTGACCGGAGATCTCAGCCGCGATCGCGGTATCGTCACCGGTAACCATCTTTACGCGCAGGCCATACTTCTTTGCGGCCGCAATGGTGGCCGCTGAATCTTCTCGCGGTGGGTCTGAGAGCGGCAAGATCCCCATGAACTGCCAGCTATCACTTTCTGACTGGCTGGTATCCGCTAGGGCGGCTGAACATGCGACCGCTAGGGTTCGGTAACCGTGACTGGCCAGCTCATGAACCTTATCGTTGATGCGCTGCTCTTCCTCTGCCGGTAGCTTGCAAAGGTCAATTACCACCTGCGGAGCACCCTTCGTGGTTAAGAAAACCTGCCCATCGGGGCCGGTAATCGTGGCCTGAGTACGCTTCGAAACCGGATCGAAGGGGACGAAGGTATTGCATGTGTAACTGTTTAGAAGCTGCTGATCGGGCACCGTGGCTAGGACCGCGTTATCGATCGGGTCATTGTTTTCTGCACGGCAAGCCAAAGCGGCCACAAGTGAGCAGTCTTTTGGTTCCGAGGCGGCGGGCACCATTACCGGGTCATCTACGCTGAGCTTGTTTTGCGTTAGCGTACCGGTTTTATCGGAGCAAAGAACGTCCACACCGGCCATTTCTTCGATGGCTTGTAGCCGGGAGACGATCGCCTTGGCCTTGGAGAGGGCCAGTGCACCCAGTGCCATGGTGATGGAAAGTACCGCGGGCATGGCTACGGGAATGGCCGCGACGGCCAGCACCAGCACGAACTTACTGAGGGAGAGGACGCTGTCGAAGGTGACTCCGGGTCCGTCAACTAGGCGGTGCAGCAAAACAATCGTTAGCAGAGTGCATAGTCCTAGGGCCACCAAGATGAGGAAGTTGCCAATCTTTAGCACTGCCTGCTGGAAGTGTGAGGTCGATTCGGCATTAGCTACCAAACTGGCAGTCTTGCCGAAGAAGGTGTTGGTGCCCGTACAGCAAACCAGCGCCACCATTTCGCCCTGTTTGGCCACCGACCCAGAGTAGGCAACGTCGCCAACCTTCTTTGAAACCGGTAGTGATTCGCCAGTTAAGGCTGCTTGATCGATTGAAATATAGTCGCCTTCAATTAGTACACAATCGGCGGGTACTACGTCGCCTAGGCGAATACGGACCACATCGCCCGGCACTAGCGAGGCTGCTTGAACCTCTTGCCATTTTCCGTCACGTAGTGCCCGGGCGGTAAGTGCGAGTCCAGCTTTAAGGGCGTCTAGGGCGTTGGCGGCTTTGTGTTCTTCCCAGAAACCAATTACGGCGTTGAAGATTAGTAGAGAAGTGATGATGATGAAGTCGTTGTAGTCCTGCGCGATTGCTGACATGATCGCAGCGATTTCGATCATCCAAGGGATCGGACCCCAGAAGTAGCGTAGGAGTTGCTTCCAGGTGCTGACTTTCTTTTCCGCGAGGGCGTTTGGGCCAGCAATCTTTAAGCGTTCAGCAGCTTCGCTGGCACTAAGTCCCTCTTTGGTGGCGTTAAGGGTTTCTAGAAGCTGTGGGATCGGGGTGGAATCAATCTTGTCACTTGCTGGTTGTGAGAATGACATATCGGGCTCCTGGTGAAAATCTTGTGGGCGACTGTTTGGCCACGAAAGGTCGGAGCATAAAAGGACCGGCCAGGACACTACCGATGGGGAAGTAGTTAGCGAATATTTAGTTAAATCGAAATACTGCCGAAATACTGAGAGGTACTTAAGGGCGATTTTGGTTGAAACTTTAAAAGCTTCATTTCGATTCTAGTAGCCTGCGCAATGCTCTGCAGGCCTGAGAGGTGAAAATAGTTGAATTCTGGTCATCTTGTAGCGAGTTTTTTAGGTTTGATGAAACTATGAAGACAAATCTAAACTATTGAGCAATAAATTATAAAAAAGTGTGCAGAAATCGTTAGATGATAAACATATAGTGCAAATGTGTAAAAACTCTCAAGCGAGGTTTTCTGCGCGATTTTTGGCTCTGAAGCTGGTTAGAGTTCTTTTTTGTAAGTGAAACCCACTTCGCCACAACAATATGGAGAATCCAATGAACCTGAACAATCGTGCAGTAATCATCGGGGCCACTCTGGTCCTAGGAAGTAGTCTGTTAGCCGGTTGCTCCTCCTCTAAGCAGGCAAGCAATGCGGAAGTCGCTGCTCCAGGTGATGCCGGTAAGGTCGTTAGCTTCGACGGTTGTGAACCCCAAACCAAGTTTCTGCCCGGCCTCGTAAATGAGACCTGTGGCGTAAACGTGATGGAAATGTTCGCCGGCCGTCTAATGGCATACGACAAGGAAGGTAAAGCATTCAACGAACTCGCTGAATCAATTACCACTGATGACAATCAGCACTGGACCATCAAGGTGAAGCCGGGTAAGAAGTTCTCTGACGGAACCCCCATCAATGCTGACAGCTTCGTGAATGCATGGAACCTAGTCGTCCGTGAACAGCAAGAACAGGCCTTCTTCTTTGAGGATATTGCAGGCTATGAACTAGGTAAAGATCTGGCCGGTCTAAAGAAGGTCGATGACTTGACCTTTACCGTTGAGCTAGCGCAGCCTGAATCTGACTGGACTCAGCGTCTAGGCTATATTGCCTACAGCCCGCTACCCGAGGTGGCCTTTAAAGATCTAGAAGCCTTCGGTGAAAAGCCGGTTTCTTCTGGCCCCTACGTGTTGACCGAATGGGAACACCGTAAGAGCATTAAGCTCAAGGTAAATGACCAGTACGACGGGCCGCGAAAGGCCAAAAATGGCGGCCTAGAAGACAAGATGTACACCTCGCCAGAAACCGCTTACAATGATCTGCTGGCCGGTAACCTAGACGTACTTTCGAATATCCCAGACTCGGCCCTAAAAACCTTTAAAGATGACCTGAATGGGCGCGGAATCAGCAAGTCGCTAGCTGGGGTAGTCTCCATTGGTATCCCCATGAACGCCCCGCACTTCCAAGGTGAAGAAGGGCGCCTGCGTCGGGCTGCTATTTCAATGGCTATTGACCGGCCGGAAGTTATTAAAGCGATCTTTAATAACACTAAGCAGCCGGCTGAAGACTTTACCTCTCCGGCAGTTGATGGCTGGAAGTCGGGACTGAAGGGCTCTGAAGTCTTGCAGTTCAACCCGGAAAAGGCAAAAGAACTTTGGGCTCAGGCAGAGGCCATCTCCAAGTTCGAGGGTCCCTTCAAATTCGCCTATAACACTGCTGGCGGACACCAAGCTTGGGTAGATGCCGTCTGCAACCAGATCAAGAACAACCTTGGAATTCCGGCCGAAGGTGATGCCTACCCAGACTTCAAGTCTGTGCAGGAAAAGATTGCAAACGGAGAGATGAAGACTGCTTTCCGTGCAAACTGGACTGCTGACTACCCGTCGCAGTACAACTTCCTAGGTCCGGTCTACGCCTCCAAGGCTGAATCAAACCGAGTTGGCTACGCCAACGAAAAATTCGATCAGCTACTAAAGGAAGGCCTAGTCGCCAAGGATGCAGCAGGATCTGCTGCCAAGTACGCCGAAGCGCAAGAGCTGCTATTGGCTGATCTGCCCGCCATTCCGCTGTGGTACGGCAGCATCAATGCCGGCTACTCGGATCAGGTTCAGAATGTCACCTACGGTTGGGATGACGTGCCGAAACTATATGACGTAGTCAAGCCCTGAAAGGGGAACTAGGCTGTCGATAAGCACCATATCTCTGGTGTGTAGATAGTTTTCAACTTTAAGTTGGGGCTAGCAGATACTAACGCAAAGTCTGCTAGCCCCAACCTTTTTCTTTTCCAGATGCTTCCGAAATAGGCCAGAAAATTCCTCTGGTCTGGCGTCGCTCCATAAAAGAAAAAAAGTAGAAACGTGCTAAAAGGCATGTTTGTATAGAAAAAGTAAAAAACTTTAACTATTCTTTACTTAATACTTTTGAGGAGCGAATCAATGAAGGAGAAAACAATGAAACTCAGAAATCGACCACTCGCCTTACTCGCCACCATGGCCATGGGGACCTCACTTCTGGCAGCTTGTTCAAGCTCAGATAAAAACAGTGCTGAAAATGGTGTCGACGCCAATGGAAAAACTTCAGGCGTAGTGAGTTACAACGGCTGCGAGCCCAGGCATCCCTTCCTTCCAGGTTTGGCCAATGAGGGCTGCGGTAACGGCGCCATGCATTTCTTTAGTGGACGCCTAGTTGGTTATGACGTAGATGGAAAGCTCTACAACGAACTAGCAGAGAGTATTACTTCTGAAGATAATAAGACCTGGACAGTCAAGCTAAAGGAAGACCTAAAGTTTTCTGACGACACCCCCATTAACTCGGACAGCTTTATTAATGCGTGGAACTACGTCGTTAGGGAGCAACAAACCCAGGCATTCTTCTTTGAAAATATTGCGGGCTACGAATTAGGTAAAGATCTGTCCGGCCTGAAGAAGGTCGATGAACGGACCTTCACCGTAGAACTTTCGCAGCCGGAATCAGATTTTCCGCTACGTCTAGGATATGTAACCTATGCGCCACTACCGGAAGCTGCCTTTAAGGACATTAAAGCCTACGGTGAAAAACCGGTAGCCTCTGGGCCTTACATGGTTAAAGAATGGGTGCACCAGCGTAATGTCACCATGGTCCCCAACCCCAAATACAAGGGGCCCCGTGAACCAATGAATGGTGGCTTAGAATACCGGATGTACACTTCGCTCGATTCTGCCTACAACGACCTAATTGCAGGGAATCTAGATGTACTTTCGGCGATCCCTGAATCGGCGCTGCCCACCTTCAAATCCGATCTGGATGGTCGTGGCGTCACTCGGCCAATGGCTGGTGTGCTGTCGATCGGTATTGACATGACCACCCCGCACTTCCAGGGTGAGGAAGGTAAGCTGCGTCGTGCGGCGATCTCAATGTCGATTAACCGTGAAGAAGTTATTAAGAATATCTTCGATGGTACCAAGCAGCCGGCCGAAGACTTTACCTCGCCCGCTATTGATGGTTGGAAGTCGGGGATCCCGGGTTCTGAAGTCTTGAAGTTTAACCCTGAAAAGGCAAAGGAACTGTGGGCCAAGGCAGAGGCTATTTCTAAGTTCGAAGGTCCCTTCAAGGTTGCCTACAATGCCGACGGTGATAACCGTGGCTGGGTGGATGCGATCTGCAACCAGGTTAAGAACAACCTCGGCGTGCCAGCAGAAGGGGAGTCCTTCCCGGATTACAAGTCCCTAGCAGGCGCAATCCACGACCTCAGCCTGAAGGGCGCCTTCCGTGCCAACTGGACTGCCGACTACCCGTCGCTCTATAACTTCCTTGGCCCGGTTTATTCCTCGAATGCGGACTCGAACCGCTTCAACTTCAAGAGCCAAGAGTTTGATGCTTTGCTGAAACAGGGGCTCAGTGAGAACGATCCAAAGGCGGCGGCTGAAAAGTATGCCAAGGCGCAAGAGATTCTATTGGCTGACCTACCTGCCATCCCGCTTTGGTACCGCAGCATCAACGCTGGATACTCAGACAAGGTTAAGAACGTAGAGTTTACCGCCGATAGTAATCCGGTACTCCACAAGGTGCTCAAACCGTAGCGTATGAGTTCCTTAGGCTAGCGGGAAGCTAGTTTAGGGCTTAAGAATACCTGGGTTGGGCCTGCGAGATTCTTCGCGGGCCCAACCCAATTTTCTTGCGTAGGGCACAAAGTGGCAGCTAAAAATAACTTCACTTTCTATACTTAGCTAGACAATTTGCCTAGTTTTTAAGTAAGTGCAAAATGAGGTTAGATTTTAGGTTAGCTAGCCATATTGCCTAACAGTTCTTGTATTCATATCTAAAAGGTTTATGTTAAAAAAGGGTGCGTGTTAATGTGTTAATGTTCTCAAAACGCCATTTTGGGAAGGTAAAGTAAAGTTTTTTAATTATTCTTTAATCTGTAAGAGGACTCGAAAGAGGTCTTACCAAATGAAGATGGAGAATCCAATGAAGCTCAATAATCGCGCACTAGCGGTATTCGCGACCGTAGCAATGGGAAGCTCTTTGTTGGCAGCCTGCTCTGACGCAGGCGAAACAAAGAGTGCCACCGGTGATGCCGGGGCTAACGCCACCAGCGCAGGCATCGTTAGCTATAACGGCTGCGAACCCCGAAATCCGTTCCTACCTGGTCTAGCTAACGAAACCTGTGTTGTAGGCGTAATGAATTACGTTAACGCTCGTCTAGTTGGCTACGACGTTGATGGCAAGATGTACAACGAACTTGCCGAAAGCGTTGAATCGACCGATAACAAGACCTGGACCATTAAGGTCAAGGCTGGTCAGAAGTTCTCTGACGGAACCCCGATTAACGCCGACAGCTTCATTAACGCTTGGAACTACATCGTCCGCGAAAACCAGACCCAGGCATTCTTCTTTGAGAATGTTGCTGGCTATGAGCCCGGCAAGGACCTAGCAGGTTTGAAGAAGGTCGACGACCAAACCTTCACCGTAGAACTAAACCAGGCAGAATCTGATTTCCCCTTGCGTCTTGGCTTCGTGGTTTACGCTCCACTACCTGAGGTTGCCTTCAAGGATATGAAAGCCTTCGGTGAAAAGCCCGTTTCCTCCGGTCCCTACGTAGTTAAAGAATGGGTACACCAGCGTTCGGTCACCATGGACGTAAACCCCAACTATGACGGTCCGCGTAAGGCAAAGAATGGCGGTCTAGAATACCGGATGTACACCTCACCGGATACCGCCTACAACGATCTACTTGGTGGAAACCTGGACGTAATCTCAACCGTCCCGGACTCTGCACTATCAACGGTTAAGACCGACCTAGAAGGACGCGACATTAGCCGTTCAATGGCCGGCGTCCTAGCCATCGGTATTGACATGACGACCCCGCACTTCCAAGGCGAGGAAGGCAAGCTGCGTCGCGCCGCGATCTCAATGGCTATCAACCGTGAAGAAGTCATCAAGAACATCTTCGACGGCACCAAGCAGCCAGCTGAAGACTTCACTTCACCGGCCGTCGACGGTTGGAAGTCCGGACTACCGGGCTCTGAGGTCTTGAAGTTCAACCCGGAAAAGGCAAAGGAACTGTGGGCCAAGGCAGAGGCAATCTCTAAGTTCGAAGGTCCCTTTAAGGTTGCCTACAACTCAGATGGCGGCAACCAGGGATGGGTGGATGCAATCTGTAACCAGGTCAAGAACAACCTTGGGGTAGCTGCAGAAGGGGAGTCCTTCCCGGACTACAAGTCCCTAGCTGGCGCAATCCACGACCTAACCCTAAAGGGTGCCTTCCGTGCCAACTGGACCGCCGACTACCCGTCGCAGTACAACTTCCTCGGCCCGGTATACGCCTCAAATGCTGACTCGAACCGCTTCAACTACAAGAACGAAAAGTTCGACGCACTGCTAAAGCAGGGCCTAGGTGAAAACGATCCGAAGGCTGCCCAAGCAAAGTACGCTGAAGCACAGCAGATCCTGCTAGATGAACTACCTGCTATCCCGCTTTGGTACCGCGCCATCACCGCCGGTTACTCCAGCAAGGTAAGTAATGTGAAGTTCACCGGCGATGGCTTCCCGGTACTTTCTCAGGTACAAAAGCCCTAGAAGGGTGAAGATCACAAATTTGGATTTCGGCTGCTCATTTGTTCTAGCAAGGTTCAAGTAGAAATCTGAAAAACCATTGATAATGGCTGGGTTTGAAAGCAATTTCGCCCAGCCATTATCAATTCTCTAGTTGTCAAAGATGCCAAAAATGTGAAGTATTCGTGATTTTCCGTAATAAAACTGTTACTACGATATTAACGATACTTTCTCAACAAACTGATTTAGCTGTGCTAGCATGCAATGGTCCGAAACGCGATCAGGGCGTTTCAATCAGGATTTATTATCAAAGGAGATGTGAATACTGTGAGCACCACGGTTGATCCCCAAACCCAGGATTTGGAGTTCGCGCACCAGCTGCGTCGAGCCAAAATTGCGGCCGCCACCGGCACCGCCCTTGACCAGATGGAAATGACTCTATTTTCACTGGCAGCAGCACTTGTCTTCGGACACGTATTCTTCGGTGATACCTCACCGGCCGTCGCCCTAATCGCCTCCTTCGGCGTCTACGGTGTAGGCTTCCTAATTCGCCCCATCGGCGGCCTTATCTTCTCTCACCTAGGTGAAACCAAGGGTCGTAAGTGGGTACTATCCACCACCGTTATGATGATGGGTGCCGCCACCTTCGGTATCGGCCTAATCCCCTCATGGCAGAGCATCGGCATCTTTGCTCCGCTACTACTAATCCTAGCCCGCTGTGTGCAGGGTGCCGCCGTTGGTGCTGAATACACCTCTGGTACTACCTACCTAACCGAAATCGCTCCGATCGGTCGTCGTGGCCGTACCGCCTCATGGGTATGGGCCGGCGCTTCCGCAGGTACCGTTCTAGGCGCATTGGTCTGGTTCGTGGTCATGTCCGTATTCACCAAGCAGCAGGTTCTAGACTGGGCATGGCGCATCCCCTTCTGGATGACCATCTTCGTTACCTTCTTCGCCATGTGGCTACGTCGTCGTCTACAGGAATCCCCGGTATTCGTCGAAAAGCAGAAGGCCTTCAAGCAGCGTGCTGAAAATGCTGCCCCGCTAGCCCTAGCATTCAAGAACTCCAAGTTGAACATGCTACGCGTCTTCGGCCTGACCTTCCCCTGCGTTGGCCACTCCTTCCTATACCAGGCATTCATGGCCGGCTACTTCGTAAACTACGTAGTCAAGGACGGCGACGGTGGCAAGATCTTCTCTTCCGCAACTTCCGTTGGTGCAGTCGTCGGTATTGGTGGCGCACTACTAGGTGGCTACCTATCTGACAAGCTAGGCCGTCGTACCGCTGGCCTAATCTACACCACTATCATGATGATCTTCCCGCCCATCGCTTTCCTACTGATCAACACCGGTCAGTTCGCAGCTGTGGTCGCAGTAATGATCTTCTGCTTCTGCTTCCCGGCAGAAGGCGCCATGGGTGTTCAGAGCCCCCAGCTACCGGAAATCTTCGGTGCACGTAACCGCTACTCGGCACAGACCGTGGCCCGTGAAATCGGCGCTATCGGTGGTGGCCTACTACCGATGATCGCTACCGCAATCATGGCCACCTTCGAAATGTGGGTTCCGGTTGCCATTATGATGGTTATCCTAATGGCTGCTGCCGTTCTAACCACCTACCTAACCCCCGAAACCAAGGATCGCGACCTCTACGAACTAGATGACGCAATGTGAGTTTCAAAGCTGATCTAGCTTGGCGCTTGCTTCAAGCTAACAGTTAAACTTTGATCCGCCCCGCAGGTTCTACCTAGCGGGGCGGATCTGTTTTTAGGACGCAACTAACGTCCTTTTTAGGATGTGAACTATCGGGCTAGAAAAAGGTTCTCTACTTGGTCCTCAGTTTGTAAGCCCGGTGGTACATGCTGATCAGTTGATGCAGGCAGTAGTCAAAATCGTATTCCGCCGGCATGGTCATATGGGCTCGCTCCTGCTCTAGTCGGGCTTTGGGTCGGGCTAACCAGTAATCAATGCGCTTGGCTAGGGCGCGCGGACGGCGGGCCGGGAAAATACTTTTTGGACTCATTGCAAACTGACTGGTCGCCGACAGCCTAGCCTTGGCAATGATTGGCGTGACCCCGCAATAGAGGGCCTCAAGGCAAGAAAGACCTTCAACTTCAATATAGGCAGAGTGAATGTATAGGTCTGCTGCGATTGCCAGATCAGCAAGCTCGTCATGGGGTAGAAATACGAAGTCTACGGGCTGCGTTAAAACCCCTTCTTTGAGAAGCTTATCGGCAAGCTTTTCCAGTTTCTTTTGCATGGGGCCGCGTCCGGCCAAAATAACCTTTAGTTGTTTCGAATAGCGACTGTAACGCAGTGCCTTAAGCAGTGTGATTTGGTCTTTTTCTTTCGAGAGTCGACCAATACTGGCCACCTGGTAGATGGGCTTCTTGGTATTAACATGCAGGAATGATTGGGCAGCTTCCAGCAGTTCGGTAGTTTTGGACTGAAGCGCTAAAGCTGGGGGAGGGTATGTCAGGTTCTGCGTGTGTTCGCGTTTTTCCTGGGCAGCAGTCACAAAAGCTGGGTCTAAATGTAAGCCATTGGAGATTACTTCCAAGCGGGCTTTAAAGCCTTTTCTTTGTAGTCGCTCTTTAACATTGCGCGAAGGACATTGCACAATGTGGCAGCGATCGAAAACCTGCCGTTTCCACCAGCCTAAAATTATTCGATTTAGGGTGCGCAGTCCGTCAAGGTTTACGCTGGCGGTAAGGTTTTCTGGGTGGATGTGGTAGGTTCCAACCACTGCTTTACCTAGTTTACGCGCCCACCAGCCGGCAGCCGCCTGTAGGGTAAACGGTTCTTCTAGGTGTACGACGTCAGCCCATTCGACTGCTTTCTTAATCTGTCGGGGCCTAATCCCGGCAAAAGCGTATCCCTGAGATTTAATCAGGCGGTTGACAATGGGTATTCGCAGGTTAGGAAGATAGTAGTCAGGTTCGCCGAGGTCGGTGTGGGCACCAGATTTTGGACCGGCACTTAATACGCGTACCTCGTATCCGTGATCGCGCAAAGCGGCAATCACATTACGTGCAGAGGCACTAAGTCCATTGCCGGAAGTGTAGAGGTTGTTGATGACAAACAGAATTTTGAGGTTCTGTGGTCGCGTCTTTGCGTCTTGATCCATACCTTAGCTTAGCAGCTTCAGCGTAAGCTAAGGAACATCTTCTCTAGCTTCTTGGTATCTAGGGATTCGCCCGAGGGGTCAGCACGAAGACAGCTTTGCATGCTTTGCGCAATGATGGCGTAGCCGGCGCGATCAATAGCGCTTGATACGGCGGCAATCTGGGTGATGATCTCTTCGCAGGGGCGACCTTCTTCGATCATCCGGATTACAGCACTTAATTGACCGTTAGCCCGCTTTAACCGAGTTAGAGCGGGCTTAACGTCTTGAGGGTCTAATTCCATCGGCGGGATGGGTTCAGCGCCCGAACAGTCGAGAGAAAATTCCGCCATTGTTGGATTTATCAGCGTCGTTTCCGGATGACTTCTTTTCGTTGCAGGTGCAACGCTGGCTCTTGGGGACATTAGCCATGACCTGGTCGACGTGCTGGCCACAGCCAGCCCAGGTGGTCTTCTGGCATTTACGGCAGGTTACCGGACGGCACATAAGAAACTCCTTTTGTGGTGAGGGGCCTTCCTCTATCGGACTTTTCGAGGGGCGCTGCTCACATATTATACCCCCGGGGGTATATGGTCAAGGGTGGGAAAAACTTTATGACGCGGAATTGTTTAATAGAGATTCAATCTCTTTTGTGAGGGATGAAGGCTTAGTTGTGGGGGCAAAGCGATCCGCTACCTCTCCGTTGCGGCCGATTAGGAACTTAGTGAAGTTCCATTTGATTACGTCCCCCAGAATCCCGCCTTTTTGGTCGCGTAGCCACTTCCAAAGCGGGTGGGCGTCGGCTCCATTGACGTCAATTTTCTGGAACATCTGGAATTGTACGCCGTAGTTAAGCTGGCAAAACTCTGAGATTTCTTCGCTGCTGCCAGGTTCCTGTTTTCCGAACTGATTGCAGGGGAATCCAAGAATCCGTAGACCTTGCTCAAAGTACTGTTCGTGTAGTTGCTGTAGTTCTTCAAGCTGGGGAGTGAAGCCACATTTGCTGGCGGTGTTAACGACTAGGACGACTAATCCTTGGTAGTCAGACATAGAGATTTCGGAACCGTTAAGGGCAGTGGCGGAAAAATCGTAGAAAGTGCTCATAGGGCAATCATAGCTGAGTGGTTGTTGGTCCCCGCAGGTGGGGTAGGAAAAGCTTTGGCCCACCGATCAGAAAATTACCGGTGGGCCAAATAGCTTGATTAGAAGGTTGGTGTTTGGATTAACGCTTAGAAACGAAAATCCCCACCGCGCTGACAACCAATAGGATCGACGCGACAATGTACATGTAGAAGCCGGCACCAAAGTTAAACTTGAAAAGTGTGTGGCCGCTTAGCATTCTCATTTCGTTCATGGTGTAAAGGCCACCAGCAATAGCTACGAAAGCTGATACCGACACGGCTGCAATTCGATTCGACTCTTTGCGGCTGCCAAGTGAAATCAAGCCTAGCACTGCTGAGATTACGAAGCCGGCGCCGATAAGTTTGCCATCCAGCCCCTCGTAATAAGCGGCCCATTGGCTGCCAGAAACGACGAAGGGTAGGAAGATGCTAAGAAGGCCAAGTACTGCCGCTAAGCCAAGCAGTAGATAGGCCCAGTCGCTTACAGCATTGAAGGTGCTCTTCAAAATCTCGGGGTTAAAGCCCATCTTTTCTGCAGGGGTCAGTGGGCGTCCGGGATTGTAAGGCTGGCCGGGCTGCTGCAGTGATGGGTTCGGTTGCGTATAGGGTTGGCCGGGCTGCTGCAGTGATGGGTTTGGTTGCGTATAGGGCTGTGCGGGCTGCGGCTGCGCTTGAGCAGGAGTCCGACCCGGCTGAGGCTGAGCGGCCTCGGGACCCTGCGGGGGAAGGTCTTGTCCACCTTGAGGTGCCTGAGGGTCCTGCGGGTAGGAGGGGTAGTTGTTGTCTGACATTTTGTCTCCATTCATAGATTCCCGCTCTCAGTTTACCGATTGCGCCAGGGAAATGTGGAAGTTCTGGTTTATCGAAACCTTGTAATTTATAGATTCGACTTTTCCAATAGCGTCAGTAGACGTATGAAACAGTTGTTTAATAGCGGCCTCAAATAAGTTTTGGCCCACCGATTCCAAAGTTGAACCGGTGGGCCAAAGGGTCTCAGTAGGCGCTAGGTGTGATTAATCGAAATCAATCCGCTTAGCTTCAGCGCTTGATAAAGAAGGAGGCAATTCCGCCTGCTAGGAAGGCAAGAGCGGAAAGAACTAGTAGGAAGAAACCTCCACCTAGAGATACGCCAAAGCCGTGACCGACATTAGCTGCGCCGTTAGCGTTGGCAAGGTCAATAAAGCTAATTAGGCCAGTCAGTACCGCGACGACGCCGGTCGCGATACGCAGAGCAGTCTTACGGCTACCAAGTGATAGCAGACCTAGAACGCCAACTGCCACCAAGAAGAGCAAGATGATGAAGCCATCGGGACCCTGGATTAGAGAGAACGACATTGGGCCCACGCTAATGAAGGGCAGCAGGATACCTAGGAGTCCCAATACCACTGCACCGGCAAGGGTAAGGTAGTGCCAGTCAAGCTTCGGGTCAAAGGATTCCTTGACGCGATCAAAAGAGAAGTTCAAGCCGCTACCCGGGGCCTTAGCTGCGGGCTGGCCGGGTGCATATCCACCGGCGGCCTGAGGGTATTGAGGCGCAGCCTGAGGGGTGGCCTGTGGGTATTGAGGGGCGGCCTGGGGCGCATCCACGCCCGGCTGCGGTACGGGCTGCTGAGCGGCCTGCTGGACAGGTTCCGGCATGGGCTGGGCGACCGGCTGCTGAGCCTGGAATTCCGACTGTCCTGCCGGGGCCTCTGGCTGCTGAGTCGGGAATTCGGGCTGCTGTGCTTGGAATTCGGGCTGCCGTGGAGCGGCCGAAACAGCGGGTTCTTGAGGGGCTTCTGGAATTGGGTTTTCACCAGGGTTCTGATCTGGAACAGGAATCTGGTTATCTGACATGTTTCCTCCGTAAGTTGTAGTGCCAGACATATCATAGTCCGTAAAGGGAGAGTAAACCAGAGTAAATATGCCGGATTTCTTAATGTGCTTTTTAACGGTTACTCTAGGGGAAACTCTTTTAAGGACGACTTCTTCGGATAGGTGAAGGTGAATGGCTGATTCAACGCAGCTTCGGTTTGTGGACGCTTGCGGCAGTGACGCCCGCTTGGGGGAGGGTCTGATTGTGGGGTGTCAACAGGTTCGCCAGCAGGTTTTCGTGGGAGAGCAGGGCGTGAGTCTAGACCTAGAGATTGATGGGCGGGATCCGCTTCCTTCCACCCACCACCTATTGGCTTTGGAACTTGGTTTGGAACCGACTGATTCGCTAGAAGACTTGGAGGCTCTAAGCTCAGGAAAACCGGTTGGTACGGGCCGCCTGTTACTGGATTCGGCCCACCCCGGTAGTGTCCACTTAGGGCGTTTGGCGGTCCTTTCAGATTGGCGAGGTCGCGGCCTGGGTTCTGAGCTTTTGTCCCGTTTAGAGCAGATCGCCTTAAGGGAGTACGGGCGCTCTGAAGCGGGAACCCAAAGCGTTAAGGTGGTTTTGTCCGCTCAGCTTCAGGCCCTAGATTTTTATACCCAGCGGGGGTATATGCCGGTGCGGGAAGAAACCCATTTTGAAGCCGGGATTGAGCATCTAGAAGTGGCGAAAGTGCTGGCTCAATAAGCGAACGGAAGGATTCTGGGGGCGTTTAGGTGGGTGCCTAGTGGTTAATTTCTTCGTGTTCCGCGTGGTTCGCGGGTTCTAGCTGGAAGGTTGTGTGGCTCAGTTTTAGGTTGTGGTGGTGACGAGCGCACTCTTCGAGATTGTGTAGTAGCTGGGCTTGCTGCTCAATCGAGGTGGCGTTAGTGCCCACATGTGCTGTCAGCGCATAAATCCCAGTTTGAATTGTGGACACATGTAGGTCATGAACTGAGACCACATTGGGTAGTTCCAAAATGTGTTGGCGTAGTGCCTGCAAGTCTAACTGGCTGGGAGTGGCCTCAAGCAGAATCTGGACGGCACTGCGCAGCAGGGTAACGGCACGGGGAACCATTAGAACCACAATCAGAAGTGAAGCTATCGCGTCAATCCGTTGCCAGCCCCAAACCCAAGCTACCAGCCCGGCAATAACTACGGCCAGTGACCCAAAAGCGTCGTTCGCTACTTCAAGGAACGCCGCCTTCATGTTTAGGGAATCGTGCCGGCCACCGGAAAGAATCAGCAGTGAAATCACATTCGCTACCAAACCGATTACGCCAATGATGACCATTGGCTTGGGGTCTAGAGATTCTGGTTGGACCAAACGCCAAATCGCTTCCCAAGTAACCAGGGCGCTAATGATGATCAGCATACCGGCCTGGAGGGCGGCGGCTAAAACTTCGCTTCGTGCCCAACCCCAGGTATAACGGTCGCTGCGTGGCCGAAGCATTAATCGGGCCGCAATCAAGGCCACGATCAGCCCGGTCGAATCAACTGCCATGTGGCCGGCATCCGCTGCCAGCGCCAAGGACTGGGACCACCAGGCACCCACTAGTTCCGCCACTAAAATCACCAGCGTGACCAAAAGTGCCCACATTAAACGTCGGGCCGAAGCGTGCGTATGGGAATGAGTGTGCCCGTGCGAATGTCCGCCCTGCTGTGGGGAGTGCTGGTGATCGTGGGAAGTAGTCACTAATAGCCTTTATGGGGAAAGTGAAAGGGGTTAAAAAGAAACCTGGGGACTTGGGGCTACCAAGCCCCCAGGGGAGCAAAAACCTAGGGTTTCCTAGGTGTTAGCGCTTTAGGCTCAGTTTTCTTCAGCTAGGAAGAATTCGGCCTCGACCTCAACTGAGGCGTCTAGCGGTAGAGCGGCCATGCCCACGGCAGAGCGAGCGTGATCCTGACCGAAAACCTGGGCGAATAGTTCGGAAGCGCCGTTAATAACGGCAGCCTGGCCGAAGAAGTCGGGCTTGGAAGAAACGAAACCAAGGACCTTAACGACGCCACCTAGACGGTCAACGCCGCCGGCTACCTGAGCGGCAGCGGCAATGGCGTTCAGGGCGCAAGCCTGAGCGGCAGCAGCAGCGTCTTCTACGGAAGCGCCGCCTTCGCCAACGGCACCGGTGGAAACTAGGTTGCCGTCCTTGAGGGGCAGCTGGCCGGAAGTGCGTACGACGCCGCGGTCCATGATGGCGGGGGTGTAGGCGGCTACGGGCTTAGCAACCTCGGGTAGTTCTAGGCCTAGTTCAGCAAGCTTTTCAGAGGGTTTCGTCATGATTTTCCTTCAATCTTATTCGGTTACGTGGCCAGTCTTGGGCACGAAAGCTGTCGGGATTAAGTCTAACTTTTGGGCCTTGGGGAAAGCTAGTGAATTTGCGGGATTTCACCCTTAGGTAGTGTGATTTCCGAGGGGGTTTGGGCGCCTATTGGGTGGGGTGACGCTAGGGGGGATGGTGACGCCAGGGGAGTGAGGATGGTGATGCTGGGGGATTGGGGATGGTGACGCTAGGGGAGTGGGGGGAACAGGCTTGACGCCTTACTGTGCTACCTGTATTATCTGTAGTAATACAAGTAAGGAGGTGTGAAGATGATTCTAGAACTCGACGAATACAGCGAAGTTCCCATCTTCCAACAAATTCACGACCAGATCGTCTTCGGCATTGCTCGCGGTGAGCTCCCACCCGGAACCGCACTGGCCTCCGTCCGCTCCCTAGCCATGGACCTAGCAATCAACCCAGCCACGGTCAAAAAAGCCTACGACCTTCTAAAAGCCGAGGGGGTCATTGCCACCACCCGTCGTGACGGTTCCGTGGTCATCGAACCCGGACAAGCCACCCCCGAACAGGTAGCCCAACTAGAAGGCGACCTGAAAGTGAGCCTAGCGCGCGCCCTCGCCCAAGGAATGGACTCGCAGGCCACCAAAGAAATCTTCCAAAACGTCCTCAACCAATTCCGTCCCGCGAACTAGTAGCGGCCGCACTTTTAGAAAGGAATCAACATGACTTTCAGCATCATCATTGCGGTAACCATCCTATTGATTGCTACGGTTATGCACTTTTTGCCCGCATACACTCCGGTCGATGCTCCCCTAGGGGTGAGCGTTCCGGCTAGCCGACGGGAAGACCTGGTAGTTTTGGCGGCCTGGCAACGCTTCCGAAAGATCAATGCCGTCAGCGCCGTCGCACTGTTAGTGATCACCGTGATCCTAGGGGTAACGGGGCATGAACTTATCAATATTGCCTGGATCTATCTTCAGATCGGCGTGGTGTTCTATAACTGGATTAGCACTCGGAAACTGATCCAGAAAGCCAAAACAGTGCAGGGTTGGTACCAGGAGGTACACACTGCGCTGCGTGGCTCCACCGACGCGGGTAAGCCCCTGAATGTGCTGGATCCAATCCCCGTTCCCTGGTGGGGCTTTATTACCTCGATTGTGCTCAGCGCGGCCTTCGCGCTACTGCTGTGGTGGCGCTGGGCTGATATTCCCCAAAGCTACCCCTCCCACTGGGGCCCGGATATGCAGCCGGACGCCTGGACCCAAAAGAGCGTGCTAGGGGTCTCGGCGGGCGTAATAATTGCCCTCTTATTTAACTTCCTAATGCTGGCCGTCACCATGATTCCCTGGTACGGGCGGATCAACCTGCGAAGCACAAACACTCCGCTGGGGCGGGCTCGACTACAATCCCAAATGGAAATGACCCAAAGCCTAATGGGTGGCCTAATGATCCTACTGACGATCCTCCTAGCCCCCATGGCCCTGGCACCGCTAGAGACGGTTTCCTACTATCAGGTCTACCTGATCATTGGGGCCCTAGTACTGCTGGCAATCTACTTGGTGCTCACCTATGTGTTGATTGGGCGGGCCGGTAAAGCCGCCGAGGCTGAAGTAACCCAGGCTCTGGGAGATGCTGCGACCCAACCCCAGTGGGAAATCCCCGACCGGGACCGCTTCTTCAAAATGGGTATGTTCTACTACAACCCGGAAGACCCGGCCCTATTCGTAGAAAAGCGCAGCGGAGTATCCGTAGATTTTAACTACGGTAACCGTCGCTCCTGGTGGTTCGTGGGAGGGATCCTGCTGCTGATCGTAGCAATGTCGGTTATTCCGTCGGTGACGCTGGGATAATCGTGGACCGTCCGGGAACCTAGGGTACTCGTGACCTTGCGTGAACCCTAGGGTGAGCGAACAACAGAACAGACTAAACTGGCTGGGCCTGTCGCCTTAACTGGCGGCGGGCCCACCATTCACGTAGGAAACAAACGCCTAGGGCCAGCCCCCACAGGGACATTAAGATCAAACCTTGCACCAGCATGGACCAGATGCCGGGCAGGGGATTAGCAATGGCAGCAAAGGTAAAAGCGGTCATAATGGCCGCGCGCCAATAAGAGAGAATCGTGCGGGCTGACAAGACCCCAACGAAGTTCAGAAGCACCAAAACTAGGGGCACTAGGGCAGAAATCCCGAAGAGGATCACCACCGCCATATAAAAGCGCAGATAGGCGTCCGCCTCCAGTAGCAGGGCGCCACCGGTGGGGGTGAAAGTTGAAAGCACCCGGACTGCTCGGGGTGCAGTCCAGGCACCAAGGACCGAACCGGCAGCAAATAGAACCAGTGCCGCCCCTAGGAAGGACCAAAAATAGAGTTTTTCGCGCCGCAGTAAACCGGGCGCCACAAATAGCCAGAGCTGCGCAATCCACCAGGGGGCGGAAATCAGTGCCCCCGCCCAGAGGGCCACGCGAAGGTGCAGGTCGAAGGCAGCTCCGACAGTAGTGAAAGAGAGGATTCCGCCGGACTGCGCCAGCGGTTTAAACATGAAGGCAACTAGCGGATCAAAAACGAACCAGCCGGCAATCGCGCCCATCAGCAGTCCTAGGACTGCCCAAAGTAGTCGCTTACGCAGCTCCGCCAGATGTTCCAGCAGTGTCATTTGCGCTGGCAACGGAGGCGTTGTTGTCGTCATCAGATAGTTCCCGAACTTCCTTCTTCAAAATCTTAAGAGACTGACCAATGGAACGAGCCACCTCTGGGAGCTTGGGTGCCCCAAAGATGATCAGTGCGATCAGTAGCAGAATAAAAATGTGTGATGGCCTCATAGTTGAGCCTCCTGTTTTTCTAATTGTTTCTTGGTCATGTCAGAACCCAAAGTGGCCCATGAGTCTAATTCGGAATGAAGCTCTTGCTGGACCTGACTAAAAGCCTGGAAGGTCTCACCCTGCGGTCCCAGCTCGGAAGAAAGCTCCGGATTCAAAAGCTGTGCCTCCTGCGCCACCCGCTGCCTAGTAGCGGCCGAAAAATCGCGCAGGGTAGCCAAGGAAGAGCGGATCCAAGCCAGCCCAGCCGCCAACTGTTGCGGCCCAAAAATCAGCAGCGCCAAAACCAGCAGCACGCCGGCCTCGGCCCAATTAATGCCAAAAAACTCCAACTTGGATCCCCCTTCCTTTATCGATCTAAGTCGGCTAAATCAACGAATTCAGCAGTGCTAGCTTGGTGCCAACTCACCTATCAGTGACTGAATTGCCAGCGACTAACTTCGCAGTGACTAGCCCAGCAATAACTAACCCAGCAGTGACTGCCCCACATACTCCTGGCCCTGACCCAAACCCGGAGGCATGATGTACAGGCCCGAAGCAATATGCTGCAGGTACTCGGTCATTGCGTCACCCACCATGCGCCGAAGCACCGGCACAAAGTTAGTCTGCGGGTCACGCACGTAAGCAATGAAGAACAAGCCACCCTCTAGGCGACCCAGCTTGTCATTGCCCTCCATGTAGTTATAGCCGCGACGCAGCATGCGTGCGCCGTTATTGTGGGTCGGATGCACCACAGCCACGTGCGAATCCTCAGGGATTAGCGGCTGCCCATCCGGGCCCTTCTTCTCAAAATCAGGGGCGGTAAACTCATCTCCACCCGAAAGCGGAGCGCCTGTGATCTTATCGCGGCCAATGATGGCTTCCTGCTCAGAGAGGATTAGTTCGTCCCAAACCTCCATGAACTGCTTAATCTTACGCACGCACAGGTACGAACCGTTAGCGGCCCAGTCGCCACCAGAGTCGCCCGGCTGGATCCAGAGGTGCTGGTTGAGCTGGGCGTCGCCGTCCTCGGCCTTAATATTCGAGGTACCGTCCTTGAAACCGAACAGGTTACGCGGGGTTTTCTGCGCGGTCGAGGTCGAGGAAGTACGCCCGTACCCCAGCTGGGACCACTTTAACGAGGCCGTGCCGAACCCAATACGGGTCAGGTTATGGATGGCATGTAGGGCCACCATGGGGTCCTCGGCGCAGACCTGGATAATGATGTCGCCATCGCAGGCTTCCGGGTCCAGCTTTTCTGCGGCCATGCGCGGAATCCCGGCCTTTAGGGGCTCGGGCATGCGGTTGGCAATCCCGAAGCGGTCCTTGCCATCATCCGTGAGGAACAGGGTCCGACCAAAACCGAAGGTGACGGTCAGCGCGGCCGGGCCCAAATCGCCAGTCTCACCCGTGTCATCCGGGGGCACGTCCTTAAAGGTCTTATAGGGACGAATCAGATCCCCGTGCATCATGCGTTCGGCAGCTAGCGTCCACTCTTTGAGCAGGCGAATCAGGGATTCCTTGCGATCGGTGGTTACCGTGTAGGCTGCGGTGTGCATCTGCTGCGGCTGCGGGGTCAAAATCCCCGGCTGGTACTTGCCGCGCAGCGGGTAGCTGATCTGCATAATGTCCGGCTGTACCGGAGCCTTCGCGATCCCGTAGGAACGGCCGGTCGCGAAACCGCCGGCAGCGCCTACCCCCAGGCCGAGGGCGGCTAGGGCCCCGGAGCCGATGAGCATGCCACGACGCGAAATCCGGTACATGGCGGCCTTCCCGCTCAGGTCCGAGTTGGCACCGTTTTCGTGGTGGGCGGGACACTTTTCTGCAGAACCCTGAGAATGCGGGTCAGCACCCGCGGCCTGCCCGTGTGCGGGACAGGTAGCGGGTGCTGCATTCGAGGGCTCGGGTTGAGACTGAGCCTCTTTGGTCACTTTAGGATTGCCTCCGTGAGTTTAGCTAGCGGCTTGCGTAGGGCGTTAACCTTATCCGCTAGGTTCTTCTTTTGAGCATCATCGAGCTTGTCGTAGAAGCGGTAGCCGTCGCCTTCCTTCAACTTAGCTAGGGCGTCATCTAGGTCGGTGAAGCGTTCCTGGATTTCCTTAGCTAGTTCCGGATCCTTCTGCTTGGCTAGGGTTTCAATATTGCCAAAGGCCACCTGAGCGCCCTCGACGTTAGCCTTGAAGTCCCAGAGGTCAGTGTGGCTGAAGGCTTCTTCTTCACCACTGATCTTGGAGGTAGCGACCTCTTCTAGTAGGCCGATGGCACCGTTGGAGATGTCGGAGAGGCTGATCTTGAAGTCCGAAGCGTAAACGTAGTCGTAGAGCTTCTTGGTGTCAGCGTCTAGCTGGTTAGCTAGCTTGGTGGCTTCTTCCTTGGATAGGCCCTGGTAGCCTTCGGGACGCCAGAGGTCCTTTTCGAGGGCGTGCCAACCGGTCCACTGGCCCGGATCCTCAACGGTCTTACCGTCGTCGCCCTTTTCGCCCTTAGCGGCGGCGTCCTTTTCTTCCTGCCAGTCAGCTTCGCGCAGGTCTAGCATCGGGTCGATATCGCCGAACTGTTCTGCGGTCGGTTCGATGCGTTCGTAGTACATGCGGGCGGTGGGGTAGAGCTTCTTAGCTTCTTCGAGGTTGCCCGCGCGGACGGCGTCGGTGAAGGCCTTGGTGGCGGTCACTAGCTGGCCGGCCTGGTCACGGACGTAAGCGGTGTAGTTGGCAACGGCCTCTTCCTGGAGCTTCTTTTCGTCAGCGGAAACTTCGACCTTCTTGCCGGAGTCGGTGACCTTGAAGGCGGCGGTGCCCACTAGGGCGCCGACCATGTTGGTCTTGCAGGCGGTGAAGTAGTCGCCGGGCTCTAGGGTGAGGGTGTAGTCCACGGAGGTGCCGGGGCCTAGGTTTTCACGTTCACCCACGATGCGGAGCTTATCGTTGGCTAGGATTTCGAATTCGTTACGGACGGTGCCTTCGTTCTTTAGGGTGAACTTGACGACGCCGGAGGGGACTTCGGCTGCGGATACCTGGCAGGAATCATCCTTGATGGTAACGGTCAGGGCACCGGGTTCGGCACCGGCAGTAGCGGTCTTACCGTCGGTGGATTCGGCTTTTTCTTCAAAGGCAGAGCAGCCGGCTAGTCCGACAGATAGGACAGCAGCGAGCGCAGCGACTTTTGCGATCTTCATTTTGGGTTTGCCTCCTTAAAGGCTGGTTGGGGTTTTTCGGGTTTCCGAGGCCGCCACGGGGGCAACGATGGTTGCCTTCCGTTTTGGTTGCGACGTGGCCCGTCCACGACGCATAACGATTAGGAATACTGGTAGGGCGATGCCCACGTAGAGGCACCAGGCGATGACCTGTAGGGCGGTCGGGGCGAGCTGCACATTGAACATGGCTTCAAGGATTGCCCACCACCAGGAGTTGGGGGAGATGACGGAGTAAACCGACTGGGAGAGGTCGTATAGGGCCACGCCGTGACCGGGCAGAATATTGGCTTCCTGTAGGTCACCAATACCGTAAGAGAGGATCCCGGCGGCCACGAAGATAAGAAGGAAACCGGTGAGTTTGAAGAAGAGGCGCAGGTTGATCTGACGGGAACCGCGGTAGACCAGCCAACCGACGAAGATGCCGGCGGCGATACCGGCCAGCATGCCTAGAGTGGGGATCCAGAAGGCGCTGGCGGCGCTGGACTGGATGGTGGCCATGACGAAGAGGGCGGTTTCTAGGCCTTCTCGTCCGACCGAGAAGATGGCGAGCCAAACAATGGCCCAAGAGGAACCGGTGGCTAGGGCTTTACCGGCGGCATTTTTGACTTCACCGGAAAGGTCTGAGGCTTTGGCAGTCATCCAGAACATCATCCAGGTGACAAAAGCGGCGGCGATTAAGGATAGGTAGCCGCCCATGGCCTCTTGGGCTTCCTGTTTCATGGTGAAGCGGGACCAGGTTAGGTAGGCGCCACCTAGTAGGGGAATGGCGGTCGCGGCGGCGACGCCGGCCCACATCTTGGGGAGGATGTCTTTGCGTCCGGCTTTGACTAGATAGGCGACTAGGATGCCTACGACTAGTGAAGCTTCTACGCTCTCACGCAGGGCGATGACGAAGTTTCCGATGAACGCGTTGTAGTACATGCAGCTCCATTTCACGGTTTGTGCCGGGGCACTGAACGGGGTTTTTGACCGTTTTCGGTGGCTGCCTGAGGGGGTATTAGGTCCCTTAGACTATCCTAAGTTAGGTCTACATAACCTAGCTGTCAATATATGTGACACGAATGTTGCCTAATTTCACTTTTGTTAATTTTTTCTAACTTAAGTCCTAAAAAGTTGTGACAATTTGTCAGAAAAACGATTTTTTGGCTATTTTCGGCACGAAATTGGTCTCAAAATCTGGTCATCAGAACTTAGGTACTGCTAGCCTCGTAGGTATGTTCGTATCGAAGTGTCCAAGAAATCAAAAGGCTCGACTCCTAGAAGTACCCGTTGAGCCACGTTATCGACTTCGCCTACAAGAACTTGGCCTACGCCCAGGCGTCGAATTCACGGTGGTAAACCGATCTGCCTTTGGGGGAGTAGTCCTAAATGTACACGGAGCCCGCGTGGCCGTTGACGCCCGTACCGCGAAAAAACTACTAGCCGAACCCATCAAAACTGAACCGGTGGAAGAGACCACCGAAGCGACCTCGTCAGCTAGTGCGAAAACCACTCTAAAACCGGCACTCGCCTAAAACGTGCCCACAAAATAAACCCCAAAAATAGACAAATCTGAGGATTCCAATGTCTTGCCCAAAGTGCGCCCCAAAATCTAATACCGCCACCCTGCCAGCGCCCTGCGTGAAGCAAAGTGGAGGCCAGCCCACCGTAGTGCTGGTCGGTAACCCAAACGTTGGAAAATCAACCCTCTTTAATGCCCTAACCGGCTCAAAACAAAAGGTCGTAAACGCTCCGGGCACCACCGTCGACGTGATGGAAGGTCGGATCGCCTCCCTGAATGCGCGCCTCCTAGACCTGCCGGGCACCTACTCGCTAATCCCCGAAAGCCTAGACGAAGAGGTAGTCACCGAAACCCTAGCCGGCAAACCCGGCTCCCTAACCGATATCGAAAACGGGCAACGCATCGACCTGGTCCTAGCGGTCCTCGATGCCACCGCCCTACGCCGCTCCCTCTACCTACTAGCGCAGGTCGCCCAGGCGGGCCTGCCAGTCGCCGCAGTAGTCACCCTAGCGGACGTCGTAGAGCACGAGGGTGAACACGTTGACCAGGATCGACTCTCCAACGCCCTAGGTATCCCTGTCCTAGTAGCTGACCCGCGCAAGAAGGGGGCTGCCGCCGACATTACCGAGTTCATCCAGCAGAGCCTGGATAGCGCCCCGCGGGTACGTGGCGTTTACCCTGACCCGAATGCTCCGGGATACCGGGAACTAAATACTCGTCCGCAGCCGGGAAACGAACTGCCCGGTGGGTGCTGCAACCGTACCGCCCTAGCCCAGGACCGCGGTCGACCCACGGGCCCCGATCAGCTAGAACTACTACCGATCGAACCCAGCGGGATGGCCGACCCAGAAGCTGAGCAGCGCGCCCAGGCAACCCAGCGAGCCGCCGCCATCTTCGACTGGGTAGAAGCTCTCAGTGCCGGCCTAGAGAACGACACCCCGGCAGAGGTTAAGCCCTCCCGTTCGGATAAGATCGACCGATTCTTACTGCACCCGCTGGTGGGCATCCCCTTCTTCTTTGCCCTGATGTACCTGCTGTTCAAGATTGCTGGTGAATGGGTAGGCCCAGTGCAAGACTGGTTCGACGCACTGTTCAGCGATGACTCAGAAGGCGCCTGGTCGCTAGCGAACCTGACTTCGCACGGCTTAGCGGCAATCGGCGCCGACGGTGGCTGGCTAGAGCACCTACTAGTCGGCGGTGTCTGCACCGGCTTGGGCGTAGTGGCCTCTTTCGTGCCGCTCATGGCCGTTATCTTCCTAGCAATCTCCATCCTTGAAGACAGTGGCTACATGGCCCGTGCCGCCTTCCTGGGTGACCGTGTGATGCGCTCACTGGGTCTAGATGGCCGCGTAATCCTGCCCTTCATTATGGGATTTGGTTGCAACCTACCAGCCCTAGCAGGCATCAAATCACTGCCTTCTGCCCGCCAGCGCATCGTCTCCACCCTGTTGATTCCCTACACCTCTTGTGCCGCCCGCCTGACCATCTACCTGATGGTGGCCCGCATCTTCTTCCCCGATAACGTGGGCACGGTGGTCTTTGGCCTTTACGCAGTATCCATCCTGATGGTTGTTCTGGGTGCCCTTATCCTCAAGCCCTTCTTTGGCGGCTCCGGTCAGGCTCCGCTAATGCTGATCCTGCCGGCCTACCAAATGCCCCGCTACCTGGTACTGCTGCGCACCACGGTCATGCACGTGTGGCAGTTCGTGAAGGGTGCTGGCGCGACCATCGTGGCCATGACCCTGGTGGTGTGGCTAATGGCCGCTATCCCCATGGCGGGTGACTACAAGTTCGCGGACGAAATCCCCATGTCGGATTCCCTCTACGGACGTACCGCCCAGGTCCTAGAACCGGTCTTTGAGCCGGCCGGCTTTGGTGAATGGCATATGACCGGTGCATTAATGACCGGCTTCGTCGCGAAAGAAACCGTGGTCTCTTCGATCGTTACCTCTTACGCCCTAGACCCTGAGGTCGATGGCGGCGACGCCGAGGACAACGGCGAGGACTTGGGTAAGCTACCCGAACTAGTGAACGCCTCCTTCCAAAAGTCGGCTCCGGAAGCACCCCGTTTGGCGGCAATCGCCTTCTTGATCTTTGTGCTTACCTACACGCCCTGTCTGGCCACAGTCGCCGAACAGGCCCGACAAATCGGCTGGAAGATGACCACGGTTGCGGTAATCGCCCAGCTGGTCATCGCGTGGCTGCTAGCGGTGGGTGTCTTCCAAATCGGTAAACTATTTGTCTGATGACCCAGAACCTACCTGACCCTTCTTTCCCGCCAAAGGAGCGGCCCTTTACCCGGGAGGCCGCAGGTTTCCCACCAAAGGAACCTGCCTTATCGCGAAGGGGCTCTGCTCCCCAGAAGCGCCCCCAAGCGCCCTCGGCCCGAGTCTTAGAGGCAATGAAGCGCGGCGGAACAATTTCTGGGATTGCCGCGCGCGCGGGTGTCAGTGAAACCTTCGTGAAAGTCTTCGTGGATCAGCTTCAACGAGGGGGCGCCGCCGCCCACGCCAATAGCCTCTGCGCTTCCGGCCTAGGTGGTTGCGGTCCGGATGGGGCGGTCACGGTGGAGGCACGCTTACACTGTGCGGCCTGCCCGCTGCTCCGGAAATAGGATTGGCGAAGTCGGCCTCTGAGACTTATTGGGGTGAAGCTTTGCCGGCGTTTATCTTTGGTCGGTAGAATACTGATATGCCCGCAGATTACTTTTTTGCCCCCACTGATCACTGGGGAGATGACGTTCTTGGCGCCGGTTTCTATGCGCGTGCCCTGCCACTAGAACCTGACGAAGAGGGCGAGGTCGTAGCGACCCTAGTCCGGCATGATCCCGAAACTGACCCGGAGAAACTACCGGGTACCCCGGGGGAGCCCCGCTTTAACGTGCTCTACCTGCACGGCTGGAATGACTACTTTTTCCAAAAGGAACTGGCCAGGCATACAGCGCGCGCCGGGGGCGGTTTTTACGGACTGGACCTGCGGAAATATGGGCGCTCACTGCGCGAGTATCAGACCTTCGGATATGTGGATACCCTCGAGGTTTATGATGAGGATTTGCATGCGGCCCTCAAGGCGATCCGCGCTTACGACCGCGAACAGGGACGTGAGGCGCCGCTGCCGCTGGTGCTAATGGGCCACTCGACTGGTGGTTTGACGGCCGCTATGTGGGCGGATCGCCACCCGGGAGCATTGGCCGGTCTGGTATTGAACTCGCCCTGGCTGGAGCTGCAGACGGCGGCCTCGATTCGCGGGATTTCAACACCCATTGTGCAACAGGTGGCAGCCCGTAATCCCAAACGAGTATTACCCCTAGGGGGAGGCACTAACTTTTACGGAATGTCTTTGACCGGTTGGTTGGAATCTGACGGTCCGGTGCCCCCGGAATTGGCTGACTGGCCGGATGATCCTTCGGTTAAGGGGGGTTGGCAAACTAATGAGCTATGGAAGAATCCTCACGGGAACGCCACCAGAGCCGGTTGGTTCCATGCGATTATTTCTGCCCATGCGGTAGTGGCTGAAGGGTTGAATATTGACTGCCCCGTGTTTGTCGGTGCGTCCGTACAGTCTTCTTCTGGTGATGTGTGGCAGCCGATCATGCGTCGCCAAGATACCGTCCTAGATGTCCACGTGATTGCCTTGCGGGCCATTGGCTTGGGTCGCAATGTGCAGCTGGTTCGCTACGAATCGAAGCATGATATTACCCTGTCTGATCCGGAGGTTCGGATGGAGTTCTATCGTGACCTCTACCGTTGGTATGACGCTAACCTGCGCGATGAGCAGGGTCGAACCTTAGCTGCTGATGAACCGGCAGAGATTAAACTTTGCCCCTAGGGTTTTAGTGCCTGCACCTAGTTCTTTAGACGCGGTACTTCAGTGACGGCGACGCGAGGGGATTAGCATCCCGTGCGGGCTGGTCTCTGGTTTTGGTTCAACCGGAGCTGGGGTCTCATGGGCTAGTTCCTGGTTGATTTCATCGAGGGCGTCCGCTAGCGAGGGGCCTTCTAGGTCGAGGATGTGCCAGGTGCCCCAAGCGTCATCTTCCGGTTCTTCCCCTAGAGCCTCAAGTGCCATAGCTGGGGTGTAGGAAACTGCGCCTGCTTCGCCGTGGAGGGAGCCATCTAGCTGTAGCTGCACGGTTTCAACCTGACCCGAAACTAGAGCCACCAGCTCAAGGGGTTCACCCACGGAACGGGCGATCAGTGAGAGGGCGGTTTCGTCCCGATTTAGGGTCGGGGCTACCTTTTCTTCCGCCTGTGGTTCGCGGGTGCGACGACGGCGAGAGGGGAATGTGCGACGTCCCTGCGCTAGGGCTAGTTCATCTGAGACCCGATTTAGTGGTAGTGCCTGAGTGTCGGCGACCGGTTCGGTCGTGGCCTGGGGAGCCTGGGCAGAAACCGGGGTGTGGGTTTCCGTGTGGATTAGGGGAGTGTCCTCAGCTTCGAAGACCTTCGGCTCGCTTTCTTCTGAAGCTGGAACTGACTCCGGCACCTGCGGGGCCTGTGGGGCTTCCGGGGCAGCCTGTAAAGCTGGTGCTTCGGAAACCTCCTGGCCAGCGGGGAGTTCGGAAACTGAATCTGAACGACCACCTAACCAGAGTGGGCTGTAACCCCAGTAAGACTGAGATACCGGAGTAATCTCAATGAACTGGCGTCCATTGGACATCTCCCGCAAAGAAACCTCGTTAACTTCCATACCCGAGGAGGCTAGAACCTCCAAGGCGGGACGCACGTCCTCGTCAACCTGGGTGGTGACCACAATCAGACGCGGACCCGGGGAGCTATTGGCCGGTACCTGGGAGCGGAACTGAGCCAAGCTAGAGCTGAAAGCTGCTTGACCGCCGGGGTAGAGGGCGGAAAGTTCATTCCAGCCTAAGCCGCGAACCTCGTTCAAAGCTGCCAGGGAAGAAACCATCCGGGCAGAATCAAGGGTCTCAATTACTTGGATGGAAACGACCTGGCCAGAAGCGTCCAAGGCGATTAGGCGTGAGGGGTTACTGTCGCCCAGCCATTTAACGGGGAAGAAGGGGCGTTGAAGCAGATCAAGAACCTGTTCCCTTAAAGAGTGAAGAACTTCAGCAGAGATCCCGGAGGATACTGGCCGCCCGAACTGGGCAGGGAAAAAACGACCCTGATCGTACTCAAACAGTGCCATAAAAACAACTCCCCTAACTGTGCTTGCAAGCCGCGTTAGCCCCATTATTCCATGGAATTTTAGGCTGGTGAAGGGTACGCGCCCGAAAGGAAGCAGACTGGTTAAAAGAAGGTGCTAAAGGTGCGGGGAAAGAGAAGGTGCCTGTTAAAAATGTGAAAGTTGTGGTTAATGTTAACAATGTGAATATTGTTAAAAATGTGAAAACTGTTGTTTATGTGGTGAAAATTCGGTAGGCTAGGTTCGACTCTGGTCAACCAGCTCTACCCAAGAACGATCTTGACCCCACCCACAAGGAAGGTTCCCAGTGGCTAAAACTGTGAAACACCAGCGCAGAATCGTGATCCTCACGGCCTGCGCCGTCACTGCTTCCCTACTTTCTTTGGGCGGAAGTAACGCCTATGCGGAACCCACCCCCAGTCCCAGCACCGACCAGATCGTCATGCAAAACGGTCCCGCCCAGATTGCCGACATGGAAGTGCAACTGGCAAACCTACGGACCCAACGCGAACAAGCCTTCATCAAAGCCCAACAGGCCACCGAAGACTACCAGATAGCTGTCGATGACCTAGAAGCAGCCAAAAAGAACCTCAGCAACACTCAAGAAGCCACCGTTAAGGCCCGTGAAGGGGCAGAAGCCGCCCGCAAGGAACTAATGCAGGTTGTGACCGCGGTCTACCGTGATAACTCGGTCTCCCTTGCCACACTAGCTCCCTACCTAGAAGAAAATGGCCTAGACAATGTGCAGCGACGCCAAGTCTTCCAAGAACGCTTTGGCTCCCAAGCGCAGCAAAAACTACAGAAGTACCAGGCCTCTCAAGCGGTAGTCCGCGTCCTAGAAAAACAGGCTAATACGGAAGTTGCAAACCGTGAGAAAGCCGCCGCAGAAGTTAATAAGCAACGTAAGCTTGCCCAAGCAGCTGCCAAGAATGTCGATTCAGAAGTCAAACGCCTAGCTGAAGAACGCGAAGACCTAATCGCCCGACTAGCGGCAATCCGTCAGCGCTCGATCGAAGAAGAACGACGCCACCAGGAACAGCTGGAACGCGAAGCTGATGAACGCGCCGAAAAACAAGCCCAAGCACGACTGCGTGAGCAGGAAGAAAAGAACCGTCAAGCAGCTGAAGCAAAAGCCAAGCGTGATGCTGAAATCGAAGCTGCTCGCAAGCGTGACGAAGAAAAGCGCCAGCAAGCAGCCCGGGAAGAGCAGGCTCGTAAAGACCGTGAAGCTAAGGCTGCGGAAGAGCGAGCCCGTCAAGAACAGGAAAAGGCTCAGCGAGATCGTAGTGAAGCCCAGCGTCGTCGGGCCGCCGAAGCCAAAGCAAAGGCTGACCGTGAAAAACGTGCGGCCGAAGAGCGTCGTCGGGCAGAAGCGCAAAGGGAAAAAGAGCAACAGGAAGCCGCTGATCGTCGGGCCGCCGAACGCCGTGAACGTGAGCGGAAAGAAGCTGAACGTCGTGCTCGCGAAGAAGCCGAGCGAAAGCGCGCCCGCGAAGAATCTGAACGCGAATCTCAAAAAGAAGCTGACTCAAACGCTAGCGCGCCAGCTGCTTCCGGTGCCCAGGGGGCAATCCGTTGGGCTCGCTCAAAGATTGGCATCCCCTATGTTTGGGGCGGCGATGATGACAGCGGATATGACTGTTCTGGTCTAACCCAGGGCGCCTGGGGTTCCCAGGGAGTCCGCCTACCGCACTCTTCGCGCCGGCAATACAACTCGGGACGTAAGATTCCAATCGACGCGGCCAAGCCCGGTGACCTACTCTTCTGGTCCTACTCTGGTGGGGCCTCTGGAATCTACCACGTAGCAATCTACACCGGCGGTGGCCGAATGGTGGAAGCTCCCGTTCCGGGAGAAAACGTTCACGAAACCTCGGTCCGCTACCGTCGAATCATGCCCTACGCCGTCCGCGTTAACTAGTCTCGGCGGGATTTCCCCCGGGCGCTACGGGTTGATTTGCTAGCGCGCCACCTTGAGCTTTTCAGTGGCCGTAAGCTTTTAGTTTACGAGGACGCCCCTTCCCTTAAGACCTTTAAATAGACAAAGCTTTGGCCCCACCAAAACGGTGGGGCCAAAGCTTTAAGTTCTAGACTTTAAGTTCTATCGGGGAACACTTCAGTGAACCCCCATAGCGCTGCTATGAACTCACTTCTTGGTGATTTCCCAGTAAAGCGGCTGGGAATCCCAACCAAACTTCACGTTATCGATCTTGTTGGACCAACCGCCGTTAACGGACTGGTACCAAAGCGGAATCGAGGGTAGTTCACGGAAGAGGATTTCTTGAGCGGCATCGAACTTCTTAAGCGCTTCTTCCTTAGAGGCAGAACCAAGGCCTTCATTGAGTAGCTTATCGAACTCAGGATCAGAGAACTTGATATCGTTTGCGCCGGCACCGGTCTGGTAGATCGGGCCTAGGAAGTTGTACAGCGACGGGTAGTCGGCACTCCAACCGGAACGGAAAGCAGTCTGAATGTCGCCATTCAAAACCTTGTCGCGAAGCGACTTCATGTCTGGGTAGGAATCACCAGCAGCGTCAATGTTCAGGTTGTTCTTAATCTGGTTAGCAACTGCGTCAACCCAAGCCTGGTGGCCAGCATCAGAGTTGTAAGCAATCTTGAAGGTGCCATCGAACTTAGAGATCGCGTCAGCCTTCGCCCACAGTTCCTTAGCCTTTTCCGGGTTAAACTTGAGAACTTCGTTGCCCGGTAGGTCAGCCTTGTAACCTTCGATTAGGGGAGCAGTGAAGTCAGTTGCGGGAGTCTTAGTGTCCGCGAAAATAGCCTTAACGACCTCGGGACGGTTAATCGACATGGAGATAGCCTGGCGACGTAGCTGGCCTTCTTCACCCTTTTCAAAGTGCTTCACGTTGAACGGAATCTTGATGATGGAGTTGCCATCGTAAGGACTCGAAACGGCGCGACCCTCTAGGTCATCCTTGAAGGTCTTTAGAGCCGAGTCCGGAATGTGCTGGGTTAGATCCAGGTTGCCGGCGATCAAATCGTTGTAGGCAGCATCCGGGTTGGTGTAAACGCGGCCCTCTAGACCAGCGTTCTTAGCCTTGCGGGGACCATCGTACTTATCGTTAACTTCGTAGGTGTAGCTCTTGCGGTGTTCCCACTTGGTTAGCTTGTAAGGGCCGGAAGAAACCGGGTTCTCGGCGTAAGCCTTGAGGTCCTTAAAAGCGACCTCGGGAAGCGGGGCGTAAGCAATGTAGCCCAAACGCATGGGGAAGTCAGATTCAGCCTGCTGTAGGGTGACAGTGAAGGTCTGGGGATCGACTACCTTCAAACCGGTCATATCCTTGCCCGGCTCGTAGCCTTCTACGTTAGAGAAGAAAGAAGCCTGGAACTGCTTTTCGCGAACTACTAGGTTCCAAGCTTTCACGAAGCTTTCCGCAGTTAGATCAGAATCATCAGAGAACTTTAGGTTCGGACGGAGCTTAATGGTCCAAGTCTTGTTGTCATCTGAGGTGACGGATTCGGCTAGTTCGTTAGAGGTCTTGCCGTTCTCGTCGTAGGCCAAGAGACGGCCGTAAGTTAGGTTAACTACGGTCATACCGCAGAATTCGGTGGTGATACCGGGGGCAATGCCGGACTGAGCTTCACAGGCAGAGAAGCTGACCGGGGCGTTTGCCTCAGATTGCTGGGCGGTGCTTGAGCAGCCTGCTAGGACAAGCGCAGAAGCAAGACCCACTAGGCCGAACTTAGTCATTCGGTTATGCATGGAGTCCTCCATAACGGTGTAAAAAATGTTGATGGACTTAAAAAGCGTAAACCAAAATGACCATGAAAAAGCCCGGAAAGGCACCATCTGAGACTATCCTCATAAGGCCTTTCCGGGCGAAAAACTAAGGTTTAGGACCTAGGGGTGCTCGTAACCCTGTTCCTTAGCACGCTCAAAGGAACGACGAATTTCTTCCTCAGCAGCCTCGCGGCCTACCCAGTGAGCGCCCTCAACCGACTTGCCGGGTTCAAGATCCTTGTAGACCTCAAAGAAGTGCTGGATTTCCAGACGGTGGAACTCAGAGACATCCTCAATGTCAGTACGCCAAGAAGCCCGCTGGTCCATGGACGGAACGCAAAGGACCTTATCATCGCCGCCCTTTTCATCACGCATACGGAACATACCCAGTGCGCGGCAACGAATCAAACAACCCGGGAAGGTCGGTTCTTCCAGCAGTACCAGCGCATCCAAGGGGTCCCCATCCTCGCCCAAAGTGCCATCAATGTAGCCGTAATCATCCGGGTAACGGGTAGAGGTGAACAGCATACGGTCTAGACGAATACGGCCCGTCTCATGGTCGACCTCATACTTGTTACGATTCCCCTTCGGGATTTCGATCGTTACATCAAATTCCATGATGCCGGTCCTTTCGGTTAAACAAAGTCTTAGCAGGCCACGGAGCCTTAAAAGCGGTCCTGACCAAGTACCTCAAAATATAGTTATAGATAACTATAGTGGTAGCAGCGCAGAACTGCAGTCAGGCTAGCTTTCCCATATAGGTCACTTTATCCGATAACCTAGGGACAGTGTGTAGTGCGTAACCCTCCGTGCACGGTTGCGCGGCCCAAAACCAAAAAGGAGCAAAAAGGTGCAAAAACGGCAGCTAATCGCCGCCCTCAGTGGGGCCGCCCTCGCCCTCGGAATGGGCGGATACCTGGCAGCCGACGCCTATGATGCCGTACCCGGCTTCCTCACCCTAAAACCAGCACCACAACTGCCCCCAGTACCTACCCCCGAAGCCTGGGTACCCTATCAAAGCGACCAAACCCCAGAAGCTGCCGCCCAAGCAACCCCCGCTGAAGCACCCAGCCCCGAACAACTAGCCCCCATCACCCAAAAGCTAGAAAACAAAATCAAACAGGCCAAAGGTAAAGTCGCCATCGTCGTCACCGACACCCAGACCGGCCAAAATTGGATCGAAATCAACGCTAAAGAGCCCATGATTCCGGCCTCCACCACCAAGCTCTACACGATCTCAACCGCCGCCGAGCTACTACCCCCAGATGGCACCTTCAAAACCGAGACCTACCTGAGTGGCCACGAACTCTACTTAAAAAGCAACGGTGACCTATTGCTCAGTGCCGATAAAGGCGGCGGTAACCAAATCGGCACCTACCGTGCCGCCGGATACGCCGGCCTCGGCGACCTAGCCCGACAAACCGCCCCCAAACTGAAAAAACTAGGTGCGCCCATCACCCTCGTCCTAGACGATACGGCCATCAACGGACCTGAACGCAACGGGGCCTGGGGAGCCCAAGGGATCCAAAACTACTCCGGCAATACCACTGACATGGCCGTCCTAGAAGGCCGCACCAACCCCCAAAAAGCCCAGGTCTTCAACCTCTACCCGCAGGCCCAAGCGCTACGCGTTTTTGCTGACGCGCTCAAAGCTGAAGGTATCTCAATCGCCAACGAGCCCGACCAAGCTGGGCCCGCTGCCGTCCCCAAAATCAAAATCGGGATCGTCCCCGACGGCCTCGCCCCACTAGCAAGCGTCACCTCAGACACCAACGAAAACATCTGGCGCTTCCTTGAAAAAACCTCAGATAATACGCTCTCTGAACAGTACTGCCGCATCCTGGCCGGGCCGTTAAAGGTTGTGCCCAACTACGAGGCCCCCGCGCAAGCCATGGTCAACTACCTCAAACAACAGGGCGTCAACACTGAAGGGGTCAGCCTCAAGGACTGCTCTGGTCTGAACCACGATAACCGCGTCACCGCGGCCTCTTTGACCTCACTACTAAATCACGACCTGAAGAACCCGAAACTCAGCTTCCTACCCACGCTGTTACCGGTCTCAGGCTGGGATGGCACCCTCACCAACCGCATGATTGCCGGGCAAGCCGCCGCGGGCCAAGTACGCGCCAAAACCGGATCTTTGCCGGGAGTTTCCGCGCTGGCCGGATATTTGCGAACCCAGGATGGGCACTTGCTAAGCTTTGCCCTCTTGGCGGATAATTTCGAAGAGGGAGCCGTCTGGGAAGTACGCGGCGCCATGGACCAATTCCTCAACGAACTGAGCACGGTAAGGAAGAAGTAGCATGTTCTCAACTTGGGCAGATGCCACTAAACTCGCGGCCAAACTGGTCCTACCCGGACCGGCGGTCAGTCGCAGTCGCGCCCGCAGTACCGTCAACCTGATTGCTGCGGCCCAAGAACCTGCCTACCAGCTAGCCGCTAACCTAACCGGCCTGCCCGCTCCGATCCTCCAAGATGTCAAGGTCACCTCCGTGGACCGACCCGGCTGGATCAAAGCCCTAGGGGAAACCTTAGAAACCTTCGTAGCGGCCACCAACGCCGCCCAGTCTGACAGTGATGCCAGCGCCCTAGGCTCCCCGCTTCGAGTCCTAGCCGTGAGCGCCACCATGAACGCCCTAGCCACTAGGCTCTACGGTCACTACGATCCGATCAGCCGTCAGATTTTCGCCGTCGCCCCCAATATTTACGCGGCCGAGCGCGCTAGCCGCCTAGACAGCATCGACTTCCGTTGCTGGGTGGTGCTGCGCTCTGCCCTCTACGCCCTTCAGTTCGAGGCCGCCCCCTGGCTGGTCGACTACCTACAGGATCAGATCGACGCGGTCCTCCAGGGAGCCCGCGCGCACAGCCTGGCGGACCTGTCTCTACCCGGCCTGCTGCAGGCGTTACGCAATGTTGATTTAGCCCCCGAGGACGCCCCTCAGGCCCCACCGGTACCACCCAGCACCCTGGGTCGGGTTCGGGGCCCGCGGGGATACACCTTGACCCTGCCGGAAACTGCCGAAGGGGAAGTAGCGGCCAATGATCCTTCGCCTGTTGCACCTGGCGCAGTGGAAAAGCCTGGAAAACCGGCAGTGGCTGAGGCAGACCCCGGTGAGGCCTTAGCGAAACTTGCCCGCCTAGCCGGGCTCATGGACGCCTACCAGCGGGTGGCCTTAGAGGATATTCAGCCCCTGCATCTTCCTTCTATCGCACAGATTCGGATCCATACGGCTTTGGCGCCTTCGCCCACGGCTTTGCTGATCCGCACCTGGGGCCGGGCCCTAGGATTAGCGCCGGTTCGTTTCAATGCGGCCCAAGCACGACGCTTTCTGAGGTACATTAAGCAGCAGGGCGGTAAAGGTCTGCTGAACCTGATCTTTGTTAGCCCTGAGAATCTACCTACCAGCGCAGAACTGGCTGACCCGAATCTTTGGATCAGCCGGGTACAAGGACGAATCTAATGAATGCCAATGTCAGAGCCACAGAGTTGATCGGGCCCAACCCTAAGGGTGCCGTCCGACGGGTCTCATTGGCCGTCCGTGAAGCCCTCAGTACGATTCCCGCCGGCCAGCCGGCTACGGTAGTAGTGGGTTGCTCTGGAGGCCCGGATTCTTTGGCCTTATTGGTGGCGGCTACGGATTACGCTCGCCGTCAGGGTTGGCACGTGGAAAGCCTGACCGTGGACCATGGGATTCGTTCCGGTTCGGCCGAGGAAGCGCAGCAGGTTTCCGCCCTAGCCCGCACTTTGGGCGTAAATACCGCACAGGTCCTGCCGCTTACCCGGCAAGAGTCCAACCTAGGGCCAGAAGGTAACGCCCGCGAAGGTCGTCACCAGGCACTCCAGCGCGCTTGTCGAGTTTTAAAGCGCGCAATGGGCAACCCGGTCTACCTGCTTTTGGGGCATACGCTGGACGATCAGGCAGAAACGGTCCTGCTGGGGCTGGCCCGCGGTTCGGGCCTGCGGTCTTTAGCTGGGATGGAGCCGATTAGTCAGCCTGCTACCGAAAACGACCCCACGATCATGCGACCCCTACTGCAGTGTCGCCGTCACGATACGGTTTTGACCTGTGAAAAACTGGGCTTGCCGGCTATTGACGATCCCACTAACCGGGCAGATGGGCCCTGGCGGACCGCTGATGGTTCCGCCCTGCGTCGGGCTGCCGTTCGCGAGTTCGCTCTACCTAGCTTGGCTGCCGCGCTGGGGCAAGATCCCGCTCCCGCGCTGATGCGCACTGCCAGTCAGCTGCGCCGCGATAATGACTGCCTAGATGAGATTGCCTCTGAACTACTACGGCAGGTGACCCTGCCGGCCGGAGTTTCTATCTACACGGGACGTACGGCACGCCTAGAACTTGACTGGGAAGCCATGCAGGGACTGCACCCGGCCATTATCTCTCGCACGGTCCGACTGGCGGCCCTGCAGGCAGGAGCTAACGGGGCGGCTCTGAACTCAACTCATATTGAAGCCCTGACCGCACTGGTAAATGACTACAGGGGACAGGGTCCCGTCTACCTGCCCGGTGGGGTGGTGGCGGCCCGTATCCGCCTAGACAAGCCAACTGAGCACGGCCAACCGGGCTTGAGTGTTCCCACGCAGGGGGCTCCACTCAGACTGCGTTTTAGCTAAGCGCGCGGCGGCGGTAGAATAACCGTATATGTGTTTGCCAGCCGGTAATCACTAAAGTCGCTACCTTGGAAGGTAAAACCAGATGGCTGCAGAGCAACATCCCGACCTTGACGAAATCCTCATTACTGAAGCCCAAATGCAGGAACGCCTAGCGGAACTGGCTAAAGAAATCGACCGTGATTATGAAGGCAAAGACCTGCTGCTAGTGGGCGTGCTTAAAGGTGCGGTAATGGTCATGGCTGACCTAGCCCGCAAGCTCACCATCCCCGTCACCATGGACTGGATGGCAGTTTCCTCATACGGTTCGGGCACCAAGTCTTCTGGCGTAGTCCGCATCCTTAAGGACCTTGACACTGACGTTGCTGGTCGCCACGTCCTGATTGTCGAAGACATCATTGATTCCGGCCTAACCCTTTCCTGGTTGGCCCGTAACCTGCAGAGTCGCGGTGCGGCTTCGGTCGCGATTGCCTCCGCCCTGCGCAAAAAAGAAGCCGCCAAGGTCGATGTCGACGTACGCTATTTAGGATTCGACATTCCTAACCACTTCGTGGTCGGATACGGTCTGGATTACGCGGAACAGTACCGCACCCTACCGTACGTTGGAATCCTTGCGAAACGCGTTTACGAACGCTAACCCGGCCGGGATTTTCAAAGCTTTGAAAACCGGGGCCTCAGGTGAAGACCTGCGGAACCAGTCGGGACTGAACCTGAAGAAAGGGACTTAATGGCACAGGTGAAAAAGAACCCCGGAGCCAAAGGCTGGGTATGGGTACTTCCCGTCCTGCTGATTTTGGCCTTCGTCTATTCGGCTCTGAGCGTGGCCTTCTCTCCCTCTCAGATCGACACCAGCGAAGGTCTGGAACTGCTCCGCGGTGACACGGTGGAACGCGTGGTGGTCAATGAGGGCACCCAGCAGGTAAACCTGCAGCTCTCAAAGGAATACACCACCCCTGCCCGACTAAAAGATCAGCAGGAAGTTCCCCACGGTAAAGACGTCACCTTCACCTACACTCGCGCCCAGGCCGAAGGCATTATCAACCTGATCAATGCCAACACCCCCAAGGGCGGCTACAACTCCCTGAACCCGCAGCCCGGCTTCTGGTCCATGCTGATGCAGACCGTGCTGCCCATGGTCATCCTGATTGCCGGCTTCTACTTCCTCTACGCGTACCTGCTTAAGAAATCCGGAGGCATTGGGGGACTGGGCAATTTTGCCAAAGCCCGCACCCGCGAATTCAACGAAGAACGCCCGAACGTCACCTTCGCTGATGTGGCCGGTGAAGACGAGGCCGTGGAAGAACTAGAAGAAATCCGCGACTTCCTGTCCAACCCGAAGAAGTACACCAACCTCGGCGCCCGCATCCCGCGCGGTGTCATGCTTTACGGCCCGCCCGGCACCGGTAAGACCCTACTGGCCCGCGCCGTTGCCGGTGAAGCCTCCGTACCCTTCTTCTCCATCTCTGGTTCTGACTTCGTCGAAATGTACGCCGGTGTGGGTGCCTCCCGCGTCCGTGACCTTTTCGTCCGCGCTAAGGCTGCCGAACCGGCGATCATCTTCGTTGACGAAATCGATGCCGTGGGTGGTGCCCGTGGTTTTGCCATGGGTGGCGGCGGCGAAGAACGCGAACAGACCCTAAACCAGCTACTGGTCGAAATGGACGGCTTCGATGAGCGCACCAGCGTCATCCTGATTGCCGCCACTAACCGACCCGACATGCTGGACCCGGCCCTGCTGCGTCCCGGTCGTTTCGACCGTCAGATTGCCGTGGAAGCCCCGGACCTCAAGGGCCGCGAAGCCATCCTTAAGATCCACGCTAAAAACAAGCCGCTCATGCCGGATGTGTCCCTAGCGCATATCGCTAAGCGCACCCCGGGCTTTACCGGAGCTGACCTAGCTAACGTCCTTAACGAGGCCGCCCTGCTTACCGCCCGTGAAGAAGCGAACGTCATTGACATGCGCGCCATCGATGAGGCCATTGACCGCGTCATTGCCGGCCCGCAGAAGCGTACCCGCGTGATGAACGATCACGATAAGACCGTTACCGCCTACCACGAAGGTGGCCACGCCCTATGTGCGGCCGCCCTGAACTACACGGACCCGGTCACCAAGGTGACCATCCTGCCTCGTGGTCGCGCCCTGGGCTACACCATGGTGATGCCCTCTGAGGACCGCTACTCCAAGACCCGTAACCAGCTACTAGACGATCTGGTCTACGCCATGGGTGGTCGTGTCGCGGAAGAACTAGTCTTCATTGACCCCTCCACTGGTGCTTCGAACGATATTCAGAACGCCACCGCGAACGCTCGCAAGATGGTCACCGACTACGGTTTCTCTGACAAGATCGGTAACGTGAAACTGGGTGGTGGCGCCTCTGACGGCCTGACCGGTCAGCGTCGCGGCCAGCAGGAAACCCCCATTGCGGGCCCGGTCGCCGGTACCGTGGAAGAAGAAATCCGCAACCTAATGGACGGTGCTACCCGTGAGGCTTGGGAAATCCTCACCCGTAACCGTGACATCCTGGACCACTTGGCTAAACGTCTGCTCGAAGACGAAACCCTGCTAGAGGACGAACTGAAGGAAATCTTCAAGAACGTCCGTAAGCAGCCCGAACGCCCGGTCTGGAACTACCTCTCTGAGGCGGCCGTTGAGGGTGCCAAGTTCGGTAACCCGGTAGTGGGTACCGAAGAGGCCCCGAACCAGCCGGCCCCGCAGATGCAGCCCGAACCGACCCCCGAACCGCGGATCACCCCGGAGGACGGACAGTGACCAAACAGCCAGTAGACCTCGAGGCCGCCGCTCAGGCGGTCCGGCAACTGCTGGTCGCCATCGGGGAAGACCCGGATCGGGAAGGGCTGGCAGACACCCCCATGCGGGTCGCCAAGGCCTTTGAAGAGATGACTTCCGGCCTGCATATCGACCCGGCCAAGCACCTAGAAACCCGTTTCAATATTGGCCATGACGAGGTCGTGCTGGTCCGCGATATCACCTTCCACTCACTGTGCGAACACCACTTACTGCCCTTCTTCGGGAAGGCCCACGTGGCCTACCTGCCCGCAGATGGGCAAGTAACTGGCCTGTCGAAACTAGCGCGCGTGGTGGACGGTTACGCCCGTCGCCCACAGGTCCAAGAACGCCTGACCATGCAGATCGCTGATGCAATCGAAGAAAAGCTTTCGCCCCGCGGCTGTGCCGTGGTCATTGAGGCCGAACACCTGTGCATGACCGTGCGCGGGGTAGCTAAGCCCGGTGCTTCAACCGTTACCAGTGCCCTGCGTGGGGCCATGAGAAATAATCCGGCCACTAGGGCAGAAGTTCTAGCCCTAATCGCCCCGGCCGGTGGAAGGTGAGTCCCATGCCTTATTCCGCACTTCTAGATCCCGCCCCCACCCGGGTGATGGGAATCTTGAACGTCACCCCCGATTCATTCTCTGACGGGGGTCGCTATCAAGATGTAGATGATGCGGTAGCCCGGGGACTAGAAATGATCAAACAGGGTGCGGCCATCATTGATATTGGTGGCGAATCTACCCGCCCTGCTTCTGACCGTATTAGCCCCCAAGCTGAGCAGCTACGAATCATGCACGTGGTTCGAGCCCTAGTAGAAGAGGGCATCACGGTCTCTGTCGATACGCTGCACGCAGCAACCGCCCGCGCAGCCGCGGAGGCCGGTGCCGCGATCATCAACGATGTTTCCGGGGGCTGCTACGACCCAGACATGGCGAAAACTATCGCTGATCTTGACTGCCTTTACGTCTGCCAGCACTGGCGCACCACCCCCGACCTGATGGACCAAGCCGCCAATTACGAGGATGCCCTCAGTGAGGTTTGCCGTGAACTGCTGGTCCAGCTCCAAGACCTAGAAAATGCGGGCGTTGAACTGGATCGGGTAATCGTGGACCCGGGCCTAGGATTCGCCAAGCGTTCCCCACACAACTGGGCCATGATGGCGGGGGTGGACACCTTGGCCTCCCTAGGGTGCCCGTTACTGGTAGGTGCATCCCGGAAACGCTTCCTCGGCGATCTAGTGGACGGGGAACACCAAGCCACAGACCGTGACACGCTAACCGCAGTAGTCTCTGGTTTCCTAGCCCTTAAGGGCGTTTGGGGAACCCGAGTTCATGATGTGGTAGGTAGCGTACAAGCTATTCGAGCAGCTCAAGAACTGCTAGCCGCGCAATCAAAGGAGACGACGCGATGAGCAACCTCGATCTGATCACCATCAAAGGTATCTCTGCCTTGGGATACCACGGGGTCTACCCCGAAGAACGTACCCAGGGGCAGCCTTTCGTAGTGGACCTAGTCCTAGGGCTAGACACGCAGCGGGCCGCCGAAAGCGACGACTTGGATGACACCCTGAACTATGCGCAGGTCGCCAAAGAAACTGAGGCCATCTTGACGGGAGAGCCCGTCGACCTGCTGGAAACCCTAGCTCAGAGGATCGCTCAGCAGCTCTTCCAGATGCCCCTATTGCAGAACCTGACCGTGACCGTTCACAAGCCGAAGGCTGACCTAGGTGTTTCTTACGAGGACGTTAGCGTCTCCATTACGCGTGACCGCGAGTGGGCCCGTCAGCACCCGCTGACGATTCCGCAAAAATACGATTCTGAACCCCAAAATGACGCCCAGCCGGAGCAGCTAAGCCAGCCTGAGCCGCTAAGCCAGCCGGAATCTCCGAAGCCGGCCGAACCCCAGTACCGGGCAGAGGCTCCAGAACCGGTCGCTACGACCTCGGCCACCCGAGCAATCGGCTTGGCTACAGCCGCCTCCAGCCACGCCCGCCAGCCGCAAGCCGAGGCCGCCGCTGAAACCCACGGTACCGAAATCTGCAACCAACTGGTCGAAGAACCTGTCGTCCTGTCGCTAGGCGGTAACCAGGGGGACGTTCGCCAGCAGATGCTCACCGCTCTAGAAGCAATCATCGACAACCCCGCGATTAACGTCGAAGAGGTCTCCCCACTAGTGCGCACCCGGGCACAACTGGACCCGGGTGCCCCCAGTCAGCCGGACTACCTGAACTGCGTGGTCATTGTTAAAACCACCATGACCCTGGGCGAGCTATTCGACTTCACTCAGAACCTAGAAGAGCAGGCGGGCCGCAAGCTGGGCCTGCACTGGCAGCCTCGCCCCCTAGACATTGACCTGATCAACGCAGGTAGCCTGTCCGGGCAAGATACCCGACTAACCCTGCCGCACCCTCGGGCCCATCAGCGAGCCTTCGTGCTAGTGCCTTGGCTGGCCGTAGACGAAAACGCGCAACTAGCGGGCCTAGGACCGGTAAAGGACCAGCCGGGCAATAAGGCAGCCGACATCATTAAGACTTGGGATGACTGGTTGACCGTGGACCCGAAGGTCAACCTGGGCGAGGTGGTCGGCCCCCGCACCCTAGATACCGACCGGCCTGATGAAGTCCCGCATCGCGTGCGCGCCCCTAGGCGCCGTCCCATCCGGGAACTATTCAACGAGGCAGACGAGGCCTACGCTAAGCATCGTTCAGAGGGACCGGGTGAACATGACGCCCCGGATTACTTTGATCGACTCTCTGCCGAAGACCACGATGAAACGCCCACGTTAACGAACTTGGTTAGCCGCACTACCACCCAGCGTCGAGTAGTTGTCAGGCCCACCACCACCGGGACCATCCCGATCCTCACGCAGGAGCAGCTCGAACAGATGCGCATGCCGCGTGAAGAAGGGGAACAGGGATAGCCTATGCGTCGCATTAGCTACCCGATTATGGGCTTGATTGCTGTTCTGGGAGCGGTAGGGGCCTACGCCGGGACGCATAGCCTGGTGATCAACGGTAAATCGCCCATTATTCCCACCCCGATCCTAGGTGTCATTTTCCTAGCTGCCGCGGTTTACCTGTGGGTGCAAGGACGTCGCGTGCTCAAATTAAAGCGCGGTCAGTACACCGAAATGACCCCTACTGGGGCTTTCAAAGTTGCGGTTATGTGCCATTCCAGTGCCTACACTTCCAGCCTTTTTATTGGCGTCCTAGGGGCCCTGTTAACCTATGGGACCACCCGCTGGGAAGCAGAGACCTTCCGGGCCCTAAGCATTGCTTCCATCTACGGCCTAGTAGGTGCCATCGTCCTACTGGTCGTGGCCCTGATTGTGGAACACTGGTGCCTGCTAGATAAAGACAATGAGTCGGGATCAGAGACGAACCGGGAAGGAAACCCCGTTGACTTTCCCCGGCGTGCCACTTCCTAACCGCCGTTTTCATCGCGTAAGTTTTTTCTTATGGCAACACCTCAGGATCCGAACTCACCAAAGCGACCAGCACGACCAGTAGGCTCAAGTGCGGGCAAAAGTGGGAAGCGACCCGCGGCCGGGCGCCCCAAAACGCCGTTGGATCCCGAAGAATTTTTAAGCCCCAAAAAGAAATCCGGTCCCCCCAGTGCCAGTGCACAACCGGATTCGAAACCAAAAGCCTCATCAGCTAAGTCAGAGTCCCAAACGCCTGACCCTAAACCCATGAGTGTTTGGGAACAAGCCCGTCGATCCGCCCAAATGAGCGATGAGGAACTAGCTGCCGAAGCTGCCCGCCTGCGTGCCGGTCGACCCGCCCCACGAACTGGAAAACCAAGCCCGCGAGGTGAAAAGCCCGCCCCCAGAAGCGGAAAAGCGGTCTCGAACGCTCGCGCACCACGCGGGAAAGGCCCAGCCGTCCCCGGAACCTCAGGTAGAGGTGGAGCTGCATCCTCAGGCCGAGGCGGAGCCGGAACCACACCTAGAGGCACCGCAGGTAAAAAAGCGGGTGCGAAGGGCGCTCCCGCTCGTCCGCAACAGACCAAAGCAGTCCCCGGGAAAGGCGGTCAAGGAAGGCCCGTATCCGGGAAAGCCGGACAGGCTAAAGCCACCAAAAAACGCCCCGTATCGGGAGTGCGACCGGCGGCCTCGCCCACAGAAAACGCCCCCCGCAAACCTAGCCTAATCACCCGCTACCTGACCCCCAAGCAGGGTCTAGCGAACCTGCCAATCCTAGAAAAAACCGCCTGGATCATCCTCTACGTGGTGATTATCGCGGGCATCCTAGGGGCCCTAGTGCTGGGCGGGATCAAACTATTCGGCCAGCCCGAAACGCACGACCCAGAGACTGGCCTGCCAAAGCCGCCTTCGACCTCGGAAGTGCCCATGAAGGTCTACCGCTGCGACCCGAAAGACGTCAAAGCCGTCCTTGAAGTAGCCAACCCGGTCGCGCAGTTCGGGCAGCCCGTTGATTTCAACCTGACCCTCACGAATGAGAGTTCCTACCCGTGCACGCTGGAAGCCTCCAGCGATGACCTGATGGTGAAAGTAACCAGCGGGGAAGACACCTACTATGAGTCTCAATGTGGCACGCCAGAGGTTAAAGTGCCCTCGATCATGCTGGATCCGAAGGCCAGTTACCAGCGGCAGATCGTTTGGAAAGCCCACACCACCAAGGGTGAGTGCCAGTTTGGGGACCCGGCTCCGGCGGGTACTTACAAGGCCAGTTTGAGCGTGCGAACCCTACCGGAACTCAAGTCCGAGGTCGCTTTCACCATCCGCTAGCTAGTGGCCGAAACCCGATTGACCCCCGCGCTAGCGTGAAGCGTGCTCCGCTATCGGGCCCTTTTAGTAGTCAGTTATGACTATTTTTGCCCTTACCCTAGCGCAAAGGCAACGGCCTCTTTGAGCGAGCTGACCGGGGTCACTTTCATGCCCTTCGGCGCAAACTGCGGCTGGAAACCCTGCGAGGGCACCAGCGCCTGCTTAAAACCAAGCCGCGCGGCCTCGCTCAAGCGACGCTGCATGCCGCTAACGGAACGCAGCTGACCGGTCAGGCCCACTTCGCCGATCGCCACCAGATCCGCTTTCGGGGATCGGTCCGAGGCCGCAGAAATCAGCGCCAAAGCTAGGCACAGGTCCACCGCCGGTTCGGTAGTTTTAGCGCCACCCACGGTTGAAACATAAACTTCCAGCGAAGAAAAATCGATCCCCAGGCGGGCCTGGCAAACCGCCAACATCATCGCGACCCGGGAGTTATCTACGCCCGAGGTCGTTCGGCGCGGGGAGCCTGCCCCCGCCCGGGCCACTAGCGCCTGCAGCTGGGTGGCTAGGGGGCGCCGGCCCTCCAAGGTCACGGTGACGCAAGTACCGGGAACCTGCGCGGCGACCTCGTCAAGGAATAATCCGGACGGATCGGCCAAGCCCTTAATGCCAGCGTCGGACATTTCAAAACAGCCGACCTCGTCGGTGGCGCCGTAACGGTTCTTGATAGCGCGTAGGAGGCGCAGCTGGGCGTGGCGTTCGCCCTCGAAGTGGCAGACCACGTCCACTAGGTGCTCGAGGACGCGCGGGCCCGCGATATTACCGTCCTTGGTTACGTGTCCCACCAGTAGGACGGGGACGTTTTGCTGTTTGGCTACCGCAATCAGGGCACTGGCAACAGCGCGCACCTGGGCGATACCGCCGGCGCTGCCTTCGACATTCGCGCTGAACATGGTCTGGATGGAGTCAATGACTACCAGGGAAGGCTGGTGGGCTTCAATATGGCCCAAGATGGCCCCTAGTTCGGTTTCTGAAGCTAGGAGTAGGTCTTCGTCTAGGGCTTCAATGCGTTCGGCGCGTAGGCGGACCTGGGCGGCTGATTCTTCACCGGTAATGTAGAGGACCGGGTTCTTTTGGTCGGCCCGCGACTGGGCGGCAGCCTTGGCGCTGACTTCCAGCAGGAGCGTGGACTTACCGACGCCCGGTTCGCCGGTCAGGAGGATGACGGCCCCGGGGACGATCCCGCCACCTAGGACGCGGTCTAGTTCACTGACGCCAGTGGAACGGCGGGCGGTCAGGTGTGCCGAGATCTCATTAATGGGTTTTGCCGCACTTTTTGGCGCTAGGGCAGTCACGGGACCGGTGGCGGTTTGGGCGGTGGGAGTGTGCTCTTCAAGCGTTGACCAGGCTTGACATTCGCGGCATTGGCCCACCCATTTGGTGGTTTGCCAACCGCATTCGGTGCACTGATAGGAAGTCTTTGATTTGGCCATGTAAAAACAGTACACGTTATCTGAATCTTGGGTGGGAGATTTACACAGATTGAGGATTGACTTAAACTTAGGTAGTTAATGATTTTTATCGAGGAGGGTCCTCAGTGCCATTCCTACATTCGACTAGTCGTAGGGCCCGGGTGCAACGCCCGATCTTGCTAACGCTGTTCACCATCTTGGTTGCTTTCGTGACCGTGGCGGCTTTCGTGGCGCACGCCCTAACGGATATTCGAGAGATAAAAATCGCTAAGACTGCCGGTAAAGCAGTTAGCCAGTCAATCCCGGATGTCGAAGCCGGTCGTTCCCTAACTTTCCTGCTGGTTGGTACGGACGCCCGTGAGGGTAAAGAAAACCTTGAGATTGGCGGTGGCGACGATGAGAGTGCCCGCGCTGATACCACCATTGTGGTCAAGATTTCGGCGGACCGTAAACGGATTTACATGGCTTCAATGCCTCGCGATGCGCTAGTCGATATCCCCGAGTGCGAACTGAGCAATGGGGTAGTGGTACCGGCTAGACGTGACGCCATGTTCAACACGGCTTTCGGTTTTGCCTGGTCCAATGGTGATAAGAGCATTGCCGATGGCGTGGCCTGTGCCGCTAAGACCTTCCATGAGGTCACCGGGATCCACCTTGATGGCGTGGTCGTCGCTGACTTCGCCGGGTTCGCCAAGGTCGTTAATGCGATCGGTGGCGTGAATGTTTGTCTAGCTGAGCCCTTTAAACCGCACTCAGTTGGTGACTTCCAGCTGCCTGCCGGGGAAAGCCACCTAAACGGCATGGAAGCGATCCAGTTCGTGCGTGCCCGTAAGGGTGTGGGTGATGGCTCTGATACTCAGCGTCAGGTTCGCCAGCATTACTTCTTGCGTAATGTTTGGGCTCGCGTAGAAGCGCAGGGGATCCTCTCTAATCCGTTGAAGACCTTGGAACTGATTAACTCGGTTCAGGACATGTTGCAGTTCAGTGAGTCCATCTCCAGCGCCACCACTCTGGGCGGTTTGGCTTATGCCCTTCGTAACCTGTCCATGGATGACATTATTTCCCTGCGGGTACCCTTCGAACCGGAAGGTAACCGTGTGGTTTTGACTTCTGATGCGGTAAAGGTCTGGGAGCAGTTCATGCCCACCACCTTGGCTGAGGAAGAAGCTGCTGAACTGGCTAAGCAGCAAGAGCAGCAGCATCAGCAGCCGGCCAATACGGATTCGGCAACCCCGTCTGAGCCCGCGCAGGAAACCGGTTCAGAATCTGGACAGCAGACTCCGAAGCAGCCGGCCCAAGAGGAGGAAGAGCAGCCTAAGTCCGGTTCGGATTCGGATGCTTCTGATGACGAGGTCGCTAAGACCCCGGCAGCACCCTCACTTCCCGATGGTTCTAAGGAACATAAGGAAGAGGACAACCTGGGCCTACTGCACTGCCCTCAAGATCACTGAGCTGCACTAAGCGGTAACGGCACTTAGGTGCGTTAAGTCTTAATAAGGAAAATGCCACCCCTGCGGGTGGCATTTTTTGTTTACGGGCGGCGACCGAAGGCGTCCAGTAGGGCGGAGTCGCCGGAAACGATCAGGATGTCGTCGCGATCCACGCGGGTTTCCTTGGTGGCGTATTCGAACTGCTGGCCGGGGGACATAACGCCAATGATCTTCACGCCGTACTTGGACTGTACTTCCGATTCGGCAATGGTGAAGCCCTGAATTTCGCGCGGGGGCAGCATCTTCACGACGGCGAAGCCGTTACGTTCTAGTTCGATGTAGTCCAGCATGCGGCCACCAACTAGGTGGGCGGTACGCTGGCCGGCGTCGAATTCGGGGTAGACCACGTGGTGGGCGCCAATGCGTCGCAGGATGCGGCCGTGTTCGGGCGAGGTCGCTTTAGCCCAGATTTCTACGTTCCCTAGGTCGACTAGGTTCGCGGTGATTAGCACGGAGGCTTCTAGGGAGGTGCCCACGCCGACGACGGCGGTGGTGAAGTCGGCGGCCCCGACCTGTTTGAGGGCGTCGGCGCTGGTGGCGTCTGCCTGCACTAGGGGGATGCGTCCGGTCCAGCGTTCGGCAACTGCGGGGTCTTGTTCGACCACTAGGATTTCTTGGCCTAGGCGGTCTAGGGTGGCGGCCACGGCGGAGCCAAATCGTCCTAGTCCGATCACTAGGGTTGAGGCGTCATTGCGGGAGCGGTCTGCCATGGCGTTTCCTTCTTTCTTTGAACCTGTGTGCAGTTTAAAGCTTTTGGTTTGGTTTCGCTGGTCGTTTGCTGGGGGCCGAGGTGGTTTCGCGTTCCGTTACCGGTTTTGGTGCCCGGCTGGCTTTGGCGTTTTGGGGCTAGCCAATGGCGGGGCTTTCGGGCGGGTAACGGAAGAGTCGCAGGTGCTGGCGCATGGCCAGGGCGGCGGCTACGGTCATGGTGCCGGTACGGCCGGCGAACATGAGGGCGGTGAAGACGTACTTGGGCCCGTCCGCGAGGGCTGGGTCCATGGCTATGCCGGTGGACAGGCCGACGGTACCGAAGGCCGATACTGATTCGAAGAGCAGCATGTCCAGGCTGTAGGCGGTCATCTGCATGAGGATCCACACGGCGGTGATGACGGTGATGGTGGAGATAATCGCAATGGACACGGCCACACGAATGGTTTCGGTGGGGATGCGGCGTTTGAAGGCTTCAATGTCGCGGTTACCGCGGGCTTCGGCAATGAACGCTAGGATCAGCACGGCCACGGTGGTGACCTTGAGGCCGCCGGCGGTTGATCCGGAGCCACCACCGATGAACATGAAGATGTCCTGCATTAGCCAGGTGGTACGTTTCATGCCGGAGATGTCTACGGCGGACAGTCCGGTGGAGCGGGTGTTCACGGCACCGAGGACGGTGTTGGCCATCTTCCCAGAGAAGCTTAGGGAACCGAAGGTGCGGGGGTTATTCCATTCGTTGAGGGGAATAACGATGGCAGAGATGGCCGCTAGGGAACCGTAGGTGGTTAGCGTGAGCTTGGTGTGTAGGGTCCACTTGGAGGGGCGACGTAGGTTTTCCCAGACGTCGTGGACTACGGGGAAGCCTAGGGCGCCAACGGTGGTGCCAACGGCGATGGGCATGAGCATCCACCAGTCTTCAACGTAGTGTCCGAGGCCTTGGTGGATGGTTTCAAAGCCGGCATTGTTGAAGGTGGAGATAGACATGAAGGTGGCGTGCCAAGCAGCTTCTAGGGTGCCTTCACCTAGGGTGAGGAAGCGGGGGAAGAAGACCGCGAACAGGATCCCTTCACACAGGGCAGAGGTGATAATAACGGCCCGGAGCATCATGCCGACGTCACCTAGGGATTCAGCTTTTCGTTCCGAGGCGGCCAGCATCTTTTGGGCTAGACCGATACGCCTAGAGACGGCCAGGGCCAGGATTGATGACAGGGTCATGATACCTAGACCGCCAACGGCAATACCGAGGGCGATCATGGCCTGCCCGAAGACGGACCAGTAGGTAATCGTGTCTTGGACTGACAGGCCGGTAACGCACACGGCAGAGGTGGCCGTGAAGAGCGCGTCGACGAAGCGGGGGACTTCCCCGGAGCGCGTGGAGATGGGTAGCATCAGCGCGCTGGTGATCAGCAGGATGAAGAGGGCAAAGACTCCTAGGGCTAGTCGCGCGGGTGAGGAACGTGCCGCCCGGTCTAGGGCGAACTTGAGTCGGTCCCGCATGGTGACCTTCTGACCGGGTTGCACGAAGGTTTCGGCCGTGTGGTAGACGACCGTATTTTCGGGGTCGATTTCCGGGTTCGGTTCGAAGGCCAGGGGGTGCGAAGCGGGGGTCCGCACCGTGCCTAGGGTCTGTTGGAGGGCATTCTTGGGTCGACGTGGGCTACGCCGGCGGTTAGTCCGCGGGTTGGGGTTGCCCATGTGTTCACCTGCCTCCGTTTTGGTCCTGGGTCCCTGCGTGGTCCGGTTACTACCGTTTCTGGTTGGCTTTTGGGGCCATCCCGGTAGTGGTTTTCGGGCCGCTAGTATTCTAGCTTAGTCGCTGTTTGGGGGAGTAGCTTAAATAGTGCTGAGTTTTTATGTCTATTTTTGTCACTTTGGTATAAGATTGCCCCTGTAATCACTACTGTCACACTTTTTGTGTGCTGTCTTTCAAGCGTGAGATGGGATCAATATGTCACAGCCACCACGGCCAAAATTGGCTACCGTTGCAGAGATCGCGGATTTACTTCGCGTCTCAAAAATGACGGTTTACCGCATGATTCATGATGGTGAGCTCCCTGCGATCCGGGTTGGTAGGTCTTTCCGGGTACCGCAGACGGTGGTTGATCAACTGCTTGATCAGAGTGGTAATCACTGGGCCGATGAGCGCCAGAACGCAATTGGCGAGTAAAATAGGTTCCGCTGTCCTAATGCTTCCCGCGTGAGCGGGGGAGTGTTCCGTACTTTAAGAATATGAGGAGGGCCAAATGGGCTCCGTAATTAAGAAGCGTCGCAAGCGCATGGCGAAGAAGAAGCACCGCAAGTTGCTGCGTAAAACTCGCCACCAGCGTCGTAACAAGAAGTGAGTTTGAGGCGTTTATTTAACGCCGTTAACCACTAGGTTACTTAAAGCGAACCCCACCCCGTGACGGAAATATCCGTCCGACGAGGTGGGGTTTTGGCTTTTCTTTATCAGTTTTCCTTCTTGGATTACATGCCACCGAAGAGCACGCCGGCCCCGTAGGTCAGGGCCAGACCTAGCGCGCCACCGATTACGAGGCGGACTACTGCGCGTCCCGGATCGGTTTCGGATAGTTTGGCGGAAATCCAGCCCGTTAAGCCCAGCGTCGCTAGGGTGACGGCTACGACCACCACTGCCTGAACGGAGGTGGGGGCTAGTACGGCTGCTAGTAGCGGTAGGGCCGCACCGAGGGTGAAGGAAAGGGCCGAGGATCCCGCTGCCGCCCAGGGGCTGGTTAGTTCTTCCCCGTCAATACCTAGTTCTAGGCGTAGGTGGACGGGTAGGGGATTGCCGGATTCGACCTCGGAAACGGCCTGTTCGGCGGTGGCCTCACTCATCCCGTAGGACATGAAGATCTGTTTTAGCTCTTCGTGTTCTTCCTTGGGTAGTTCTTCAAGTTCCCATTTTTCTTTGGCGATCAGGAACTTTTCGCTGTCCCGCTGGGCAGAGACGGACACGTATTCGCCTAGGGCCATTGAGACGGCCCCGGCGACTAGGGAGGCAATACCGGCGGTGATGATCGTGCTGGTGCTGGCTTGGGCGCCGATGATAGCCAGCAGTAGGGCCGCTACGGAAACAATGCCGTCATTGGCCCCTAGGACGCCCGCACGTAGCCAGTTCAGTTTTGAGGCGTGCGAGGAAGAGTGGGCTTCCTTGAGGTGTTCAAGGGTGGGCATTTGAACCTCCAATTTCTTTCAGGTTAGCCTTGCTTAGCTAAGGGCTACCTAAGTAAAAATCGTTGAAATTTCAACGAAAAATCGATGTTCAGATAACCATAAGGCACAACTGAAAGAAAAGCTAAAGATACCCGGAACAGACCTGATGAGGTCGCTCACGAAAAGGTCAGATCAGAGCCAGCGAGTGAAGTGGGTACGCAAAGAACGTAGCAGTAGCGTGCCCACGGTGGTCTGCAGGATCCGCCGAACCAACTTCTTCAGATCAAAACGACGGGACGTGAACTGAGCGATCGGCCAATCATTATCAATCGCCACCAGGCGCAACAGCGGCTCCGGATTAATTGCGCAGGGATTACCCACCGTTTCTAAGAGGGGTAAGTCATTGATCGAATCCCCGTAGGCAAAAGAAGACTTCAAATCTAGGTCGCGCCTAGAAGCCAGTGACACTGCCGCCATGGCTTTACCGCGCAGGTGCATAATGCCAGATTCTAGTTCCGGTAGGAAGCGGTTATGACCATCGGTTTTAACTCTGGTACCCAGTGAACCGGTAGCCCCCATCTTGCGGGCAATGGTTTCAGAAACCTGGGTGGGGGTGGCCGAAATCAGCCAAACCTCATGCCCTAGCTCTAGGTGGCGGTCAAGGATTGCGCGGGTTCCGGGGATAATCCGGTGAGAGAAAATCTTGCCGTAGAGTTCATCAACAATTTCTTCGAGCTCTTCGGCGCTGTGCCCAGCCATTACGTCTAGGCCACGCTGCACTACCCGGTTAATGCTGCGCTTATCTTCACCCAGTAGGCGGTAGAGCAGGGCGTGTCGGGCAGCAAAGAAAATATCGCGCTTGCCAAAGAAGTTTCGTTTATAGAGGGCTTTAGCTACTTGGAAAGCTGAGGCACCCTTGATCAGCGTCTGGTCGATATCGAAAAATGCGGCGGCCTTCTTACCCGGTGCGGGGGTCACAGTTGCGCGTTTAAAAATCCGCTTGATCTGCGACTTAGAAGGCTTGTTGTTCATGTGATCTAGATTAACGCCCAAAAAGTACAGAATCTAGGTTCAACGCCCTAAACGAAACCAATCAACCAAAGAAACCTAAGCGGTAGCACGACCGGGCGCGCATCTGAGACACTAAACCCATGACTCACACCATTGTTCACGTAATGCGCCACGGCGAGGTCCACAATCCTGAAGGCGTACTCTACGCCCGATTACCCGGATTCTCATTGAGCCAACTGGGTTTCCAGATGGCCCAAAAGGGCGCTGACTTCTTTACTGAACATGGTTCCGATATTGCGGTCGTAAAAGCCTCACCCCTACTTCGAGCCCAGCAGACCGCCCTCCCGACAGCTAAGGCTTACGGGCTGGAAGTGCAGTCCGATCCGCGACTAATCGAAGCGGCGAACGTCTTCGAGGGCCAGTCTTTGCACCGAGACCGTTCGGTCCTGTGGCGGAACGGAAACTGGAAGTACCTGCTAAACCCGCTACGCCCTTCTTGGGGAGAGCCTTTCACCGCCCAGGTTGACCGGATGCGTGCGGCAGTCTCTGATGTCATTGACGAGGCTTGGGGCCGGCAGGCACTGCTGGTATCGCACCAGTTACCGATTTGGTTACTGCGTTCTTTTGCCGAGGGACGTCCCCTAGTTCACGACCCACGTAAGCGCGAGTGTGCCTTGGCTTCCGTGACGACCCTGCATTTTGATGAGCACACCCTAGTGGGGGTTGAGTATGCGGAGCCTAGTGCGTCCCTGATGGCGCAGGCTACCGATATGACACCGGGTGCTTCTAAGGCTGCCGTAAATAAAGGCTAGTTTAGGCTTTCGAATCAGTTATCCGAGTCAGTATCGGCATTCGACTGCGAGTCAGTTTCAGAATCCGCTGGTCGGTCGCTTTCAGGTTCCGCCTGCGGGTTAGGGGTATTTGAATCCTGCGATTCTGGGCCCTGAGCGTCAGCGTCGGAGTCTTCAGTTTTGGACTGTTCACTGGCACGTTGGCGACGTTCGGCCGCTTTCTGCTGATCGCGCTGCTCTTGGAGTTTTTGACGCATTAGTTCGCGTTCAATCCGGGCCAGGTATTCCGGGTCATCATCTGGACCTAGAGGCTGGTGGCTTTCTTCCACGGCCGGTTTTTGAATCCCGATTTCGCGCGCTAAATCTAGGGGAGTGGGGCTTTTTTCGCCCTCTTTATGACGTTCAATGCGCAGCAGCACAATCCATGCCAGCGGTCCCAAAGCGATCGTGGCGGTCAGCAGGATGATCATGATCCACATGGGCTTCGGCAGCTTAGCTGGCATCTTTTCTGAATCAGTCATTGCGCACTCAATCAGCGCATAGAGCGCTAGCACTACTAGACCGACAATCAGGATTACCCTAGGCATTTTTCAGAAAACTCCTTAGCCACTAACTGGTTCAAAAATCCACTCTACCGCAGAAGCCTAACTTAACTGCAGGTAAGCGTGACCCTCTCACCTTAGAGCGCACTGAGCAGCAGCCCAATCCCCAGCAACAGTGAATACAACAGCGTGTAAAGACCAGTATTACGCAGGGTAACGATCAACTTTCGCCCCTGCGCCTTCCCGCGCACTACCGGCAGCGAAAGCAAAGGCACCCCTAGCACTGAGGGCAGGAACAGCAATGCACCCCACCAGTTCCAGGAATACCAAGCCGCCGTGCTAGGTCCAGAAGCCAAAACCGCAATCAAACCAAGCACCCAAGCGGCCACCAAAATCTGTGCGTAAGCCTTCCGGGCCTTAGATTCGCCCAAACGCACAGCCAGGGTTTTCTTTCCGGCTACCCGGTCGGTAGGAATATCGCGGATATTGTTGATCATTAGTAGGTCGGCGCTTAGTAGGCCCACCCCGGCGGCAATCAACCAGGTCCACCACGGAGCCGCATGAGCCTGCGTCCACAAAGTACCCTGCGTGGCTAAGAAACCGAAGCACAGGATCACCATGACTTCGCCAAAACCCAGGTACCCGTAGGGTTTCTTTCCGCCCGTGTAGAACCAGGCGGCAATCACGGCCAAAATTCCGAAGATCAGCAACCACCAGTCGCCACTCAGGGCCAGCAGGATCAGGCCCATGAGTCCGGCAAAACCGAAGCACCCCAGGGCTACCCTTAGGACGGTCTTGGCGGGCACCAGCCCAGAGGCAGTCAGGCGTAGCGGCCCGACGCGTTGATCGTCAGTGCCGCGGATCCCATCCGAGTAGTCATTCGCGAAGTTCACGCCCACCTGTAAGCCCAGCGCCACTAGGGCGGCTAGGAAGGCCCGCAGGAGGCTCCCGGAACCTAGCGTGTAGGCGGCACAGGTGCCAAGGAATACGGGAGCAACGGCGGCGGGAAGGGTACGCAGGCGCGCGCCCTCGAGCCAGTCATTGAAGGTGACCTTCCGTTTCATGGTGTCCTTTCGGATCGATTTCGCAGCTTTGACTATTAGCGGGAATAGTTTACGCCCGCGCGGCTAGTGCTGGCGGTTTTGATAGCTCTGGGCCAAGTACTGACTTGCCCGATTACGGTCCGGTTTCCCAATCCCTTTCAGCGGGATCGAACCGGCCCACAGGTAGTGCTTGGGGACCGCGGGTGCGTCCACCAGCTGCCGGACGTGCTCATTGAGGCTCTCGATTTCTTCTTCCGAGGCCGCCCACGTCTTAGCCGAATAGGCCGTACTTTCCATGCCCTCAGGAAGTTCTTCCAGCTCGGGCACGATCAGTGCGCACACCATCTGCCCCCATTCTTCGTCCGCGACCGGGCAGACCAGCGCGTCTTGAATCTCCGGGTGGGAGGTCAGGGCCTTTTCGACCAGGGCCGGGTCAATCTTGAGTCCGCCCGTGTTGATCAGGTAGTCGTAGCGTCCCGTGACTTTCAGGGGTGGCCCGGCTTCTCCCAGGTCGCTGGTGAGCCACCAGGTGCGGCCGTGCTCGTCCTCGTAGAGGTCGTCTTCTACCGTCAGGTAGCCGCAAAAGAGCGTGGGCCCGGTAATGGCAATGCGTCCCGTATTGGGGTCCAGGCTGGCTAGGGTGGCCGGCTCAGTGGGGATGGGGTGACCGTTATAGAAGCAGCCGCCCGCAGTTTCAGAAGCCCCATAGGTGGTGGTCACCTTGACCCCCAGGTTGGCTGCCTTTTCCAGCAGTTCCGAGGTAGCCGGCGCACCACCCAGCAGGATCATCTCGTAGCGTTGTGCGGCCTTGGTGCCCTCTTCCGTGTCCAGGAGGCGTTTTAGCTGCGTGGGTACTAGGGAGGTGAAGGCTGGGCCGGGGGTCAGGTCATTGGTGGTGTTAATGAAGGACTGGGTGAACTCGCCCTCGCAAATGGCCCACAGGTGGGATTCGCCCCAGCCCATTTCTTCTGCCAGCGTGGCGCGGGCCAGTACTAGTAGGCCCGCAATGTGGGCGGGGGATAGGGGTAGGACCCAGTGGGTTTCCACCTGGTTTACCGGCGTTGAGTCATCCCGTGATTGTGCTAGGAAATTCCAGGTTCCCTGGATGGAGGCGCGTAGCGCTTCCCGACTTAGGCAGACGATCTTTCCGTCCTGCGCGGTAGAACCAGAAGTGCGCGTCAGCAGGGCGGCGTGATCCCAGTGAGCCGGGGGACCGTCGGGATGAAACTCCAGCGCGCGCATGCCCACCTGTGTGAGGACTGTTTCCGCGTCCTCGTCAGCGGCAATGGGAAGGAGGACCGGGTACCCGTCGATAGCTTCGGGGCCGGTCCAGTAGGTGCGAATAAAATCCGCCAGGTCCAGCAGTTCATCCGCATGGAAGGTAGCGGGCAGGGCCCACACTTTCCGCCCCCACAGGGTCAGCAGTGGCTGACGCTCAAGTAGTTCCACGGCAGGCGGCTGCTGCCCCGGGTGTGGCTTCTTCGGGGGCTGCGCGTCAGGTGCGGGAGTATTACTGGTCAAAATGGGGCCTAGGTTTTAGAAGTAGTAGGGGTAGTCGGACCAGTCCGGCTGGCGACGCTCAAGGAAAGCATCGCGGCCCTCTTGGGCTTCCTCGGTCATGTAGGCCATGCGGGTCGCTTCCCCGGCAAAGACCTGCTGGCCCGCTAGGCCATCATCTGCCAGGTTGAAAGCAAACTTGAGCATACGGATGGCCTGCGGGGACTTGGTGGCAATGGTGCGCGCCCAGGCAAGGGCCGTATTTTCTAGCTCGGCGTGCGGTACGGCGCGGTTGACCACACCCCAGTTGGCGGCATCCTGGGCGGAATATTCTTCCGCTAGGAAGAAGATCTCCCGGGCCCGCTTATCCCCACACTGGCGGGCCAGCAGGGCCGAACCGTAACCGGCATCGAAAGAACCCACATTCGCGTCAGTCTGCATAAAACGCGCGTGCTCTAGGGAGGCGACGGACAGGTCGCAGACCACGTTCAGGGAGTGCCCGCCCCCGGCGGCCCAACCGTTAACGCACGCGATAACCACCTTGGGCATGGTGCGAATCAGGCGCTGGACTTCCAGAATGTGTAGGCGACCCGCGCGGGCCGCATCTACCTGGCGACGACGCGTATCTAGGTCGGCGGTGGGGTCCGCGTCGGCGTCCTCGTAACGGTAACCGTCTTTACCGCGGATACGCTGATCCCCGCCGGAACAAAAACCGTAGCCGCCATCTTTGGGGCTGGGGCCGTTCCCGGTCAGTAGTACGGCGGCAACGTCACCGCTCATGCGGGCGTGATCCAGGGTGCGGTAGAGCTCATCGACGGTGGCGGGACGGAAGGCGTTGCGGATCTCGGGCCGGTCAATGGCGATGCGCACTACCGGCAGGTCGGCACCTTCCGGGGCCCCGTCAAGTTCCGGTCCACGAGAGATCCCCCGGTGGTAAGTTACCTCTTTTAGGTCGCTAAATTCGGGGATTTCACGCCAGCGGGCCGGGTCGAAAGTATCTGAAACGAAGGGTAGTGCACTCATGGGTCAAGTGTAACAATCTGGGCGACTTTCCGGGTGGGCAGGTAACCTGTTGTGCATGCTTGCTTACCTGTTGAAAACTTATGCCAATAACGGTCAGATGGTGCTGCGTTTCCGTCTGCTTGACCAGGACGGGCAGCCCCTGCCGGCCGTTGAGGATCCGGCGAATCCGCTGCCGGAAACCTCAAAGACGGCCCGTTACCTGGATGTGCACCCGGGGCAGCAACTACAGGTGAAGCCTACGGGGCAGCGTCGTTGCGTGGGGCATTCGCGCCTGCAGCCCGATGGGACTTTTCTGTACGTGCCCTGCCGGACGGCCCGAGTAATCGACAAGAGCACGCAGTGTTTCCCTTGCCGTCGCGCGGATCAGTCCATGTTGATCCACCGGACTCCGCGGGAGCGCGCCAGTGAGGCGCTGGTGAAGTATCTGGATGTGCCGCACTTCTTGTATGTGGCCACTTTTGCGGACGGGACTAGCAAGGTGGGGACTTCCCGTTCCCTGCGGGGCATGAATCGTTGGGTTGAGCAGGGTGCGGTGATGGCGCAGCGTCTGGGCGAGTACCCCGATGGTTGGGCGGTTCGCCAGGCGGAAGATGCGGTTAGTGGCGGTTGTGCCCTGACCCAGCAGGTGCGTTCGTCCCGGAAGGCTGCCTCTTATGTGGCGGGGACGGCCCTCGAGGTGGAAGAACTTGAGGACGTTTGTGTGGATGCGGCTCGGCAGGCCCTTCAGGTTTTGGACCCGCTTGGTTTGCGCGGGGACGAGGCGGATGGCCCGGGTAGTTTCCTGGGTAGCCCTTGGCAGAACGAGGTCGCGCTGGACTACCTGCAGGAAGGTTTCCTGGCGAACCCGCAGGTTCCGCAGGGTCGCGTGGACTTAAAGAAGCAGGGCGGGCCTTGGCACCTACAACAGTTGGTGGGTACGACTGGTTTCTTAACCCCCGGCGGTGCGGGCGCTTCCGCTGATGCGGGTGCGTCGGTGCCCGCTGAGGGTCCGGTTTCGGCCGCTGATTTCGGGGCTTTGAAGGCGATCGAAGTGGAATTGGACGTTCTTTAACACCTTCATTTGGGTTTCGGCCACCAAAAATAGTGTCAAATTCTGTCTACTTTTTCACTTTTTTTGCAAGAAGTACCATTTTTTAATGGATAATGGTTTTCATTTGCCTAGAAAACGTTTTTGAAAACCGATAGGTTTTCTCTGCAATTGTTTTTTGAAAGGCAAAGAATGAAATCAAACAGCAGGATTTTTGCTGCGCTCTCTGCTTTGGCAGTGGGCGTTGCTGGGATTGCCGGAATTGGTGCGGCGAGCGCTAATGCAGCTGAGACCGAATATCAGGTAAAGATTGGCGAAGCTACCAGTGAATCCAATAGTGGTTCGGGTGGTTTAGATGAAAATCTGAGTATCGTGGCCACAAACCCTAGGATTTTGGAAACGGAAATTTTAGCCGGTCAGGTTTACTCGGCGTGGGATGAACAAACTGCTTCGAAGGTGGGACTAACCCATCTAAAGGGATACCGTACTTCTGATGGGCGGGAAGGATATGGCTTCTGCATTGAACCCACAATTCCGACCTATCAAGGCGTTTCTTTCGAAAGCTCGAGTTTAGCCAACTATCAGAAAAAAGATCCAAATGTTGGTAGATATTTAGCTATTGTCCAAGCTGTTAAGAATGCTGATTCTTCTGGCATCGATGCGCAAAGAGTCAATCAGCGTTTTGGGGTCCATTTGACTCCTGAGGCGATCGTGTGGGCGGCTCAATACGCAATTTGGAGTATCTCTGATCCAGATTTCAAAATGCGAAGCGTTGAGTATAAACCCGGAAACAATCTGATCCTTCAAACTGTCTACAACACTAACGGTACGGCTATTCAGGGTACTCCTTCTAGCGGTGTCGGTCCGACACTGCCAGGCGGTCCTTTTGAAGGTAAATATCGTTGGTTCGATATTGATTACTCAAAAGCTAACCCCAAGCTAACCTATGAAGAACTGCAAGATGTTTACAAGCTTTACGAGGATTTATTTAAGCTTCCTGCAGTATCGGTTGGCGGTAGTTTCTCTAATGCTGGCGATTCCTTAAGCCTTGATATTACTGATGCCAAGGGAATCGTTAATGATGCTGGGGAAGGCGTAGTTACCTACAAGTTTTCAAAAGCTAACGCGGGTAATCCGGCATACTCTGTTGACGTGCTCAAAGGGGCCCGGTCGGTTGACGGCATCATGGATCAGTATGTTGAAAAGGGCGACGAGGCTTCCGTAAGGGTGATCATTCCTAGTTCGGAAATTGACTCAGATGGTCTTGAGCCTTTCACTGTAAAACAAAAGCTCAGTGGTGAGACCACCGGTAGTGGATCAGTTATCATGCATCCTGTTGAAGGGGGCTCTCAGACACAATCCATCATTACTCTAGGGCAGAATGTTCTGGCTACGGATACTGGAACAAGTGTTGCTGCACAGTCATTAACCTTCTCTAAGGAAGATGCGCCGTTAGTGCCGGAAAAACCGACTCCTGACAAACCCACTGTTCCCTCTGCGGAAAAGCCGTTTACTCCGGAGGTCCCGGTTGTCCCCGAAACTCTTGCGCCGGTTATTAAGACCACCGTTGCTGCTAATGGTACTTCGGCTTCTGCCGAGGCCGCTGCCCAGGTTTCTGCTGAAGTCGCCATTGCTGGTGTGGACGTGGTTGATACGGTTTCTTACCAGAATCTAAAGCCGGAAACTTACTACAAAGTTTCTGGTGAACTGTTTAAGGTTCAAGAAGGTAAGACCGTTGGTGAAGCGGTTGCTACTCAGAACGTAATTCAGAAAGCAACTGCTGAAAACGGAACCTTCAAGCTTGATTTCGGAAAGGTTCAAGGTCTTGAGCCGGGGGCGTCATACGTGGTTTTTGAAACCGTTACCCCGGTGACTGACGAGGCTGGTAAGACTGTAGACCCGTCCCGTAAGGGTGGAGTACACAAGGACCCGAAGGATAATTCTCAGACCGTCGTCATCACCGAGAAGCCCGAAGTTCCTGAAGCTCCGGTTGAGCCCGAGGCTCCAACCCCCATTATCAAGACCACCGTATCTGCCTACGATGCTGCCGCTACTGAAGATGCCCCTCTTCGCTCAGAAGAAGGCACCGCTCAGGTAACGGATATTATCGCTTACCAGAATCTTGTTAAGGGCACCAAATACCGGGTAGAAGGAAGCTTCTACGAGGTAAAGAATGGGGCGACTGTCGGAGACGCCCTAAAGTCCGTAACCGAGGTTAAAACTGCTGAAGAAAACAATGGCACCTTCGCGATTTACTTCGGCGCCCTTGAACTTCAAGCGGGGAAGATCTACGTAGTTTTCGAAAAGGTTATCCCGGTCACCGATCAAGAAGGAAAGAAGGAAGATCCTACCCGTAAAGGTGGAAAACATGAAGATCCCACTGCTCCTTCCCAGACCATTGTTGTAAATGAACGTCCAAAAGTGCCTACTGTTCCGGACGCTCCAGTTCCAGTCATTAAGACTACCGTTGTCGCTAACGGCGCTTCCGCTTCGCCTGAAAACGGAGTAAAGGTTGAAGCTTCCGAGGTTGCAAATGGGCTAAAAGTAGTAGATACCGTTTCGTACCAGAACCTAAAGCCGGAAACTTACTACAAAGTTTCTGGTGAGCTATTGAAGGTTCAGGATGGCAAAGCGGCTGGAAAAGCAGTCGCTAAGGCTCAGAGTGTTTACAAAGCCACTGCTGTTCAAGGAGAGTTTAAGCTTGATTTCGGAAAGGTCCAAGGTCTTGAACCCGGGGCATCATACGTGGTCTTCGAAACCGTAACCGCGGTGACTGACGCGGGTGGTAAGACTGTCGATCCTTCCCGCAAGGATGGAGAACATAAAGATCCGAAGGATCCCTCCCAGACCGTGGTGGTTGTGGAGAATCCTGCTAAGCCGGCCACCCCGGAAAAGCCCGCTAAGCCTGCTAAGCCGGCTACCCCGGAAGGTCCTGAAAATGTTTCGCCTAAGCAACCCACTAAGCCTTCAAGACCTATCAATCCGGAAAAACCGGTAGCTCCAGTAACGTCAAAGACTCCTGAGAATCCTGCTAAGCCGGCCACCCCGGAAAAGCCCGCTAAGCCTGCTAAGCCGGTCACCCCGGAAGGTCCTGAGGATGTTTTGCCAAAGCAGCCCACCAAGCCTTCACAACCTATCAATCCGGAAAAACCGGTAACGCCAGAAACACCTAAGACTCCGGAGTCTCCTGCTAAGCCGGCCAGCCCAGAAAAGCCTGCCAAGCCGGTAACGCCGGAAGCCCCGGGAAATGAAGCAACTGCTGAAACTCCTAAGGGCCCAGAAAAGCCAAAGAAGCCGAATACTCCGGCTCACCCGGCTAAACCAAGCGCTCCTCAGAACCCGGGTGATACCGCTCCGAACCAAAACACTAGTGTTCAGGAGCCCAAAGATGGTCTAGCAAGCACCGGTTCAGATTCACTGATCCTGCTAGGCGGAGCCCTAATACTCCTAGCTGGTGGCGTCGGACTGGTAACCGCATCCCGTCGCCGCTCCTAAAAGGAACACGAACACATAGTGTCCAACGCTAGGTAAGATGGTGGTCAGACTCGTTCTGACCACCATCTTTATTTGCCCGCTACCAATAACTCTAAGAAAAATATGCCAAACGAACCAAAGCCCAATGACGTCCCGAAGCATACTGAAAAGGTAACCCGGGTGGAAATCCCGGTTCCCGGCGCTCTGGCTGACCTTGGCATTATCAGGGTGCTGGCCTGGCAGACCCCGATGCGGATTAAGTTTCGTCGCATTACGGTCCGTGAGGGGCTTTGCCTTAAGGGGCCCGACGGCTGGGGCGAATGTAGCCCGTTTTGGGATTACGGGCCGGAAGAATCTTCGACTTGGCTGCGTTCTGCGCTTGAACTAGCCGGGGTGACGGGTTGGGGCACGGTCGGGAAAACAAACGGGAGCAAAAACGGTAGCCCTTTCAAAACCGGAGTCCCGGCAGCGCGGATTGATGCGGTACCGCTAAACGTAACCATCCCGGTTGTCACTCCTGATCGAGCTCAGGAACTGATTAAAGCTAGGCCCGGGGCTACCTGCGCGAAGGTAAAAGTTGCCGACCCGGCCAGCACCCTAGGGCAGGATTGTGAACGCTTGGCGGCGGTCCGTGAAGCCTTAGGCCCGGGCGCTAATATCCGGGTCGATGCGAATGCTGCTTGGGATCTAGAAACCGCCCTAAAAACCCTGCCTGAACTGGACCGGGCCGCGGCGGGTTTGGACTATGCGGAACAACCCTGCGCCCAGGTGGCAGACCTAGCGGTCTTGCGCCGAAAACTGGATATTCGGATCGCGGCAGATGAATCCGTCCGGCGTGCGACCGACCCCCTGGCGGTGGCCCGGGCTGAGGCCGCGGACGTCCTCGTCCTTAAATATCAGCCCTTGGGTGGGATTCGTCGAGCTGCCGAAATAATTGAGCAGGCCGGTCTGCCGGTAGTGATTTCTTCGGCCCTAGATAGTGCGCTGGGAATCTGGGCGGGCATGCGACTGGCTGCCAGTTTGGAGCAGCTAGATGGCCCGTGCGGGCTGGGAACTTCCACCCTGTTCGCGGGTGAACCTGCCGCCGCTCCCATAGTGGTTCAAAACTGTGCTCTGCCGGTGGACCAGGCCCGTCCGACTTTTGATGGCGTTCCGGTAGTGGGCCTAGGAGAGGGACAGGGCCCGGCAGCGGGTGAGGGCCTGATGACTGATGCGGTTTTGGCGCCAGCCTTGGATCTGCGTCAGCGCTGGGAACAACGCCTCACCCAGATGCTTACATACCTAGCAGAGTAGGCGCTTTAGCCTCTGCCAACCTAGCAACGTTCGCAAGTTTAAAATTCACAATCTTGGCCGTCCCCAAAAGGTATTGCGAACCGCTCGTTTAATAGCCTGATTGCTAGACTAGTGCCCATGAGTGAAGCCCAGCCCTGGTCCCAGCAACCTCCGTCAATACAGGTGGCACACGCCCTGATTACCTCACTATTGTCCAGTGGGGTCCGGGATTTAGTTTTAGCGCCCGGCTCACGAAACGCACCCATCAGTTATGTTGCCGCCGCGGCCGAGGCTGCGGGCCTCCTGCGCGTCCACCCGTGCGCTGATGAACGCTCGGCAGGTTTTTACGCCCTCGGTTTAGCGCGGGCCTCCCAAGCCTTCGGGGTGCGCGAGGAAGACCAAGAAGATTTCCTGGCTTCCTCGGCTACCTTAGATGCTCCACCTTCGTCGAGGGCCGCACAAGAAGTCCCGACCGCCGGACCGGTCGCGATTGCGGTCACTTCCGGGACGGCAGTAGCCAACCTGCACCCGGCAGTCCTAGAGGCGGCCGAATCTGCCACCCCACTATTGGTACTGAGCGCTGATCGTCCTCACCACCTGCGGGGGACCGGGGCCAACCAAACCACCAAGCAGGTGGGGATTTTTGGGGCTGCGCCAGTTTGGGATTTTGACGTCCCAGCCAGTTACCCACCCGCCCAAGTGCCCTCCCTGGTAAGGCGGGCCTGCAGTGCCGCCCTTGGATTGCTGTCAAATCAGCCCGGGCCGGCCCACCTCAATCTTTGTTTTGACGTGCCCTTGACGCCCCAGTTCCCCATGCCGGTTTTTGAGGCCGCGCCCCTGCGGCCACTACCGGGACAGTGGGCGGAACGTAGGCCGCAATCCCTGTCTACCCCGACCTTTGATCCCGGGTTCCCCGTCGACTTTAAACAGGTGCGCACGGTAGTTGTGGCCGGGGATTCTGCGGGTCCTGAAGCTTCGCATTTCGCGGCCCAAAACCACTGGCCGCTACTGGCGGAGCCGTCCTCGCGGGCCCGAAACTGGAACCTGTCGGGCGCCTTCGGTAATACCCTTTGTGCCCCGGTGGATTATCAGCGGGCACTGGGACTGCGGGAAGCAAGCGAACTGGCTAAGCAAGTCAAGCAGGTGGTCGTCTTCGGCCACCCAACTTTGAGTCGTCCCGTGACCAGGCTTTTGAGTAGCGCGGCGAAGGTAGTGGTCGCCGCTGATTACGCCACCTGGCCTGATGCGGCTGCGGCTGGATCTGATGTTGTTACCGCTACTGATCTGCTAGATCAATCCCGGGCCTTCCAGGCCGAAGGAGCCGGTCTGAAAGCTGCTGAAGCGTTATTTAACGAGGCTTCAAATCCCGGTGATGCTTCGGCAAGCAGCGCTGAAGTAGGGAAGTGGTGCCAAGCTTGGCTGACTGCGGCCACCCCAGAACTCGGGAAGGATCCGCGGGAAGAACTATGTGCCCGAATCTGGCAGCAGGCCGCTAAAGACGGCAGCATCTTAGTTGTTGGCGCCTCCACCCTGATCCGGGTCTTTGACCGGGTAGCTGGGGCTCTGCCGGAAATCGAGGGGGAACTACCTCCCGTGGTCTTCGCGAACCGGGGATTAGCTGGGATTGATGGCACTATTGCTACCGCAAAGGGAATTGCTGCCCATACCGGCCAGCCGGTCCGGGTGATCCTAGGGGATTTGACCTTCTTGCATGATGCCATGTCGCTGATTCCTACCCTTGGGGGTGGGCAGGATGAGAGTTCCCTGCAGTTGGTGCTGGTAGATGATGAAGGTGGCGCGATCTTTGCGGGGCTAGAACATGCCCAAGCCCCGAAGGAACTCTTCGAGCGTTGTTTCCGGGTGGGGCAGAAATTTGATTATCAGTCCTTCGCAAAGGCCGTTGGAGCTAGGTATTTAGCCCCTGAAAAAGACGATTATGGCTGGCTAAAAGAAGCCAATAAAACAGGGGTAGAGGTCGTTCATATTCGGGTTCCTTTCCCCTGTGACTAGGCAGACAAGATCAACTCTAGACGAATGATAACGATTGTGTAACAATAGATAACAAATAGATAACGCTTTTAGAGTTTTTGGCTTATTTAAGCCGAATAAGGAGGAACACGTGGATCAGCAAAACCCTCAGGGAATGGGTCCTCAGCAGCCAGTGAATGAAGGAATTGGGGCAACTCAAGAACTTCCCAGCTACCAGCAAGTCGTCAACCAAGACCAAAACTACTCGCCTGCCGCACCCGCTCCGGCCTACCCCCAGACTCAAGCTCAGACGCAAGCCCAGGCACAGCCCCAGGTACAGTCGGCAATGCCGGTATCGGGTCAGCCTCAACCTCAGGCACAGGGCCAAGCGCAGGTGCCATCCCAAACACAGGGAGCAGCACAGAGCCCAGCTCAAACCCAGGCACAGCCCCAACCTCAGCCGCAGCCGGTGCGGGGAAGCGAACCCGTGTTCTACCCCCAGCAAGTCCAGATACTTTCTGAACCCCCTCGTCGTCGCAATAAAGAAAAGCGCCGTCCCGGTTGGGTCTCACTAGCTGTCTGCACCCTACTGGCCGGCGTACTAGGATCCGGCATCACCGTCGGTGGCCTACAAGCCGGCGGCTACCTAAGCCCCTGGGGAAGCCGCTCCGTGGCCGCCCAACAAGACAACCGCGAAACCCAAGTAGCCCCCGTCGTAAACGCAAAGGGCAATGCCGCCAACTGGCAGGCAGTCAACGAAGCCGTCGGACCGACCGTAGTGCTCATCCAGGTCCGCGCCGGGAACTCCGGCGGAACCGGTTCCGGTGTCATCATTGACCCCGAAGGACACATCGTCACCAACTACCACGTCATCGCGGATATGGTCAATAACACCGATGGGCGCATGCAGGTCAAACTAGCGGACGGCCGCGTACTAAAAGCCAGCATCGTGGGAACCGATAAAGAAACCGACCTGGCCGTGATCAAACTAGATCAGGTCCCCAAGGGTCTAACCCACGCCCAGTTTGGCAACTCCAACGACCTGAAGGTCGGGCAGCCCGTCGCGGCCATCGGTGCCCCGCTAGAACTGCAGTCCACCATGACCACCGGCATTATCTCGGCCCTAAACCGACCCACAGTAGTTGCCGAACGCGACCGGGAAAACCCCGAAGGTGGCAGTCGAGTCTTCACCAACGCCATCCAAATCGACGCCTCCATCAACCCCGGTAACTCCGGTGGCCCCCTATTCGACGCACAGGGCAGAGTAATCGGAATCAACTCCTCGATCATCTCCCTAACCGCCAACGCTCAAGGCCAAGCCGGATCAATCGGACTAGGATTCGCCATCCCCTCTGACCTAGTAAAGAAGGTCGCCAACGCGATCATCAAGGACGGTCACTTTGAACACGCCCTACTAGGTATCGGCATCAAGGGTGGTGGCTCAGTCGAAATCGACGGCACCCTGCGAACCGGAGCATTAGTCGGAAACATCGACGAAAACTCCAAGATGGGCAAAGCCGGGCTGAAAGCAGGCGACCTGATCGTAGGAATCGACGGGATGCCCGTAAACGACGCCCAATCCCTAATCGGCTACGTCCGTCGCTATACCCCCGGTGAACAAGTCACCCTAGAGGTCTACCGTGATAAGAAGAAACTAGAAATCACCGGGCCACTAATCTCTGCAGATGCGGTAAATAGCTAAACCAAGCTACGCCCCTGCAAAGGCTGAAAAGCAAGCTCCAGCCCCGACCGGTTTTTTGTCTCCTGTTTTTCCGGTTGGGGCTAAAGCTTGCCCAAAACATTTCGGCTAATCGATCCCCAAGGCAGAGCGCATCGTCCCCATCTTGGTACCCGTCTCACTAAACTCATTAGCCGGAACCGAAGAAGGCATAATCCCCGCGCCTGCCAACAGGCGCCACTTCTGCGGGCTCCGCAAAGACGACTCCGGCACCTGCGCACAACGCAAAGCGATATTGAACTGGCCATCACCAGCCGGATCCATCCAGCCCACCGGGCCCGCAAAAGCACCCCGATCCATGCCCTCCAACTGCTCAATCAAAGCCGCCGCGGCCACCGTCGGCTGACCACAAATCGCGGCCGTCGGATGGAAATGAGCCGCCAACTGGGCCACATCCCGACCTTCGCAATGGCCAGAAACCTCACTCTGCAAATGCTCCACCTGCGGCAGCTTCAACAATCTAGCCGGGGGAGCCAAAATCTCAGAAATCCCCGCCGACTCCAAACGCCTAATCACCGAAGCGCGAGCCGCCTCATGCTCAGCCAGCTCCTTCGGGTCCTGCCAGAGCTCCTCGCCCCGACCAGCCGGCCGGGTACCCGCCAAAATCCGGGCAAAGAAACGCCCCTCATGAACCTGAGCCAAAATCTCCGGACTAGCCCCCACTAGGTCACCCACAGCAAAAGCCCAAGCCGAAGCATCCTGCCCCTCATGATCATCATGACCAACCAGGGCAGCTAAAACCTGCTCCACCGGCACGGGCCGATCCGCCTGCCAAAAAACGTCACGCGAAAGCACCACCTTCTGCGCCTGCCCAGCCTGCATGGCGGAAATCGCCTGCGCGACCTGCTGCTGCCACTCAGTCCCCGGCAGGGAGGCACCCGCCTGCTGCCACTGTGCCTGCGGGCCGGCAAGGTGGGGGACCGGCCCAGCCGACTTAGCGGCGGAAATTAAGGCGGCGGCCTCGTCCGCCCTAGAATCATGCCAAAGCAGGTAGGTCTCCAAGTAGGGCTGGCCCCAAAGTGCCAAGGTGGGCACTTCCAGCTTGCCCGACAAATCTGAATAATTGAAGGCGCCCAGAGCGCGAATAAAAGGACGCACGCCCTCGTCAACGTCCAAAGCGGCCGCCCACGCACGATAGTCGGCCGAGGCCGCCTCTAAGGTTCCCGTAAACTCAATCGTCGGCCCCCAAGAAACTACCGAGGGTCCGCGGCCAATCCAGGCCCGCACAGGCACCTGAGAATCCGCCGGGATCAGGGATAGCGCCCAACGCCCCCAAGGCTGCGCCATCCCCTTCGGGTGTGCGGGGGCGCCATAAACTTCAGGGGGCAAATCAAGGGCCAGAAGGTGCCAAGTGCCACTACTAACTGCGGATTGTGCGTTCATCAACGATAATTCTATGTGATTACCAAAATTGATGAATCTTGAAAGAGCCCAACATGACTAAAAAGGCAAGCTCCACTAAAGCTAAGCAGCAAGCAACCCAGGTAGAAAACCCGGAAACCCAGGACCAAGTCCTAGCAGAAGCTGCCGAAACCCTAGCGGAGCACGTCGACAAGACCCCCGAACGGGTGGCCTCCATGTTTGACTCCATTGCCGAACGCTACGACCTGACCAACGACCTGATGACGTTCGGCTGGGACCGAGTCTGGCGTCGCGCCGTCCGCCAAGCCGTCTACCCCCAGCCCGGAGACCAGATCCTAGACCTAGCCGCCGGTACCGGTACTTCTTCAAAGCACCTCGCGGCCTGGGGTGCGGACGTCACCGCCTGCGACTTTTCTGAAGGCATGCTGGCTCGCGGCCGCGAACTACACCCCGACCTGAACTTCGTCTGGGGTGACGCCATGGACCTACCTTTCGAGGACAATAGTTTCGACGCGGTCACCATTTCCTTTGGCCTGCGCAATGTGGCTGATACGAAGAAAGCCATGTCTGAGATGCTGCGTGTCGTGCGCCCCGGCGGGAAGCTGGTCATCTGCGAGTTCTCACGCCCTGTCTTCTCTCCCTTCCGCGCCGCCTACGACGCCTACCTCAAGACCATGCTGCAGGTCATCTCTAGGACCGTGCAGGAAAACGGGGAAGCCTACAGCTACCTGGCGGACTCGATCCTGCAGTGGCCCGACCAGGACGGCCTGGCCCACATGCTGATGGAAACCGGCTGGGAAGATGTCGAATACCGTAACCTCACCGGCGGGATCGTGGCCCTACACCGCGCGGTAAAGGGCGCCTGAGCCTTTATTTTTCCCGAGGGCGCGCGACCGCTTTTCGACTTTTCTCCACCCTGCTTCTGGGCCTCTCCACAGGGTCCAAAGTTGGGCAGATTTCGCTAATAAGGCGAAAGTCCTAAAAGTTGGCAGGGTTTACTTAGCGGGATATGGTTAGCAGTGTCACAATAGGTACTGCCTGATTGCTGAAAACCCGTAGGAGGATCGCATGCACCTAACCAGTAAAGACCGCAGTCGCCAGATCATTACCACCGTTATCGCTGGTATCGGTCTAGTTCTTCTGTTCATTAGCCGTTTTTCATTGGTCCAACCGCCCAAGGTTGAGGTAGTTGTCACCCAGGAGCACCTACTAGGCGCCACCGCCGTAGGTACCTGGTTAATGCTGCCCATCGCCCTAGGTGCACTGGCCTTCACAATCTGGCAGTGGTTCCCCAGCGCCAACACGATTGACTTCCAGCGCAAGTTCTGGCTATTCCCCGCCTGTGCAATCTTCCTGTTTGGCCTCTATGAACTATTCTCCACCCTGTACCTAAACTGGTTGGCTTACCTAATCCTGCTAGTCCAGGCAGTCGTGGTCCTAGTGCTACTACGCGCCCTACCGGCCAGCCCCCTAAACTTCAAGGGCACCGGCCCCGGTTCGCTACTAACCCTAGTCACCAACCTAACCTTCGGTCTACTAGGTGGTTGGACCGTTTACCTACTAGTTGCTGATCTAGCTCGTCCGCTAACCAACTACAGCTGGAACTGGTTCGTCCGTCACCTATTCGGCACCCTACTACTTCTTGTTCTAGGTGCCCTATTGATCCTAGGCGGCCGCTTCGTTGGTGAACGCCTGTCCTTCTACTTTGCTGGCATGTGGGCACTATTCTTCATCTGCATTGGCGACCTGTTCGTCTCTGGTGGAGCCGTCTTCGTCGGTCTAGTTGCCCTACTGGTCTTCTGTGCCGTAGTGGTCTACATCGTGACCGCCACCAAACGCACCAAGCTGAAGTTCTAAGAGACTAGCTAAAGTTCTCAAACAGAGCTGATAAAAAGTTCCGGCGTCCGCCCCAGTTGGGGAATGGACGCCGGAACTTTTTGCTATTCGAGCTACTTGTTTCAGCCCTGGTAGCGGTATACGTTGGTTTCGCGGGCCTGGAAGCCGCAACGCTGGTAGAGGCGGTTAGCGGCCTCGCGCGAGGGGCGTGAGGTTAGGTCTACGCTCTTTGCACCCAGTTCCTGGGCGTAAGCGACGGCAGCTTCAACTAGGGCGCGGCCAGCGCCAGTGCCACGGGCGCTTTCTTCCACGACGACATCCTCAATCCATGCGCGGGTGCCGGTGGGGATCTCAAAGACCACTAGGGAAAGCATGCCCTGAATGGGGGCCGGAAGGGTAGTGTCCACCTCGGGGGCGGCCTCTTCCTCGGTCTCTGCGCGGTACACGAATAGGTGCACGTTCGGCTGGTCGATTAGTGCTTCGGTGGCTTCGTACTCTAGCGGCTTGGCGCTAGTGGAGAGCTGACCGATTAGGTGATTGACAGCTTCGAAAACCTCTTCACTGCACTGGTCGATTAGTTCAATAGTCACGATTCTTTCCTTTCTTTAGAACTGTCCTCTACGCTACCAGCGTCTTTGCGGTGGCGGTGGGAATGATGCCCGTGTGGCAACAAATGGTCAGGTAAAGCGTGCGGTTTAAGCTCTGCCCGGATCGCTTCGCGAGCAGCTTCCTGAGCAGCCTTATCATTAGCCAGCTCATTCTTGAGCTGATCCTCAAGGTGGTGTAGCACGACCTGGCGGTCCTCGTGGACGCGGTGCGCAATGGTTTCCCAATCGCTGTCGGGGAACATCTCGTGAGCGCGATCCGCCAGCGCTTCGGTCGCAGCCTGAGCGCGGGCCATCATCTGGGCCAACTCTTCACGCTGCTTCAAGGCGGTCTCACGGGTCTCTTCATCCAGCGAATCCGGATCTACCTCAGAGGCCTCTAGCTGAGCCAAGGCAGCTTCCTTCACCAGTTTGCGGGTGGATTCTACGGCCTCGCGCGCTTCGTGCGCCTTCTGCTGGGCCGAGCGCACCTTAGTGGAGTCGTCCTTTTCGCTGTCCTTCTTATTTTCCATCAGCGCACCCAGCATGGGCATAATCAGGACCGAGGCCGCGCCGGCCACCACCAGGGTAGAGGCGGTTCCGGCTTCCATCACGCCCGAAGAGACCGCCACGGAGGTAACCGCGACGATCATCGGTAGGGAAGTGGAACTGTAGGTCGCAATCCGCAGGGCCTGACGGAAGCGAGTGAAGAACTTCGAATCCATCTCCAGGAAGGCGGCCATAAACACCGGGGTACCACGAACCAGCATTAGCAGGCCCACAAAGATGACGGCGGCAATCGGATTGTTCTTAATGCCGTCTAGTTCTAGCTCCATGCCGGTAGTAATGAAGAAGACCGGGATGAAGAAGCCATAACCAATACCGTCCAGTTTTTCTTCTAGTTCACGACGGCCCTGGGGTAGGGCCTGGCGGACGATGAAGCCCGCGGCGAAGGCACCCAGCACCACGTCCAACTGGAACAGGGAGGCAACCGTAATCAGCGCCACCAGCAGTAGTACCGTCAAACGCACGGTGGTCTGGGCGGTTGATTCGGCACCAAAGTGAATAATCTTCACTAGTTTCTGGCCGGCGGCCTGGACCCGGAGGGGAATCGTGCCAATCACAATGGCAATAACTAGGAAGGCCAGGACCAGCAGGGCGTTTAGCAAGGTACCGCGAACACCCAGCAGGATAGCCATGGCCAAAATGGGGAATAGTTCGCCAATTGTGCCGTGGTTGATGATTGACTTACCCACCTTGGTTTCCAGCATGTCACGGTCACGCAAGATGGGGATCAAAGTACCAAGGGCGGTGGCGGTCATGGCCAGTGAGAAAGCAATGCCTTCCCCAGAGAAGGGGCTGATTCCCGGCATGAAAGCGGTAACGACGAAGGCGGCGATCGCGGAAACGCCCCAGGCGCCCGCGGCTAGTTTGCCGGACCTGCCCTTGAGGCCGTGAACGTCAACCTCGAAACCGGCCAGCAGGAACAGGAAGCCTAGTCCCAGTTCGCGCAGTAGCTCGATTTCGTTACCCATGTGGGCAATGTCTAGGACGGCGGGGCCAATGATGACGCCGCCAGCTACTAGGACCACCGATTCGGGAAGTAGCCGCTTTGGCACCAGGAAAGAGAAGATTGGTGCGATGGTTGCTACTGCCACGATGGCTAGTAGGGAAATGAAAACAGACGAATGCATGGGGGTTATTCTCCCAGTTTCTATGAAGAAAACTCTAGTGCGGGGACCGAATTGCGGATATCCACGCACAACTGTGACCCATTTTACTGATCTTTTAAAAAGAAGGTGGAATAAACACAAGCTAAATAAAGTTGAGTCTAGTAGACGCAAGTTTGGGAAAATAAAACTTGACAAGAACAGACTCAAGGTTAATATTGAGTGTGTCAGGCTCAAGTTTGGGTGTGCTTCCGATAAGCCCACCAAACCCAAGCCAAAAGCGTAAGAAACTTGAACGAAAGAGGAATGATAAATATGGCACGTGCAGTAGGCATTGACCTCGGAACCACCAACTCCGCACTAGCAGTACTAGAAGGTGGCGAACCCACCATCATCGCCAACGCAGAAGGACTACGGACCACCCCGTCCGTCGTAGCTTTCTCCAAGGCCGGCGACGTCCTAGTAGGTAACGTCGCAAAGAACCAGGCAGTCTCAAACGTAGACCGCACCATCAGCTCCGTAAAGCGTCACATGGGTACCGACTGGACCTTCGACGTAGACGGCAAGCAGTACACCCCGCAGGAAATCTCCGCTCGCATCTTGGGTAAGCTCAAGCGCGACGCAGAAGCATACCTAGGTGAACCCGTCACCGACGCGGTCATCACCGTCCCGGCATACTTCAACGACGCAGAACGTCAGGCAACCAAGGACGCCGGTCAGATCGCTGGCCTAAACGTCCTGCGTATTGTCAACGAACCCACCGCCGCGGCCCTAGCCTACGGCCTCGAAAAGGGTAAGGAAGACGAACTAATCCTAGTCTTCGACCTCGGTGGCGGTACCTTCGACGTCTCCCTCCTAGAGGTCGGCAAGGACCCCGAGGATGGCTTCAGCACCATTCAGGTGCGCGCCACCAACGGTGACAACCGCCTAGGTGGTGACGACTGGGACAACCGCATCGTCGAATGGCTAGTCCAGCAGATCAAGGACGAGTCCGGCGTTGACGTCACCGACAACAAGACCTCCATGCAGCGTCTACGCGAAGCCGCAGAACAGGCCAAGAAGGAACTATCCTCCGCTATGAACACCAGCATCTCGCTACAGTTCATCGCCGCGACCGCAGAAGGCCCCGTCAGCCTCGAAACCACCCTCTCCCGGGCCAAGTTCGAAGACATGACCAAGGACCTGATCGAACGCACCAAGAAGCCCTTCGAAGCCGTCATCAAGGACTCCGGCATCTCCGTCAGCGACATCGACCACGTCGTCCTAGTCGGTGGCTCCACCCGTATGCCCGCCGTCGTCGACGTTGTCCGCTCCCTAACCGGTGGCAAGGAACCCAACAAGGGCGTAAACCCCGACGAGGTTGTGGCCGTAGGTGCTGCCCTCCAGGCTGGCGTCCTACAGGGCGACCGCAAGGACGTTCTACTAATCGACGTGACCCCGCTATCCCTAGGCATCGAAACCCTAGGTGGTCGCATGACCAAGCTAATCGAACGCAACACCGCGATCCCCACCAAGAAGTCCGAAATCTTCTCTACCGCAGCTGACAACCAGCCCTCGGTAATGATCCAGGTCTTCCAGGGTGAACGCGAGATTGCCGCCAACAACAAGCCGCTAGGTAACTTCGAACTAACCGGCATCGCCCCGGCACCCCGTGGCATCCCGCAGATCGAGGTCACCTTCGACATCGACTCCAACGGTATCGTCCACGTCTCCGCTAAGGACAAGGGCACCGGCAAGGAACAGTCCATGACCATCACCGGTGGCTCGGCACTGCCCAAGGAAGAGATCGAACGCATGGTCGCTGAAGCTGAAGCTCACGCTGAAGAAGACAAGAAGCGCCTAGAAAAGATCGAAACCATGAACCAGGCAGAGCAGGTCTCCTACCAGATTGAGAAACTACTCAACGAAAACAAGGACAAGCTCTCTGAGGAAATCGTCAACGACGTCACCGCCGCTAACGACGAACTCAAGGAAGCCATGAAGTCTGACGACGTGGACCAGGTAAAGGCCGCCCTCGAGAAGCTGAACGAAAAGTCCCAGCAGATCGGCCAGGCCCTCTACGCAGCCGCCCAGGAAGAAGCCGCCACGGCCGCCCCGGAAGGTGCTGAAGGCACCGACGGTGAAGAGGACGTCATTGACGCTGAAGTAGTCGACGACGAGAACTAAACAACTGCCTAAAGCAGCTGTGCGGACAATAGTCGTGGACCGCTAAAAAGTGGGGCTCGGGGCGCAACACCGTTACGCTTCGAGCCCCCTTTTAACACGTCAATACCAACGCCCCAAGGAGAACCATGAGCGACCAGAACCAAACCCCAGAGCCAAACCAAGAAAACGGTGACAACCTGGCAGAAGCAGCCCTAAACGAAGCTGAAGAAGCCCTCAAGGCCGCCGCCGAAGCCATCGAAAGCGAACGCGAAAACCTAGACGCGAACTCGGAAGAAAATGGCGCAGAAGCAGCCGACACGGAAGCGGAAACCGAAGCTGACCCGCTAGCTCAGGCCCAGGCCCGCGTTAAGGAACTAGAAGAAGAACTAGCCCGCGCAAACGCCGAATACTACAACCTGAACCAGCAGTACAACGGCTACGTCCGCCGCGCCAAGGCTGACATCCCGGGACACAAGGACGCCGGCCGCGCCGACATCCTCACCGCCCTGGTTCCCGTCTTCGATGACATCTACGCCGCGCAAAACCATGAGGAACTAACCGGTCCCTTCGCGGCAATCGTAAAGAAACTAACCGACACCCTAGGGTCCGCCGCCCAGTTCACCATGTTCGGTGAAGCTGGCGAAGCCTTCGACCCGCAGGTACACGAGGCACTAATGGCCGAAGAAAAAGCCGAAGTGACCGAACCCGTCGTCGCCCAGGTCCTGCAGCCGGGCTTCAAGATGGGCGAAAAGGTCCTACGCCCGGCTCGCGTCATCGTGCACAACCCGGCCTAAGGTTACCAACTGGCCCAGGGTGCTGAACCGGCCCATAGTGCCAGCCCGACGCAGGGTGCGAAACCGGCCCAAGGTGTCAAAACCGGCCCAGGAGGACGGACATTTACAAAAATTTTTACCGAAAGGGGGGAGTAGTTAAATGAGCGAACAGGACTACTTCCAAAAAGACTTTTATAAGGTCCTCGGCGTCTCTAAAGACGCTGATGAGGCCGAAATTAAGAAGGCATACCGCAAACTGGCTCGTAAGTATCACCCGGATAAAAACCCGGGCGATAAGCAGGCCGAAGAGAAGTTCAAGCAGGTAGGTGAAGCCTACGCGGTGCTTTCGGACCCAAAAGAGCGGCAGCGCTACGACGCGATCAGGCAGATGGCGTCGGGTGGAGCGAGGTTCGCTTCGGGTCCGGGGGGATCAGCAGACGCCTTCAGCAGCTTCTTCGGCGATCTGGGCGGAATGTTCGGCGGGGGCTCCGGCAGCCAACGCGTGCGCTTCGAAAGTGGCGGCGGCGCGGGCGCGGGAGGCTTTGAGGACATTCTCTCTGGCCTCTTCGGCGGCGGCCAAGCCGGCGGCTTCCAGGGTGGATTCCCCGGCGGCGGTCAGGCGGGCGGCTTCCCCGGTGGGGGACAAGCCGGTGGCATGCCCTTCGGCTTTGGCGGTCCGCAGCCCCAAGCCGGTCGTAACCTGTCCGGCAAGGCCAAACTGAGCCTGAAGGATGCCGTCAACGGGGCGACCGTCACCATCAACGCGGGCGGAAAGAACCACAAGGTTAAACTTCCCGCGGGTGTCACCAACGGGCAGAAGATCCGCCTCAAAGGCAAGGGCGAACCCGGCCACGATGGGGGCCGCGCTGGTGACCTCATGATCGAGGTCAGCGTCGAATCCCACCCGGTCTACTACATCAGCGAAAAGGGTAGCCTAGTAGCAAAGGTACCCCTGCGTTTTGACGAGTTCGTCAACGGCACCGAGGTGAAGGTTCCCCTGCTGGACGGTAAGCATGTGACCCTGAAGGTCCCCGCTGGGGCCCAGGTGGGACAGCGGCTGCGAGTCCGCGGTAAGGGCATCAAGAAGGCTAATAAGCCCGCTGGTGACCTGCTGGTGGAACTGACCATGTCCGTCCCGAAGGAACTCACTGAGGACCAGCAGGCCGCGGTCGAGCAGCTCGCGCAGGCTTTCGCCCAGGTGGATCCGCGCGCGGACCTAGACCAACTGGCTAAGGCATAGGCCGGAAAGGATTGACAATGGCAGAGCGACTCTTCGTGATTTCCGTGGCCGCTAAACTGGCTGGGATGCACCCGCAGACCTTGCGTCAGTACGACCGCTTGGGCCTAGTCACTCCGATCCGCACTTCAGGCCGAGGACGCCGCTACACTGAACGCGACGTCCGCACCTTACAGCGGGTACAGCAACTTAGCCAAGAAGAGGGCATTAACCTGGCGGGGATCCGACGGATCCTAGCTTTGGAAGCCCAACTGGAGGCCACTCAGGCGCAGGTGCGTCGGCTAGCGGAAGCCCAGGCGGACCAGGCACGTTCGGCCCACCGCGTGTTTATGGCGGACTCCAGCGGCCAAGTGTATGCCTCCCCGAACACTCGGGTGCGGGTACGCCGCATCGCTGGCCTGTTACCGCCGGCGCGATAACCAAAAATTGCAAAGAAATACTCCCCCAACCGGAAGCCCGGTGGGGGAGTATCGCTTTAGTTTAAGTTAATGCTTGACGTCTGAATCAGAAGCCTAGCTTGCCCTTTAGTTCGCTAACCTTTTCAGTAGCGGCGTCCTTTAGGTCTTCAGCCTTTTCTAGAGCGGCGTCCTTTAGGTCGTTAGCCTTGTCCATTAGGCTTTCGCCTTCTTCCTTAGCGTCGACACCGGCTTCTTCAGCGCGGTTTTCAGCCTTCTGGGCACCTTCTTCTAGGGTGTTGCCGACCTTCTGGAGGCCTTCTTCAACAGCGTGCTTGGCTTCGGTGGCCTTTTCTTCGGCCTTGTTCTTCAGTTCGTCGAAGTTCATATTCGACTCCTTTCTTTTAAGAAACGTTGACACTGCCAATCATTACATGACAAAAGACCCAAATCCACCGTCGGGTAAAAAGTTCGCTTAAAGCACGAGACGCGCAACATACTTTTTCGCAATCCTTTGCGTTACTGATTACTTTAGCTAGCTTTTCTGGCCACCCTTTGTACAATCGAAGGCGTGAAAAAACACTTAAACCACCTGCACAGCATGTTCACGTCCAAGCTCTGGCCCCTACCCCTAGCGGGCGCCTTGGTGAGCGCGATCGTCGCCTTCGTAGTGGCCGATATTCGCGTCCCTGCCGAAGCCACCTTCGCCACCTACCTGTGGCCCGGTGACGCCAAAGCAGCCTCGGACATGCTGTCCTTCATTGCCGGCACGTCCATGACGGTACTAACCACCACGATCTCCATGACCCTGATCGTGCTGCAGGTGGCCAGTGGTAACTTCTCCCACCAGCTACTGCGCGACTACATTCAATCCCCGGCGGTCCGCGGCATTGTGACCGTCTACGTTTCGGTCTTCACCTACGCGGTACTAGTCCTACGTTCCCTAGATTCGGACCAGAAGACCCCACCGCAGCTGGCGGTCACCATCTCCGTGATCCTAGTCTTCCTAGCCCTAGGAACCTTCATCTGGTACGTCTCCCGCGTGGTCGACATGGTCCGCGTGGACACCATCATTAACGCTTCCGTGAAGCGCACTTTGGAATACTCTGACGACGTGGCCGAGGCCGATAACCGTCAAGCCTACCCGCGTCCCCAGGTCCCTGATCACGCCCGCCGCATTACCGCCGACAAGTTCGGCTATATCCAAAAGATCGACCTCAAGCCCCTCACCAAGTGGGCAGAAGAATACGGCGCTACCGTGGTGGTCGACGTCCGCCCCGGTGACCGCGTAATCTCTGGTCAGACCGTGGCCCGCTACTGGTTCGACCCAGAAACCGCGAAACTCAACGACGTCGATGAGGACCTAGACACTGAGGAATACCGCGAACAGTCCGCCGAGGACGTCGAGCAGACCCCGCCCAGCTTCCTCTACTTGGACCTAGAGCGCGTTTCCGGTGAGGACTTCTCACTGGGCCTGCGCCAGCTGCTTGATATTGGCGTGCGGGCCCTATCCCCGGGCACCAACGACCCCACGACCGCCCGTCACGTAATCGGGCAGTCTGCCTCAGCCCTACGGGAGCTAGTACTAGACGCACCGCAACCCACCGCCTGCTTCGAAGAGGTAGAAGACCAGAAAGAAGAAAAGGAAGATCAAGAAGACAAGGCGCCTAAGGAACCCGGTCGCCTAGTCCTCTGGGCCGCCGTACGGACCCCCGCCGAAATGATCAACGCCTTCTCTTCCCAGTTCCGTCGTTACGGTTCAAAGGAACCCGGCGTCCTCATCGACCTACTACAAACCCTAGAACTACTAGAGGACTCCACTAAGGACCCCGAGCTACTAAACGTAATCGCCGACCAACGTAAGAGTATCGTGGCAGCCGCCAAACGCGACCTGGCCGACGAACTGGACCTGCAGTCGGTACTGCACGCGGTCCGGGCGGACTCGTCCCTACACGAACCCCCGCCGGACGAGGGCGTCTAAACCGGAAAACTTGACGGGTGCGGTTGTTCCTAAAGGCCCATTTCCTCGATCACCGCACCTAGGGTCTCACCTAGGCGGCCATGAATCACCAGGTTCGCTGCCTGATCCCAACCGGTCGGTTCGGCATTAATCAGCACCAGACGATCCCCCGAATAGTACTGCAGTAGTCCCGCGGCCGGGTACACGTTCAGGGAAGTCCCGCCGACGATCACTAGGTCAGCGTTCGCAAGGGCGTTAACCGCGCCGTTGAGGACATCCATATCTAGGCCTTCGCCGTAGAGCACCACGTCCGGGCGGACCATCGCACCGCACTGCGGGCAGTGGGGGACACCGGGCTGCGCCATTACCTGCTCTAGCGTGGCCGGGTGGTGTTCTGAACCAACACAGTGATTCCGCCAGGCCGAACCATGCAGTTCAAAGACCTGCTGCGTACCCGCCGCCTGGTGCAGACCATCAATATTCTGGGTGACCACACTAGTTAGGTGCCCCGCTTCAATTAGCGTATTGATATGGTGATGGGCCGCGTTCGGCTGCGCCTGCGGGTGGACCAGTTCGGTCTTGTATAACTGGTAGAACTTTTCTGGTTCTTCGTGCAGGCATTCCGTGCTCAGAAGATATTCGGGGCTGTCGCCGCCATTTTTTGTGTAGAGTCCAGCGGCTGAACGAAAGTCGGGGATCCCAGAGTCGGTGGAGACCCCAGCTCCGCCAAAAAATACGCCGTTACGGGATTCGGCCAGCCACTCACCTAGGCGTGTAATCATTGTTTCCTGCTTTTTCTTGTGCCAACTGATCTAGAATCTGGCGCCATGAAAGTGGCTTAACACCATGGCGGGCCTCAAACTTTTTCACTAGTTTTGACTGACTACTTGCCTGTACTTGCAGCATCAGTTTTGTGAGGGCTTCTGGATCCCAGCCAGGCAGGTATTCCAAGGGGATATCGCACTGTTGGGGCTGATCGTCTCCACCCCTGGCATACAGGGGATTACGTTCGATCCGAATCCTGGGGGTGGGGGTAGGCTGGACTCGGATTACCGAGATCGATTTCCACGAATCTCTAAAACTGTCATAAGTAGTTGAAAAACCTGAAATTCCGGGCTTGTCCGCCCAGGCCACGCTAAGGTACCGGGGGCTAAGCTCAATGCTCATCTTGGGTTTGCTCATTAGAGCCTGAGTAACAAAAAGTACTAGGAAAATAAAGTCGAGAACTCCAAGCGCGATGCCCCCGAAGGCGATATCGCCACGTTCTACAGAAAGCCCAATGAAGAATAGGGCCAAGGCGCTGATGGCAATTACCCCCAGGATGGTCCCCCAGATCCAGTGGGGTAGCAGGCTGCGGTAACTAAACTCTAGGTACTGTTTTTGACAGATGCAGGACTCTGAGTTTTCTTCTGGTTCGTAATAGTCTGACTCGCGGGAGAAAGTTGCCTTTTGTCGTCGTAGACAAACTTTAAAACGGTACTTGAAGGTAGTCTCTTGGTAGAACTTAATGGTTCGTAACTGGTGCGGGTAGTGTACCCGACAGTAGTGCTCAAACATGGCCTGCTCTTTCGAATCATTGGGGATAACAGTCAGGGAAAACTGGCTGTTAAAGCAATACTACTTCAAAGGAACTGGAAAAATTACTTTCCGGGGATGGATCTTTTAGCGCGTTTATCGCGGTAGGAAAGCTACTCCCGGGTCAGTTTCCTCGGCTAGATTCTTGAGGATTTTTTGCCACGACAGTGGTTTTTCGCCATGTTGTTCTTGGTAGGCCTGGTTAAGGCTGGATGAGCCGGTAGTGTGTACCGCCAGCAAAAGTCGGTGCAGTGTTTCTATGCCGATAGCCGTGACTTGGCGTTCAGGAATCTGGATTGATTCCCTTGAGACCTTAAATCCGTGATCTCTTCCGCTAGTGCTAACCAGAATATGGGGCTTTGGTTTGGTTTCAATCAGGATCCGTTTGACCTCATCCCATGGGGCACACAAGGTGGTATCTATTGCTGGATACCCAAAGAGTGTCTTGTCAATAGAAGCTTCGATTTTTAGCTTGTCAGAGTGCAGTTCAATCTGAAGGTTCGGGTCGCTTTTAAACCAGTGTACGAAGTTTAAAGGAATCAGAAAGAGCATTAGAAGAAGGATTATAAAACCCACATTCTCCTGGGTACTTTCCCAGCGTCTGGGGCTAAAATAAAACAATCCAATCCCTAATGCAATCAGGGAGAGGATGACAATGAGCCAAAAATAAAAGGCGGCTAGGGAATAATATTGGATTTCCAAATAGTGCTGGTAACAAAGGCAGTTATTCGGGGCTTCTTCACCCTCTTTGGGGATTGACTGATCGTAACGGTATTTTTCGAATGGGCGTAAACGCATCCGAAACTGATATCTAAGAGTGTTGTGGATACGGTAGTTAATAATGCCCCCACTGTCTGGGTAGTGAATTGGGCAGTATCTTACGCTCATGCTGATGTCCTTCTATCTTTTCCCAACTACGTAAATCCTAGTTGATGACGGCGTTGGTAAAGAAATGCTCAGAGTCCTGCAGAATTTCAGTCCATTCCCTAGGTGGCTCTTTAAAACTCGCCTCATAGGCGGCCGCTTTTTGGGGGACTGCAGCCGCTTGCATTTCAAGGATCAGCTGATGGAACTGGTTGGGGTCAAGATCGATGAGCTGCTTAGTCGGGATGATGCTCTGCTCGTGATCGGCGTTCTCATTAGCTTCGAAAAATACGGATTGAAGCACTAGTTGCGGTTCTGGGGAAGTGCGAAAATCGATGATTCCAACATCCTCCCAAAGGTTAAAGAACCATCGATCAGTGTCGGGGAACCCCAAGGAAAATGATTCCACAGATTGAATTACGGAAATTCCTTTTTTATCTAGTGCCATCACTAGCTTGTGGGCGGACATCAAGTTTCCAACGACCATGAACACTAGGGCAAAGAAGGTTGTAATGGCTGTAAAGAAGCCAAAAATCGCCAGTGGGGGATTTTCTAGGTAAGCACCTAGGGCGAGTATCAGAATACTAATGATAACCAGTGCAACAATAGCCTTTAACCAAGCAATCCAAGCGGAATAGCTGGTATTTATCAGTTCTATAAACTGATAGTCACACGTGCAGGTTTTCGCCCGAGTCTCCTTACTGATTGCCGGGTACGCCTCTTGGAAAGCCCCCCGATTAAACTGAAGACGAGCCACGAGTTTTGAGCGACCAGAGGCGCGCTTAAAAAGCTTAGTCTTCGGGGCTACCTCGGGAAAGTGTATTTGACAGAGTTTTTCTGACATTCTCTAGCCTATCTGCTGGTCTATTTAACTCGGTTATCGGGTCAGCTAAAAGCCGTAAAAATACTAGTTCCAGACCACATTAGCATCTAGGTGGTCATCGACTAGGCGCGCATTTTTGATGGTGAAAGACACGGAGGAAGTGTTGAACTGATCAGCGACTCTGATCCTTCCGTAAATATCTCCCGCCAGCCGCTGTGGTGGGCTGGATAGGGTGATTGAATCAAAGTCGGGTTCAAACTTCTCTGAATCACGGTTTCGTTCCCACAGTTTGTAGTGGCAGGTGCGTGGCGTCTTTGGTGCCTGAAGGCAGTAGTTGATGCTCTCTGCAAGCAGCTTTTTAACTTCTTCCCTAAAAGCTTCCTTGGGTTCGAACGCTAGGTCTGGACTCCAATCAGGCTGACTCTTAGTGGTAACGTCTATCTCTTTCTGGTCTGTCAACGTAACTAGTTTTGAATCTAGCGACAGGTCTAAATGGTAAGTTCCCGGCAGAATAAAGAACGCATTCCCCAGCCTTCTACTACCCGTCAGGTACAGGCTGGGAACGGGCGCGAAACTGAATTTGGTTGAACCACTGGCTACATTGAGGACGGTGTTCTTTGGGGTAGTGTAGGGCAGGTAGAACTTAAAGGTTCCAACACTGAAAATGTTAGAGACTTTCCAATCCTGGCCATCATGCACGATTTCTAGCGCAAAATCGCTACTTTCCTGGCCCGGACGCGCTAGTTTGCAGTTGTAGAAGTAGAAGTCTATCCCGCTGGATCCATTAGGCGGATCTTCAGGGCCAGATTTATACGGCGCCGGTAGTTTGTCTTGTTCAACTAGGGATTCGCAGGTGGCATCCTTGAAGTATTCTTTGGCGCGCGGGTCATGCTTGATAAGTTCAGCTGCTTCTGGGTTTGCCAAGTAGTTTTTCTGCAGGTTCTCCCAGTCGCCTTTAAGGATTAAAGAGACTGCCTCTTTGGTGACCCGATTATAGTTGTCGAGGTCGCTTTGCGGGTTATTTTTGCTCCCTTCAGGGGTAGCTTCCTGGCTGGCAGTTTGGTCTTCGGGGCTACCCTGAGCGGGGGTAGTCGAAGACGAGTCCGGGGTACTGGATTCTGCGGTTGGGCTTACCTGCTGGCTGGGGGCAGTGGGGTCAGAACTTGAGATTTCAGGGTAGTCACTAGCGGACGTGCAGGCCCCTAGGGTGGAGGCCAAGATTAGGATACTGGCTATCCGCCTGGGCACTTGTGTTCGTTTTTGGAAGCTCATTGGTACTTGTTCCTTAGTTTGAGTAAAAAGTCTGTCTGGGTGACTCTGCTTAGCGGAAGCCGCCGCCGGAACTTCCGCCGGCGGAGCCTCCGCCGCCTCCGCCACCACCGGAGCCCGAGCTGTAGCTATCACTGCTGTTGTAGTTGCTGCTTTCAGTGCCGGATTCGGCAGCGGGTGCCCAAGAGACGGTGATGCGAATGATTCGGTCATTTAGACTGTATTTGGCTAGTTCTTCAGGGATGACCTTCTTGAGCTGTTGGTAGACGGTTTCGGTCAGGTCAAAGAGTGCCCCGTAGATTAGGTATTGTTTCCAAAGTTGCACTTCAGCTACTTCGCGTTCGTCGATGAGCGTGAAGTCTTTCAGGTAATTCTTGAAGCCCAGTGCCTGCTGGTAGTGTTTTGCACCTGTAGGAGAGAGCCTTTCTATCTTGCTGTGCTGGAAAGAATCTCCTAGCGGAACTTTTTCGCTCAGGTGTTGTGAGGCTAGTTGGGCCTGGCCGCGTATTGCCAGTCCTGATTGGCTCTCTGGCCAGAGATCGGGGTACTTATTGCAGTATTCCTTGAGTTCGTCCGGGGCTAGCGTATTGTCAGGCCCAGAGGCATCTAGGAGTAGTTTGTAGAGTTTCTGTTCAGCCCGATCCAGCTGCTGATATTGGTCGTGGTCTAGTTGGATACCCGTGGTGCCCTCATACTTCCATTTTGAGGTGATCTTTGTGGCTTTTACTCTGCCCTCTAGAATCCACTTGAGGACGTAGGCAGTGAGCAGATGTTTTTTCATCCGAGCGCTATAGAAGGAGTCTTCGGCAAGTACCGCCATTTGCCAGATCATTTCGGGCGTATCTTTGGGCACCTGCGGGTAGATATTGGTGTCTTTGAAGGTATCGGGAAGTAGATTTTCTTTTCGGCGCGCCGTTTCTGTCCGCTGCTTTTTGGACTTATACCGAGACCTTAACGGTAGGCCAATAATTGCGCCGGCGGCACCTAGGGCCAGCAGGATCCCTCCGCCCCAAAGGAGCGGCTTGGGAATGTCGTTCTTATTGGGGTCGGTGGTATTGGAGATTTCTAGGGTCTCTAGATAGGTTTGATCAACGTTGGTTTTGGTGTCGAAGGTTCCGGCTGGAAGCTTTGCTAGGACCACCAGGTATTCGCTGCTTAAAAGCGCACGGTCACTTCTTAAAAGTATCTGGTTGTTTTGGTAGGTATGGTAGGCGTAATTTCCGTATACGCGAATGTCTTCGACGGTTTTGGGGCCGAATTTGGGGGATTTAATGACGTACTGGTAACCCTGCGGGAGGGCGGAAAGGTGGTCATTTAGGAACTGCCAGTTAATTACTTGGGCGTCCTTTAGGTTCATGATGAAGTTGGTGACGGTGTATTCCAAGGTGTAGGTGTGCATGCCTCTGGTGCCACGTCCCCAGCCGAGTTCGATCGTGCCGTAACCTTTCACGACCCCGTACTTTTGGTATTTTTTATCCCAGTCTGCCTTAGGTTTCCAGTTGGGCTCAAAGGTGTAGGGTGTGCCGTTTTCTGAGACTTTGTAGTCTCTGATCTCCATGGTTTTGGGCAGGCGTCCTAAACGCTTAAAGATTTCACTGCCGGTGCCGTCCTCGTAGACGGTCCATTCTTCGGTGAAGTGAGCGTTGCCGTTCGGAGCAATCTCGACGGTGACCTTTAGGTCAGCTAGGTCGCGGCTGGCCCAGGCAGCTGGAACTACACCCAGAGCAGTACTAAGAAATAGTACGAGGGCGCCTAGTAGGGCTTTACTTTTTTGCACTTTGATCCTGCTTTCAAATTTGGGTTAGCGGAACCCGCCGCCTGAACTTCCACCGGCGGAGCCGCCTCCGCCTCCTCCGCCTCCGCCGCTGCCGAAGCCAAAGCCAGAGCTGTTAACGTCGGAAAAGGCGCTTTCTGTTCCGGTTTCGGCGTACTTAGCCCAAGTGGTGGAAACGTGGATAACTGCTTCAGTTAGATTATATTTGGATAGTTCTTCGGGCATGATTTTTTTGAGCTGCTGATAGACGGTTTTGGTTAGATCAAAAAGCGCCCCGTAGATCAGGTATTGTTTCCAGAGGTGCACTTCAGCTACCTCACGCTCATTTATGAGGGTGGATTGAGCAAGGTAATTCTTAAACCCAAGTGCCTGCTGGTAGTGTAGTGCCCCCTGTTGTGAGAGTCGTTCTATCTTTGCCTTCTTAAAAGAACCTCCAAGTGGTACTTCTTCGCTTAGTGACCGGGTGCTCAGTAGTACCTTGCCGCGGTCTGCTAGACCTGAAGTGCTATTCGGCCACCTTTTGGGGTGCCGCTGGCAAAATTCTCTAAGGTCGTATGTTTCTAGGATATGTTCAGAATCGGAAGCATCTAGGAGTAGTTTGTAGAGCGTGCCTTCTGCATGATCCATCTGTTTGAGTTGAGCCGGATCTAGTTGTAGTCCTTCAATAATTCCTCTTGCTGCCTGTGTTTTAGAACCAGCAACTTTTACTCGACCTTCTAGAATCCACTTGAGGACGTAGGCAGTGAGTAGATGTTTTTTCATCCGCGTGCCATGGACGTGGTCGTCGGCAAGTAGAGCCATTTGCCAGATCATTTCGGGCGTATCTTTGGGTACTTGGGGGTAAATATTGGTTTCTTTAAAGGTGTTGGGAAGTAGAGTTTCTTTTCGGCGCGCCGATTCTGCAGTTTGCCTCTTGGACACAAATTTAGACCTGATATGTATGCCAATTAAGACGCTGGCGGCACCTAGGGCCGTGAGGATATCCCAACTCCAAGGGAGTAGTTTGGTAAAGATATCCTCATCGGGGTCGGTGGTATTGGAGATTTCCAGCGTCTCTAGATAGGTTTGATTAACGTTGGTTTTGGTGTCGAAGGTTCCGGCTGGAAGCTTTGCTAAGAGTACTAGGTATTCGACTTCTAATAGCCTATGGTCGTTTTTTAAAAGTATCTGATTATTTTGGTAGGTACGGTGGGGGTCATTTCCGTAAACATGAATTTCTTCAACGGTTTCGGGGCCAAATTTGGGGGACTTAATGACGTACTGGTAACGCTGTGGTCGGGCGGAGAGGTGGTCATTTAGGAACTGCCAGTTGATTACTTGGGCGTCCTTTAGGTTCATGATGAAGTTGGTGACGGTGTACTCCATCTTATAGGTGTGCACTCCCATCTTTCCACGGCCCCAACCAAGTTCTATCTTGTTGAAGCCCTTTACGATCCCATACTTTTGGTATTTCTCTTCCCAAGGTGCGCTTGGGCGCCATTTGGGTTCAAAAGTGTAGGGTGTGCCATCTTCTGAGACTTTGTAGTCTATGATTTCCATGGTTCTGGGTAGGCGCCCTAGTCGTTTAAAGACTTCAGTGCCGGTGCCGTCTTCAAAGACGGTCCATTCTTCGGTGAAGTGAGCACTACCGTTGGGAGCAATCTCGACGGTGACTTGCAGGTCCCTTAGGTTCCGGTCTGCCCAAGCAGGTGGAACTGCACCCAGAGCGATACTAATAAATAGTACGAGGGCGCCTACTAGAGCTTTGCTTTTTTGCACTTTGATCCTGCTTTCCAGTTTGGGTTAGCGGAATCCGCCACCCGAACTGCCGCCGAAGGAACCGCCTCCGCCGCTGCTGAAGCTTCCGCCACCGCCACTGCTTCCTCCACTTCTGGAGGATGTGGATGTGTAACCATCGAATGCCGAGTTTGACCAGGAGCGAGAGGTGCTGACCGTGGTGCTTGAAATCTGGTGGGTGACCAGCAATTCGGGGATGACTCGTTTGAGCTGGTCGTAGACCTGTTCGGCCATTCCGAAGGCCGCGGCGTAGATCAGGTAGTTTTTCCAGAGTCCCACTTCGATTAGTTCACGCTCATCGATAATCGTAAAGTTCTCTAGATAGTGTTTGAACCCAATGACTTGTTGGTATCGTTTGATGCCAGCATAAGTGAGTACGTCGGTCTTTTTGCTGGTGTTGAAAATCCCGTAATTGACCTCTCTGGATAGGTATTCATTATCTATCTGTTGTTTTCCTAGCGCGCGAATACCCTCCTGAGCACTTTCCCATTCCTTAGGATGTCGACGGCAGTATTCCTGCAACTCTTTATCTTCTAGTAGGTAGTTATCGCCGGAGGCGTCTAATAGTAGTTCATAGAGTTTGATTTCGGACTCTTCTAAATGACTCAGCGCCATTGGATCTAAATGCAGGGGGATCGAGGTTCGGCCAAGCCAGTGAGTCTCTTCCATACCAGGTTTAACGTGGCCTTCCATAATCCACTTCAAGATATATGACGAAAGAAAAGATTTCTGGATTGTGAATTCGAGCTTGGTGTCTCCGGCGAATTCTGCCAGGCGCCACATGGTCCCTTGGTCGGCGTCGGGAAGGTCTTTTGAAATGTAGTTCTCAAGATCGAGGTCTTGTTCTTGAAGCTTACTTCGTCGCGCATTGGTTTCTGCGGGGGACTTGAAATTTATCTTTTTGCGTGCGAAACGAGCTAGGTAATAGATCGAATAATACGCTAAGAATGGCGCTAGAAAGCCAATGAACCAACCTAAATAGTTGACGAATTTACTCCGTTCGCTTCTTGGCAGGGGAGCGTCGCTGATTTTATTGGCTTCGTCCTTGGTTTCTTCCCAAGTCTGACTAAGGTTAGTTTTGGTATTGAACGTTCCCTTGGGGAGCTTCGCTAGGACTACTAAGTACTGGGAAGAGTCTAGAGGCTCGTTTGGGCTAATGAGGATTTCATTGTTTTGGTACTCATTAGAGGTGCGGGTTCCGAAGGTTTGAATTTCGGTGACCGTTTCGGGTCCGAATTTGGGTGATTTGATGGTGTATTGGTAGTTCGTGGGGATCGCAGAGAGGTTGCTGTTCAGTAGCTGCCAGTTGATTGCTTGGGCGTCTTTGAGGTTTACGATGAAGTTGGTGACGGTGTACTCCATGGTGTAGGTGTGGACGCCTACTTCGCCGCGTCCCCAGCATAGTTCGGTGGCGTCGCCATCGTGGACAATCCCGTATTGTCCTTTTTTGTTTTCCCATCTGTCACTAGGTTGCCACTTTTCTTTTTCGAAATACGGGATACCATCTGCGGAAACCTTGAAATCAGTGATTTCCATGTTTTTGTGTAGGCGTCCGAGTCGTTTGTAGAGTTCGGTGCCGGTGCCGTCTTCGCTGACGAGCCATTTTTCGGTGAAGTGGGCGTTACCGTCTTCGTCAATTTCAATGGTGATGGTCAGGTCTTCAAGGCTTCGGGCCCATGCCTGGGGGACTGCCCCTAGGGACATGCCAAAGAATAAGACGAGGGCGATTAGTATCGCCTTAGTTTTGCGCACCATCGCAGCTACTTTCGTTTTTGAGGATATTTTAGCGGAATCCCCCTACTTGAAGAAACAGTTTACTGCCATAATACTGGCTGGATACTCCGATCTGGAGCTCGCCATTTTGCTTCGCATCGGAATTGAATTAAGAACTCTCCGGCTGTCGGGCCTGTTACTACGCGCACGAACCAAGGGGTTAACCGTTCATATCCTTGGATTTCAGCATCTAGTAGAGTAGTTGATAGTCTGTATTCAATTGCCAGTGGACTGAACCAACCTCCGCCTGATTCTTCAAATACACCAAATTCTTTCTCTTCCTGGTCAAGATACTCATTGAAACTTGTATATGCGGAACGTTCAAAACGGTCAGAATCAAAAGAACGCTTATCTCTTTCTTCACTTAAGAAAAATTTCGGGTCGTCGATAATTCCCAGCCCATTGTCAAAGAGTTTGCTCCTACAAAAATAACTAAAACCACCATGGTCTTGGTCGTATTGGAACAGAATGTAGGTTGACGTTGGTGAGGGTAAATTGCCTACGTAACTTAGGTGCAGCTTATCGGTGCTGTTTTCGGGAGTAAACGAATCATAGGGTCTGGGAGTGATCCGAGGGGTCGTGATTCGCCACCAATCATTCATTCCGCCTAGTACATTAGGATCCTTGCTAAGGGCGGAAGATACTATCGCGACGAAGTCTTCAGCACGTATCGCAGGAAAATTACTTTCTTCAACTTGACTCTTGAAGTTTGCGGACACTTTTTCTTGCTCATTGATACGAGAAACTTTCCCTTTAATAAGATCGAATAATAGTTTCAACTTGGAGCCTCCTAGACTCTAGTGATTCTTTGAAGTCGTTTTTATTTTAGGATTCGTGGGAAATTTTCCTGAAGATAATTCATGTCTCGCTTAATTCTGCTTTTCTGGGTAGGGGATAGCCTTTTAGCTTTCCAAGGGGTGTACTTGTAGTTGCGAGCATCGATTACCCGTTGCGGATATAAATTTGGTTCTAGGTAGAAACGTCCATCAGAAATCAGTTTTTCAACTGTACTTAGGCTAACCCTTAGAATATTTGCTATCTCTTTATGGGTTTTTCCTTCTTTTGCCATATTTACTGCATGAATACATCGATCTACGCGTGAAGTTTTAGATTGCTTATTCTTAGTGGAAGTCGCAATAGTGAGTCCGGCATTTTGCGCAACAGATTTAATCGTGCTTGTAGAAGCATGAAGTTGTCTTGCTATATGGGTTAGTAGCATTCCCGAATTAATCGCTTCAATAATTTGTTCTCGTCGTTTTTTAGTAAGTTCTTCATGTCTTAGCATTCTTTGTTCTTGAAAGAAATCATAGAGTTGCTTAGGTAGTTGAGATGTATCTCGAGTGTCTGGGATACCTGCCTCAGGGATTTGAGTGCGGACTTTTTGAAGCCAACGTCCAAGTTTTTTATTTTCGTAAAGGTCTGTTCCGATTAGGCTCGATTTGATCTCGTCTGGAGCCTCTTGCCAGACTTCCGTTAGCCTCTGTTTTACCAGTTTCCAGTCGGTGTCTTTTTCTAGGATGCTTACTGTTGGTAGGGCAACGTATGCATGGAACTCATATTCATTGGCAAGAATTCTTCGTTGGCTTGGGGATGCGTTGGCTAATCGTGCCTCATCGAATTCTCCACCTTTGAAACGTACAAGGGCGGGGCATTCTATCTCCATTCCCCTTAGCTCCAAGTAATTAATGTGCCACTGCATTTTGTACGCCACCGTTCTGTGTACGTAGCCTAGGAGTCTACCTTCCCAGCGGATCCCGATTGCACGTTTGTCGTATTTATTGTTCGGATCAGTTCTTAAGGTTACCTGTATACGAACTTCGTCGGTCTGGTTTCGAAGGGCAATACGTTTTAGATAATCAAAGTTCGTTTGGTAAAAGTATGCGCCTCGCATATGTGCCCAATACCAAGATCTGGTTGACATATTAGAATAGTATGTTTCAACTGGTGGGCTGTCGTAGGCACTACTATCAGCAAAAGAAATCTTCATTTTGATCCTAAAAGCCAACTCTGAACCAATAGAGCTTAGTTTAGTAGATCGTATTAAATACGAACAGAAGCTTCAAACTGGAGATAAGCGCAGTCAAAGGGTGGAAGCGAAAGTAGCGAATATTGTGATTTCTGATTGTCGAAAAATTGGTGAATGGGCCCGAGGTAACCGCTCGGGCCCATTCTTTTGAAACGTAGGAGAGAGAATACCGGTTGGTATCTCGAGGCCGCTGGTTGGGAAACCCTCGCAGCGGCCCCGCCTGGGGTGACCCAGGTCTCCCTCCCAAAAACTATTGTGACCTAAATCGCATCACTTGTCAACCTTGAGTGGAATAGACTCAACTTTGGGGTTGTTGTACTTGTTAGACTAAATAACAGGAGGTTCAACCCATGAACACGAAACTTACTACCAAGGCCAATGAGGCTCTTTCCAGCGCGGTTCAATCAGCTGCCGCCGCCGGAAATCCGCAGGTAGAAACCCTGCACCTCATGCAGGCCCTAATTGAACAGGGCGAAGGCATTGCTCTAAGCACCCTAGATGCCGTCGGTGTTAACCGCCAGACCCTAGGTGCCAAAGTCCGCAACGCCCTAGTATCCCTGCCCAGCATCAGTGGCTCCAGTGCCGCCCAGCCCCAAGCATCACGCGCCCTACTATCCGTCCTAGATGCCGCCGGTCGTCACGCCGCAGCCATGGAAGACGAGTACGTCTCCACCGAGCACCTACTAGTTGCCCTAGCTGAAAGCAAGGACCAAACCGGGGACCTACTGCGCGCCGCCGGCGCTACCCCCGAAGAACTAAACGAAGCCCTAAAGAACCTAAGAGGGAGCAGCAAAATTACCAGTCCAGACCCCGAAGGGACCTTCGAAGCGCTCAAGAAGTACGGGCGCGACCTTACCGAAGTAGCCCGCAGCGGCAAACTAGACCCCGTGATTGGTCGCGATGACGAAATCCGTCGCGTCGTGCAGGTGCTATCTCGCCGCACCAAGAACAATCCGGTACTAATCGGTGAACCCGGCGTCGGTAAAACCGCCGTCGTAGAAGGCCTAGCCCAGCGTATCGTGGCCGGTGACGTCCCTGAATCCCTAGCGAATAAGCGACTCATCGCCCTCGACATTGCCGGAATGGTAGCCGGTGCCAAATACCGCGGTGAATTCGAAGAACGCCTAAAGGCGGTCCTGAAAGAAATCACCGACTCAGACGGGCAGATCATCACCTTCATCGACGAGCTACACACCGTCGTCGGTGCCGGTGGCGGATCCGAAGGTGCCATGGACGCGGGCAATATGCTCAAGCCCATGCTGGCCCGCGGTGAACTACGCCTAGTTGGTGCCACTACCCTAGACGAATATCGCGAAAACATCGAAAAAGACCCCGCCCTGGAACGCCGTTTCCAGCAGGTCTTCGTCGGTGAACCCAGCGTGGACGACACCATCGCCATCCTGCGCGGTATCGCCCCCAAGTACGAGGCCCACCACAAGGTCACCATCTCTGACGGTGCTCTAGTAGCTGCCGCCACCCTGTCTGACCGTTACATTAGCGGCCGCCAGCTACCGGATAAGGCCATCGACCTAATCGACGAGGCCGCCTCCCGCCTACGCATGGAGCTAGACTCCTCGCCGGTAGAGATCGACCAGCTCTCCCGCGAAGTCGAACGCCTACGCATGGAAGAGGCCTACCTGACCGAATCCGGAGAAGACGACGAAGCGACCTCGGAACGCCTAAACGACCTGCGCGCCGAACTAGCCGACAAATCAGAAGAACTAAACGGCCTAACCGCCCGCTGGGAAGCTGAAAAAGCCGGCCACAATAAAGTCGGTGAGCTACGCGTCCAACTAGATGACCTGCGCACCCAACTAGAACTCGCCATGCGCGACGGACGCTGGGAAGAAGCCGGCCGCCTACAAAACGCGGAAATCCCCGCCATCGAGCGCCAGATCCGGGAAGCCGAAGAAGCCGAGCAAAACCAAAGCGAAGCTGCCGAAGCGCCCGAACCGATGATCGCCGAAAAGGTCGGCCCGGCCGAAATTGCCGAGGTTATCCAAGCTTGGACCGGCATCCCCACCGGACGCCTACTACAGGGAGAAATGGAAAAACTCCTCGAAATGGAAGACGTGATCGGCTCCCGACTAATCGGCCAAAAAGCCGCCGTCGCCGCCGTCTCTGACGCGGTTCGTCGCTCCCGAGCCGGCATCGCCGACCCGAACCGACCCACCGGATCCTTCCTATTCCTAGGCCCCACCGGTGTCGGTAAGACCGAACTGGCCAAGTCCCTAGCGGACTTCCTCTTCGACGACGAACGCGCCATGATCCGCATCGACATGTCCGAGTACTCAGAGAAACACTCTGTCTCCCGGCTAGTAGGTGCCCCTCCCGGCTACGTTGGTTACGACGAGGGCGGCCAGCTCACCGAAGCCGTCCGCCGACGCCCATACTCCGTAGTCCTACTGGACGAGGTTGAAAAGGCCCACCCCGAAGTCTTCGACATCCTGCTACAGGTACTAGACGACGGACGCCTAACTGACGGCCAAGGCCGAACTGTGGACTTCCGCAACGTGATCCTAGTGCTCACCTCCAACCTGGGCAGTCAGTTCTTAACTGACCAAATGCTCAGCGAGGAAGAAAAGCACGAAAACGTCATGCGGACCGTACGCGCGGCCTTCAAGCCCGAGTTCCTCAACCGCCTAGATGAAGTCCTCATGTTCGAGGCCCTCACCAAGGAAGAACTAGCCCGCATCGTGGGGCTACAGCTCAACTCCATGGCTGCCCGACTAGCGGTCAAGCGCATCGGACTAGAGGTCACCGAAGCCGCCAAGGCCTACCTGGCCGAACGCGGATACGACCCCGCCTACGGTGCCCGCCCGCTACGTCGACTAGTTCAAAAGGAAATCGGCGACCCGGTAGCCCGACTACTACTGGCCGGAAACCTACCCACCGGCGGTACCGCGGTTGTGGATGTTGATCCAGAAGGCAAGAGCCTAGTCATCAGCGTCCGCGACTAGCGGCCCAACCCGCCCCCTCCCAAGGCGACTCTCAAAAAGACCAGCCGAAACAGGCAGCCCAAAAAGGTAGCCGAAGAGGCGACCGAAATGGGTAGTCGAACCGGGCAGCCGAATAGGCGACCGAAACAGACAGCGGAAAGACCCGAAGGCGAACTAAGGGAACCCGACAGGGGAGAGGCAAATATTTACGTGGCCCGACCAGCAACAAGTTGGTCGGGCCACAAAAATATGGCGAGGAAGCGCCCTCGCCCGGGCCTAAAGTCCGCTAAACTGGCCACAATGATTCCCGGTTAACCAGCCGAAACCAAAACGAACCCGGAAAACAGGAGCCAAAACCATGAACAAAACCCGCAAACTCCTAGCCCTCAGCCTCATGACCATCATGCCCCTAGGCCTCAGCGCCTGCGGTGGCAGCGCTGACACCGGTCTAGAAGCAGATCCGAAGACCTCAGAGATCCTTGACGTTCGCACCCCCGCGGAATTCGCAGAAGGACACCTCGAAGGCGCAAAGAATATCGACTTTAACGACGCCAACTTCAAGACTGAGGTGCAAAAGCTCGACCCAAAGGGCAGCTACGTGCTCTACTGCCGCTCTGGAAACCGTGCCGGTAAAGCCCTGTCCGTTATGAAAGAAATGGGCTTCGAACACCTAGCCAACCTTGGTAGTCTAGACTCTGCCCATCACGCCACGGGCAAGGAAATCGTCAAGTAATAAGGAATCTGAGAAAACCCCATGGGTGTTGAAACGCTAAACTTCCCGCACGCCGTAATCGTCACCAACGCTGATCATGATTTAGCGCAAGTGGGGGAGGTCGATACCGTTTTCCCCCTCGCCTCAGTGACTAAACTCTTCGCCGCCTGGGCAGTAGCAGTAGAAGTAGAGCGAGGAACCATTAGCTACACGGACCCCTGCGGTCCGGAAGGCTCCACCCTAGAACACCTGATGTCCCATGCGGCAGGACTAGATTTCGACTCTGACCAGATCATTACCGAAGTTGGGACTCGCCGAATCTACTCCAACCGATCTATCGAGTTGGGGACTGACTGCGCAGCTAAGAATGCCGGCGTCAGCGCCATTGAGCTAATCCAGCGGAACGTCATCGAACCGCTGGGAATCAGCAGCTGGAAACTAGCGGGCTCCGTGGCCCACGCAGGATACATTAACGCGCGTGACCTAGCGGTTTTCGCCCGCGAAGTCTTACGGCCAACCCTGATCAGTGAAGCGTTCGCCCAGGAAGTCCTGCGCGTTCACTACCCGGAACTGGTGGGTATTGTTCCCGGATTCGGGCATCAGGATCCCAATAGCTGGTCCCTAGGTTTTGAAGTCAAAGGCAATAAGACCCCGCACTGGACTGCCCCCGATACTGACCCTGATACGGTCGGACATTTTGGGCAGTCGGGATCGTTCCTCTGGGCCTCCCGTAAAAGTGGTCTAGCTGCGGTTTTTGTCGGTGAGAAACCATTTAGTGCCGCCCATAAGGCCATCTGGCCGCAGCTAAATTCGCAAATTTGGCGTGACTTTGGCCCTAAAAACGGCAATTAAACATCTAGACCACTGGTCTAATTGAAAATCTGGTGGTCTAAATATGAGGGCGGGCAAATTCCTTAAAAATCGCGGAAAATAGCGGTTTTGCTTCCTCGTTTTGTAATCGAAATGCAATCTTCGTGGGTTGAAAGCTGGTCTGCTACTGGTTATACTCGTGAGCAAGCGCATAACAATGTGCGTAACAAAGCAGTTTCAACTGAAAGCTCGATGAAGAGGATTGAATATGCGGATCACTAAGAAAGCCACCGCTCTAGTTGCAGCACTAGCCGTATCCACCATGGGTCTAGCCGCTTGCTCCAACGACAGCGCTGACGCCCCCAAGGACGGCAAGACCGCAACCAAGTCTGCCGAAGCTCCGAAGGAAGACGCCAAGCCGGGTGAAAAGGTAAAGATTACCTACCTGCACCGTCTACCTGACAAGGACAACATGATTAAAGTCGCTGAATCCGTCAAGCGCTTTAACGAAGAAAACCCCGATATTGAGGTTGTCGCTGAAAAGTTCCCCGGCAAGGCTGATGAAGCTGCTGCCGCTATTCACAAGCGCGTCGAAGCTGGCGAACCCGGCCAGGGCTTCTGCCTAGCCCAGATTGGCTACGGCGAAATCGCTGCTCACTACGTTGCTGGCGACCTAGACAACGTTGCTGAAGAAGCCAAGGAATACGAAGGTAACTTCTTCGCTGGCCCCATGGGACAGATGAAGCTAGGCGACGTCACTGTTGGTCTACCTCAGGACATTGGCCCGCTAATCTACACCTACGACAAGGAAGAATTCGACAAGCTAGGCATCACCGCCCCCAAGACCTGGGACGAATTCATTGCCGCTGCTGAAAAGGCCAAGGCTGCTGGTAAGTACATTGCTACCTTCCAGTCCGACGAAGGCCCCTACCGCCTATCCGGTCTAGCTGCCTCTAACGGCGCTACCTGGTTCAACGCTTCCGGCGATGCTTGGAAGATTGACGTAAACGGCGAAAAGACCCAGCAGATTGCTGAAAAGGTTCAGACCATGCTGGACAAGGGCCTAATGCTACCCACCGCTCGTTGGGACGACGCTGACTTCTCTGCCAAGCTCAAGGACAAGACCATCATCGGTACTGTCTCTGCTGGTTGGGAACCCGGCTTCATGCTAGGTGCTCTAGGCGTTGACAAGGCCAACTGGCAGGTCGCTCCGATCCCGACCCTAGACGGCAACCCCGCTACCGGCGCTGACGGTGGTTCCGGCGTAGCTGTGCTAAAGGGCTGCAACCACAAGAAGGAAGCTCTAAAGTTCGCTAACTGGTACAACACCCAGGTTAAGGACCTAGGCTCCCAGGGTCTAATCATCGCTACCAACGTTGGTGTTCCGGAAACCCCGGCTGAAGTCAAGGCCCTCTTCGGTGGCCAGGACGTCATGAAGGAAATCGCCGACATTGCTAAGAGCATGAACCCGAACTTCCCGTACCTACCCACCTGGCCGGCCGTCTACACCAAGATTGGTGAAGTAACCGGTGAGGTCGCCAAGGGCGAAGCAAAGGTTGCTGATGTCTTCAAGGCTGCACAGGAAGAAGCTGTGAAGTCCATGAAGGACAAGAACCTGCCGGTCGCGGAATGATCCGCTGAATCGCAGATTCAACAACATAACTAAATGTTCCGTGGCCCGGTGCCTCAAGCTTGAGGGCCGGGCCACGGCCACGAACAAAACAAAATCGGGACTTTGACCAAGGGAGGTTTCCTAGATGGCAACAACACCGGTCCCCATCGCCGCAGATGAACTGATCGGGGACGAAGAAAATCTAAAGAGCATTAAAGCCCGTCAACGGCGTAATGCTTTATACGGCTGGGCCTTTTTAGCGCCCTTCATCCTATTCTTCGTAGTTAGCTTCCTAATTCCCATCATTGTCTCCGTCATCTCCGCCTTCTACAAGGAAACCGCCTCTGGTGGTGGCCTCTACGGTGGCGGCGAAAAAACCCTCACCTTCGTCTGGTTCGACAACTTCATCACCGTAATCAAAGACACCGACTTCTGGGTCGGCATGGGCCGCGTCCTACTATTCGGTGTTATCCAGATTCCGGTAATGATCGGTGGAGCCCTAGCCCTAGCCCTGCTCCTAGACTCACTATTCGTCAAGCGAGTCACCTTCTTCCGGCTCTCCTACTTCCTGCCCTACGCAGTCCCCGGCATCATCGCAGCCATGATGTGGATCTTCATGTACAACCCCAACTTCGGTCCGGTTGGCAAGATCATGCCCTTCTCCATGTTTGACCGTCACGTCATGCTCTTCTCTATGGCGAACATGACCACCTGGACCTTCACCGGTTACAACATGCTGATCTTCCTGGCTGCCCTACAGGCCATCCCCACGGATCTATACGAAGCAGCCCGACTAGATGGTGCCAGCGAATTCAAGATCGTCACCAAGATCAAGATCCCCATGCTAAAGGGTGCCGCACTACTAGCCATCCTGCTCTCCATCATCGGTACCGTCCAGCTGTTCAATGAACCGGCAGCACTAAGCGTTACCAACCCCGATATGGGCGGTAAATACACCCCCATGATGATGGCCTACAACGCCATGATGGGAAATATCTCGCCATCAGGTGCCGGCCCGGCAAACGCTGTCTCACTACTAATGGCAGTCTTCGCCGCAGCACTTGCATTCCTGTACACCTACGTCCAGAAGAAGGTGGACTGAAATGAGTCTCTTTACCCCCAAAGTTGCCACCCTACCCGACGGTCGCACCTACACTCCCTCGGTCGGTAAGCACCCCCGCTCGCTAGAACCCAGCCTGCTAAAGCGCAGCATCACGAAGATCGTGCTGATCATCGTCGCACTCTACTTCATCCTGCCGCTAATCTGGATTCTTTTCGCCTCCACCAAGAGCAACGTGGCGATGCAGAACTCCTTCGCCTTCTGGTTCGCGGATGAAAACAACGTCGCCGCCAACTACAAGGAACTAATCGGCTGGTCGCACAACAACTTCTGGTGGTGGGTCTTCAACTCGGTCCTCTACTCAGGTATCGCTGGCGTCGTAGGCACCTTCATTTCGGTAGCTGCCGGATACGGTCTAGCTAAGTTCAAGTTCCGCGGTTCCGGCACGGTCCAGCTTATGATCCTAGCCGGGCTACTACTGCCCATCGCGCTACTAACCATTCCGCTGTACACGGTTATGACCTACCTGCACCTAAACAACACCATGTGGGCCGTGATCATCCCCTCCTGCGTCAGCCCCTTCGGTGTCTTCCTAGGTCGCATGTACGCCGAAACCTCAGTCCCGGATGAACTGCTAGAAGCCGCCCGCATTGATGGCTCAGGCGAATTCCGCACCTTCTTCACCATGGTGCTACGCCTACTAGCCCCCGCGATGGTAACCATCTTCCTATTCATCTTCGTGGCCACCTGGAACAACTTCCTACTGCCCTTGATGATGATTCAGACCGAATCGAAGATGCCCGTTACCCTGGGCCTCTATGGCATGATGTCCTACTTCGACGCTCAAAAGGGCGCCGTGATCATGGGTGCACTATTCGGTGTTATCCCGCTGATCGTCATCTTCCTCTTCCTGCAGCGCTTCTGGCAGGCTGGCCTAGCCGCCGGTTCCGTCAAGGGCTGATAGGTCACGGAAACGACCATAACTAAATACTGTTCAATGGTTCAGAAATGACCAGATTGCAGGCAAAACACCTGCGAATAGTCGACATTGAACAACACTCGCTCTAGATAGCAGAGTGACAAGCCACAAACAATCCGGTTAGGGAATACTCACCCTAACCGGATTGTTGAATTCGGGTAGACTCTAAAAGACAAAAAATCGCGATGACGTCAGCAAGGTCTGACTATCAGGAGGACGGATGTCGACCACGACCCGCACCCGAAAAAAGAACCAAAACACCAGGTTCCAGCGAGTCATGCTCAGCCTCAAACAAGACCGGCTAGCCATGATCTCCATCATCTGGATTGGAATCGTTTTACTAATCGCCCTAATCGGACCCGAATTACTAAACCTATTCGGTCGGGACCCCCAAAAATACAACCTCGACGCCCTCGACGACCTAGCACAGCCCGCCGGCTTCGGCGGTGGCATGAGCTGGGCACACCCCTTCGGCGTGGAACCCCTAACCGGCCGCGACATGTTCGCAATCGTCATCGCCGGTACCCGCACCTCCGTCCTCATTGGTATCGGTGCCACCATCATCGCGACCATCATCGCGCTCATCCTAGGTATTTCCGCTGGCTACGTAGGCGGCATCTACGACACCATCATTTCGCGATTCATTGACATCCTGCTGGGCTTCCCGTCCCTGATCTTCATGATCGCCCTGGGGGCCATCATCCCCGCCTCCGTTCCCCGGCCACTACTGATCACCGTGATCATTGGCCTCTTCGGTTGGGCCTCCATGGCGCGCGTGATTCGCGCAGAGACCCTCTCGCTGAAAAACCGACCCTTCGTGGTCGCGGCCCGTGCCGTAGGGACCAGCCCGCTACGCACTATCATCCGTGAAATCCTGCCCAACCTGATGGCCACCATTATCGTGCTGACCACCATGTCCGTCCCCGGCAAGATTGGGGCCGAGGCCGCGCTATCCTTCCTAGGCGTAGGCGTACCCCCGCCCACGCCCTCCTGGGGTCGCACCATCCGCTCAGCCGCGGATTGGATCCAGGTAGACCCCATGTACATCACCTTCCCGGCCCTGGCACTAGTGCTGCTCACCCTGGCTTTCAACACTGCCGGTGATGCTCTGCGTGACGCCCTAGACCCGCGCACCCAGGCCCGCGTTGACAGTTCAGCTGCCACCGCGGATGCTGCTTCCGACGCCTCTGCCCAGGCGGCTGCCCCCGGCGACCTTAACGCTGCCGAGGCCGCACAGGCCGAAACCCAAGACCAACTAGAAGCCCAGCAAATGGTTGCGGCAGAAAGCCCCGTGGCAACTGAAACAGATGCCGCCCAGATCGAAGAGGAAGGAGAGCGACTATGAAACCGGCACTTTACTGGATCCGACGCTTCCTAGGCGGCATCCTGGTCCTCATCCTGGTTGCCTTCATTACCTTCGCGATCTTCAACCTCTGGCCCTCAGACCCGGCCCTAGCCATCTGCGGTAAGCCCTGTACCCCGGAACGTCGCGCCCTAGCGGAAGAAGTTATGGGCACCGGCTACCCGTGGTACCAGCAGTTCTGGATGTACCTAGCGGGCATCTTTACCGGCCGCACCTTCGGTTCCGGCGCGGCTGCGATCCACTGCTCCGCCCCCTGCCTGGGATACTCCTTCCGGATGGGCGAGGCCGTCACTCCGCTAATCGCTTCCCGACTGCCCGTGACCGCCTCACTAGCTATCTTCGCGGCAATCCTCTGGGTCACCATCGGTATCATTGCCGGCGTTTTTGCCGCCCTTTACCGGGGCCGTCCGCTGGACCGTGTCATCATGACCGGGGCCGTCCTGGGTGTTTCCACCCCGGCATACCTATTCGGTCTGGCTGGCATTTTGCTCTTCGGCTTCACCCTAGGCTGGCTGCCGGTCAGTGACTACGTGGCCTTCAGCAAGAGTCCCGCCCAGTGGTTCACCCACCTGATCATGCCCGCGACCGTACTGGCCTTGCTTTACATGGCTGTTTACGCCCGCCTCGTGCGCGGCAATATGATCGAACAGCTAGGACAGGACTACATCATCACCGCCCGCGCAAAGGGTGCCAGCGAAAAGCGCGTCATCTGGCGTCACGCGCTACCCGGTGTGCTACTGCCCGTCGTGACCCTCTTCGGTTTGGACCTTGGCGGTCTACTGGGTGGTGCGGTAATCACCGAATCCGTGTTCTCACTACCGGGCCTAGGTGGCCTGCTCATGGATGCCGTTTCGGGCACTGACCTGCACCTAATCACCGGCCTTGTCCTACTATCTGCGACCTTCGTGATCGTGGCGAATCTGATCGTTGATGCCCTGCACACGATCCTTGACCCGCGCGTGGCCCGCTAAGGAAAATCATGAGAAAACTAGCTTCCCGAAAGAAGAAAATCGCGGCCTTCGCGGCCCTAGCCCTATCCCTGAGCGCCTGCGCGAATACCGGTCTGGGCGTTGATGGTCCCACCGCGCTAGAAAAACAGATTCTGCCCACCATTGAGCCGGTCCACAAGGGCGGCACCCTGACCATTCTGGACTCTGCGAAAGACCCCGGTTTCGACCCGGCGCGTTCGCAGTCCCTAGCGGTCACCTCAGCTGGTCTAGTGCACCGACGCTTGACCACCTGGCAGATCCTGCCCGGCCAGGAACCCAAGGTCGTGCCCGACCTAGCAACCGACACTGGTCGCGTCAGCCCGGACGGTAAAACCTGGGAGTTCACTCTTAAGGATGACCTGAAGTTCGAAGACGGCACTCCCATTACCAGTGCCGACATTAAGTACGGTCTGGAGCGATCTTTCGCCCCGACCCTCTCTGGCGGCTTGGGCTACCACAAGACCCTGCTGGCTAATACTGATGGCTACAAGGGACCTTACGAGGGTGCACACCTAGACTCCATCGAAACCCCCGATGAGAAGACCATCCGCTTCCACCTGCGCATCCCTTACGGTGACTGGCCCTGGATTACCTCCCTGCCGGCTTTCGCGCCCGTCCCCAAGGCGAAGGATAACCCGGAAGGATACGCCCGTGCCCCGATCGCCTCTGGCCCGTACCGCATTGCCGAATACCGCACTGGCGTGTTCGTGCAGATGGAACGTAACCCCTACTGGAGCAATGATGACGTCCGCCTAGCTGGCCCCGACCACATCAAGTTCTCCCTGGGTAATGACCCGGTGGTTTCGGCCCAAAAGCTGATTTACGGTCAGGCCCAGTATGAGGATACTTTCAGCTCTTCTAAGGTCCCGGCTGCCCAGTTGATTACGGCCGCCCAGTCCGAGGTCGTCGGCCAGCGTCTACAGATCCCGGATCCCGGTCCGCTCCTGTACTTGGCGATTAACACTAAGCAGGTTAAGGACGTTCACGTTCGTCGCGCCTTCAACTATGCGATCGATAAGAGCGCGGTTAACAAGGCGGCCGGCGGTCAGCTAGCTGGCGCTATCGCGACCACCCTGATTACTCCCGGTATTCCGGGCCGTGAGAAGTTCGACCTGTACCCCGCCCCGCCCACGGGCGACCTAGATAAGGCCCGTGAGGAACTAAAGCAGGCGCAGGATGTGCCCAAGCGCCCCCTCGTCTTGATTACCAAGAATAAGAACGAGGACGTCCTGCGTGCCGAGGCCGTGGCCCGCTCGATCAGCCAGTTGGGCCTGAAGGTCCGCATCGAACCGGTGGAGTCCTCGGTCTACTCTGAGCGCACCACCCAGGGCCCGGGCGATACCTACGATATGGCGATTGCTTCTTGGAACCCGGACTTCCCGGCTGCTAACTCCAATATTCAGCCCCTGTATGCCTCCAGTGAGTCTGGTGGCGGCGGTTCTAACCGTTCGCGTTTTGAGGACCCGAAGATCGATGAGATGATCTCGGCCGCTAGTGCGGAATTGGATCCGGAAAAGGCTAAGCAGATGTGGGCGGCGACGGACCGCGCGATTATGGAACTGGCGCCCTCGGTGCCGTTGGTTTACCAGCGTTTCTCTTACCTCCGAGGTCGCAACGTCACCAACTTCTATGTAGGTTCCTTCCCATCCTACCCGAACTACCTGATTGTGGGGGTAAAGCCGTGAGCCACGATAAGGAAACAGTGAACATGGATAACCAAAACGAGTTGGAAAACGGGCAGCTTACGGAAGCTGCGCGTGACCGTATCGCAGCCTCGGCCCCGACCCGCACCCGCGTTCGTGACGCGGCAGAAGAGGCCGTCGCGAAAGCTGAACCCGTTACGGAACCTGCGCCTGAAGCTGAAGCTGTAGTGGAAGCCGAAGCCGAAGCAGCAACGGAACCTCAGGCGGAAGCCAAGCCGGAACCGGCCCCAGAAACCCAGCCACGCTCGCTACCCGAGCACACCATCCTGCTAGCCCAGGACATTTCCGTGCGCTTCCCCGGCAGCGCGCAAGCAGCCGTGAAGGACGCCGACCTGGAAATCAAACACGGTGAAGTCACCGCCCTAGTGGGGGAGTCCGGCTCCGGTAAATCCGTGACCGCCCGCGCCATCATGGGACTGCTAGGCAAGCGCGTGGAGGTAGGCGGCAGCGCCGTCCTCTCTGGCCGTAAAGACAACCCGAACCTGCAGCTGATCGGTGCCGGTAGCCAGATCATGCGTGAGGTCCGTGGGGCCCGCATCGCCATGGTCTTCCAGGAACCCACCACTGCGATGAACCCCCTCATGACCATCGGTGATCAGATCGATGAAGTCATGTTGATCCATAAGGACGCGGACCGGAAGGAAGCCCGCGAACGCAGCCTCGAGCTACTGGGCGAGGTCGGCCTACAAGACCCGCAGCGCGTCTACCGCTCCTACCCGCACCAGGTCTCTGGCGGCCAGTTGCAGCGTGCCTGCATCGCCATGGCCATCGCTTGCCGCCCCTGCGTGGTGATCGCGGACGAACCCACCACCGCCCTAGACATGCTGGCCCAGAAGCAGATTCTGGACCTCCTACGTCGCCTCTGCCGCGAACGCCGCATTGGCATCCTGCTGATCACCCACGATATGGGTGTAGTCGCGGACCTAGCTGATCGCGTGATCGTCCTTCGTCGCGGTCAGGTCGAGGAAGCCGGCCCAGTCGAGCAGGTCTTCTACCACCCGCAGGCCCCCTACACGCAGAAACTACTGGCATCCGTGCCGCGTCTGGGCCACACCCTGCAGGCCCAGGTTTCTGACGGGGAAGTCTCTGACGAGGAAGCCCGCGCTTCCGTTAACGCCCTGCTGGACCCGGTCCTGCCCGAACCGAAACTCAAGCGTAAGGGGGCAGACGAACAGCCCCTAGCGGTTGAGGTCAAGAACCTGAGCGTCGTCTACCCGGGCGGCACCAAGGCCCTCTCTGACGTGTCTTTTGACCTGCCAGCCGGTGAAATCCTAGCCCTAGTGGGCCAGTCCGGTTCCGGTAAATCCACCCTAGGCGCCACCATCTACGGTCAGGTTAAAGCCACTGAAGGTGAAGTTCGCCTAGCCGGCGAAAAGGTCAGTGCCCTACGTGGTGGGGCTCGCCGTCGCGCCTTAGCCCGCGTGGGCGTGGTCTTCCAGAACCCGGCGGCCTCCCTGAACCCGCGTCGGACCGTAATCGAATCGGTGGCCGAACCCCTGCGTACCCACACGAAACTCTCTGCGGCAGAACGTCGGGAACGAGCCCTGCACGCTTTGAAGGCGGCCCGGTTCGACCCGCAGTTGGCCTATCGTTACCCGCATGAGCTCTCTGGCGGTCAGCGTCAGCGCGTGGCCATTGCCCGCGCGATTGTCCTACGACCCACCCTGGTGATTGCCGACGAGCCGACCTCGGCACTGGACGTTTCCGTCCAGGCGCAGGTGCTGGCAACCCTAGCGGACCTCCAGGAACGCATGGGCTTCGCCTGCCTGCTAATCACCCACGACCTAGCGGTCGTGGAACAGCTAGCCTCCCGCACCATTGTGCTCAAGTCCGGGGAAGTGATGGAAGCCGGGTCCACCAAGCAGATCCTGCAGGACCCGCAGACCAAGTACACCCAGGACCTAATCAACGCGGTACCCGTCGCGGACCCGCGTGAGCAAGCCGCCCGTCGGGAAGCTGCCGCCGCCGGAAAGGTGGCGACCGTGGGGGAGTCGGTAGCGCCCTCGGCCGAATAGGGGACCTGAGGTAGCATAGAGGTATGGGAACAGCACTTATTACTGGCGCCACCTCTGGGATTGGCGAGGAATTCGCGTGGCAGCTAGCCGCCGCCGGGCACGACCTGGTGATCGTGGCTCGCCGCACGGAAGTCCTAGAGCAACTGGCCGAAAAGATCCGCAATGCCGCCAACGTCAACGTGGAGGTCCTACCTGCGGACCTGGCCGACCGTGAACAGTTGCAGAAGGTCGCCGACCGCCTAGCCGACCCGGCACGTCCCGTGGGCCTCCTGGTCAACAATGCCGGCATGGCCCTGGGGCAGCACTTCGTCACCGGGGATCTGGCTCGCGAAGAACTGGCCCTAGACCTGATGGTCAAGGCCCCCATGGTGCTTTCCCAGGCGGCCGGACAGGCCATGTCCAAACGAGGACGCGGCGCCATCCTGAACGTCTCATCCATCGCCTCCCGCACCGCGTACGGCACCTACGCCGCCCACAAGGCCTGGTTGCGTTCCTTCAGTGAAGGCCTAGATCAGGCCCTGCGTCCCCACGGCGTGACCGTCACCGCGCTCATGCCCGGCTGGGTCCACACGGGCTTCCACGACGCGGCCGGCTTGGACGATTCCATCTGGCCCTGGTGGGCTTGGATTAACGTCGAAAAACTAGTCCGTGATGCCCTTACCGCTGTTCGTCGTGGCCGGGCCGAGGTCGTGCCCTCCGTCCGCTACCAGATTGTCGACGCGGTCCTACACCACGCTCCACGCCCGGTGGTGAAGATGTTTACCGGTAAGGTCCGGGAAGGCAAAGAACCAATCGTCTAAGTGTGAGGTAGTCAGGGAGCGTCGATTTCTAGGCCCCTGAACGCCCAAATGAGGGTACTATCTTTCCTTGATAGGAAGGTGCGCTAACCGGATCAGCGGCGGGTGCGCCCTCGGCACTAAAAGCAGGGCCCCAAACCCGGGTGCGCCCCACCAAAAACTAAAAAACCGGGACCCGAACCCTAAAGGCAGGAAACGCATGAACTCATACAATGACCAGCAAAAAGGCCGCCTAGCTGAACTAGTCCAGGAACTGGCCGTCGTCCGCGGGGAAGTTACCCTAGCTTCGGGCCTAAAGTCAGATTTTTACGTTGACATGCGTCGCGCAACCCTGCATCACGAGGCCGCCCCGCTAATCGGTCACGTCATGCTAGACATGCTAGAAGAGGCCGGTTTTGGCCCCGACGATATTGACGCCGTGGGCGGCCTAACCATGGGTGCAGACCCGGTTGCTACCGCCATCATGCACGCTGCTGCCTCTCGTGGCCTGAACATTGACGCTTTCGTGGTTCGTAAAGAAGCTAAGGACCACGGCATGAAGCGCCAGATTGAAGGCCCGGACATTAAGGGTCGTCGCGTGGTGATCCTAGAAGATACCTCCACCACCGGTGGTTCCCCGCTGACTGCTGCTCAGGCAGCGCGCGACGCGGGTGCGGAAGTACTGACCGTGGCGGTGGTTGTGGACCGCAACACCGGTGCCGCTGAACGCATTAAGGAAGCCGGTTTTGGTTACCTCTACGCCCTCGGACTTGAGGATCTAAACCTTGGCTGAACTGCAGCCCGAAACTGACGCTACCCAGGCTCAGGGACAGGTGGAAGCCGAAGCTACCCAGGTTGAGGCGCAGCCGGAACCTGACGCTACTCAGGCTGACAACCAGTCTGAAACTGGCGCCCCGCAGGCTGAAGTAGGAGTCGGTCCTTGGCCGGGCGGGCCCGAAAACTGGCCCACCGAAGACCACTACGATCCGGAACTCTTAGCTGAGGGGGACCGTCGGAACGTCCTCGACGAATACCGCTACTGGAAACTCAGTGCGATTGTCGCCGACCTAGACACTAAGCGTCGCGGATTCCACGTGGCCATTGAAAATCTGGGGCACGACTTCAATATCGGGTCCATTATTCGCACCGCTAACTCGCAGGGCGTGGCCACGGTACACATCGTGGGACGTAAGCGTTTTAACCGACGCGGAGCCATGGTCACCGACCGCTACCTGCACCTATTCCACCACCCCACGGTGGAAGATTTCGTGAAGTGGTGTGAAGCCGCGGGCGTGAACCTAGTGGGGATCGATATCCTGCCCGGCGCGAAGCCCATTGAGGCAGAAGCGCTACCGGAACAGGCCATGTTGGTCTTCGGTACGGAGTCTGAAGGCTTGAGCGCGGAAATGCTGGCTGCCTGCCCGCAGGTTCGCTACATTCAGCAGTACGGTTCGACCCGTTCCATGAACGTGGGGCATGCCGCGGCGATTGCCATGTGGGCTTGGAACCAGCAGTGTAACGCCGGTGAACTGGTAGCGTCGAACCCGCACTCAAAGTAGCTGAAAAGGCGTGCTTACGACTCTTTAGCTAGTAGGTAGTTGTTGGCAAATTAAGACTTTTGGCCCTTCCCCTAAGTGGGGAGGGGCCATTTAATAATTTCACTGCCGGCGAGTTTTGATAAAAGCAGTCCCTAGGGGTGCACTTAGGGCCTGTGTTGTGGGACAATCGATAGTGTAATCGTCTACATAAGGAGGCCCATAAAAGTGGCAATCGCAACCCCAGAGATTTACAACGAAATGTTGGACCGCGCCCGCGACGGCAAGTTCGCTTACCCGGCCATCAACGTTACCTCTTCCCAGACCCTAACCGCTGCTATCCGCGGTTTCGCTGAAGCAGAGTCTGACGGCATCATCCAGGTGTCCGTTGGTGGCGCTGAATACTGGTCTGGTTCCACCGTTAAGGACCGTGTCGCTGGCTCCCTAGCGATGGCCGCTTACGCCCGTGAAATCGCCAAGAACTACGATGTTACCGTCGCTCTACACACCGACCACTGCGCCAAGCAGAACATCGATTCTTGGATCCGCCCCATCATGGAACTAGAAGCTGAAGAAGTTAAGGCTGGTCGTCTACCCTTCTTCCAGTCCCACATGTGGGACGGCTCCGCTGTTCCGTTGGACGAAAACCTAGAAATCGCTAAGGAACTGCTAGCCCTATCCGTTAAGGCTAACACCATCCTAGAAATCGAAATCGGCGTTGTTGGTGGCGAAGAAGACGGCGTTAAGGCCGAAATCAACGAAAAGCTCTACACCACCACCGAAGATGCTCTAAAGACCGTTGAGGCTCTAGGCCTAGGCGAAAACGGCCGCTACATTACCGCTCTAACCTTCGGTAACGTACACGGTGTTTACAAGCCCGGTGCAGTTAAGCTACGTCCCGAAATCCTGGGCCAGATCCAGGAAGAGGTCGCTGCCAAGGTTGGTAAGGAACAGCCCTTCGACCTAGTCATGCACGGTGGCTCCGGCTCCACCGCTGAAGAAATCGCTACCGCTGTCCGCAACGGCGTCATCAAGATGAACGTCGACACCGACACCCAGTACGCCTTCACCCGCCCGGTCGCCGACTGGATGCTAAAGAACTACGACGGCGTCCTAAAGGTCGACGGCGAAGTTGGCAACAAGAAGCAGTACGACCCCCGCGCATGGGGCAAGGCTGCCGAAGAAGGCATGGCCGCCCGCGTTGTCGAAGCCTGTGAGCGTCTGGGCTCCGTTGGTAAGAAGATGCGCTGAAACTAGCCATCTAAACGGCTAACAGCCACAGCTGACAGCAACGACTAACAGTCAAGCGAAACAGCTTACGGGTGGGGCCGGAAGGGAAACCTTCCGGCCCCACCCCTTTTTCATCTCACACGCGGCTTAGCGCCCTCAATCCCAGCGGTGCTCGCTCCTTTTTTCCGCCTTTCCCGCTTTTTTTTCCCCCCCCCCCCCCCGCAAAAAACAGTCGCGGTCCACCTCGGCCTAGGTACAAAAATCCGCCCCCAACCAAGACGTCAGGGGCGGAAAAAGAATAAGTACCGGCTCTTAATGCTCAGCATCCCGATCCGGGAGCGGCTGATACTTACGGCCATTAGGCAGCGCATACATGAGGATCACCATGGGGATCAGCAACAGTAGCGAATGACCGGTCGAAAGCGTCTTCTGGACTAGTGGCAAGATCACCGGCAGTAGGAAGACCGCCGCGCCACCACCCAGGGACGAATAAGCAGCCGCCTGGTTGGCAGAAATACCCGGAAGCGCAACCAGGTCGTCCACCGTAATCGGGTAAAGCAGAGCAGTTCCCATGCCGGCAATAATCAAGCCCGCAACCAGCTGCGGGGTATTAACGCCCAAACTTACGATCGCGGTGCCCACAATCGTCGCAACCACAGAGGCAGACAAAATATAGCGCCAACGAATCAAGAAGGAAGCGGATAGACGGCCAATAGCGACGCCCAGCGGGAAGACCGCGCCCAGTGACGCGGCGGTCGCGACAGGCACGTTAATCTGTACTAGGCGGGCCACGCCCCAAGTGTAGAGGGCGAACTCAGGAAGCAAACTGAGGAAGACCCGGAAGGAACCAATAAAGATACGGTTGAACTGTAGCCAGTGGTTAATATTCGGGGCCTCGCTGGCCGGGACGTACTCGCTGACCGTAAGGTCGGGGATGTGCACGTTAGAGGCCGAGGTAGCCATGGTCGCACGTGCTAGCTCGTCGTCAGCAACGTTTTCTGGGCCACCGAAGGCCTGAACGGTACCAACCTCACCGAAGGTGTCAGAGAAGTCCTTACGGCGCTTGCGTCCTCGACGGCCCTTCCAACGTTCTGCGTAGGCAGAGGGCGTATTCACGAAGTCCACGTTCTTAATAGTGGCCAATACGAAGATCGCCGGGAAGGTCATAATGAGCGCGGCCCAACGACCCTGGAAACCGGGGATCGAATCAATAAAACCGTAAACCAGCGGGGTCACCACGGAAGCTGCCGAGGAAGCCCCATTAGCCAGCGCAATATCGCGCGCACGACGCGGACCAGCCAATACCGCCGGCACAATCAAAATCACCAAAGAGGAACCCAAGCCCGTGAAGAGGCCGGAAAGAATGATCAACCAGCGGAAGGGTGCGAAGGCTAGGCCGGTAGCACCCAAGATCACCATGTAAGAAGCGAGGCGTAGGATCGTGCCGGCCGTGAACTCAAGCAGCCAACGAGAGATCAAGCTGAAAAGCATCATGCCCAAGCCTAGGAAGGAACCTAGGATAGCGAAGTCGTTGATCTCCACTCCGAAGGTGCGAGCCAAAAGGGCAATCAGGGAGCCAACGCCACCAACGTTAGCGCCAACGGCTAATTCAGATACGAAGGTCGCTGCGAAGATACGCGGGCGACTTGAAGCGGCTGAAGGGGCTCCGGTGGAACTTTGGGAAGTGGTTTCACTCATTAGTGTTGCTCTGGGATCCTAGTCTAGAAATGGGTAAAAGTTAAAAGTTTCGTTCTATTTTAAAGGTTTTCAATGAACCAATCGGCCCGATCAGTGAAGATAGCGGTCACACCCCAGTTGAACAACTGGTTTGCCTGCGCGCTGCCATTAACCGTCCAGGGGCGAACTTCTAGGCCTTCATTACGGAACTGGGCCACTAGCTCAGCGGTTAGGTGGGCAGCTTCGGGGTGAATCGCCGTGGCTCCTACCATCTCACAGATGGTCTTCCAGCCGAGTTCTAGGGCGAGGTGCTCAAATAGGGCACCTCGGGGGAACTGTGGTGCTACCTCTTGTGCGGTGGCCAGTAGTAGGGGGTTGAAGGATGAGATTACTACTCGGTTCGGATCATCGAAGCGAGTCAGTTCCTTGACGGCGGATTCCACTAGATGACGTGCGGCCTGAGCCCCATTGGGGGTGGGCTTAAGCTCCAAGTTTAGGTTTAGGCCGTGCTCCAAGCACAGATCCACTACCTCGCTAAGGACTGGCAGGGGAGTGTTCTTGAACTGGGGGCCAAACCAAGCGCCGGCATCTACCTGGGAAAGGTCCTCCCGGCGAAGATCGGCACATGGGCCTGAAGCGTTTGTGGTGCGATCAAGGGTGGCATCATGGCAGATCAGCAGGGTACCGTCGTGGCAGATATCTACGTCTGTTTCGATCCATTTGGCTCCGCCTTCCGCGGCAGCTTGGAAGGAGGGTAGGGTGTTTTCGGGGAAGCGGCTGGGAATGCCGCGGTGTGCCCAGAACTGATCAGCGGTCCTAGTGGCGTTAACTTGTACCATCAGTACCCTCCTTCGGGTGCGAAATGACCATTATTGTCACAAAGGCCTAGTCAAACTGTGCTGTGCGCACAGTTTACCTGTGTTATCTGGCCTTAACTGAGTACTACTCTATGCCCAAAAAGCCGATTGTGCTCACTGAAGACCAATGGGATAAACAAGTGAACAACTATGCGGCGGAACGCGAGCCTAGAAGGCGGGCGAATCCCCAGCTGAAGGGGGCGTAAAACCGCCACGAATCATTGACGGTTCAAAGACTTCGTCATCGTCGTCGTCAGTGAAAGTAGCGTACCCATTAAGGGATTCTTCACCCTCGTAGGGATCAAGGAAGGCGGCCTCATCCGGACGGTGTTCCAAGACCTCATGGATATAAGACTCAGTGGCCTCTTCGAGGGGCACATCATGGCCGCGTTGCTCGGCCATAAACCAGCGGTGTTCCAAAACCTCGTGGAAGATCTGGGCGGGTTCGAGCTTACTGCGCAGCTCACGGGGGATGGCTGCGATGACGGGTTCGTAGATTTCTGCCAACCAGGCGTGGGCGACCATTTCGATCGGTTCGTCTTGGCGACCCTTCCACCAGCGGTAGGTTTCAAGGTCATTGAGCATACGTTGGGCCTGTAGTTCGCCCACATCCAAACCGGTTAGGCGCATAATCTGACGGTGGTAGTGTCCCGCATCTACAACCTTCGGCTGGATGCGCATGGTGGCACCGGAAATATCGGTTTCCATGGTCAGTTCGCCCACGTCAAAGCCCAATTCGTTGAGTCGCTTAATGCGTTCGGTGACGCGCCAGCGGTCATCACGGCTGAAGGATTCGGCCGCGGTTAGTTCGGCCCAGAGGGCATCGTAACGTTCGGCGATCCGGTTACCGATTTCGATGACGTCAATGTCTTCGGCCATGAAGGAGCCGGCCTGGAGGTCCATTAGTTCACCAATGATATTGGTGCGGGCCAGGTCCACATCGTATTCTCGCTGGCCGGGGGTGAGCTTATGGTGGAGCTCGCCAGTTTCCGCGTCCACTAGGTAGGCGGCGAAGGCACCGGCGTCGCGTCGGAACAGGGTGTTTGAAAGCGAAACGTCACCCCAGTAGAAACCCAGTAGGTGCAGGCGCACTAGCAGTACGGCTAGGGAGTCAATCAGACGGGTGGCAGTTTCGGGGCGCATGTACTGGGCGAACAGGGCGCGGTAGGGCAGTGAGAACTGGAGGTGTTCGGTAATGAGCGCACAGTTAAGTTCTTCGCCGTTTTTGTCGGTGCGACCAGTGACGACCGCGGTGGGTTGTACGCAGGGGGCGTCCAAGCGGTTCAGGTCGCGCAGGATTTGGTATTCGTGGTGGGCGACGCTTTCGCCGATCTCTTTAATGGCGATAATCCGGCCGGAGAGGTTTACGAAACGGACCACGTGCCTTGAAATACCACGAGGTAGCGCAGCTAGGTATTCGCTGGGCCAGTCCGCTAGGGGTAGTTCCCATGGCAGGTCCAGTAGGGCCGGGTCGACGTTGGCAGCTCGGATTTGTAATGAAGCGCTTGGCATAGTTCTATTCTAACGGGCTGTGCCCCGACTGGATAGCCAGCCGGGGCACAGTTAAGAAGCTAAATCTATGTGATTAAGCTCAGGCGGGAAGACGTTCACCGGTTGCTGCAGAGAACAGGTGAGCCTGGCCTTCCTTGATTCGTACGTTGAGGACGGAACCCGGTTCCGGAGCGGTACGCGGGGGAACGCGAACGATCAGGTCGGTGGTGCCGCCGTGTAGCTTGCCGTAAACGTAGGAGTCAGAGCCTAGTTCTTCGACGAAGTCCACGCTGACGGGGATGGCGCCGGCGGTGTCGCTAGAGACAACCTCTAGGGATTCGGGGCGGAAGCCAATGGTGATTTCACCGTTGTCAGCTTCGGTGACGGCCTTTAGGGTGGCTTCAGAGAGCGGAATCTTGGCGCCACCTAGGACGGCGACGTTTCCTTCAACGCTGAAGCGGCCCATGTTCATGGCGGGGGAGCCAATGAAGCCGGCAACGAATTCGTTAGCGGGCTTGTCGTACATTTCTTCCGGAGTGCCAACCTGCTGTAGGAGGCCATCCTTTAGTACGGCGATGCGGTCACCCATGGTCAGAGCTTCGGTCTGGTCGTGGGTAACGTAGACGGTGGTGACGCCCAGGGAGCGCTGTAGGGCAGCGATCTGGGTACGGGTCTGCACACGGAGTTTCGCATCCAAGTTGGATAGCGGTTCGTCCATGAGGAACACCTGGGGCTTACGGACGATTGCGCGACCCATGGCGACACGCTGACGCTGACCACCAGATAGTGCCTTAGGCTTACGGTCTAGGTACTGGGTTAGGTCTAGGCGTTCGGCGGCTTCTTCCACGCGACGCTTGATTTCATCCTTCGGGACACCGGCGATCTTCAGTGCGAAACCCATGTTGTCACGAACTGACATGTGGGGGTATAGCGCGTAGTTCTGGAACACCATTGCGATGTCGCGGTTCTTGGGCTGAACGTCAGTGACGTCCTTGTCGCCAATGTAGATACGGCCAGAGTTTACGTCTTCTAGGCCGGCTAGCATACGTAGCGAGGTGGACTTACCACAGCCAGAAGGACCAACGAGGACTAGGAATTCGCCGTCCTCAATCTTTAGTTCTAGCTGGTCCACAGCGGGCTTGTCTGCACCGGGGTAGACGCGGGTGGCCTTATCAAAGGTTACTGTTGCCATTGTTTAATTTTTCCCTTCACCGGCAGGTACGTGCCGGACGATCCGTAGTGGAAGGTGTCAGTTCGTGTCCGCTCTGACACAACAGTTAAACCTACTTTGGTTTAACCGCCAACATTGAGTATCTCACATTTATTGCGGCTTGCCTAGTCATCTTTGGCATTTTTTTGCATTAGTCTGGAGAGGTGGCTGAAGTAGCGTTTGTAGGCGGGTACCGTCTGGTAGAAGAACTGGGCCGCGGAGGTTCCTCCGTGGTGTACCTGGCGCGCGATGAAGCGGGCAATGAGTTTGCCTTGAAGCTACTGCATCCTTCCGTGGCTTTGGACGAGGGCGCTCGCGCCCGTTTACGCCGGGAAGCGCACCTGTTGAATTCGGTTCGGGATCCGGGGGTGGCTCGGGTTTATGACCTTGAGGTGGATGCGGATCAGCCTTTTATCGTTACGGACTTGATTGCCGGCCCGACCCTTGAGGTGGCGGTGGAGCAGCGTGGCCAGATGTCCGCGCGGGGCGTCCTGGCTTTGGGGCGTCGTTTGGCTAAGACTTTGCAGGCGGTCCACCGGGCGGGTGTGGTGCACCGGGATTTAAAACCGGCGAACGTGGTGCTTTCTCCGAATGGTCCGGTTCTGTTGGATTTTGGGGTGGCTCAGGCCGAGGATGCCGCCCGCATGACGGCTACTGGTTTGGTTTCGGGGACGGCTGGTTTTGTGCCTCCGGAAGTTTTACGGGGACAGGATCCTTCGGCTACTTCTGACTGGTGGGCTTGGCTGGCGACGCTGCTTTACGCGCGGACAGGACGCTTACCTTATGGCCGGGGCGCGGCGGGGCAGGTTTTGTCGCGCGTGATGGATGGTCAGGTTGATACGGATGGTTTGCCGGCTGCCGAGGCTGAGTTCTTCCGTTTCCACCTGGGCGCGCCGATTGCGGATTTCCCGGATGCTTTTGAACTTTTAGCTGATTATGAGCGCGTGGGTTCTGGTTTGCCCGCCACGACGGTTTTGCCGGTTGCTTCCCCGACGGCGGTTTTGCCTGCTGGCGTTGAGGGTGAGACGGAGTATCTTCCTGCCGCTGATGATGAGGATGATTTTGATGCGCAGGGGGAGCTTGATGATGATTTCGACTATGACCCCGATGAGGATCTGACCGATGAGTTTGAGGGCCCGGATGCCTATGGTGCCTACGATGAGCAGCATAATCTGGGTGCTACGGCTCGTTTACCGCAGGCCGCGAACTTCCCGGATGCTTCGACCAGTAATGGGCTAAGTAGTAGTGGCCTGAACCCGAACGCTTCAGCCACTGATGGGTATAGCGTTAACGGGCAGCTTCAGTCCCCGGCGTTGAATGGTGAACCTAGCTATGAGTTGACCGGGGACCCAGAGTCTGAGCTACTGCAAGCGGAACAGCCCTTGAGTATGCCCCAACCACCAGCTCCAGTGGGGGTGGGATTGATTGTTACTTTTGGGGCTTTTTGCTGGGGTGCGCTGTTACCGATTTACCCGCCGCTGGTGGTCCTAGTTTTTGCGATTCATGCCTTGATCTTAGGTATTTGGGGTGCTGGCGCACGGGCCCGTTATCGGGCACGCCTAGTAGGGGACCGGATGTCTTTCTTCGGGGCGGCCTGGAGGGGCCTGTTCTCTTTGCCGAAGGTCTTTGTGATGGCACTTTTGGGGCTGCTTGGCTCCGCGGGGGCCTTCACCGGTCTCTGGTGGGTTTTACGAGGACGCCTTCCGGACTTGCCGTGGCCTGACCTAGTACAGGTTTGGGATTTGAGTGGTCGTTTTGGTCCGTTTAGCCCGCAGATTGAGTTCCTGATGGTGCTACTTGCCGGGGTTTCACTGTGGGTGTTCTGGATGTTCCCGGGCACGGCCGTGGTGGCGCGTGGTTTGGGGGAACTGGTGGGCCGGGTGGCGGTCACTAGTGGTGGTCAGTGGCTGCTTCGGATTGTGATCTTCCTGTTGGCTCTGTTCGCTGTTGGCTCTTGGTGGTGGGCTGCGCAGTGGTGGCCCTTGACTGCCGGGGTATTCTAGATCTGATTGTGTAACTTTCCCAGGAGGAATTTTTATGGCTAAGCAGGGTGTTCAACCCACTGGCGGCAAGCAGTCTATTCAGGCTCGGGCCGCTGCCATGCGTGCAGAAGCAGAACGTAAAGAACGTCGTTCTAAGCTCATTATTTGGAGTGTCTTAGGCGTTGTAGTCGCCATTGCTGCGGCATTGATCGTATTTGCCGTATTGCATAAGAATTCTTCTGAGGCTGGTGCTGATTCAAGTCCGGCACTTTCAGCCGGTAATCCGATTGTGATCGGTAAAGAGGTCGGTAAGCCTAATGAAGGTAAGCCGGTCGTAGCTGAATACCTCTCTTACAGCTGCCCTCACTGCATCCATGTGGGTAAGAGCGTGCAGAAGCCGCTAATCGAAAAGGCCCAGGCGGGCGAAATTACTTTCGAACTGCACCCGGTCGCAACCGCGGTTTACCCGTACACTTACGTAGCTTCTGCGGCGGCGGTAATCGTGGCCAATGAAGAACCTGCGAAGTTCATTAAACTAAACGAAGCCCTTGATGCTTTCTTCGAATCCCAGATGAACGCGAATGATGGTTCGATCGTTCAGGATCCGACTAAGTCCGTGGAACAGGTTAAGAGCATCGCTAAGCAGGTTGGGGTTTCTGATGCGGTCGTAAACAAGTTTTCAATCGAGGGTGGCGAGGCTTACCTAGCTAAGTCTTCTCAGGCTTGGACGGACGGCAACTATGAGGGCCTTGATAGGAAGAAGGGCATGGGTACCCCCATGTTCGTCGTGAACGGTAAGTACATTCCGATTACTGCTCTTCCTGAGAACGGTCCGGCTGACGTGGACTTGATTATGAAGGCCGTTCAGGAAGCTGCTAAGTGAGAAGCTACTAGGGTTTAGACCTGGTTTTAGCTTTTAAACTTTAGTCTTGAGAAGTGCCCTTTAGGGCCGTTTCAATACACGCAGGGGCCACCCGGGTGACTTTGGTCTTAGAAGTTGCCTTTGGGTGGCCTTTTGTGTCATTCTTTAACAGTTCGCCTCCTTAGCTCAGCTGGTAGAGCAGCTGTCTTGTAAACAGCAGGTCATCGGTTCGAACCCGGTAGGGGGCTCCATTATCCAGTCCAAACGGATACACGCCGTTTTTGGGCTGGCGTTGGCCGGGTGGCCTGTTTTCCCTTGATATTGCGGGAAAGCGGGTGCCCGGCTTTTTCGTGTCTGCTGGCTGGTGAGGGCTGCGGTGGCGGATGGCGGGGCGAGGGTGCTCTGGCGAGGCGAAGTTCATCCAGTTTTGGGTTGCCATGGGGGTAAGCGTTTAGCGGTATGCCTAAACGTTTTACAGTACTGCTAATCGTTTAGCAGTATGGCTTCGCGTTTTGCAGTATCAGGTACGGGGTGCGTATTGTTCCAGACGTGGGTCGCTGAGGAAAATAGTTCACGATATTGGTTTGAGTAACAATATTTTCGTACGCGTAAGACTAGGCTCATCACATGTTTATTTGAGTTGACACCCTATGCTTGGGTGTCTATTCTTACAGTATGAGTTCCGTCACTAAAGATATGTTGTCTCGCTCGTTCATTTGGTCTGCTTTGTCGTCGTCTTGGTATGCCATTAAAGATGCGTTGAAGTTTTCTTTTCCAGTGACGATTGCCTTGTGCGTGGCTCGTTTAGTGGAGGCAGCTCTACCGGCTTTGCAGGTGTTCATTGTGGGCTATTTGATTGCTGGGCGTCCAAGCGGGAACATGTCAATTTGGGAAGTCTTGCTGTTGGTGGTGGTTACCGGCGGGATTATGCCGCTATCGGCCATGGTAGATGCGTTAAATCTACGTTTACAATTCATGTTGCGTTATGCCTACACCTATGAAGTGATTGATATATATGCTTCGTTGACGCCGGCGCAGAGGCGCGATAGTGTCACGATTGACGAAGTGCAAGCTGCGCATGATTCCATCCCGTTTAACCTATCTTGGCAAGCTAGCAGTGCTTTGAATATTATCGGAGCGTTTACCACTGCAGTTCTACTCTTTTCTTCTTTGGCTAACTTCGATCTGCTCGCAGCCTCTTTAGTGACAGTATCATTATTGCCTCAGCTATTTGGCTACTCGTTAGTTGCAAAGGCGGAAAACTTCTATTGGCCGAAACAGGCAGCCACTTCACGCCGCGCAGAATATTTAGAAAATCAGTTACGTTATGCGCGCTCTGGAACAGAATTATCTGTTCTTAATGGAGCAGAGCAGTTTGCCCACTGGGCTAAAGTTAAACACGGGATTGTGCGGGGATACTGGATGAAAATCATGTCGATCCGTTTTACTTCTGCTTTCGTGTCTGGTTTTATTGCTCTACTGTTAATAGCTGGTGCGTTAAGTTCTCTAATTTGGCGTTCCCAAGTCCCCACTAGCCTTCTAGCCGCGGCGATCCTTGGGGTAGTCTCTGCAATGCTGGCTACAAAGAGTGCCGGAAGTGCTTATGGCGAGCTCATGGCCTCGGCCCCCATCGTCATGCGATATCTTAAATTGCGTGCAAAACTTGACTCCACTGACAACGAGGACGAAGCTGCCCGTTTGCAGTTGTTGGCACCCCTCACGTCCAATATCCTCATGGAATGCGAGGATGTAGACTTCGCCTACTCACAAACAGATGAAAATGTCCTTAATAACCTTTGCCTAGAGGTTGAGCAGGGGAAGATTGTCGCCCTTGTTGGGGCTAATGGGGCCGGAAAATCTACCGCGATTAAAGTGCTTACCGGGCAGTTGAAACCCCAAACTGGGCAGATCTATAGCCGTCTAGGTAAACACGAAGTGGCGATTATGCCACAGGATATTGAAAAATTTGAGCTTACGGTTCGTGAATTTCTAACCTTGCCTTATTACACTACCCGTGTACCCAGTGACCAGGAACTGTGGCAAGCCCTCGAAAAAGTTGACCTAGCTAGTCATGTGAAAGCCTTATCGGACGGGCTAGATGCCCAGTTGGGTGAACAGTGGGATGGAACTGATCTTTCCGGGGGGCAATGGCAACGATTGGCGCTTGCACGCACTTTGCTTAGTGACGCAAAGTTGTTAGTACTGGACGAACCGACCTCGTCAGTGGATGCTGAAAGCGAAAGCAAACTATTCAAAATGCTCAAAGCTGAGACGCCGGAACGTGCTGTTCTGCTGGTCAGTCACCGCGCCTGGACTTTGCAATACGCAGATCACATCTACCTGCTAGAAAACGGAACACTAGCCCAAAGCGGGACCTTCAAAGACCTTAAAAATCAAGATGGCCGCTTTAGAAAACTCTTTGAAAGCCAAGACTGGAATCAAGACGAAAGGAAGTGAGTAGTCATGATTAAAACAGTAACTGTAAAGCCGGGGCTATCCATGCCGAATGGAGTCGACCGTAAGCGCATGGAAAGCTGTTGTTGCAGGACACAACGTTAACTAAAAGGGTCTTGGGCATGTGAATTTATTCTATGCCCAAGACCCAAACGACAAGGTTTAGATTAGTATGTTACATATTTCTAAATATAATTCCCGAGTATTGTATAAAGTTATACGATAATGAACGCCACATTATATTTAATACTCTTACCGCTAGTATTCTGGCTCTCGAAAAAGAAGTCGGCGATTTTATTCCCCCCTCATTAATAACTAGCGATACGTTAGGCGAGTTCTTTGTTGAGGAAAACTATGATCAGAAAGCGCTTGTGAGATACCTTCTAAAACGCGATTTGTGCAATTTTGCCCGACCCAAGTTCTTACTGTTTGATATTGAAAATGTGAAAGCGTTTGAAGCGGAACTACGCTTGCGATGGCCCTCATGTACGATTTATCTCAAAGATGACAAAGAACGAAAATTGAAACACGAAGGTCTAATAGTAAAATGTTTTCCCCAATATGAAACTCTTATTTTTGGACTAGTTCCAAGAGATGATTGTGGAGCTGTCAATAGGGTGATTCTAAAGCCCGATAAAGTTACTTTTAGCGTTTTGCGCTTTCTTCAGGAGAATGGTGTTTCGACCGCTGGAGTCTTGGAGGAAAAGTTTATAAACATGGCTTATGTGATTGACAAAAAAGTACCCTCAGACGAAGAAGTCGAAAGGTGGTGCATTGCTAATGCAAAGAAAATTAACTCAACTAACAGATATTAGTGATTCACAATGGAGTTTAAATCCACACTGTATTACTTTAGAGCTTGGTGACGATGAGATAGGTCTATTTAATCCTCTAAATTCAGCATATGCGATATTTCCAAGTCGTAATTATATTGATAACGTTGAGTTTAGTGTTGATAGTGAAACCATTCAAGATCTGGTAGATGCAGGCCTCCTTGTCCCAACGTCAGAAGATGCGTGGGAAGAGTACTTGGCGAGGAGAGATCTGGTCAGATATAACGAAGAGAAACTATCCGTAGTTATATACTTGGGCTATGACTGTAATTTAGGCTGTCCCTACTGTTATGAAAATGGAATTGCTCGTAAGCAACAGCTAACAATGTCGAATGCTGCAGCCATCATCAAGAGCATTAATATGCTTTTATCTAATCATGTTAAAATGCTCGACTTGTGCTTCATCGGCGGGGAACCGTTGATGTATAGAGATATCTATGAAACGATTTTCGACTCAATTCAAAAGCCTGAAAATTATTCGTGTCAGATAGTTACTAATGGAACCCTGCTCGATCGTGAAGCGATAGAGTCATTAGTGCGACGGGGCATTTGGGACTTGCAGATAACTTTAGACGGGGATAAGGAAAGTCATGATGCATCGCGACCCTATTTAGAAAATCCCGGCGAATCCTCGTTTGCAGATATAATGAAAAACATCCATATGATTGAAGCTGCAGATCCTAGATTCCGAGTAACTGTTAACTGTAACTTGTCTGAGTACACTACTGACGGAGTTCCAGGTTTATTAGAAGCGCTTCAAAGTCAAAACTTTCGTGGCGATCTTGTGTTTAGTTATGTTTTTCAAGCTGGCTCAACCGATTTTGAAGGAGTCTTGGCGAAAAAAGGGACAGTGTGGCGCGATTGTGTACTGCAAGCTGAAAAATACGGTTATCATTCTCCGGCTTTCAGGAGAGTTGGTTATGTCGCATGCCCTATGTATGGAGATGATTACTATATCGTAGGGCCAGATGGATATACTTATTCATGCCTAAATGGAATCGGCCGCTTTCCTTATAAAGCAGGCTTATTCTCTAATCCATTTTCTTCTGAATTTAGGTATTTTCGTGCGAAAAGAATTGAGGCCAATCCTACTCCAATGAAAATCTGTCGATATTGTGAGTATTTGTCTATTTGTCATGGAAATTGTACATATTTAAACGAAAATAATGGTTTTGATTGCCCTAAAAAATCTTGGGAGCGAAACGAAAAAGAGGTGCTTAAAGAGCATATAATGTCAGATTCTGAGATACTTTGAGGTGGTTCTCCAATTGGGCATTTGAATGTGCGAAAAGTGTTACATCGTTTCATTCCTCGCTTGTAAAGCTAGCTTTAAAGAGATTATTTTCGGTTGAATTGCTATTGCGATTTTGGGGGATACTTTTCTGCATATGTCCTGTATGTAAGTGTGCGCGGGAAATATTATTTTCAGGGTTGCGTAAAGTTTTAAATGTATTAGTTTTAGAAAACAGGAGTGCCGAACATGCGTTCGACAACTTAACTCTCTTGGGTTATCATTGTTCGCACAAGAAGCGAACAGTGTGAGGTTGTTGAAGGAGGCGCATGTTGCATGGATGAGGACTACCGGGCTTTTGGCCGGTTCATTGAGACCCGCCGTAAGGAGTTGGGGCTCACGGCTAAGAAGCTGGCTGACACGATGGGTGTTGGCACCCCGTACATGTCAGATATTGAAAACGGGCGCCGCTACCCACCCGAGAAGCATTTCGACACCCTAGCCGAGATCCTGCAGTTGGATGAGGCTGGGCGTTTGCGCATGATCGATCTTGCCGCCTGCGCGCGTGAGAATCAGTTAGCCCCTGACATTGTGGGCTATGTGCGCAAAACCGACCTCGCTCGGGTGGCACTTCGTAAAGCCCGTAAGCGTGGGGTGCCCAATGATGTGTGGGAGCGGGTCATTGAAATGCTAGACGAGCAATATCCTGACCAAGGTGGTGAAGGTGGTGGGGTGTAGATGGTGTCTCGTTGTTCCAAGCCCGCCCTCGATGCTCGAGCCCAAGCGGTGCTCCGTGACTACGATCCAGATCTACTCAGAGCCCCTGGGGCGTTGGATGTGGAGCATTTTGCTGAGTTTCATCTTGGTGCCTCGCTGCAGTATGAGCCGCTTTCACCTGATGGTGACATTCTGGGTTTAACCTGCCTGGAGGACACGCAGGTGCAGGTGTGGGATGAAACCCGCACCACCCCGTTAGTGCGCCAGGGGTTGGCGGACATGATTTTCCTTGACGAGACCGCCGAGGAAGGCTCGTGTAATGGGCGGAAGCGTTTCACCCTAGCCCACGAATGCTCCCACCTGATCTTGCATAAGCCCCTAGCCATATTGGGAGATTTTCCTAGCATGCTGGTCAATAGTCAGTCCAAACATACGGTCGAGATGCGTGATGGAGACGCGCGTGGTGAGGACTGGTGGGTCGAGTGGCAGGCCGACAACATGGCCGCCTACCTGCTCATGCCAACCCCTGCTATTAAAGCCGCGCTGCGTGAGGTGATGGCATACGACCGAGGTCGGGGGTGCGTGGACTTTGATGGGATCGCTACACTGTGCGACATCTTTGAAGTCTCCCACCAAGCCATGGGCATGCGCCTCAAAGGCCTTGGCGTTCACCTAGTTCGGGACCTGGCGCCAGTCGCATAAAACAGCACAAGCATCTTTACTGGTTTGCCAATGATGGCAGACCTACCTGGTGGCACCCCACTCAAGCGTGGGTGACCGCTTATTTTTACACCCCACTAGTTCACGAATACTGCCAATCCAGCGAACTACAGGTGTCCGCTGCTTATGGCAGCACTAATCACCTTGCTAGGAGAAGAAAGGAGGAAAAGGCTCATGGGTTCAAAGAACGCTACTGGCATCAACACCGGTGGGAGCGTGTTTGTGCCGGTCAAAAACGCGGCAGGCAAACTCATCTGCCGCGCGGACATGGTCTCTAAACGAATCGAGATCAGCCACCAGGGTCAGATCATGCAAATCTGGTTTGACACTCAAGGCATGCTGCACACCCACCAGGTCATCACCAAAGAAGTCAGTGATGTGCGCAGCCTGCCACCACCCCTGGTGACACTCGGCCGGTAAATCGGGTATATGGGGCTGAGGTTTGAGACAGACCAGAGCTGCGCCAGGCCCCTACCCGACAACCGCCCACCACGAAACGGGTGGGTCAACAACACAACTAAATACTCACCACCAAAAACAACAGCAGTTTTTGGGGCTCATCCGCAGAACCGCAAGACGGGCATGGATGAACACGAAACCACCTCAAACCCCCACCTGGGGGCGATGAGGACGGGTCGTGTTCTTCGTGCCCGTCTTTTTCTATCTCGGATGAGACCAAAGGGCCCTTTGCGGATCGAACCCCAACTCGATTCGCAAAGGAGAGCCCCACATGGCTACCACTATCAATCTTCGCTTCGGCGATAAAACCCTCACCGGTTACACCTACATCCCCCTGACCCTCACCGATGAAGACATCACACGCATGGATGGCCTAATCGACGCCTACCACGGTGAACTCAAAGATCAAGCACGCAAAGCAGGACAAGACCCCGAAAAGGTTCAGCGCCCCAGCATCCAGGCGACCATCTACTGGCTCAACAACACCGAGCGCAACGATGAGCGGCGTTGGTATCACAAGAAGCACAGCCCCCAGATTGAACTTGAAGGTGCCATCGTGCCTCTGGTTGAACATGCCAGCACGTCAGATGGGTGGGTGGAAACTCCCGGCCAAGAATCCATGCCCGATGAACACCTCACTGATGAGCTCATGGCCAAGGCTCGTGCAACAAAACTCCACGGGGCCATCAGTCAGCTGACCCCAGCGCAACAGTCCCTCATCCGCGATATCTATTTCGCGGGAATGTCTGCTGCGGACGTGGCCAGGCGAGATGGGGTCAGTCGCGCTGCGGTGTCCAAGCGTCTTTCCAAGGCAAAGGCTGCTTTGGCTGCCCTACTTGAGGGGCAGATCCAGTGGTGAAACAAAACCCAGGGGTTAACACCACCTTGCTCTTATCGCCATGGGGTAGGAAGCCACCAAGTGACAATCCCGTCCTTTCATCGATTGGCTTCCAAGAAAGGAAGCTCGCGATGAGCACGAACAATGACCGGATCGATATCACGATCCACACACCCCGCCGCGCCGCGCCGCGCATCCCCTGGTTTCGCCGTCTTGCCACCTGGCTTGGCCATAGTGACGAGGGTGCGGATATGCCGGTAGCACAGGTGAGCGTGCTTGCCAAGAACATCAAATCGGTCTCCGTGACAGAAGACGACGCCGCAGGCAGTGCGCATGAGCGCCGTGTGGATGTTGATCGTCTGCTGCGCGACCTCACCGCCCAGGGTGGTGAGGCGCGATGAACCGCACCAGTCAGTTCAACACGGCAATCAACGCCCTCAACCAGATTTCCCAGGCCGCCCACGAGTTGGCGCAGCTCATGAGTGATTTGGCGTGGGAGGGCGTCGAAGACCACGCCGGCATGAGCGGCACCCGCCCTGAGGTAGCAGCCGAAAACGGAGCTGCACCAAAGCCAGCACCTGACCAGCAGGCCACCGCGGTGGTTGAGGACCCACCCGGTTATGTGCCGATCGAGGAAGTGCGCGCGGTTCTGGCCGAACTCTCCCGCGCAGGGCTCACCGCGCAGATCAAGGCACTCATTGAGTCCTTTGGCGCATCACGTTTGTCTGAGGTGGCTGAGCATGACCTCGGTGCGCTACTAGAGGCGGCGAGGGGGTTGAAGAGCGATGGCCCCAAGTAAACATGCTTTGCTTTCGGCGTCTTCGTCGCACCGGTGGCTTCATTGCACCCCATCGGCACTTTTGGAAGCAGACCTGCCAGATCAGGAAAGTGCTGCGGCTGCTGAGGGTACGGTCGCGCACGCTCTGGCTGAGCACAAGCTCAGGCGAGCCCTCCATCAAAAGCCCAACCTGCGTCCTGGCTCAGATCTGGTTGACGGTGAGATGGAAGAGCATACGGACGATTACGTCAGTTTCGTGCTTGAACAACTCGCCCAGGCTCGCCAGTCCTGTCCAGATAGCAAGGTGATGATTGAGCAGCGCCTGGACTACTCGACCTGGGTGCCAGGCGGGTTCGGCACCGGCGACTGCGTCATCGTCGCAGAACCGACCTTGCATGTTATCGACTTCAAATACGGCCAAGGCGTCCAAGTAGACGCTAGGGATAACCCGCAGATGAAGCTCTACGCACTGGGTGCCCTGCACATGTTCGCGCATCTGTGGGACATCAAGAGCGTGGCGATGACGATCTTCCAACCCCGCCGCCAAAACGTCTCCACCTGGACCATCAGTGTCCCGGAGTTGTACCGGTGGGCAAAGAACGACCTCATAGCAGCGGCCGAACTAGCAGCCAGTGGTGGTGGGCAGTTTTGTCCCGGTAGTTGGTGCAGGTTTTGCAAACTCGCACCCACCTGCCGCGCCCGCGCCAAACATCAGTTGGAGCTGGCGAAGTATGAGTTCAGGCAAGCAGCCACCCTCACCGATGCGGAAGTCGCTGACGTGCTCGCAAGGATTCCCGAGCTCACCAAATGGGCGTCTGATGTTCAAGCCCACGCCCTGAGCCAGGCTCTGGATCACGGCAAACACTACCCGGGCTTCAAGGTGGTTGCTGGCCGCTCGGTACGCAAATACACCGACGAAGACGCCGTAGCAAAAGCCGCCCAGGATGCCGGGTACACCGAGATCTACAAGCAGAGCCTGTTGCCGGTAACCGCCATGGAAAAACTCATGGGCAAGAAAACCTTCAACAACATTCTCTCCGAACTCATCACCAAACCAGCCGGCAAACCATCCCTGGTCCCGGCTACTGACCCAAGACCCGAACTCACTGTCGCTACGGCGGCTGAAGAGTTCACCCCTGTAAACACTGACAACTCGAAATAAGGAGAACAACAATGACAACCAATGACCCCAAGATCGTGATGACCGGTATCGTCCGCCTCAGCTACCTCAACTGCTTCGAACCCAAGAGCATCCAGGGTAGTAAGCCGAAGTATTCGGCCTCGATCATCATCCCCAAAACCGACACCGACACCCTGAACAAGATTCAGGCGGCTATCGATGCCGCAATCAAGGAGGGCGTGGGTAAGTTCGGCGGCAAAATCCCACCCAAGGGAGCCCTCAAACTTCCATTGCGTGATGGGGATATTGAACGCGACGACGAAGCCTACCAAGGTGCCATGTTCGTGAACGCTAACTCCACCACCCAGCCCGGCATTGTGGACGCCAACGTGAACCCGATTCTGGAGCGCTCGGAGATGTACTCCGGTGTCTACGCACGCGTCACCCTGAGCTTCTACGCATTCAACACCAACGGGAACAAGGGCGTGGCCTGCGGGTTGCGCAATATCCAAAAGATTCACGATGGCGAACCCCTGGGTGGACGCGTGAGTGCCGAGAGCGAGTTCACTCCGTTCACCGACCCATTCGCCACCCCATCTGGTGGGGATGACTTCCTGTCCTAACCGGTAATCCAACCCAAGTGTGAGGGGCATCAGAAGAGACAGCCAAGCCTCTGGTGCCCCTCACCTGTGCACAGCCCCTTGGAGCCAACCAATGACCACACACCACACATCCCTCACCCTCGATATTGAAACCTTCAGCGAAATCAACCTTGGTAAGGCGGGCATGTACCGCTACGCGGCAGACCCCACCTTCGAACTCCTCCTCTTGTCCTACTCCTGGGACGCCGGACCAGTACAAACCATCGACATTGCTAGTGGTGAGCCAATACCCGCTGACGTACTGGCTGCACTTGATGACCCGGCGGTGACGAAGTGGGCGTTTAACGCTGCTTTCGAGCGCACCTGCCTTTCCGCACATTTGGGGCGGCAACTGTCTCCTCGTGGGTGGCGATGTCACATGGTGTGGGCCGCAGCCCTCGGACTACCACTCTCGCTCGACGGCGTCTCCAAAGCCCTGAAGTTGAACACCGGGAAACTATCCACCGGCAAAGACCTCATCCGGTTCTTCTCCGTCCCCGCTAAGCCCTCGCTGCTGAACAATGGCCTAACCCGAAACCTCCCCGGTCACGCACCAGACAAGTGGGGCCAGTTCAAGACCTACAACGCCAGGGACGTAGAGACAGAACTAGAACTGCACGCCAAACTCTCGCCCTTCCCGTTGCCTGAGCAGGTGTGGCGCGAGTACTGGGATGACCAGACAATCAACGACCGTGGCATCCACCTTGACCTCGACCTAGCCAATGCGGCAATCGAGCTCGATAAGCAGGTGCGGGAGAAGAACCTCACCCGCTCAAGCCACCTCACTGGCTTGGATAATCCCAATTCGCCGTTGCAGCTCAAAGACTGGGCCAACCAACGTGGCATCACCATGGGATCGATGGGCAAGCAAGAAGTCCAAGACACCCTTACCGCCACCACCGACCCAGTGGTCAAAGAAGTACTCGCTCTGCGCCTCGAGTTGTCGAAGTCTTCGGTGCGTAAGTACGAGGCGATGACCACCAGCGCCAACCCAACCGACCACCGCGCGCGGGGGCTCATGCAATTCCACGGGGCAGCAAGAACCGGACGCTGGGCAGGTCGCCTCATCCAAGTCCAAAACCTGCCCCGCAACTACCTACCCGACCTCGACGCCGCACGCGCCCTCGTCAAGGACCGCAACCTGACGGCACTGGAAATGCTGTACGACTCCGTACCCGATGTCCTCAGGCAGCTCATCCGCACTGCATTCACCCCACGACAGGGATACGAGTTCATTGTTGCCGACTACTCAGCCATCGAAGCCCGCGTCATCGCCTGGCTCGCCGGAGAAGAAAGCACCCTCCAAGTCTTCAAGGAAGGCCGGGACCTGTACTGCGAAACAGCATCCAGAATGTTCGGTGTCCCAGTTGAGAAACACGGGGTCAACAGCCATCTTCGGCAAAAAGGTAAATTAGCTACGCTCGGATGTGGATACGGGGGCTCCGTAGGTGCCTTGGAGAACATGGGAGCCCTCCGCATAGGTTTACAGGCCGACGAGCTGCCGGGACTAGTGAACGCGTGGAGGGAAGCCAACCCAGCCATCGTGGACTTCTGGTGGGCAATCGATGCTGCTGCCCAACGCTGTCTTACCACTGGCAGGCCTGCTTCGACGCACGAGATCACGTTCACCCGCGAGGCTGGAATCCTCTTCTGCACACTCCCATCAGGCCGTCGCCTGGCATACCCCGGAGCGACCATCACCACCGGCAGGTTCAGCCGCGACGTCATCACCTACCAAGGCCAAAACACTGCTAAACGCTGGGACTGGATCGAAACCTACGGACCCAAATTGGTGGAGAATATCGTCCAAGCCACCGCACGCGACCTCCTCGCCCATGCCATCCGGAATGTGGAGGCCAAGGGCTGGCCGGTAGTCATGCATGTCCACGACGAAATCATCATCGAGGTTCCCAAGGGTGCTTTGACAGTTGGGCAGGTCGCGTTGGCCATGTGCGAAGCACCCGATTGGGCTGCTGGTTTTCCGTTAGATGCGGATGGTTACCGCTGTGACTACTACCGGAAGGATTAAGACTGTTGTGGCGGCAGGGGATCTTGGATGTTGTAACAGGTTTTGAGTGAGCCTAAGTGTCGGGGGAACATGTCTAGGGTCTCGCCTGTGCACGAGCGGATTTTACTTTTCGAGCTTGTCACTTGGGCAAGTCGTTTCCCGAAATAGGTAGGTGCCCAGGAGAATTCGGCAAAGTCTGGATCGAACTTGTAGGCGCCGATTCTTCCCAGCAGGGCGCAAATCCAGTCGGCGCACTGGACGGTTTGGTAGAGGTGACTCTCGACTTCCATTGGTGGTTCAAGCAGCCGTGTAGCGTCCTGGTTAGAAAACATGAAGGCAGCAGCGCCAGCGAATACTTCCATGCGTTCTTTGATGCCCTGCTTATCGAGAACCATCAGGAAGTTCTCATCATCGGGGATGGACCATTGCGTGCGAGCAATGAGCTGTTTGATTGCGTGATCGTAGCGGTCTTGGTTGCTCTCGCCGGTCTGTTCGAAGGTGCCGCGTGGTTTTTCTTGGCCATAGAAGACTACTTGGGCATTTAGACGCTCGAGAGCGTTGAGTGTGCGCGCGATGATGCGCCTTGTCTCCCGGTAGGTTTCAATATTCCGGGTGGTGAGCAGGGCTGCGCCTTTTTTCTCCCAATGTTCGACACGTTTGCCTCGCGCTAGGACTTTCGCATCAATCTCTTCTTGAAGGCCGGTTTCTTTGATTGTTCTAAATGCGCCTGAGAGCTTGCGTACGTTGTCTGCGGGGATGATGAACCCACCAAGCCCGAACACGGGGTGGGTCTTGTAACTGGGGTCTTGTCTGCTGATGTACGGGCCGTTATGACCAAACTCGTCAAAGTAGCCGATGTACACGAACTAAACCTCCAGAAGAAACACGAAAGCCCGTGTCGCCACGGGCCTCGGAAGTGGAGCACCGAAGTGCGTCCTATGAAGATGGTAGCAGTCAAAGTCGTTGTGGGCAATAGATAAAACCTTATTGAAGGACGGGTACTGGAGTGAGCGGCAAGCTGATCGTCACGACTTCTTCAACCTGGTTCCTGTGATAGGGGGTTAACACTTACTGATGCTCATCGCCATAGGGGTAGGAGGAGCCAATCTCGGCTTCCTCCCTTGCGAATAACCATCCGATCTGGAGGTAGCCCCTGATGGCTGACAAAACCTATTCCTGGTTCGAGCCCGACCTTGAACACCTCATCAACACCGCGACCGGCCGCAGACTCATCTACGTCTCCTCGGCCTACTCCGGCGACACTAAACGCAACACCCATTTGGCTAAGGCCTACGCCCGTTTCGTCCACGATTGTGGTTACGTGCCCATCGTCCCGCACCTGCTCTTTCCACAATTTTTGGATGAGGAAACCGAGCGAGAGGCCGGCATTGAGGCGGCGCTCAGCCTGCTGGAGTTGTGCGACGAATACTGGGCATTTGGAAACCTGACAGAAGGAATGGTGACGGAGTTCAAAGCCTCCCTAGCCATGGGCATCCCCAACGTACCCTTCACCGTCACTCACCTGACCGAAGATGGCACAGAGTACCTGGGTATCACCCCATCGAGGAAGTGTGACCAGGAACGTTTCACTGCCTTGACGTGTGAGCGCAAGGCCCGCCGCGCACTACGCCAGGCAAACGCAGCCTTCAAGGGTGGTGAAGCCAAATGAAACCCATGACCATGCATGCCTCCAACACTGTTGGCCAGGCCCAAAACACCCACTACCCACATGAGCACACCGTCACCGGCCTTGATGATCTCAAGCGTGTTGTGGCCTTCGACCACGTGGTCGCTGAGTACGAGGGTGGACAGCGCGGCAACTCCCGCTTCCTAACCTCGGATTGCCTGGTGATGGACGTTGATAACGACCACTCCGAGATCGAAACGGAGTGGGTGACCCCAAGCCGCCTGGCCGACCTCATGCCCGGCGTCCCGTTCATGGCAGCCACGTCCCGCAACCACATGAAACCCAAAGGCGCCAGTACTGCTCGGCCGAGGTTCCACGTCTACCTACCCATCAACCCAGTGACGGATGCGGAAGCCTACGCTGCGCTCAAACGTCAGCTCGCAGCTCAGGTGCCCGTGTTCGATTCGAACGCGTTGGATGCGGGCCGGTTTATCTACGGCAACCCCGAGGCAAAGACCACCGTTATCGAGGGTGAGAGTCTGGTCGATGAATGGCTGGCCCGCGACCTGTTTGCTGAGTTCGACCAAGCCTCATCCCTCATCGGTGAAGGCAGTAGGAACGCGACCCTGTCTCGTTTCGCTGGACGGGTACTCATCCGCTACGGCAACACCGAGCGCGCCAGGGAACTGTTCAACCAAAAAGCCGCACTGTGCGACCCGCCCCTACCAGGTTTTGAGGTGGAACAGATCTGGGCATCAGCCACAAGGTTCGCGGAAAAGGTAGCTGAGGACCCGAACTATGTGTCTCCGGAGGCCTATGCGGAGTTGACCAGCCTTAAGCCGGAGGATTTCACCGACGTCGGACAAGCCACCCTCATCGCTGGGGAGTGCGCGGACAAGGTGTGCTTCTCTCCCTCGACTGGGTGGGCAGCGTATGGCAAAGGTGTATGGGATGAGTCCGAGCCCAAGGCCCAGCGGGTGTTCCAGGATTTCACTACCCGCCAGCTCGCACAGGCCGAGAAAGCTCTCGCCAGCACTAAAGCCCAAGCTTCGCAGGAGGGTGTGTTGCAGATGCTTGGGGTGATGAGCAAAGCCAAAGCCCTCTCCGCATTCACCCCCGCCCAGCACCAACTGTTCGAGCAGCTGGCGGCCGACGAGGCGTGGGTGAAGTTCGCATACCGCGCTAGAGGCGACCGTGGAATCCAAGCCGCCATGCGCCAAGCACGCTCCCTGGTACTGATCGACCCGGAGGATCTGGACAAAGACCCCTACATGTTCAACACCCCCGGCGGCACCTACGACCTGCGCGAGGGCCTGTCCAGCCTGCGTCCTCATGACCCGTTTGACCTGCTCACCAAACAAACCAAAGTCACCCCCAGTGACGAGGGGATGGGCATTTGGGTTGAGTGTCTGAACACCATCTTCCAAGGCGACACCGAGCTCATCGACTACGTCCAGCGCGTGTGCGGGCTGGCAGCTATCGGCAAAGTCATGGTCGAAGGGCTCATCATCGCCTACGGGGACGGGAGCAACGGCAAGTCCACGTTCTGGAACACCATCGCCCGTGTGCTTGGCTCCTACGCTGAGACCATCAGCGCTGAGGTGTTGATTGCGGGGAAGAAAAACAACGCGAAGAATGACATGGCCCAAACCCGAGGCCGCCGGTTGTTGATTGCGGGTGAGAACGACGAGGGCGTAAGGCTGTCGAGCTCTTCGGCTAAGCAGCTCGCGTCAACGGACAAGATCGCGGCAGAGAAGAAGTACAAAGACCCCTTCTCCTTCACCCCCTCCCACACCCTGGTGCTCTACACCAACCACCTACCCAAGGTGCGTGGCCGCGACACTGGTATCTGGAGGCGGCTGATCGTGATCCCGTTCAACGCCACCATCACGGGTAGTGATGACGTGAAGAACTACGCCGACTACCTCTTCGAGAACGCTGGCGGCGCGGTCCTAGCCTGGATCATGGAAGGCGCCAGGCTCATCCACGCCGAGAACTACAAACTGGTTCCTCCAGTTTGCGTGGTTAAAGCCAGTGAGGATTACCGCAGGCAAAACGACTGGTTCGCTCACTTCCTCGAAGAATGCTGTCAAGTCGGTGAGGAATTCACCGAAAGCTCCAAAGCGCTCTATGACACGTATCGGGCGTGGGCTGAATCCCAGCGCGAGTGGGTCAAAAACGCTGCCGACTTCTACGCAGCCCTCGATAAGGCAGGCTTCGAGAAGAAACGCACCCGCACCATGCGCCTGATTACCGGGCTGCGTCTGAAAAACGACTTCGACGACGCCCCCACTCTCGAAGCGGAAGCGTTTGTTGGGGAGGTGCAACGGTGAACTTCTACGACTGGATGATCCAAACCCACCGTGATGGCACCGGACCGGCAAGCCACCTGGCCGCCGACATGGAGGCTGATTTCTACGCCGGCCCCTACACCCATAAAGCCATCCTGGCTCACCTCCACGCCTGTGGGGCGATCGATGCGTGCATCGAGACCTTCGAGGAATGCTGGCGCGAATACCTCACCAGCCCCACCCGGAAACGACGCTCCAAGCGCCGCCCATTGAAAGCGCCGAGGCCGTTGATTGGCAGGTGGGAAGACTCCAACCAAGGAACCTTCCTCACTCTCGATAAGGAGCGTCAGCAAGCCCTCATGGAGTGGATTCGCACCGACCTGACCCACGGTCGGGACTGGTGTTCCAAAACCAGTTACGGGCTCAAGCACCTCTTCGAGCGAGACACCGGTCATTACGTGACTAACGCCCAGTTCAAGGACGCCATGATCATCGCCGGCTACCAGCCAAAGAACATCAAGGCATTGAACCACTGCTACCGGCTGCACCCGCTCTCGCCCGCGTTCAACCCTGAGGGCCACTAACCCGTAAACCGGGCCGTCACCAAAGGGGCCATTCCCCACTCCTGCTGGGGGCTAGTTTCGCCTGTTAAATCAACGTTTCTAGCCCCCACCCGGCGGGGTGTGTGACAGGTACGTCAAGTGTTCCTAACCCTTTTATATAGGAAGTTAAAAATGAAAAGTCTATAGAGAAGGTAGAACACTATAAGCCACACCTGACACATCCCCTTGGAAGGCCCATGATTCCAAGGAAAAGTCTCAATGAAAGAACAACAACTCGAAACCCGCCTATGTCGGGCTATTCGCCGCATCGGCGGCATCTGCTGGAAATTCACTAGCCCCGGTTTGACGGGCGTCCCAGACCGCATCTGCCTACTAGACGGACGGGCAGTGTTCGTCGAAGTCAAAACCACCGGCAAACACCCAAGGCCTCTACAAGTCGCCCGCATGCGCGAGCTTGAGCGCCAGGGCTTTACCTGCATTGTCCTCGACCACCCAGAGGGAATTCAGGAGGTGTGTGATGCTCTACAAGCCGCATAACTACCAGGCCACCGCTATTGAGTTCGTCGAAACCCACCCCATCGCAGCCCTCCTGCTCGAAATGGGACTAGGCAAGAGCTCGATCGCTCTGACGGCGATCTGGAACCTCATGTACGACCGCTTCGAAGTCCAGCGCGTGCTGGTGGTGGCACCGCTTCGAGTGGCAAGGGATACCTGGCCAGCAGAACAACAGAAGTGGGATCACCTGGCTGGCCTCACCATGGCAGTGGCTGTCGGACCAGAAGCCAAACGCCTCCAGGCGCTCCAGGCTGGGGCTGATGTGACGGTGATTAACCGTGAGAACGTCACTTGGCTTGTTGAACGCTCCGGTGTCCAGTGGCAGTGGGACATGGTGATCATCGACGAGCTGAGCTCGTTTAAGAATCATCAGGCCAAGCGCTTCCGCTCCCTACTCAAAGCCCGCCCACTGGTTCGCAGGATCGTGGGACTCACTGGGACACCGGCCGCTAACGGTCTGGAGGATCTTTGGGCACAGTTTCGGCTTCTGGATATGGGGGAGCGTCTTGGTCGTTACATCACGCATTACCGGCGTGAGTTCTTCGACCCCGATAAGCGAAATGGCATGCAGGTCTTCTCCTACAAACCCAAGCCGGGTGCGGAAGACGAGATCTACAAGCGCATCAGTGACGTCACCATTTCGATGCGGACCTGCGACCACCTCACCCTGCCAGAAGTCACCTACAACACCATCGACGTGGCCATGGGTGACAAGGGCCGACGCGCCTACGAGCGGATGCTGGGTGACCTAGTCCTCGAGCTCGAGGGCACAGAAGTCACGGCTGCTAACGCGGCAGCGCTATCTGGGAAACTCACCCAGATGGCCTCCGGAGCCTTGTACGACCAGGACGGCAACTGGCACCTCGTGCATGAAGCCAAGCTGGATGCGTTGGAGGATTTGGTGGAGGCGGCGAACGGTAAGCCGGTGCTGGTGGCTTACTGGTACGCCCATGACCTCGAACGCATCCAAAACAGGTTCCCGCAGGCTCGCCTGCTCAAAACAGGCGCGGACATGGACGCATGGAACAACGGCGAGATTCCGCTGGCTCTGATCCACCCCGCCTCGGCTGGGCACGGCCTGAACCTACAAGCTGGCGGCTCAACGCTCATCTGGTTCACGCTCACCTGGTCTTTGGAGCTTTACCAGCAGACCAATGCCCGCTTACACCGGCAGGGACAGCGGGAGCCGGTGGTCATCCACCATCTTGCTGCCAAGGATTCGATTGATCAAAAGATCCTTTCCGCTCTGGCGGTTAAGGACACAACACAGGCCGCGTTGATTGACGCGGTCAAAGCAACCATCACTATGGAAGGAGTAGGCCGATGACTGCTGTTCTCGGTACTGACATCACTTGGAAATACGTCGACCGCCGCGCGGCAGCCATCAACGCACTGCGGGACTTTTCGACAATGCAAACCATCATCGACACCACCGACGACGACTTGAAGGCCTTGGCTGAGGACATCCCCACTGTCAGCTCACCGAGGCTGGATGGGATGCCTGGTGGTGGGTTCAATCCTCACGGGTCTGAGGATCGGATCATGGCTCACCTGGAGCGGATTGATAACCGCCAGCGCCGCTACCTCCAAGCCCGCGACTACATGGACTGGTTCTTACCGGCTTGGGCGGCCCTGTCCGATGACGAGCGGTGGATGCTCGAAGTCTGCTACTTGGGTGAAGACACAATGCAAACCGATGCCATCATCCAGATTGGCGATCGCTTCCACATCGAGCGGTCGAGTGCATACAAGCGTCGGGCTAAAGCGCTTGAGCATCTGGCTCTTCTTCTCTATGGTCGGTAAGAACGGCCTGTCGTATATATTCCTCCGCCGAATGGTCGCTAAAATCGAACCATGCGGCGGAGGAAGAACGGTATACAAGACTGGGCGGATCAAACGGAGCGATCAACCCAGAGTCGCATATTCTCTTATTTCCTTCAGGTAGGCGGCATAATTTCAAGCGCTTTAGGTGCTTATCTGATGAGCGCCACTGAAGAGTATGGCTATAAGTTTGCTTTCGGGTTAGCAATTGTAGTTTTTGCGGCAATTGCTAGCGTCTGGACTCAATATCACACCGACAAGACAAATTTGGAGTATGAAAAACGACGCAGTGCGCACATTACGAATTTCAATGATCATCTAGATGGGATTATCAAGCCGTTACTAGCTTTAGCTTCCTCAGACAGAAGCCAGCAGGCAGCTGAGACCTTCGTCGATGCTGTATTGGGTGCAGGCGCGAATCTCTTCCCAGAACAGGGACTCCGTCTTTGCCTTTACGCGCTTGAAACACCTGAAGGTGAAGGGGGAGAACGAGCTCGTTATCTTCAACTTCTAGATCATCGAGGCCGGCAGGATCAGCCACGTCCCACCTTTGAGCCAGGCACTCCGCATGGGGATCACGCAATTAAAAACGCTCAGCAGAACGCAAGTGCTCCCTTCTGTTTCGTCGAGAACGATCCTCGCTTCGATCGAAGACCTGGAGCCGTTTGGGCATGTTATATGCAATTTCCTCTCTATGGGCCGCGCAGGCAACGTAACCTTGGCAGCCTCATGGTCGACTCCAGAGACTTCGTGGCTTGGAATCAGGAACACCAAGCCATCGGCCAAACAATCGCAACACTGCTCGCTCATGGTCTTGACCTATTGGCCGACGCGGCCAATGATGTGGAACCAGAACTCGCTTCGCTTGAGAGCGTCGAGGAGCTTCAAGGCGTCCTTGAGAGTAGACTGGTGTCAGGGAAGGAGGTCGACCATGGCTGATATTTTTGATGTTTCGAAAGCCGTTTTGTCTCACTATCGCAACGGAATCTCGACACAAAAGCTACAGAAGTTGAACTTCTTCGCTCAAGGGTGGGTTCTGGCGCTCACGGGTCAACCCCTTTTCAAAGAAGATTTCGAGGCATGGCAGTTTGGGCCGGTGAACATGGAGCTGTACCAATACCATCGAGGTTGTTACAGCGTGTCCTCCTCTATGCTTACAAGGGGAAATGCGGAGAATCTGACTGCAACCGAGTCTGCGATCCTACGTGCCGTAATTAATAACTACGGTTCACTGTCCGGAGACGAACTCAGCGAGATAACGCATATCCAAGGGAGCCCTTGGTCTGACGTGCGTGCACGTGAGAACCTGACATCTGAACAAACCTCGCGCAAAGTTATCCCGAAAGAGTCAATTCGCATCTACTTCCAAAAGATTCTCGGGATTCCCGTGTGAAGTCAGTTTCGAGGTGGACAAAATGCGGACGCGTTTGTGCTTGCAGACCCGCTATACTGTAAGTACTTGAAAATGTATCCGGAGCCCCAGTAGCCAGTTTGGTTGCTGGGGTTCCCGCGTTGAGGAGGGTGGTGAGCACCAGTGCCCAGGCGTCCTAAGACTCCGTGCCGTTGGCCTGGCTGCCCAGCCCTCACCGACGCTCGCTACTGCGAAGCCCACGCCAAGGAAGCCGACACCAACTACCGGCGCTACGAGCGTGACCCCGAGATCAACAAACGCTACGGCAGTGCGTGGCGCAAGATCCGCGCACAGTACGTTGCCAAGCACCCGCTGTGTGAACAATGCGAGAAGGAAGGACGGCTGACACCGGTAGCTGAGGTCCACCACATCCGGCCCCTCTCACACGGCGGCACCCACGACGAGAACAACCTCATGAGCCTGTGCAAGCCCTGCCACTCCAGGCAGACGGCCCTAGATGGTGACCGGTGGCGAAATACCGGGTCTGCCGGGTCGCAGGTCTACACCTACTGACGAAACCCGAGGGCTACCTCAGGCTTTGGACCCTGGCCCCACTCTGGGGAGGGGCGGTCTCAATCTCTACAGCCTCTTGGGGTTTCAGCGGGCGTGGCCCCTCGCGCACAAACTCCCCGAATCAGACAGGGTATTACCCCCATCGACTTTCCCACCCGCACTTTTCTGGCCCGCCTGTGTGCGGGTTTTTGCTCGTTACTTCGCGTTTATTTGACCCGTTTGGAGGTGAATGATCGTATGGCTCGTGATGGTACGAACAGGGGCGGACGCCGCGTCCGCGCAGGCACCAAACCAGAACCCCTCGCAGACCGCCTGGCCGATGGCCGCACCGGGCGGGTGCTGAGCGTGGATGGTCCGCCTGAGCCGTATGACTTCACCGGGAGCGACACGGACGAGGGCGCGCTTCTGTCTGGTGTGGATATGCCAGAGCCCTCCGCATATCTAGCGGCGATGCAGCGTGATGGTTCGCCTTTGGGTGCGGATGAGATTTACCGGGAGACCTGGGAGTGGCTGGCCGACAAGGGCTGCACCCAATTCGTCTCCAAACGCTTGCTAGAAGCATATGCGCAGTCGTTCGCCCGCTTCATCCAATGCGAAAAAGCCATCAGTGATTTCGGCCTGCTCGGCAAACACCCCACCACTGGGGCGGCGATCGCCAGCCCGTTTGTGGCCATGTCGCAGTCGTTTCAGAAGCAGGCGAATGTGCTCTGGTACGAGATTTTCGACATCGTCAAAGCCAACTGCACCACCGATTACACCCCGCTACCTTCGGACCCGATGGAGAGGCTCCTGCAAAGCCGCTAACTAGGGTCTGTCTTCTTTCTTTTTGGCCTCCACCGTTTTTGGTGGGGGTCTACCTGTTTTCCCTACTGATTACTTCAAAGGACTAACCATGACTTCTACTGCTCTAACTTCAAAGACCCCGCATGCTATCCGTTTAGAGACTAGTGAGTCTGTTTGTGCCGGTCACCCAGACAAGCTCTGTGATCGGATTGCTGATGAGATTCTCGATGAGTGTCTATGGGAAGACCCCGCTTCACGCTGCGCGGTAGAGGTTATGGCATCCAACCACCTCATCACCGTTGCCGGGCAAATCACCTGCAACGGCAAGGTGAAGATTCGCCAAGTAGTGCGCTCGACCCTAGCCCAGCTCGGCTACCAGCCTTGGAAATACCTCGTCAGTGTCAACGTCACGAAGCAGTCCAGTGACATCGCCGGTGGGGTGGACACGGCGTTGGAGACCCGCGAAGGTGGCGCGGAACACGCGGGGGCGTTCTCGGATCTTGGCGCAGGTGATCAGGGCAGCGTCTATGGTTACGCCACTGATGCTACCAAGGATTTCTTGCCAGCCTCACTTGTTGCTGCGCATGAGATTTGCGCCCGCTTGGACCAGGCGCGTGAGCAAGGAACCATTGCTGGTATCGGCCCGGATGGCAAAGCCCAAGTCACCCTCACCGTTGATGAGGATGGCACGCCGATTACTGCACCCACCGTCGTCGTATCCATCCAGCACAATGCGGCCAAGGACCTAGAGGAGCTGCGCCGGGAAGTGATTTCTAAGATTGTCGCCCCATGCTTAGAGGCGATCGGAATCGATACTCTCCAGTACACCACCGTCCTTGTGAATCCTTCGGGCCGGTTCGTCAAAGGTGGCCCGGGAGCAGACACAGGCCTGACGGGTCGCAAGCTCATGGTTGACACCTATGGTGGTCATGCACCCCATGGTGGTGGCGCGTTTTCTGGTAAGGATGCGACCAAGGTCGACCGCACGGGTGCTTACATGGCGCGCTTCCTCGCCAAGCAGGTGGTAGCGAGCCGTCTTGCCAAGCGCTGCACGGTCTCGATTAGTTACGCGATTGGAAAGGCCGACCCGGTCGCCTTCGACATCAACACCCACGGCACCAATATTCCAGAAGTGTCTGATGAGGATATTCGCCTAGCACTGTTGGAGTTCTACAGTTTGCGGCCGGGCGCAATCATCGATCGTTTCAAACTGCGCCGCCATGGTTACGCTCGCTACAGCGCATACGGACACTTCGGATATATAAACGGTGCCTACCCCGGATGGGAAGACACCATTGGTGCTTGGGATCTCAAAACCCAAGTTATCGATCACGCCAAGGCCCGCCACTGCGAAACCAACGAGGAGGCGCAGCGATGAGCATGAACATCAAAACCATCCCCGTGGACAAGTTGCAGGCGGCGGACTACAACCCCCGCAAAGACCTCCAACCAGGCGACCCCGAGTTCGAAAAGTTGAAGAGGTCAGTCGAGGAGTTTGGTTACGTCGAACCGGTCATTTTCAACGAGGCGACCGGGCGTGTGGTGGGAGGCCACCAGCGCCTCAAGGTCCTCACCGCACTCGGACACACCGAAATTGAATGCGTGGTCGTTGATCTTCCCGAGGCCAAAGAAAAAGCGTTGAACGTGGCGCTTAATAAGGTCAAGGGTGAGTGGGATGAGTCCAAACTGGCCCTGTTGATTGCTGACCTTCAGGCTGAGGATTTCGATGTGACCCTGACAGGTTTCGACCCCGCCGAAGTCGACGCCCTCTTCCGTGACCAGTTAGCCGGTGGAATCGAAGAGGATGATTTCGATGTCGAGGCAGAACTAGCCAAACCCGCAATGTCCCGCACCGGCGACATCTGGCAGCTCGGCCGCCACCGCCTCATCGTCGGAGACTCCACCAACCCAGACACCTTCGCAGCCTTGATGGGTGATGAGAAGGCGAATCTGGTGGTCACTGACCCGCCCTACAACGTCAACTATCAAGGCTCGGCTGGTTCTATCCAGAACGATCACATGGACAACGACTCCTTCGTCGCTTTCCTCACCAAAGCCTTCACTGCCCTTGAGACGGTGATGGCTGATGACGCCTCCATTTACGTCTTCCATTCCGATACTGGGGGTTATGCGTTCCGTAAGGCCTTCGACGACGCCGGGTTCTACCTGTCTGGTTGTTGTATTTGGGTCAAGCAATCCATTGTGCTGGGGCGTTCGCCTTATCAGTGGCAGCATGAGCCGGTGCTTTTTGGGTGGAAGAAGAAGGGACGCCATCAGTGGTACACCGGACGCAAAGAATCGACGATCTGGCGCTTCGATAAGCCCCGCAAAAACACGGACCACCCCACGATGAAGCCGGTGGAGCTCATCGCATACCCGATTTTGAACAGCTCGCTGTCGAATCAGATAGTTCTTGATGCTTTCGGCGGGTCTGGTTCTACTTTGGTGGCGGCTGAGCAGACCGGGCGCGTAGCCCGCCTGGTTGAACTCGATCCGAAGTACGCCGATGTCATCATCAACCGCTACCGCGAGCTCGCAGGAGCCACCTCCGGAATCAAAGTCATCCGTGATGGGCAGGAGTTGTCCTTTGAACAGGCCCAACCCGACTCCGACAGTGAGGGTGAGGGGTAGTTCTCTGTGTGGGAACTGGCTGGCTTTTTGGCCCCGGATAAGTGATGCCACCGCTTGTCCGGGGCAGCCAAAACCTTACTTCGAGGTGTGCTCTAGAACGCTACATTCCTTGGCGTTTAAGCCGGTTTGGACTGGATAAACCTGTGTTTCTAAGGGTTCATGTTGTTGACAGAAAAACCCGACAAGCCACAAGGGAGAACACACAACCATGAGCATCACCTTCGATTACGATCTGCCGGCCGGTAAACGCGGCACCATCGTCACTAACCTCCGAGCACTCTACGGGCTTAGAGCCCAGTATCTGGGAGCACCTAGCTACGAGTACCAGGTCGGCCCCGCCACCGTCGCCCGTAACGGCACGATCAGGTGGGAGGGTAAGGGGCCTTCTAAGAAGGATGTGCGCGACCTGCTGGGGCTGCTTGGGGAGGATGACTTCTACCCAGACAACCTCTTCGACCTACGCCACTGGCTCGAAACCAAACAACCCCGCACCACCAAACCCCAAGCCACACCCGGCGAGGCGGAGCCAGAGGAGCTGGTGGCTGACGGCGTGACTGTCACCATCCCACGCAGCGCCCTCACTGACGCTGCCTTGGAGCGGTTCCAGGCGCTGGTGGGTGCGAAGGGTCCGCTGATTCAGGCTGCACTGGACCTTGAGGCCCTGCCTATCGAGGTCACTGACGATGAAGTGCGGATGCCCTGGACTGCCCGCCCCTGCACCCCAGCTCAGGCTCATGCCCTCACCGAGTTGATTGGTGCGATGCTCACCATGGCTATGGAGGCCAAACGTGTGACCGCCAAGCCTAAGGAGGAAAGTAACCCGAGGTATGCGATGCGCTGCTTCCTGCTACGTCTGGGCTTCATCGGCCCCGAACACAAAGCGCTACGCAAGACGCTGATGGGTGACCTGTCTGGGTCGGCGGCCTGGCGAACCCCACCAAAAGAAGCAGACACAAAAGAAGGCTCGCTGGTGGGGCGCAGGATCCGCCTCGATGACACGAGTGACCCTTACACCAGCCTCACCCCAGGTGCGGAGGGCACTATCAACAATGTTGACGACCTAGGGACCATCCACGTCAACTGGGATAACGGCTCCACCTTGGGGCTGGTGCCTGGGGAGGACTCCTACACGCTCCTCTAAAGCACCGCTGGCCAGCGCCCACCCCGGGGTGCTGGTTGGTGTTTTGCAAGAGATGCACACCGCTACTATTAACCGGTGAATAAGCGGCTTTTGGGCTGGATATAACTGTGGAAGTAAGCGTTGATTGTTGTTGACACAAGTAACCGGCCAGCACCCGCTGACCACCGAGAAATCTGGAGACAACAATGACCACCGCAACCATCCCCGCCCCCACCCTGACCACGGAATACACCCCGATGCAGGCCGACAGTGGGCTGCCTGAGGGGCTGGCCTGCCTGGGAGTGCCCGAGTGGGCAACCGCCTGGTACGCCGCCGAGCAGGGCCAAGCACCCGTTGAAGTAATTCGCGCCCTAGAAGTGGTCTGTGAGGACTACGAACCAGACTTCATCACCCTGACCCCAACTAGGTGTGAGGAGCTCGGGCCGTTCGAAATCGACACGGTTGAGTTGCGTGCCATACTCATTGATGCCTACCGTATCGGCTTCGCCCACGCACAGGCCGTGAACTAGAGATGTACACCTCTAGAAAACCCCTGCAAATAAGCGGGAAACGACTGGATAAAACCGCCGGTGTAAGTGACTAATAGTTACACAAGAACAAAGCACCTACACCGCAAGGAAGGGCAAGCACAATGAACACCACGAAGACCACGATGGAGACCCTGGCCGAGACCACCGCACAGCGCATCATCCTCCAACACGGGGACCGCATCCTGGTAGCCACTTACCGCTACCTGAGCGGAAAGGACAACGGCTGGCAGGCCGAAACCTACCGCCTGGCCGAGGTCCCGATCCCCGGCTGGGGCAAGGACGCCAGACCGGTAAGCGAATGCGCCCTGAGCCTCGAAGCCTCCTCGGATGAGTACTTCGCGGACAATGGCAGCGCGATCGCCTGGGCCATCACCCACTAACCCGCCTAGACAGGCAGAACCGCGAGACCAAACCGCACCACCCAATGCTTGGTGGCTGCGGTTTTTTTTTACCACCAAAACCAGAGCCTGTCCGGGGTGCTGGGTTAGAGATGTACACCGCTACTTTTCCCTCTGTTTTCAAGGGGAAATGACTGGATAAAGGTGTGTTTCTAAGGCTTACTTGTAACACCTGGAACACAGGAACACAGCAAGCCGAAAGGAACAACGACAATGAACACCAAGAATACCACCAAGGAAGAAACCGAAGTCATCACCACCGGGGCGCTTCGCATCCGCCTCGAGGCCATTGCCAAGGCTGACGAATACGCCGGCATCGACACTCTCTTATCGAGGGGCTCCGATGGCTTCGACTGGGCCGAAATGACCATCGGGTCGCTTCGCCGCCTGATGGAGCAGGCCTTCCAAGCCGGCCTAGACGCCGCACACACCGAAGGCATCACCCAGGTAGTCAAGACCGAGGACGAGGTCTACACCGAGGCCGACACCAAGGTCATCCACCCAGCCCCACAAATCATCAACGATGAGGATGAGGCAGCCCGGGTGGGAAGCCACGGCATCGACAACGTCTGGATCCCAATCGGAGAAGGCAAATACGCGCTGATCTACACCACCTGGGCGAATGCGACCGGGTGGCGCAAAGTCCCCGCCATCTACACCAAACAACCCGGTGGCACCTACCAGCTAGCCACCTGGAACGAAGAAGGCTTCGACAACAACTACATGCGCGCCGAAGGCTACCCAGAAGCCTTGACCTGGGCAATCAACAACGCTTAGGCCTCCTAGGCAAGCCACCCCGAGCCGACCGCCGGGGCCTGGCCTTTTTCAACGCTGATGCTCCGCCAAGTCGGTGGGGCCTTTTCTATGCCCCGCAATCACTTACCGGCCGTCATCAGTCCAGTCGGTTCCCGTACAGAGAACTGCCGCAAACCACCAAACCAGGAAGGGAGCAAACCATGATGCGTCGCCTGAGTAGTTATGAGCCGACTCGTTTCATGGCAGACGGCTCCCACTACGACCGTAATGCTGCTGATTATGCGGTTGCGTTCATCCAGGCCCTAACCCACACCAAAGGCCGCTGGGCCGGTAAACCCTTCGAACTGATTGATTGGCAAGAGCAGATCATCCGTGACCTGTTCGGCACCCTCAAGGCGGATGGGTTCCGGCAGTTCAACACCGCCTACGTTGAAATCCCCAAAAAGATGGGCAAGAGCGAGCTCGCTGCCGCCGTGGCACTGTTGCTCACGTGTGGGGATGGTGAAGAGCGGGCCGAGGTCTACGGGTGCGCAGCAGACCGACAGCAAGCATCCATCGTGTTCGAGGTCGCAGCCGACATGGTCCGCAACTCACCGGCACTGTCCCGCCGGGTGAAGATTCTTGCCTCCCAGAAGCGCATCGTGTTCCAGCCCACCAACAGCTTCTACCAAGTTCTCTCGGCTGAGGCGTATTCCAAGCATGGGTTCAACATTCACGGCGTGGTCTTTGACGAGCTGCACACCCAACCCGACCGCCGCCTCTTCGACGTCATGACCAAAGGCTCCGGCGATGCCCGCACCCAGCCCCTCTACTTCTTGATTACGACGGCAGGGTCAGACACGAACAGCATTTGCTATGAGACGCACCAAAAAGCCCAAGACATCCTTGAGGGCAGGAAGATCGACCCCACCTTCTACCCAGTCATTTACGGAGCAGACCAAGACGATGACTGGACCGACGAAACCGTTTGGGCGAAAGCCAACCCATCCCTAGGCATCACGGTCGGCATCGACAAAGTGAGGGCCGCCTGTGAGAGTGCGAAGCAAAACCCGGCCGAAGAAAACTCCTTCCGCCAACTCAGATTGAACCAGTGGGTGAAACAGTCCGTGCGGTGGATGCCCATGCACGCCTGGGATAACTGCCAACGCCATTTCACCCCAGACCAACTGCGGGGCCGGGTCTGTTACGGCGGGCTTGACCTCTCATCCACCACGGATATCACGGCGTTCGTCCAAGTCTTCCCGCCAGAAGACGTTGATGAGCCATACTTTGTCCTCCCGCACTTTTGGATTCCCGAGGACAACATTGACCGCCGTGTCTTGCGTGATCGGGTTCCATACGACCTCTGGGCACGCCAAGGCCACCTCAACCTCACCGAGGGCAACGTCGTCCACTACGCGGCGATTGAACAAGCCATCGAGCAAATCAGTGAGGAGTTTGATTTGCGGGAGGTGGCGTTCGATAGGTGGGGCGCTGTCCAAATGACCCAAAACCTCGATGCCATGGGTCTGACCGTCGTCCCGTTCGGCCAAGGCTTCAAAGACATGTCCCCACCAACCAAAGAGCTAATGAAGCTGGTGCTGGAGGGCAAGTTGGCTCATGATGGGCATCCGGTTTTGCGGTGGATGATGGACAACATCTTCATCCGCCAAGATCCGGCTGGGAACATCAAACCCGACAAAGAAAAATCCACCGAGAAAATCGACGGTGTCGTGGCCACCATCATGGGGCTAGACCGAGCAATCAGATGCGGGGTCGGGCCAGCCAGCGAGAGCGTCTACGATAAGCGAGGATTGCTGGTTATATAGAAAACATGAAAAGTATTTAATCATGATTGATTTATTAGATGATGTAAAGTATGATGAAAATGCAAATACTTCCAATTAATTTGAATAGCAAAGGAGCTAACAATGAAGTATTCAGCAATTAGGAAGTTCTCGGGACTTGCATTGATTACTGCGTTGACTATAGGTACTGTGGGTGGTATTTCAATAGCTAATGCTGCCGAGCGCAGCAGGGCGCATGTGCCTTGTGAACTTTACAGTTACCGTCCTACCATTTCAGGTAGTTACGTAAAAGGTATTGGTGGACGGCATGGGTGTATCAATACGGTGGACTGGGTCCGGGTTAGCATGTGGACTAACAACTGGGGGCCAGACACTCGCTTGGCAGTTAATCAGAAGGGCCCGGTAAATACGATTCAACTCGATGTCTCTGCGAAAACTTCAACTGCTGGTAAAGGCGCATATGTGTATACTTATGTTGAGTCTTCAACTGGAGCAGTGAAGTATTCGCCTGACATTCAACTGTAGGCCGTGATTTCGCATGATTGAAATTCGCAATCTGCATTTTTCCTATCGCAATTTTCATGCACTAAAAGGGGTTTCGCTACGCGCCGAGCCTGGTGTTTACGGGCTTTTGGGACCTAACGGTGCGGGCAAATCAACGTTGATGAAATCTGTGGTGGGAATGTTACCTTTGCAGAAAGGCGAAATCCTTATCAATGGTAAGTCTCTAACTCGAATGGATCGCTCAGAAAAACGGCGGCTAGGCTATTTACCACAGCATTTCGATTTGATGGATTTTGTTACAGTCGAGCGCAACCTCATTTATGCAGCGTGGGCGCATGGTATCGATAGGAATGAAGCCGGTAGAGCCATTAGTGAGATTCTTGAGATTACCCATTTGGGTGGGAAAGCTAACGTGTTAGCTCGTTCACTTTCGGGTGGGATGCGCCAGCGCCTAGGTATTGCCTGTGCGTTGGTGCATCGCCCTCGCGTTGCTCTGTTGGACGAGCCGACGGTGGGTTTAGATCCGCTACAACGGGCCGGTATCCGTAACCTTCTGCTTGAATTGTCGCGTGAATCTGTGATTTTGATTTCTACGCATTTAGTAGAGGATTTAGCGGCAGTGGCCAGCCGTGTGTTGGTGATGAACTCAGGACTGATTACTTTTGACGGTACAGTGGATGACCTTAATGCTTTGGGCGAGCGCAACCCTTCACCAGGGTTGAACATCCTCGAATGTGGGTATCAGGCGGCTTTGGCGCGTATTCCGAATAGGCAGTAGGGGAAAGGCTAAGGCTGATGCGTGGACTGATTTTCCCTATAAAAACCTGGTGGCTATTGGGTCTGACTGCCTTTTTAGCTCTGGTGTGTCTGGTGCAATCGGTGGCACTCATTCCCACCTGGCCGAACCCAGATTTACGAGTGGTAATTCCTCAGCTGCAAGAGCAGCTAATCGTACCTGTGGTGATTATCGGGTTGGCAGCTGCCATATTTTTTGACCCGCAAGGTAAAAAGTCAGTGGTGATTGGGCCGCTCACAGTGCTCTCGCCTACCCGTCGAATCCTTCCTTTTGCATTTACGATATGGGGCGCAGCAGTAGTTGGACCTATACTCGGCTGGGGCTATATGTTAGTACGCAGCGCAGCAGTGAGGTTTAGGCTCATAGACTTGATAGCTTTTCTTGTTTTGATAATCTCGTTGTTTGCTGCGGCAACATTGGCGATGGTTTTAGCTAACCTGTTGCCGCCGAAGTGGAAGCTCGTGCTTACCCCACTTTTGTCTGCGTTAGTGGTTTTTGTGCCGGTTATTATGAACGTATTTTTATTGGCAGGAACCGGTAAGTCGAGCCTCTCGCTAGCGTTTATGTGGGGTACTAGCCTAGTAAGTTACCCCACTGATTTTGTGATGTCCACTGAGCTGATTCGTTTGGTTTACTTCGTTCTGCTAAGTGTTTGCGGGGTGTATGCGCTGATGCGTTTCAATTCTTATGCGCTTACGGGGCGGAGGAGCTTTGCCATTGTCGGTTTAGTATATCTTCTGGCGCCTGCGCTTGTGTTTGCGTCCAGCATTTTGATGTCTCCGGTACTAACCAAGTACGAGGACGATCGTCAAAAGTGTGAGGTAATAGGCGAGTATCGTTTGTGCTTGCCTATTGCCCAAGCAACACTAATACCTAGTTTGAAGGAGCATTTCCAGCAATTATTTGCACAGTTACCCAACGCTTGGGTTGACCCTAAAACCCCAATCGGTTTTGCTGAAGGTGCGATTATTGGCCCGCTTACTCTGCAAAATCCTGGTAACTTCAAAACTCGCCAAGAATGGGAGCAGGTGACTTTTAGCAATATTGCCTACAACATTTTCGCAAGTGGCGGGCATAGCGATGCTTGCTCAAATCAAGCTCAGTTTTATGACGATTTGCGAAATTCCCTGCTGTTGCGTGCGAAGCTGCCGATGGATCTCGTTTATGGTGTCAACGAGGAAACTGGGCAGGAAAGCGAACACACGATTTCGGCTGATGCAAGCCCTCAACTGGCCTTCCTGACTAAATTGTCCACAGCCGAATATCAGCAATGGTTACTTAAGCATCGAGACTCCATCGCCACCTGCAAGTTAAGTAAGGAAAATTTCAGGTAAGGGATTGAGTAGATGAAACCAAGACCTGGCTTTCTCTATCCGGTGATTGTTAGTGTATGCGCATGGGTATTAGCTGTTTACGTGGCGCACCTAGTAGGGGTTATATTTTATCTGCCCTCATCAGGTTTTGTTGTTGCCGTGAAGCCGTCTACCATCGCAGTATTGGTGTTCACATGGGTAGCTTTGCTTTGTTTTTTGCCGCGAATGCCCTGGGTGGAGTTGAATAGCCCTCGCCCAATGCGACTGCGAGCTTTCACCGAAATTTTGTTTATTTCTGTTCTGATTTTGTTGGTATCTCCGCTCGGGGTGATGTGGAGTATCTGGAGTGCTCCCAGATTTAAATTTCGTCCCGGCCAGGTGGTATTTGATAAAGAATTCTTCTCACATGGCGTCGGGTTTCAGATGTTTAGCGGCCTACAAGGGATTATTATCCTAAGCTTGACGATGCTTACCATAGCCCTAATTGGGCACAAATACGGGCGGCTAAGTTTGCCGGTGTGGGTGGTACTTTATTGGCTGGGACAGTCGAGCGGTATGTTGTATTGGATGCCAAGTGGCGCGCTACATTATTTCGAATCAACCCTAATCTATGCCGCTATTTTTACGGCCTGTTTGTGGACTGTTTGCGTATTCACATATGTGTATACTGTCCGCGGTATTAAACCTATCTTGACCAGCGTCTAATGGGAGTAAATCTTCTAATACTTACGCTGAACACTGCTAGTGAAATAACTACCCTTATAGCAATAATATCTGTTGTAAATTTTTATGTATGCACTGACGCCCAGCTGGCAACATCAAACCCGACAAAGAAAAATCCACTGAGAAGATTGACGGCGTTGTCGTCACCATCATGGGCCTAGACAGAGCCATCAGATGCGGAGTAGGCCCAGCCAGCGAGTCGGTCTACGACAGGCGCGGGCTACTGCTGTTGTAGGCGGACGGTCAGAGCATGCATGAGCACCAGGTTCAGTACCATGACGCCGATCATGATGAGGCTGGCGGTCAGCAGACCGCTGCTGTGGTGATGGGACATGCCCCATATCAGTAGTGCCACGATCGGCAACTGGATGGGGGCTGACCACTGAGGCAGGAAGCAGCCACGCTGGTAGGTCACAAGCATCTGGACGCAATGAACGGCTAGGTGAAATCCGTAAGCAATCGTGGCGGCTGTAAACCACACCGGCGGCAAAAACAGTGCGATCACGCTCAAGAGTGTCAACTCTTCAAGGGCGATCCGTGTGAACGCTACCGGTTGGAGCCTCAGATTCTTCATCAGTGCGAGCAGGTGTTCACGGTTGCGGTGTAGCCATGGCAGCAAAACTCGTTATTCCTCGACCTCATGCCAAAGGAACAACACAAGTACGGCTCCTACCAGCCACCACAGCAGACTTACCACCTCTCTAAAACACGCTGCTTCCTTTTTCCATTGTCCTCCCTGAAAGGAACAAACGCATGGGCTTCCTATCCTGGCTCGGCCTCAAACCACCCGAACCGACAAACAGTTGGTCGTTGACCAATACTGAGTTCTTCGCATCTCCAACTAGTAGCGGTAAGACGGTGACGGAGCGCTCGGCTATGCAGATGACTGCCGTCTACGCCTGTGTCCGTATTTTGGCTGAGGCCGTCGCATCCCTACCGCTGCACTTGTACCAGCAGCGCGAAGGCAGCACGGGTGGCAACGAACGAGCGACCACCCATCCGTTGTATCGGGTGCTCCATGATGAGCCGAACGCGGAGATGACCTCGTTTGTGTTCCGCGAGACCCTCATGACCCACCTGCTGCTGTGGGGTAACGCTTATGCCCAAGTCATCAGGAACGGGCGCGGTGAGGTCATCGGCCTATACCCGCTACTACCATCGCAGATGATTGTCGATAGGGATCCGGACACGGGCCTATTGCGTTACACCTATCGTCCTCAAACCACCGGTAAGCCGCCGGTGGTTGTTTTATCCCCAGCCGACGTCCTCCATATTCCCGGGCTCGGTTTTGATGGGCTGGTTGGTTACAGCCCGATTCAGATGGCCCGTAACGCGATTGGCATGGGGCTGGCCTGTGAAGAATACGGGGCTAGGTTCTTTGCCAACGGTGCCGCGCCCGGTGGGGTGCTTGAGCATCCGGGCACGATTCGTGACCCAGCAAGGGTACGCGAATCATGGCAGTCCACCTTCGGCGGCAGCGAGAATGCGGGCAAGATCGCGGTGCTCGAGGAGGGGATGAAGTACACGCCTATCGGCATTTCGCCGGAGCAGGCGCAGTTCTTGGAGACCCGCAAGTTCCAGATCAACGAAATCGCCCGTATCTTCCGCATCCCACCACACATGGTCGGCGACCTCGAAAAGAGCAGCTTTTCCAACATTGAGCAACAAAGCCTCGAGTTCGTGAAATACACGCTTGACCCTTGGGTGATCAGGTGGGAACAAGCCCTCACCAAAACCCTGCTCACCGGGGCTGACCGGGAGAAGTACTCAATCGCCTTCAATCTTGAGGGCCTGTTGCGTGGGGATTACGCGTCGCGGATGCAGGGGTATGCGGTTGCTCGCCAGAACGGGTGGATGAGCGCCAACGACATCCGCCAGTTAGAGAACCTCGACCTCATCTCAACCGAGGATGGCGGGGACCTTTACCTGGTTAACGGCAACATGCTCCCACTCAACCAAGCGGGTAGCTACTACACCCACCGCCAGATGCGGGATAGCCAACCAGCACAAGAAAACGACATCAATAGTGAAAGCGAGGAGGATGCAGATGACGGCGACAACACGAGCCGACCCGAACATGAAGACACCCACTAGCACCAGGCGATTTTGGGATTACACCACCAGCCCGGATGGCAAGCGCGTACTAGAACTGCGTGGGCCGATTGCGCCGGAGTCTTGGTTCGGGGACGAAACCACACCCCAGCAATTTCGCGACGAACTCATGAGCGGTAATGGTGACATTATCGTGTGGATCAATAGCCCTGGTGGGGATGTAGTGGCGGCTGCCGAGATTTATTCGATGCTCATGGACTACCCAGGACACGTCACCGTCAAAATCGACGGCCTCGCCGCATCAGCCGCATCCGTCATCGCGATGGCAGGCAGCGAGGTGCTCATGTCGCCGGTTGCGATGTTGATGATTCACAACCCCATGACCGCCGCCATCGGCGACAGCGAGGAGATGCTCCGCGCGGTGTCCATGTTGGCCGAGGTCAAGGAATCCATCCTCAACGCCTACGAACTGCGCAGCCACCTTAGCCGCGCGGAGCTCAGTGAGTTGATGGATGCGGAGACTTGGATGGACGTGAACAAAGCTATTGAGCTTGGTTTCGCAGACGGACTGATCACTCCTGGCTCGCCGTTCCCGGCCGCACAGCCCGATAAGCCCGTGTCCGCGATGGTGTTTTCCCGTCGCGCTGTCACCAACTCACTGTTGGATGCCATCAACGCAGACCTCACTGGTGGCCAAGAACCACTCCCACTAGTAGCGGAGCCTGATCCACCGCCACCTGCTGGCCGCGCGGTCAGCGACCTGTTATCCGCCCTCGATCACTTGAAGCCCTAGCGCCCGATGCGCCGGGGCTTTTCTCATACCCAATCCACCCCTTTGTGTTTTGAAAGGACACATCATGACTACAACGATGATTAATGACCTGCGAACCCGCCGTGCCGAGACCTGGGAGAAAGCCAAGGCCTTCCTCACTGAACGCCAAAGCGCCAATAACGGGATCCTGACGGCTGAGGATGATGAGACTTACGCTCGTATGGAAGCCGAAATCGAAGCCTTCGGTCGCGAGATCGCGCGCGCTGAACGCGCCGCCGAGCTTGACGCACAGCTCTCTAAGCCGGTGGCCGCGCCTTTGGCGATGACCCCTGGGTCCGTGGCTCCTGAGGGGCATAAACATGTGCCGTTCCGGGCTACGGATGAATACCGCGAGAACTTTTGGAACGCCATGCGCATGGCCACCAACCCCTTCGAAGTACGCAACGACTTGAAGGAAGGTGCTGACACTGAAGGCGGCTACCTAGTACCGGACGAGTTCGAACGCACTTTGGTCGAAGCGCTCAACGAGGAGAACATTATTCGTTCTCTGGCTAAGCGGATTACCACCACATCGGGTGATCGTAAGATCCCTGTCGTGGCGACCCACGGGAAGGCTAACTGGCTCGATGAAGGGGCAGCAGTCACCGAGTCTGATGAGGCTTTCAAGCAAGTCACGCTGGGGGCTTATAAACTCTCCACCTTCATCAAGGTCAGTGAAGAGCTCTTGGCTGACTCTGCGTTCAACATCGAGGCCTACCTGGCAAACGAGTTCGGGCGCAGGATCGGCGCTGCTGAAGAAGAGGCGTTCCTTGTTGGGGATGGGTCTAATAAGCCCACCGGTATCTTCCACAAGACTGATGGTGCACAGGAGGGCCTGAAGGCTGCCGGCCAGACCGCGATCACCGCAGACGAACTCATCGATTTGTTCTATGCGCTGCGTAGCCCGTATCGGAAGAACGCCGTGTGGCTGACCAACGACTCCACGGTCAAGGCGATTCGCAAGCTGAAGGACAATCAGGGCCAGTACCTGTGGCAGCCCGCTTTGACTGCAGGTTCCCCGGACATGATTCTAGGCCGCCCCATTTATACCTCCAGCTTTGTGCCGGAGATTAAGGCCGGGGCAAAGACCGTGGCCTTCGGTGACCTGTCCTACTACTGGATTGCTGACCGTGCGGGCCGCTCTTTCAAGCGCCTCAATGAACTGTTTGCGACCACTGGTCAGGTGGGGTTCATGGCAACCCAACGCGTCGACGGCAAGTTGATTCTGCCTGAAGCCGTCAAGGTCCTTGTTCAGAAGCAGTAACCCACTGCCAGTTGTTGGAGGGGAGGTGGCGTAAAGCCATGTCACGCATGTTTAACCAAGGCGAGTTCCTGTCGGCGCTCAAGGCCAATCTGGTGCTTGAGCATTCCCAGGATGATGAGTTGCTGGGTGAACTGATTCAGGCGGGATTGGATTACGCCACCTCCTACCAGCACCTGCCCCCAGGCCACTACGAGCATCACCCGTTGTCGGAGTCGACATACCGTGCGGTGATCATGCTGGCCACCCACTTCTACGAATCCAGGGACGGCTCGACCGGCGGGTTTTTCGCTGATAACACGCATGCCGCCGCCCGGGTGTGGGAGACCGTCAACCGGCTACTGATTCTGGATCGCGATTGGAAAGTCTAAAAAAGAGGGAGGTGAGTGGTGATGGGTGTTGGTCGTTTAAGTACGCGCATGCTTTTCTTGGATTCGCAGATGATTGCCGATAGGGAGGGGTTTGCCCGCCCGGCTTCGCGCAGTGGTCATGAGTGGCGTGGGGCGTTTGAGGAGCGTTCTGCTACGACTAGGTGGGCGAACCTTGCTGGTTTTCACCAAGTCGATGCCATGGCAACCATCCGCACCCCCAAGGGGTTCACCCCAGTGGTCGGAGGGCAGGTGTTCATCGAACGAAACACGTTCACGATCATGGGGATTGAGAACGTGAAAAACCGAGGCCGCTACCTCATCCTGTTCCTACGCAAGGAGGTGCACCGTGGCTAAAAGCAGCATCAAAATGCCCACCAAAACGTTGGAACAATTCGCACACATCACCACAGCAATGCCCGACATCGCCGAAGAGGCTGTCACTGCCGGCGGCCGCGTAGTCGAAGCTAAAGTAAGAGGCAACCTGAGTGCCGCAATCGGTTCTGGCACGAAGGGCAAGTCTCGCTCTACCGGCCAACTCCTTGGTGCGCTCGGTTTGTCTCCGGCGAGGGTGGATAGGCGGGGTGATCACAATGTGAAAGTCGGCTTCACCGAGAACCGCAGGGATGATAGGCCGAACGCCCTGATCGCCAATGTCCTCGAATACGGCAAGGCCGGGCAAACGCCACGCCCATTCCTGCGCCCAGCCAGAGCCTCATCTCGCCGTGCCTGCTTAGAAGCGATGAAACAAGTCCTGCACAACCGGATGAAAGGCGGGTGAGGTAAATGGAGTGCCTTGAGTTGCTGATGCGGTTGTTTAACGGGCTTGGCATGCCAGTGTTCACCGGTTCTTTCCCACCCCAACAGGTAGGCAACTACATCGTCTTAACACCCTTGGCCGATGTGTATGACCTGCACGCAGACAACGCGCCTGGTGTGGAGATCCAGTACGTGCGGGTCAACATTTTCACTACCGGCAGTTACAAACTGCACGCCACCAACATCCCACCAATGCTCCGCAACGCCGGCCTGACGATTACCGAGCGCCGCTACATCGGGCATGACCCAGAGGCCGGTTACCACCATTACGTCATCGAAGTCGCCCTCGCAGTAGACCCCCACTAAGTCTGGGGGTCTTTTCATATCCACCCGCATTTGTCTTTGAAGGAGGACATCGCCATGGCCACGATTGGTCTTGACAAGCTTTACTACGCAACCATCACCGAAAACGAGAGTGGTGAGGAAACCTACGCCACTCCCAAGCCCCTAGCCAAAGCAATCTCCGCAGAGTTGTCTGTCGAACTAGCAGAGGCCATCCTCTACGCCGACGACGGTGCATCAGAGGTGGTCAAGGAGTTCAAATCCGGCACCCTCACCCTGGGCATTGATGATCTCAAGCCCGAGGTCGCAGCGGAATTGACCGGCTGCACCCTCGATGACAATAAGGTCCTGGTCGCCACAAGTGAGGATGGGGCCAAGCCGGTCGCTATCTCTTTCCGCGCCCGCCGCTCCAACGGTAAGTACACGTACTTTTGGCTCTATCGGGTCAAGTTCGCACCGCCCGCCACATCCCTGAACACCAAGGGCGACAGCATTAGTTTTGCGACCCCTTCGATTGAGGGGACGATCATGCGGCGTAACAAGGCGGAGAAGAACGGCCTGCACCCGTGGAAGGCCGAAGTCACCGAAGGAGCCGATGGAGTCAAGGCCCAGACGATTACGGATTGGTACAAGAAGGTTTACGAACCCACCATCACCCCCAAGGGCGCCTGAGGCAGGAAGGAGAAGACTGAATCATGAGTAGCGAAACCTTGACCATGGAAAACCCCGCACTCGATGGCCGCACCGCTTCTGTGACCATCGCAGGCCGTGAGTACACCCTCGTCCTCTCGACGGGGGCGACACGTAAGATCGCGGCCCGCTACGGGGGCCTAGACCAGCTCGGTGAAAAACTCCTCACGGGTGAGGATATGGACCAAGCCTTGGGTGAGATCATCTGGATCGTCACCCTGCTGGCTAACCAGGGCATCCAAATCCACAACTTTGCCCATCCTGAGGACAAGCAGGAGTTGCTCACCGAAGACCTGGTTGAGTTGCTGACGTGTCCGGCTGATTTGGCTGGCTACCGTGAGGCCATCACGGCCGCTTTGGTGAACGGCACCAGGCGTGAGGTTGTCTCCCAGGAACCGGTGGGAAAAGACCAGCAGGCCGAGTAGCAGACAGTGATGAGGCCACGTTCATCCGCCTGCTCCACTGGGGCGTAACTGTCCTGGGTTTGGGGCAGGCGGAAACCTGGCACATGCCCCTCGGCCTACTACTTGACCTGATCGAATGCCACCGCCAACACACCGGCACCGCGACCCCTGTGCGGGAAACGTTTATTGACGACGTTATCCCATACGGGATTTAGATGATTTTCAACATTTTTGGGAGCGAGCTTTCTTTTTGATTCGCTCGATTCGTTTATCCCAATCGCCATCCCATTTACTAGTTGCAGCTTCCTCCAGCAGTTCAAGGGCGTCTTCATAGCGTTTTTCTTTTTCAAGAATAATTGCCAGCCTTTTGAACCCTTTGTGACTGGGATAAATAATTGGTTGGTTTTTCTTTCCAGGTGCGGCAAGACGCTTTTCTTGCCTAATGTGGGCTTTCATTGCCTCTGACTGCATTTCTACTTGCATCCGAGCGGCAGCTATGCAACGTTCAAGAAGTAGTGGATTTTCACGAAAACGATAATAAATTTCTGCCAAGGCCCCAAGGGCTAGATGCTTTGAAAAAATCGCGTCGTCTCCGGTCGCTGGTGATAGGTCATCCTTAACTTGCCAAGCTTTATCAGCAATCTTCAGGATCAATCTAGACTGCTCGGGGTCGTTCGGCTTAAACCATCCAGCTAAAACTGACAACCAAAATGCAGTAGTTTGCGATGACTTTACTTCATTCATTAAGAGTGTGGATTTTGAATTAGATGTACCCATTGGTTTGTAGGTATTGATGATGAGCTTTCGTTCTGACTCATTAAGTTCATGTAACCACCAATCCTCAAGACCGTAGTATCCGATTTCACCCCTTATGGGGATATTTTTCATTGATTTATCGACCGTATCAGGATTTTCCAAGCTGAGTAGTCGAGACCAAAAACCCATCAGGAACTCTCCTTGTTCAAACTGAAATGGCTCTTGTCATTATGCGGGAACGTCAGCTGACTAGCCATTTTGAAATTCCATCTCCATTATCCACGCTTTACCACATAAGGAACCCCTCATGGCTGAAGATTTTGGACTGAAGATCGCGCTCCAGGGTGAGCGGGAGTTCAAGAAGGCGATCACTGAGATCAACGCGTCCTTCCGCGTACTCGGCTCTGAGATGAAGCTGGTGGATGCCCAGTTCAAACGCTCTGATGATGCCCAAGCCAAGTACGCCGCTAAAGGCAAAGTTCTGGCTGAGCAAATCAGCGCTCAGAAGGACAAGATCAACACCCTCGAAGCAGCCTTGAAAAACGCTGCGACGAACTTCGGGGAGACTGACCGGCGCACCCTGGCCTGGCAGACCCAGTTGAATAATGCGAAGGCGGCGTTGGCTGACCTTGAAGGCGAGTTGGAGGACAACAACAAAGCCCTCAGCTCCTTCGGGGATAACGCTGATAATGCTGGGGACGACGCTAGGGACGCAGCCAAAGACACTGACAAGCTTGAGCACTCTGTTGATGGCCTAGGGAGCGAACTCGACGGCACCGGCAAGAAAGCCCTCTCCTTCGGCGACGTACTCAAAGCCAACCTCGCCAGTGAGGCCATCGTCGCCGGGGTCAAAGCCATCGGCAGTGCTATCAAAGCCGTGGGGCGTGGGTTCGTGGACGCGATGAAAGATGGCGTCCAGTACAACGCGACCATGGAGTCCTACACGGCCTCGTTCACCACGATGCTTGGGGATGAGGCCAAGGCCCACAAACTCGTCGCCGACCTCAAAGCCAAAGCTGCCTCCACGCCATACGGTATGCAGGATTTGGCTGATGCGACCCGCACCCTCATGTCCTTTGGTATCAGCGCCAATGATGCGCAGAAGTACATGGGGATGCTTGGGGATGTGGCCCAAGGCGACAAAGAAAAATTTAGTTCTTTGTCTTTGGCGTTTGCTCAGGTCTCATCCGCAGGGAAACTGACGGGCCAGGATTTGATGCAGATGATCAACGCCGGCTTCAACCCCCTCGAAGAAATCTCCCGCAAGACCGGCAAAAGCATCGGTGAGCTCAAGGATGAGATGAGTAAGGGCGCTATCAGCGCTGAGATGGTCGCCCAGGCCTTCGAGAGTGCTACGGCTGAGGGTGGCCGGTTTTATGGGGCTATGGAGAATCAGTCCAAAACCTTCAACGGACAACTCTCCACACTCCAAGATGGCGTCGCCAATTTGAAGGGCCAGTTGGCTGGTGGGCTGACCGAAATGCTCTCAGGCTCGGTGATGCCGATGGTCAACGGCTGGGTAAGCGCACTGTCTGAGGCGTTTGAGAAGGATGGTGTGGATGGGCTGATTACCGCCCTTGGGCAGGTCATCCAAGAAGCCCTCGCCTTCATCAGCGAGCAGTTGCCTGCGTTTTTGGATGCTGCGTTGCGGATTGTCACCAGCCTGGCTGATGGTTTGATTCAGGCTTTGCCTGCGATTACCGAGGCCGCAACCGGACTACTCATCGCCCTCGTCCAAGGAATCTTGGAGTTGTTGCCGGAGCTGACGACGGCGGCTGCCACCATGGTCGCCACGTTGGCATCCGGTATCGGCCAGGCGCTGCCGGAGTTGATTCCGGCGGCTATTGCCGCAATCGTCGGAATCGTCCAAGCACTCATCGACAACCTGCCGTTGCTGCTTGATGCTGCTCTGCAGTTGGTGACCGGTTTAGCCCAAGGCATCATCGAAGCCATCCCCGTGCTCATCGAAGCACTACCAGCACTCATTGAGTCACTGCTGGAGTTTTTGGTGGGTGCGATCCCGCAGATCATCGAAGCAGGAATCACCCTACTCACCAGTCTGGTCGAAGCCCTACCAACGATTATCGAAACGATCGTGGCAGTATTGCCGGAGATTATTGACGCCATCATCAACGCGGTCCTCGGGGCGTTGCCGCTGCTCATTGATGCTGGCATCGAACTGTTCGTCGCACTGGTGGAGGCTCTTCCGACGATCATCGCCACTATTGTTTCCGCCATCCCCAGAATCATCAGCTCGGTGTTGAACGCGATTAGCGCTCATATTCCACAGCTGATGATGATGGGCGTCACCCTACTGACTGCGCTTATTCGTAATCTGCCTACCATCATCAGCACAATCGTCTCTGCGATCCCACAGATTGTTTCGGGGATTGTCTCGGCGTTTGGGCAGGGCGTAAGTCAGATGGTGAGTGTGGGTGGGAATTTGGTGCGGGGCTTGTGGAACGGCATCCAAGGCCTCGCCGGATGGCTATGGAACCAGGTGTCCTCATGGGCCTCAAGTATTTGGGACGGGATTACGTCATTCTTCGGGATTCATTCCCCGTCTAGGAAGATGGCGTGGGCCGGTGAAATGCTCGCACGAGGCCTCGCCGCCGGTATCGACGACAACGCAGGGCGCGCCACCAAAGCCGCCAACGAGATGGCTGCTGATATCGACGCCGCGTTCGCCGACCTCACCGAGGGTCTGGACGTCCCAGTGGATGTCAAGACCCAGGCCCAGTTCGCTGCTTTAGATCAGATGGCTGAAGGCGTGAGTACTTCGAGCCTGTCATCCTCAACGCCTGCCGGCCTGTCGGCTGATGGAGTGCGGTCTGTAGTGGAGGAGGTCGTGCCCGCACTACTACGGGGCATGGATATTCGGGTGGTACTGGATGACGGCACTCTGGTTGGTCGCCTCGCGCCCCGCATCGACCAAGGCCTAGCCGGTCTAGCTCGCCGAAACCCATCACTCACTATTTAGAAAGGAGAGGGGCATGTTCACGTTGGATGGAACCATCCATGCCAGACGCGACCTAGGCCTCCACCTGGCGGCTCCGGTGAAGATGAGTCCGGCGGTGCGGGTGGTGGAGCAGATTGTGGTGCCAGGGCGCGAAGGCACGTTGACCCGCGAGCAAGGGTGGAATGATCGGGTTATCACCCTCGACCTGATCATCCGCTCTGGTGATGTGATGGGGGCGTGGCGCAAAGCCATCACCGCGTTGTCGAACGCGAAGCGGATTGCTTTCCGCCACGACCCCACCGTCTTCTACCAGATCAAAAATGCCACCCTGAGTGAGTTAACCCGACTTTCGCCTTTGATGGGTCAGTTCCAAGCCACCCTCACCTGTGACCCATTTGCTTACTTGGCGGGGGTCGCTCCGGTGACATTGACCAAGACTGGGACGATCATCAATCCAGGGAATGTTTACTCCAGGCCCGTTGTGACGGTTTATGGGTCTGGTTCGGTGTTTTTCGTGATGGGAACGACGCGCGTTGATTTGACCATCCACGCTGACTCCCTGACTGTCGACAGTTCTCTCATGGAGTGTCGGAAGGGACTGGTGGCGCAAAACCAGTACATGCGAGGTGGTTTCCCGTACCTGTCTCCTGGATTGAACAAGGTTGTTATCGATGCCGGTATTGAGCGGCTCGTCATCGAGCCTGGCTGGAGGAACCAATGATCACCACACACCCCGCAAACGCGATCCCCAAGACAGATGTCACGACAGACAACGGCCTAGCAGTATTGGACGCCCAGATCATCAACCCGATTGTGACTGAAGAACTCGGTGGCGCTTTCTGCCTGGAGTTCGACTACCCACTCACAGCCAAAGGATCCTCATCCTTGCAGGTGGGGAACTTGGTGCGCTGCCCAGCACCAGTACTTGGGGGCCAGTTTTTCCGCATCCACCACCTCCAGACCAGCGAGCATCACCAGGTGCATGTGACGGCGCAGCATGTGTTCTATGACTTGGCTGCAAACCTTTTGATGGATACCAACCTCATAAACGAAGACGCCAACGGTGCTTTGAACCGCGTCCTTGCTGGGGCGCAGTTCAAGCACCCCTTTACCGCAACCAGCAACCTGAGTACTCGTGCCTCAGCCCGCCTCGTTAGGGTGTCTGTGGCATCAGTCCTGATGGACCCCGACCTTGATAACGGGATCGTGAACCGCTGGGGTGGGGAGCTGATCCGCAACAACACCCACCTCTCTTTAGTTGCCAGGCGCGGGGCGGATAACGGGGTGCAAATCCGGGCAGGTAAGAACCTGCTGTCCATGACCGCGTCAGTGGACTACTCAACCGTGGTCACCCGCATCGTGCCGGTGGGGTTTGATGGCCTGATGCTTCCGGAGAAATGGGTCGACTCGAGAAAACTTGGCCAATACCCTCACCCCCGTATTGCGGTGGTGAAGTTTGATCACATCAAATCCACCGCCACCCCAAACGGAGCCACCGCTGAGGACGCACTACCACCAAAACAGGCCGAAACAGCACTACGACGGGCAGCCAAGGAACAGTTCACCCTCCACCGCGTTGATGAGCCAACCCGAACCTGGACAGTGAACCTAGTTGACCTCGCTTCTACACGAGAATATCAGCATTTGCGTGCTTTGGAGAGTGTGGCAATCGGTGACGTGGTCACGGTCAAGGACCTGGATGCTGGTGTGGATGTGTCGGCGCGGGTGGTGGCCTACCAATACAACCCCCTCACCAACGGATATGCGCAGGTGACGCTGGGTTCCTTCACCCCGCGAATCACAAGCCAATCCGCCCGCGCGGTCAACCTTGCTTCTGGCGCGATGGGTGCGGCCCTTGATGCCTCTGCCCAGGCCGGGGCTATTGGCACCGTGGCGGGTAATGCTATGGCGCGGGCGGACCAGGCCTTTGATGCGGCTAGTGCTGCTGGTGGGAAAGCCGATAGTGCGTTGGTGGCGGCGAATGGTAAAAACCGTAACCACTACGGCACCGATATCCCTAAGGATCCGCGCCCGGGTGACGTGTGGTTTAAGACGAATGGTGAGAAGCAGGAGATTTGGATCTACAAACAGGTAAACAATCGTTACGACTGGTATCCCATCTCGACGGATTTGACGTGGGAGGGAGCTAAGTGGCGTCTTGATGAGGCTGAAGTAGTGGTTTCCCAGGTAAAGGGGGTGGCTGATGAGGCAGCTAAGTCTGGTAGTGAAGCTAAAGCTCGTGTGCGGCAAGTAGCAAGAGAAACAAAACTCGCTACTGTTAAAGCTCAAGAAGCAGTTGATAAAGCAGCCGAGAACGCCCAGCACTTAGAGGACTACCAGGTAGTAGTCGGCAGCCTCATCCAAGGGGCCAGATCTTCTATCACCCAACTTTCTGATGCTGTGAACCTAAGGGTGGAAAAAGAGAAGGTCATCAACCAAATCAACATCTCGCGTGAGGGCATCCTCATCGACGGGGCCAAGGTTCACATCACCGGTCAAACCACCATTGACCAGGCAGTAATCACGGGGGCGATGATCAAAGACGCTTCGATCGACAGCGCGAAAATCGCCTTCCTGGATGCGGGCAAAATCCGCACAGGCTACCTCGACGCTGCTCGGATTAGAACCGGCAGTATCACATCGGAGAAGCTCACCATCCGTAATGGGTTCATCACCAACGCCATGATCAAGGATGCCGCGATCACGAGCGCGAAGATCGCTTCCTTGGATGCTGGCAAGATCACCACCGGCACGCTGTCTGCGGGCCGGATTGGGGCCAGGAGTATTACGGCTGACAAGCTCGCAACGAATGCCATCCAAGTTGGCCTAGCCGGATGGTCATCTTCAATCCGTATTAGCCCTACGGAGATCCGCTGGTATGACGGCAATACCCTGACGGGCAAAGTCTCCAGTTTGGGTTTGCAGTTTTACTACGGGTCGAAGTACATTGGGCAGATGGGCGAGGCCGGGTTCAAAAACCAGCCCGAGCATGTTAAGGGCCTGAACACCATGCTCTCTAAGGATGCCTCCTATGCGGCTTGGACGTATGGGGCTGGCTCTAATGACCACTTCGTGCTCCTCACCCTTGACCCGAAAGGCTCAGTGATGGGCTCTAGGGGTTTGCATTTGGGTGTGGATTTGCACCTGGGTGGCAACAAGGTGATGACAACAACCAAGCGTGGCATCAAGTTGGTTGACTCCTCGATTAACCGCACTCTCTTGCCGGCTTGGTGTAGCGAGAACACTCGCTCCCAAGTTGCCTTCTCCAGCGGAGCCTTGTTTTTGGTCAGCGACAACTACATCTACTCGGTCACCCAAATAACCAAACGCCTCACCGAAGTCATCAGCCGCGTCAACAGTTTGATCGGCTACTTCAACAAAGGTTGGGTCCAAGAGATTCACCGTATCGGGGGATCCAATGTTTCTTGGACCTCCTACCCAAACACCGGCCTATCCACTATATCCACCAACCTCAGCTAACCAACCTAAAGGAGCATCCATGCCAACACTGAAAATCCCCAACCACACCCTCCCTGCCGTTACCGGCCTGCTTGATGGGCTAGAGCTTGCTGGAGCGGCATCACGGGCTAGAACTAAACTCCACACTGCCTTGCTTACCCACCTTGAAGCTTTGGGTGCTAGTGAGGTGGAGCTAGCCCGCCAATACGCCACCCTCGACGAAACTGGCGAGATTGTCCTGGATGAGGCCGGCGGCTTCACCCTCAAAGACCCCAGTCAGTCCAGCGAGTTCGCAGGCGAACATGGGGCGCTGATGAACGAGACGGTTGCTGTCCCGTCCTTGTATGAGGAGCAATACCGGGTCTTGGCCAAAGCACTGGCAGATTACCCGGGAACCTTCAAAGGACCTGATGCCACCGCCTATGACCTGCTCTGCGACGCGCTCGAGCAAGCCACTGTCAAGGAGGGTGCCTGATGGATATTGATCCCACCCCGCCAGAGCCTGTGGTCGCTCAGCCACTAACGCCACAGCAGGCAGAGCCTCCACCGCCTCTGGTGGAGCCCGAAACCCACACCCTGACAATCCCACCAAGCCCCGACGGCAAATAAGCCTCGGGGCTTTCGCTTACCCATTTCTTGGAAGGAACTGATTTCTCATGCCACTAGACCACTATCTACGCACCATCGCCACTGCCATCGGGGCGGGGGCTGGTTGGGTGTTTGGCACTCCCGATGCTCTGCTCTACACCCTGCTCGCGTTCATCACTGCCGACTACATCTCCGGCGTGATGGCAGCCATCGCCACCCGCCGCCTTTCTAGCGCGGTTGGGTTTAAGGGGCTGTTTGGCAAGATGCTCATCCTCGCCTTCGTTGCCCTAGCCCAGTTGATGGATACCCATGTGCTTGGTGGGGTGGGGGTGCTTCGCGGTGCGGTGATCTTCTTCTACATCGCCAACGAAGGCATCTCCCTGATTGAAAACGCCACAGTCCTCGGCCTGCCAGTACCACCCAAGTTCCAGCAGGCTCTGGCCACTCTCACCGACCACGATCCTGAAAGCAATAGCGCTCATGGACGCCATGCCCGGGCAGATCAGGACCTGTCGGTGGTGCCGCGCCCGCGCATTCCTAAGCCTGAGGTGCCTATCAGTGAGGTGCGCAAACCCCTGACCCACACCACCAAATCCACACCAGATGACGAGGCAGGTGGTGGAGGTGACTAAACCCCACTCTCACCTCACGCCCATCCTCACTGCTTTGGCAACCACCGGTTCGTTCGCTGCTGTGGTGGGGGTGGGCTGGTGGGTATGGGACCAGGTCATCACCCCGCTACTGACCGTGCTCGTCTGGTTGCACGTGATCGTCCAACCCTAAAAACCAATCCACTACCTAAGGAGATTCTCATGTCTTACACGATTGACCATTCCCACGACGCCACCGCATTCACGACAGGCCGCCAAGGCCACCGCATCAAATACATTGTGGTGCATCACTGGGATGACCCCGCCAAACACCCCACCTTTGAGGGCACTATCCGCTGGTTCGAACGCGGCGGCAACAACACCAGTGCCCACTACGTGGCTGAGGCCGGACGCGTCGCACAACTGGTTGCGGACGGGGACACTGCCTATCATGCGGGTAACTGGGTGAAGAACCTTGAGTCCATCGGTATCGAATGCAACCCCCGCTGCTCCGACGCCGACAAAGCCACCGTGGCTGAGCTGATTCGAGACCTGCAAGCCAAGCATGGGCCACTGACCATCCTGGGCCACAAGGACTGCACGTCCACGGACTGCCCAGGACGCTACTACCCACCCACACGTGTACTCGCACCCTGGCTCAGTGGAGGTAGCGGCAACGCCAAACCCGCCACCACCGCAACTGCTCCTTCTGGTGACCTCAACGCCCTAGCAGACGCGGTACTACGCGGCGACTACGGCAATGGCGAGGAACGCAAGCGCCGCCTGGGCTCCAAGTATTCGGCGGTGCAGGCGATTGTGAACCAGCGCCTAGGCTACGGCACAGCGCCCGCCTCCACTGGGCCTAACCTGAATGCTTTAGCCGATGCGGTCATCCGAGGCGACTACGGCAACGGAGACGAACGCAAACGACGCCTCGGAGCCAACTACAAGGCTGTTCAAGCCCTAGTGAATCGGAAGCTCGGCTACTAAAACAGCCGGGCTTCAACCCTATTCATGCGCCCTCATCTAACCCCTCTGGGGTTGGGTGGGGGCGCTTTTTTGTGTTGTATTTATAAATAAAATAGTAATTTAGAAAGAAATGTGTAACTGTAGACACATGCGGGTGATTTGTGCTACACTAAGCACGTGGGAAGTTATCTTTCTACACACTATTTTCAGCCAATGATGGAGGGAAACATGAAAAAGTTACGAATGCCAATTGTGGCAGGTACTACCGCCTTGCTGCTTGCGATTGGTGGAACCGGGCTTGCGTACGCTGACAACTCGTATGTCGGTGGACAGCTGAACAAGTCGGGTTCCCTTGTGAAATACGATTACACTCGTACGCACACCTATGATGGTCCTATCAGTCTCAGCATTAACGACATGCCGTCAGGGCATCTTCGGCTTGGGTTGCGTAATATGAAGGTATCTGGTGGACCGCAATTCACCGATACCTTGCAGTGGAATGCGGTTGGTGCGAAATCCTGGGATAGGGTTAAGAAGAATACTCGTTTCGCTTTCCAGGGAAGAATGAAGGCCTGCAGCTGGTGGTGTGACATCAACTGGGGCGGAGATCTCACTTACTGATTGGGTTTAGTGCAGTGAAAGTTGCAAAGCTAAGTAAGCTTGCTTTCTGCTTGCTGGTGTCGGCACTCGTAATCAGTGGTTGCGGTGCCGACACCACAAGTGGGGAACTTGCAGAAAACTCCAGTCGAGATGTTAGCAAGAGTGCTGTGCTAACTGTAGAGAAAAAAGATCTTGTTGCAACGTATTCCACCCATTCGTCTGTAGAGTCGGTTTCAAATTTTATTGTTGAAACGAGTAAACAAGGATCTTTTGTTCCCAAGGTGCCGGTGGGTTCTATAGTCAAAAAAGGTGATGTATTAGCTTTGAATAGTGATGTTCAGTTAGTCTCACCCGTAGATGCAAAAGTTGTCAAGATTTCAGATGCTTCTACAGATTTACCAAGTCGATTCCCGGTAGTTGAACTTAGATATGAGGGGTTCTCGTTGGCGTTTCAAGATGAATCTGCATCTGGCCTAGGAGAAGCCTCTGGTGTCCAGGGGTCGTTTCAAATTCAAAATGGACTAGGGCCATCAGAATGCGGAGCTTTGGTGTTAGCTCAAAATTCTGAGGGGAACGGATCGGAGAGTGGTGCTATATCCGAAAATGGCAACTCCATAAGTAACCCTGGTGGCTTTTTGTGTTTAATTGATAAGTCTGTACCCGTTCGTACTGGCCAGCAAGCTACATTAGTTCTTCATGGTGTTAAACGTAATAACGTTCTAGCTGTGCCTATAAGCGCCGTTGCAGGCCGCGCCTTTAAAGGGAAAGTTACTTTAATTAGTACGGGGAAAGCTGAAGCTGTGGAAGTAGGTTTGGGGGTTAATGACGGAGCTTTTATTGAGATTACCTCAGGGTTGAAAGAAGGAGAAAAAATAAGCGCAATTGCCCCAAATCTAGATCCGCGAGAGTAGAAATATGTCGTTAGTGTCGTTAACAAACGTATCGGCAGAAGTTGAGCTAGGCAACGGTCAAATACTACGAACCGTTGACAGTGTGTCGCTCGAGCTTGAGGTTGGTAAAAGCTATGCTTTAGTAGGTAAGTCTGGTTCGGGTAAAACATCTTTGGCGTCTATCGTTGGTCTCCTTAACGCTGCCTATACTGGAAGGTTTATTTATCAAGGCACTGATGTTGCGACACTAAAAGACCGTAATTTATCAGAACTGAGGGCTGAAAGCATAGGGTTTGTTTTTCAGAATTATTCTTTGATTAGGCATTTAAACGTTTTTGAGAATGTTGAGCTGGCATTGATGTATCTTCCCGATCGCCCTACACCTAGGATTCGAAAACGATTGATAAATCATGCTTTAATGCAAGTTGGCCTTAATGCCCGTGCGCATGAATTTCCAGGCAAGTTATCTGGAGGTGAGCAACAACGGGTGGCAATTGCGAGAGCGTTAGTTACTAGTCCAAAACTGTTAATTTGTGATGAGCCTACAGGTGCGCTAGATACATCTACAAGTACGCAAGTAATGGCTATATTACATAAATTAGTTTCACAAATGCAGACCACGCTTCTGCTGGTAACGCATGATTCCGAACTAGCTACGACATGTGACCATACCTTTGTTATGTCTCAGGGAAGGATAATGCATGCTGCGGATGTTATGGAAAGATCTTAAAGTAGCTCCGATGCGTACAACATTGACAGGGTTGTCGATGTTCATTGGTATTGTCGCGATAATTTGTTCAGTGCTGGTTGGTACGATTGGACGTTCCTATTTATTGGGAACCACTGAGCAACTCTATGGTAGGGACCCTACATACCGGGTTTCGATTACTGCTAGAGGTTTAGCGAATCCACAATTGTTAGCACGATTCCTAAATAGTATTGACGTTCCTGAAGCTAATTTGGCTTTAGTTTTAAACCCGAAACAAGCGTTGACTTTTGGTGTTGGGACGAAAGCAGCTCCAAATCAACAAGAAATTAGGGAAATCATGTCTTCGCCTCGTAACGTGGACCCTATTTATATTTCAAGTAAATATAATTACATTTACAGGCTGCCATTGTTAAAAGGACGATGGTTAGAAAATGAGAATGTCTTTCCCCGCTTGGAGGCTGTTGTTAATCAGTCTGCAAATGAGGTTTTCCCGTATCGACAATTTGCGTTTGTTGCGAATAAAAACTCGCTGAATCCTACGCCAATTCCCGTAGTAGGCGTTGTAAACGATGGTGTCCCAGATGCTCGAATATATCTTAATATAGCTGGCATAAGTTCTTTAATACCCCATTTGTTAGAAACGGATAGCGGGAGTGTTCTTTGGCATGATACTTCAAATAGCACTTCTAAAGAAGAAAAAGTCTCATTCTTGAATGACAAACTATCGGACTCTATAGGTGGCAAGGCAGATGAGATTTCTAGGGTGGATTCGGGGCAATCATATGCCAGTGTTTTGTATGTTATTCAGATGTCATTTTTCAGCACAGCATTGCTTTTGCTAATAGTCTCAATGATTGGTCTTATTAATATTGGCTTATCAACTTTAGAACAGCGATCACATGAATTGCTAATTCGACGTGCATTAGGGGCAAGTCGAAGTTCAGTCGCGTGGCTGGTATTAGGATCATCGATTTTGCTTGCCGTGGTCGTGTCGCTAATTGCAGTGATATTCTCAATATTACTCATCCAATTGATCCCTTTTGTGCTGCCAGTTGGCTCACCTATCGACCCTCCCTTGTATCCCTATGCGGCAGCGGTCTATGCGGTTTTGGCAGCGACAATAACGGCAATTCTCGGAAGCATACTTCCTGCGATAAAGGCGGCGCGACTAGAACCAGCATTGGCATTAAGATAAAACTATCTAATCACTTCGAAAGGTTGCAAAATGAAATACATAAAGATATTTCTTGCCCTAGCTACTTCCACTGCCGTCATTCTGGGAACGAGTGGATGCAGTTCTGAATTATCCGATCAGTCGACTTCATCAGAACGTAAGATTCTTAGTTATGATCAGATCCAAAAAGAGTATCAAGACTCGGTTAAAAATCTCGAATGGCCTCAAGGTTATATCGCGCCCAATAAAATGGAAGGTGAAGAAAAGGGAGGAGCTTATCAAAGTGGATACGGCGACAGTCGTGCATCTTTGTACTTTGAATGCGCGTGGGAAAAAGAATGGTTGAAAACCTATACAACAGATAAGGGGAGAGCCAACAACGCATTAAAACAGCTTGAAAAAGTTCCCCAGATGGGATACATGAGTCCACAGCGTGCAGATGATGCGACTCGTAGAGTTTTCGCAGATTATCTCAATAGAGCAAAAATGGGTGACCCCTCTGGATTTCAAGAAAACGTAGAGGTCAATTGCCCCTGAGAGCAAAACTAGAGGGTATCAAGCATAGACGTATGTATCTTCGCTAAGTTTATTTGAGATTCACTTTGCTTTCTAAAATCGGCCCTCATACTATCTTTTAGTCCCCCATCTCGTCACTTTTATGTGGCTGGGTGGGGGCGCTTTTTGTGTGCCTTGTGGGTGGGTGGTTAACACCTGCTGTGTGCCGTCGCCAAGTGGTGAACATTCATTGAATTTTGGCACTGGAGGGCAGCACTGATGAGGGAAGGTGTGAAACGCAAACTCACGTCGGCTGATAAGGCTCATATCGACGTTTTGGCTGGTGCGGGTGGTTCGTATGTGCGCGTTGCACAATGCCTGGGCTTGGACGCGGAGCTGGTACGTGGCTATTGCCGGCGGGCTTATCCCGACCTTGAGGTGGATAAGAACCTGGTGTTGTTAGGGGCCTATTGCCGTTATTGCGCGGCTCCTCTTGAAGGGATGCGTGCGGGGGCGTTGTTTTGCTGCCCATCTCACCGCCAGGCGTGGTGGCGCACCCACCAAGCACAGACTCGTGGCGGTGCGTGGCGTAAGTTCACCTGCCTGGGGTGCGGCAGTCGCTGCCGGGTTTATGGCAGGAGGGCGCGTAAGTACTGTTCGCACGCCTGCTATATCCGTCACCGTTTCGTTGAGGTGGCCTCATGAGCGCCGCCATGCCAGAGGCTTTGGCAGAGGCGCACTACCAAACAGTGTGGCATCACCTCGTTGCGCTTCACGCCCTGGGGGCACTGACGCCTGCGGATCTGCTGGCCGTGAAGGAGCGTGTAGACGAGGCGATCCCGGGGGCTTTTATTGCCTCTTTTCATGCCGGCACTGCACTGGACTTATTTGGGGTTTCAAGTGAGTTATTAAGCCACATGGATACACCAGAACAACACGTGAAAGGAGCGTAATGATGGCCCGTATTGAACGCATCCGCCCACCCCTTCAAACTCCGCGCCGGGTGCGGGTGGCGGCTTATGCGCGTATCAGCGCACTGAACGAGCGTTCCCCGCATTCGCTGGCCGCCCAGGTCTCGTATTACATGCACCTGATTGAATCCACCCCGACCTGGCACTACGTTGGGGTCTTTGTCGATAACGGTAAAAGTGGTACTAACCAAAACCGTGACGGCTTCCAGGACCTGATGGCCGCTTGTAGAGCTGGTGAGGTTGATCTGGTTTTGACCAAGTCGATCTCGCGTCTGGGGCGTAATACGGTGGACGTGCTGGCGACCTGCCGTGAACTGAGCGCTTTGGGGGTGGAAGTTCGGTTCGAACGCGAAAACATTTCCACGGCCACTACCGACGGGGAACTACTCCTAACCCTCCTGGCGTCTTTCGCCCAGGGTGAGTCTGAGGCTAATAGTGAGGCGGTCAAGTGGTCGATCCGTCGTAACTATGAGCAGGGTAAGCCTAATAGCCACTACTTGTACGGGTATGACTGGGATGGCACCCAGTTCCATATCAATCCGCGCGAGGCACCCATCGTGCGGCGGGTCTTTACCTCCTACCTTGAAGGTATCTCCCCAGACAAACTAGCCGACCAGCTCTACCGTGAGGGCATACGGGGCAAACGAGGGAAAAAGATTGATGCGATGGTCATCCGCCGGATGCTCGAAAACGAACGCTACATGGGCGATACGCTCATGCAAAAACACTACCTCGACGGCATCCGTGGCCCCCAGCGCACTAACAAAGGCGAACTCCCCAAGTATTACGCTAAAGACACGCACCCGCCCATCATCGACCGGGATACTTTCAAGGCAGTGCAGGCTGAGATTCAGCGTCGGCGCACCCTGGGTAAAGGCGCAGTCCCATCCCTCAACACCGGTTGCTTTACCGGGAGGGTGATTTGTGGCGAGTGCGGCAAAGCGTTTCACCGTAAAACCAAGTACACCCAGGGCGGCTCGTACAAAGTGTGGAAATGCTGGTCCGCCTGCCTGGGGAAAGGTAACCCTTGTAAGGCTCCCACCATCCGTGAGGCCCACCTGCATGCCGCTACCATTCACGCCCTCCAGATTGAAACCTTTAGTGAGGGGGTGGTGTGGGAACAGATCCAACACATCACGGTTGATACCCAGACTGCAACGCTGCACTTCCACCTACAAAGCGGCACGACCGTACAGGTGAGCCTCGCCCAAGCCAAACAACTAGCCGAAAACCACAAAGAAGAAAACACGACACCTGATGGAGGGGTGTTTAAGTGAGTCCGACTGTTACCAAGATTCCTGCCACGCGCGCCCTGCACACTGGCAAACCCTTGAGTGCTACCGCTTTGAAGCGGGTGGCGGGGTATGCGCGTGTGTCAACCGATAATGAAGACCAGGTCTCGAGTTATCAGGCGCAGGTGGATTACTACACCACCTATATCACCGACCATCCGGGCTGGGAACTGGTCAAGGTCTACACCGATGAAGGCATCACCGGCACCTCCACAGCGAAACGTGCAGGCTTTCAAACCATGGTTGCTGACGCCCTGGCGGGCAAGATTGACCTGATTGTCACCAAGAGCGTCTCACGCTTCGCCCGTAACACCGTCGACTCCCTGACCACCGTGCGCAAGCTCAAAGACAAAGGCGTTGAGGTCTACTTTCAGCGTGAGAATATTTGGACTCTGGATTCCAAGGGTGAACTGCTCATCACCATCATGTCCTCCCTAGCTCAGGAAGAAGCCCGCTCCATTAGCGAGAACGTGACTTGGGGGCATAGGAAACGCTTTGCCGATGGGAAGGTGACGATGCCGTTTGGGTCCTTCTTGGGATATGACCGTGGTGAGGATGGTCAGCCGGTTATCAACGAGGAACAAGCCAAAACGGTGCGTGAAATCTACTCACTGTTCCTGGAAGGAAAATCCCTACGTGAGATCGCCCGGATACTTACCGAGCGGGGCAGGCTGACTGCCCGAGGTAAAACCCAGTGGTCACGCACCGCTGTGCGCTCCATCTTGACTAACGAACGCTACAAGGGTGACGCGCTACTACAAAAGACCTATACCAAGGATTTCTTAACCAAGGAACTGGTGAAGAATAACGGTGAAGTTCCCCAGTACTATGTGACTGGTTCACATGAGGCGATTATCGACCCGCTCGTATGGGACTTCGTCCAAACCCAACTGGCACAAAGCAAGGGGCGGCGTTCACGCAAACACGTCTTATCCCACAGTATTGTCTGTGGTCAGTGTGGGGCGTTCTTCACCCCTAAGACCTGGCATGCGGGGACGAAGAACGAAAAACGCATCTGGCGCTGCTCAGCGAAATATGAGCAGCACACCCACTGCACAACCAGGCATTACACCACAGACCAGATCGAGAAAGCCTTCGAAACCGCCCTAGCCACCATGCTCCACGCCAACGGCAAAGACCCCCTGACACTGGTGGAGCAGGTAAGCGCTGACCTGTTCGATACCAGCGGGCTGGAAGCCGAAGTCGAAATCGCCTGGGCCGTTCTCAACGCGGCAAGCCAGGCACTAGCCGACCTGGTAGAAAAAGGAGCGAACGCCACCCTCACGGCAGGGGAGTACGACCAGAAGTATGCGGCCGCCACCTGCGCCTATGACCAGGCGCAAGCCAAACACTCCCAACTCCAAGAACAAGTCAACGAGATCCGGGAACGTAAAACCCGGTACGACTTCTACCGCCGAAGCCTCACTGACCTTACACAAGAGCAGGTGACCTTCACACCTCTCCTGTTCCACACACTCATCGACCACGCCACCGCCCAACCAGATGGGCAAATCCGATTCACTTTCCGAGATGGGAAACTATCTCATGCACTCACATGCTGACAGTGATGATTTAGGCCAGTATTCGAAGTGCAGACCCCTTAGACCATGCTATTATGTATTGCAAGATACTAGGTGAGGCAAGGAGAGTGTGGTGGCTGAATCTCAGTTGCGTAAGGGAGCAGTAGAACTGATTGTTCTTGGTCTGCTAGATTCGTGCGCCTCATATGGGGGGCAGCTTTTAGAGCGTCTAACTCAAGAGGCTGGTATTGAAGTCTCTTCAGGAACTCTTTATCCGCTACTTTCTAGGCTTCGTAAATCTGGTCTTGTTGATACTTCTTGGGAAGAATCTCCCGTTGGTCCGCCTAGAAAAATCTACAAACTTACTCGTTTGGGGCGAGAGCGTTTGATTCAGATGAAACAGGAATGGGATTTGCTTGCTTTGGCAGTGACGCAAGTGACGAGTAAAGAAGGGGCAGAGCGATGAAGTGGTTTGGTAAGGATGATGACGGTTGCATCAGGGTGGCAGGTTTGCCTGTGTCAGATGTGTGGCGAGGCGACACTGAGGCACTCTTGGATGGATTTGAACCGGAAAATCCTAGTTTGTTAGTTCCTCGCAAGTATGGGCTTGGTTGGAGCCTAAACGTGGGGGCAGTGGCAGTAAAGGCTGGGTGGATTCGTCCTGATGATTCCTTGCCCGATTTGGCTGACCACGTTCCCGTCAGTCTTCGAAAAGCAATCAGTGTCGCACCATTGATTGGTGGGATGCTAACTGTTGGCCTGTCGGTACTCGTCGCCCAGAAGAAAAATGTTGCGATCAAGTGGTCCCTATTCGGCATGCCGACAAAGTTTTCCAGGGGTTCAAAGGCTGCGCTCCCGCCAGTGTTGCTCAATGCGGCTGTGGCACTGTTACCACGACTTACTTCCCAAAAGGCCCCACTGTCACAAACGGCGGTTGATATCAGTGCTCGTGCAGAGGTATTGGGGGTGCAGACGATGTCGGTTGCAACCTTGCTTGCTGCTTCTCGTTCCGCTAGGCAGCCAGCGAAACGTCAACTTCTGGCTATCGCCGCACCATTATTTTGGCCGATTGTCTCGGGTGGAATACAGATCGCCTGCGTTAAAACCGCCCTGTCAAATATCGAGGCGGAACTACAAAACACACACGAAGAAAGGTAAGTGAACCATGAATGGCATCGATTCCTTGATGAACCTGCCTACGAGCGTCCAAGTAGTTCTCGGTTTTCTGATCGCCTGTCAACTGATCGCGATGGTCTGGGCCCTCATCCGACTACTAGGCGATAAACGCGAACGTATCGCGGGACTTCCTAGGTTACTTTGGCTAGCCATTATTCTGTTGGGACAACTGATAGGCCCAGTGGTTTTCCTTGTAATGCAGACTCGAGAACACCGTGCGATTGCCGAGCAAGATCGCTTCCAGCAAGCCCGACAGCAAACGAAAAACAACACGGGTAAAGATGCCGGGGCTGTTATCTCGGACTTGTACAGGGAGTGAACCTTCATGGAATGGGCGGTGACAACGACGAACCTATGCAAAACCTATGGCAGTCATCAGGTGCTAAAGGATGTAAATCTTTGCGTGCCTCAAGGGGCTGTCTATGGGTTTGTGGGTGCAAATGGGGCGGGAAAAACCACCACAATCCGGATCCTCTTGGGCCTTGCTGCAGCAAGTAGTGGGCAAGCTACTGTACTTGGCGCTCCTCGTGGCACATTGCCACCCACTCCAGTCAAAGGGGTCTCATATCTGCCAGATGTGCCCAACATCAGTCCGTGGCTAGGGGCCAAAGACGCCCTCATCACCATAGCCCAGCTCGACGCCGTACCTTCAGATCTGGCCTCGAAAAGAGCAAGTGATCTTCTCGATCTCGTAGGACTCAAGCATGCTCCCGGGAAAGTTGGCGCTTTCTCAAGAGGGATGAAACAACGATTGGGAATAGCAGCAGCGCTCATCACTGCCCCGAAACTATTGATCCTCGATGAGCCAACTAGTGCACTAGACCCCATGGGTCGTGCTGATGTTCTGGCCATTATTAAGGGGCTTAAAGGGCAGGCCACCATCATGTTTTCCTCACACATTTTGGCAGATGTCGAAAAAGTATCGACTCACCTAGGGCTGCTCCATAAAGGAAAACTCCTAGCGCAAGGATCAATTGAGGAACTCCTAGAGGCAGGAGATAATCCCCAAACACATTTTTCGCTCAGTGTCGGGAAGAACCACGCCGATCAAATAGTCGAGGTCATCCGGACGATTGACCCGCAAGCACGCATCGAACCTCAGCATCAAGGATTAGAGCGTTTCTATGAAAACCTCACCACTCAAGGGGAGGAGAAATAATGCCGTCAACACAAGTTCTACCCATCTGGCGATATCACGCCGTTAGACAACTTCGTTCAACCAGCACTTGGATCATGATCATTATCATCCTGGTCATGGCGGGCACGCAGGGGCTGGTCACCGATCACATGCCTCAAATTATGAAAAGCCTAGCCGGACCAGAAATGAGTCAAATGCTGGCATCGACGATGCCCGAACCGTCATGGCAGCAAGCCTATGCGGGATGGATGAAAAACCTGGCTCAAATCATCACGCTCGCTCTAATCACCATCAACGCAATTGGCTATGCGACACTGACTAATAACGGTGATATTCCCTTTATCTTGACTAAAAACGTCAAGCGTTCCATCTACCTAACCACCGGCACAATCACTACCTGGTGCGCCAGTTTGGTCTACGCAGTACTTGGGGCAACACTTACCTGGATTGGCACCATGCTGATATTCCCTAGAGCACCGTATCTACCTGTGTTCTTAGCAAGCCTTGTCTGGGCACTCGAAATGATGCTTATCAGTGCATTCCAACTATTCGCTGCAACATTCAAACAAGGGATCGGTGGACCACTGTTAGCAGGAATGGGATTCTACCTACTGATTTCTATCGCTGGAGTCTTTGAAAAAATCGCGACCTACACCCCGCTAGGGCTATCACGACTGAGCAACCAAATCTCAGAGCAACAATCAGTAAACAACTGGTTCATCCCAGTGGGAAGTGCACTACTGCTTCTATCCGTGATGTTTCTGCTGAGTATCCATCGATTCAACCGCAAAGAACTTAGCTAAACTCTCGAGGTAACTACTCCCAGTTAGTTTCTAGCTGCCGCATCCAATTCAGCACCAAAACGTCCAGTTCAGCCGAAAAACATCCAGTTTTCACCCACGCAGCACCCTAAGCGTTTTGGTGTATCCGTTTGGATAGAGAAGTATCAGCGAAAAAGCCGCTCAAACATTGACAAAAGTCAAGTTTGGGTGGTTTTTCTTTTTGGTGGGGCAGGGTGACTTTGCCTCTAAAGCGTCCCCATTTTCCGAATTATCGAAAAGTGAGGACTGGTATTTTCCCTTTTCATGACCTTGTATAATCCAGATTATGGAAGCTGAAAATCAGAGCAACGCTGAGCGTAGCCTTTTAGTGAACCCGCCCGAAGAGTTCAAAAATTACCTCAAAAAATCCCACAAATTTACCCCTGATTACCGAATGAGCGGGAATGGGATAATCAAACTTGGCGTTGTTGCCATCTTCGTACTCCTTGAATTTTCGGCTCTACTCTGGCTAGTCCACACCCTCCGCGCCGGGGGCTTTGCTCTATACATCGCCCTAGAGCTACTAGGACTTTTCATCATCCTGTTTGACCTACAAAAAGATCGCTCCCCATCCTTCCGCTACGCCTGGATGCTTATTTTGTTGCTCCTGCCCGGCTTGGGAGTACTGTTCTATTTGTTGTGGGGCAGAAGCCGACCACTGCGCAAGAATTTTGCTGCCTTGCAGGCGTGCCGTACCCAGACCAATGAGCTGCTAGAGACAGCTAGCCCTTCAAAGGCACTTGTTCAAGGCTCGCTTGACTCGCTTCCCATAAGCGATGCTTTCCGTCGGGATTTAACCTATCTAAAGGGCTTCGGCCATCTTGCATACGAGGATACCCGCGTAGAGTACTTTCCTTCTGGGGAAGAGTGGTTCGTTTCCCTGTTCAAGGATATTGCTGCCGCAAAAGATACGATTTTGCTGGAGTATTACATTATTGCTGACGGGTATATCTGGGCTGAATTGAAGCGTCTGCTGATTCAAAAAGCCAGAGAAGGCGTCAAAGTATTCCTGCTTTACGATGACCTAGGATGCGTGACCAATACTCGGCGTGATATTCGCCAGGAGCTGGCCAGCGAAGGCATCCACGCGGTCGCTTTTAACCCGGTTTTTAGATCGCTATCGCGCTTGTACATCACCTACCGTACACACCAGAAAATTGCCGTTATCGATGGGAACATCGGTTACACGGGTGGGTGCAATATTGGTGACGAATACGCCAACCTATACGACCCCTTAGGGTATTGGAAAGATGTCGCAGTGCGTTTAGAGGGACCTGGCGTACAGGGTCTGAGCGCGATCTTCCTTGAGATGTGGGCATCCGAGCAACCCGATACCACTCCGGATACCGCACTCTTGTTTGGACAGGCAAGGGCCGAGGAAGAAGCTTCTGCCACCGCCGAGCTTACGTCCACGGCCACGAACCAGGGACTGGTAATTCCTTTTGCTGACGGACCAGTTTTCACTCCGGATAATCCCGCAGAAACGCTCTATCGTCAGCTGTTGAATACCGCCACAGAGCGGGTCTGGATGATGTCGCCGTTCTTGATTGTGGAGGACTCACTACTTCAAGCCATGTCGCTGGCGGTCAACAGTGGAGTTGACGTGCGATTGCTGGTTCCCAAACGGGCCGATTCTTGGGTGGTAGGTAACGTGACGCGCTATAACTATGGGCAGATCCTAGAGCGGGGAGTAAGAATCTTCGAATACTCCCCGGGATATGTGCATGCGAAAACCTTCTTAGCGGATGATGATCGGGTGATTACCGGCAGTATCAATCTAGACTTCCGTTCACTTAATATTCAGTTCGAGGATGGCTGCTACATTTACCGAAATCCGGTCATAAATGAGATTGCTGACGATTTCGAAAAGTGTTTTGCTCAGAGTGAGGAAGTCACTTTTGAGCAGTGGAAACGGCGCCCCTGGATAAACAAAGCCGCCCAGGGCGTCTTAAAGTTCTTCGCTCCGCTGCTCTAGTTAGAAGCTTGGCTCGTTAAGGGGGTCACGTTAAAGTCGGTTTTACTCTCACTGGACAACAAAGGGAATAAAGTATCGGTCCTAAAATAAGCGCAAACCTACTTGGTGAATGCCATAACAAAAAGAGTGGGTGGCACTTTGTTGGTGCCACCCACAACAATGATCTAGGCTTTGCGATCTGGGACTAAGTACGTCGCTGCTACTAGATAGGCCAGCACGGAAGAAATCATCGCGACAGCTCCCATTCCAACATCGGCACCATTACCTGAGGGCTGAAGGAGGATGTACATCATAGCTGCCACCCCAATCACTGATAGGACGGTAATCGATATTGCTCGAATATTGTGCTTTTTGCTCAAGAGCAAGTAGATCACAGCTGCGGCCCCAGTAAGAGCGAGAAGCGTAATATCGATCCAGATTGATGTCGGTTGAATGATTTCCGCAAAAAATAGACCGTATAGAACCAATCCTATTATTCCGAGTGGTACTAATAATGCACTGAATTTTTGGGTCGCGGGTTTCATGGTGAACTCCTATACAAGTGTAGATTGTTGGTTACTGTTGCATGTTTTATGAACAACCAGCGCTTGTTCCATCAGTGGAGGTGGAGGAGCAAGAGGAGTTTGTCATCTTCGTGGACTTTGGTATCGGACCAGAAGTCGGAATAGCTGGCACAGCACAAAATGGGAAGAGAGCAAGAAGGCTAGCGAGCTTGCTAGTTAACTTCATCTTCGAAGTTGCCATCTTAAGACCCTCCCTAGGTAGTGTTCTATCTAACAAATGTTAGATGATTTTAGAATAGTCCTAACTTTACATTTTGTAAACTAAAAGCTCTGTTTACTTTTTTATTACACTGTATAGAAGTTTTTGATTAATTTAAGCAAATTGCTTGATGTGTAAGATTTTCATGGTCATTGTGTCTAAGGTTTAAGTCGGGGGGGGCGGAATGTTTGAGGTGTGCTTTGTGTCACAATAGATGGTTACTTGGGGCGTAGTTATGATGGTGTTCTAGGTGTGTATCTATTTCTTCTTATTCCCGGTTAACTTGTTTCGAGTCTCTTTGGGGATTAAGAAATATCCCGTTGCTACCAGAATGGTGAGGTATATTCCTGCCGCTAGTGCGGCGATAAATGCCTGATTCCATTCATATCTGATATGGAAGAGGGATGCATATAGAAAGAATTGAATTAAGAGCGCATTGATTTCGGTTATGAATTTTGGAATGTTTTTATAAGCAGAAAGAAGTATTGTTTCCACGATGTGCAACACCATAAAAGGTAGAATTCCAACAAGTAGCAGAAAGATGTAGTCACTCACCGAGCTTTCAATTCCTGCTCCAGCAAGATTCGTAACCTTAAATATAATAATTGGGAGTAGCGCAAGTAAACCAAGTGGAATTAAGAGGAGTAGGTAACTTTTAATTGTCTGCATGAACCCATAGTACCTTTGTATAGTTGATTCGGAGGTTGTAGCGCCAACTGAAGCTTGTAGTGGGTGGAATTGCTAGGGCTTCTTTCTGTTTATCCTTGGAGAAGTAGGAAATAGGAAAGGTGTTTTAGATGTTTGATGAGTTCCAGGTTGAGCTAGAAAAATGCCTAGAGGAGCACGATGTTACCTACAATAAAAACTATTTAGTAGCCGACCTAGCCCGCACCTGGTGGGGCAGAATCGTTGAAGTTTTAGCTGCGCCTTCTGTCGTCCCGCTACGCATTAAAGATTCCACCTTTGGTGTGATAGGCATCTGAGACTATTGTAATTCCAGTGGGGGACTCGGTCTTTTGAAGGGTTGATAGGTGGTTTGATCCATTTTAAGATGTCTTTAATCTTATTATCTGGAAGGAAATGATATGGCCACGAATGTTAACCGTACTTCAAACTTCACCTACGGATATGCCACCGTTCTTGCACTAGTCCTATGGCTCAGTCAAGCTGCAACCATGTACTGGCAAGGTGCACCTTGGTACGCCTACGTAATCTCTGGGGCGATTCTGCTCTTCTTCGCCTACCTGTGGGTGTGGGTAATCAACCGTTACAAGCTAAGCCGCGTAAACCTAATAACCCTAGCTGTAGTTTTTGCCCTGATCATTATTGGATCGATCGTCATCACCACTCTCCTCTAGGGTGATACGAAACCGCGATCATCTGAAATCTCGGTTCGCTAAAAGAATCTGAAAGAATCAGTTCTGATAGTTCTGAGGCTGGGAGTTGGGACCTTCAGGATAAGGAACCTCTGCTACCCCCGGATTAACGGGCATGTCCTGAGCATTTGCTCCGTACGGGTTAGTGGGGATTCCCTGAGCATCTGCCGTGTACGGGTTGATGGGCATCTCCTGAGCATCCGCTGCGTCCGGAGTTGCTGTTTCGTCAGGAACTTCTACTAGTTTGTACTTCCTGATGATCTTCTGGACGCTAAGCATGTCAACGCTCAAAGCACCGCTACGGATGATATTCACGAAGGGTAGGTCGTAGTTATTCTGGGCCACGTATTGGTCAATTACCTTAATCGGAAGGGAGTTCTTCCGCCATGCAACGAACATGAAGATGAGGAAACCAGCCACCAGCACGATAGTCACGTAGGGGGCATACGTGTTAACAAGCTTCATGTCCTCGCGAAGTGATAAGAGCGTCGACTTGCGAATAAAACTAATCATCACTGAACTGTAAGCAGCAACCGGGGCGATGATAGCCAAGATTCCTAAAATCACGGTGTATAACGCCCGGTACTTTACTAGCTCTGAACGTAACTTGGTGACCAGGGTTGGCTGATCTAGGTTCAGTTCTGGTCGGACAGTTTTGATATTCATTGAGCCGTCAGCTGCAAGCAATAACTCGGCGACTTTGTCCTTTACGATGCTTTCAAAAAGCTTCATAGACAGAACAATAACTGCAGATACAGCTAGGACTACGAAATAAATTGTGGTATCGGGCCGATGCAGAAGCATGCTCAAGTCCTTTCAAAACTTTCAAACTACAAACAGCATATCTTGAAACTTTCGAAATTTTCGACCATTCGGAAAAGTGCTGCTCTGATGTTTCTAAGGCTAAAGTTCTACGATGCACCTGTATTGCTGGAGTATTATTTAAAGCAATACATTTCGAGGACAGACTAAATGGAGATGGAAATGCCTCAAGTTACTATGAAGGAAGCCTTCAACGTTGGTGCAGGGTTGACTCTGGGAAATGCCGCTGTAAACCTGGGAATGCGAGCGGGTGATGCAATCGTTGCCAATGCCCAAGAAAAAGGCTATTACGAGTATCGAACTACGGTGTTTGATCCGGTTGTTCGCCAAGATATCTCGCAACTATGGGTCTTGAATCGTCTTAGCGAGATGCCTTACCCCTTTGAAGCGGTAAAAGAGAAAGACGACCGACCGTTTTTACAGCGCTACCTCTTAGTAATTGTTTTGATTGCTCTTATGCTTGTTGGTCAGATCATTCATAATTTTGTGCCGGCACTACAGGGACTGGGCGGAGAAATTACGATTGCTTCATCCGTAGTGTTGTCGATTATTATCGTTGTTTTCTTGGTGAAAAAGACGGGTAAAGCCGGATCTAATACCGTTAAGAAACAGCTCTCAAAGGCCTATAAACCCGAATTGGACGAGCTAGGGCGGCGTTATTGGCTAGTGCGAGAGCATGTTCGTCAAGCAGTAGCACTAGGTGAGCTCACACCATTTGAAGGCGTGAAAAAACTGATGCGTACAGATCTAGTTTCACTTTTGCCTGATTCATTTGATGAACTGGATGCTCACATTTTTAACTATCGTCAGCAAGTGCTAAACAGTAACTGACTTTCGTCGATAGATATTAAAACGGCCTACGATTAGCTTGGTAAGTAGATCGTAGGCCGGATCTATATTTTCGTGCGTTAGGTCTGATGGAATAAAGACTAGTTTAAAAGAAACTGAACTTTTCTAGACCAGTGCGTAGATACCGCCCAGGGCGACTAGGGTGGCAACGACCCCAGCGAAAGCACCTAGGCCCAGGGCGCGCAGACCGGTGGTGGCCACAACCCGCAGGTTAACGCCCGCACCCATCGCGAACATGCCCATGGTCAACAGGAAGACCGACACCTGGTTCGCGCCCCACAGGAACCATCCGGGCAGGTAGGCGCCCGCCACTGAACGCAGCAGCACCATGGCTAAGAAACCCACCACGAAAAGCGGCACGATGGGTGGGCGCTTCGCATGACCCTTTGTGGGAAGCTGGCTCATTTTCCGGGCATGAATTACGCCCACAATCGCCACTAGGGGAGCCAGCATGGCCACGCGCCCCAGCTTGGTCACTACTGCCACGTCTAGTACCTCTGGGCCCATTAGGCCGCCAGCGGCCACCACCTGACCGACCTCGTGAATGGAAGCGCCAACCAGCACCCCAGACTGTAGGGGAGCCAGACCCAAAAGCTTTGCCAAGGCTGGGATTAGTAGGATCGCCAAAGAACCAAATAGGGTGACAGAAGCGATGGCGGTAGCGGCCGCGTCGTCAACGTCCTCGGAATCATCGTCGGTAAAAACCGCGCTCATGCCGGCTACGGCAGCGGCCCCACAAATAGCGGTGCCTGTGGCGGTAAGTAGGGTAGTGGTGGGCCCAATCTTCAGCCAACGCCCAAGAAAAATAGTGAAGACAAAAACGCAGGTGACGGTCAGCAGGATTACGCCCACGACGCCCCAACCTAGCGAAATCACCGCCGGGATTGACAGGCGCAAACCCAGCAGGACCACGCCCGCTCGCAAGATAGTTTTCATGCACAGTTTGGCGCCCGGCTGCCAACTGGCCGGCAGGCCCTGACCCTTACGCCCCACATTGGCTAACAGTAGGCCAATGATCATGGCAAATAGTAGGGAAGAAACTAGGGGAACCGCCCAGTTTAAGGCAATAGATACGAGGGCGACCAGGACGCCCACTAACAGTCCCGGAAAGGCGGGCGATAAGTTCTTTAACCAAGTATTCTGCGTAGTTTTTGGCACCGCTCCACTATATACCTAAGTGAGAGCGATTGTAGATAGTGGAACTTGGTGCATTTGGCCACTAATCCGCAGTATTTAAGGAAAAAGTCGGGGCTAAGGCTAGACTTGAAGTAAGCAGATAATCATAAAGATCACCTAGATCAGTAAGCAAAGGAAAACTAATGCTTAAATCGCGTAACTGGTGGGCACTGGTCACCGGTATTATTTTCATCCTGATGGCCGTCCTCATGTTCATCAACCCGCTTTGGCCTCTAGCGGCCATGGGCTGGCTCTTCGCCATTGCCGTCTTCGTCGACGGCATCATCAGCCTAGCCGACTACCTTTCTAGGCAAAAACATGAACGATCCGGCTGGCACCTATTCTTAGCCGTCATCACCATCATCCTAGGCGTCAGCCTACTGGGCGACACTCTAATCGAGCAGGCCGCCACCGTCCCGCTGCTTCTAGCCTTCTGGATGATCTTCGTGGGCGTTGGACGCCTAATGCTAGCCATCCAAGGCGGCACTCTGATTGGCAAGCATGCCACCGCCTTCCTGCTACTATCAGGCATCCTCACCCTGCTACTAGCCTTCGTAATCATGATCGAACCATGGCTCTCTGGCGCCTTCTTCGTCTACCTAGTAGCCATCTCATTCATCATCTTCGGGGTCTTCCGCATCTACGAATTCTTCACCCAAAGAATCCCCGTCGTGCGGGTACGCGAAATCCGCTAAAGAAACCCAAACAGACAATCTGAAACCGGCCCTCCCCGAAACGGGAGCGGCCGGTTTTGGTCTGTAAGCGTCCTCGGCAAAAAGTAGAAAAGCCCAAGAATCGAAAAACCTCAGGCAAGCGGGAAGAGTATAGCCAACCTGAAAAAGGGGCCCTAAGGGCAGAAAGGCTAGGGGAGTACCAGACTCCTAGGATCCAAAACATGGGCAATAATCCCCGTTAAGCCCGTATTAGGTCAGCTAATGCAATATCCTTATCTTGAAAAGGAAATCAAACGATCTCCAAACATACGACCCAATGAAAGGTAGAGTGAATCATGGGATGGATTATTTCCGGCAGCGTGATTGGCGTACTGCTACTACTGCTGATCCTGTTCGTGATTGTCAGCTACAACAACTTCGTAAAGACCCGCGAACTACGCAACAACGCTAAGAGTCAGATCGCCGTCCAGATGGAAACCCGCTGGGACGCGCTCACCTCCCTGATCCAGGCCACCAAACAGTACGCAGACTACGAAAGTAAAGTCCTAACCGACGTTGTCGAAGCCCGCGCCTCCGTAGGCCGCAACTCTGGCGTTCAGGAACTACAAAAAGACGAAAACATCTTCACCGGCGCACTAAGCAAGATCATGGCCGTAGCCGAAAACTACCCCCAGCTAAAGGCCAGTGGCGTCTACCAGCAGACCATGACCCAGGTAGCCGAATACGAAGAAAACATTCGTATGGCTCGTATGGTCTTCAACGACACCACCACCAAGTTTAACCGCATGGTAGTAGTCTTCCCGACCTCCATTGTGGCCTCAATGTTCGGCTTCAAGAGCGAAGAATACTTCCAAGTATCTGAAGGTAAGGCTGCCGCCCCCGGCTGGAACTGACCTTTACGGTCCGAACTTACACTTCGACCGCAACCCACCCCTCGACTGGAGCAAAACCATGAACGGGAAGCTAAAAGCAACCCTGCTCTCAATCCTGATGGTGCTGATCCCCTTCCTGGGGATCACACCACAGGCTCAAGCAACCGAATTCGACAGCCAGGAAATCGTCGTCGACATTGACGAAAATGGCGACGCGCACTTCACCGAAACCTGGCAGGTCGATGACGATAGAGGAACCGAACGCTTCATCAGCTTCGGTAACCTACTGGAAAACCAAGAAATCGCCGACTTCCACGTCGAAGAAAACGGCACCCTCTTCCAAACCGTACCCAACTGGGACTCTAAAGACTCCCGCGAAGAAAAAGCCGGGAAATCAGGTATCCAGGTAAATAAAAAGGGCGACACGGAGCTCTGCTGGGGAATCGGTGAATACGGCCCCCACACCTACAAAGTCACCTACACGGTACGGAACCTAGTAGTAAACCTCCCAGATGCCCAAGCCATCAACTGGCGGTTCATTCAAACTGGAATCACTGACGGCCCAAAGAACCTGCGAGTCATTATCCGCTCGCCCCTGTTCAACGCCGACAATGTCACCGAACCCCTGAACTTCGGTAACGAGGGAAGTTTCGTTTACGAAAACGACCAACTGGAATACCAACTGAACTCCCAGTTCGACACCGACCTAGGTCTGGCCCTCATGGCCAAGATCGAACCCGGAACTTTCAGCACAAACGCGCAAGACAGCAAAACCTACCAAGAGCTAGTGGATATCTCTAAGGAAGGGGCTAGGTCAGCCGTGGACGACTCCTTCTGGGGACGCTGGAAGGGCTGGATCATCGGTGCACTAATCCTAATCCCAACCCTGATACTGGCCCTAGGTGGGGCACTGTTAGCCGTAGTTGGAACCAGCAAGGAAAAGCGCCTGCGGAACCAGTTCCTAGACGATCCTAGCTTCACCGCGGCCGCTTCGAACTATGGTCGCCCGCCGGTATTCCAGCTGGATCGGCTATTCTCACTGGCTAAGAACGCCAATAGTGACCTGCATAAGGACATGCGGCAAAACCTGCTTAGTGCCTACATCGTTAAGTGGGTGCTGGACGGACGCATTCGCCAGGTCCACATTGGGGACACCATGTTCGGTAACGCCAAATACGGCCTGCAGATCACCGATCGTGACAGCAGCACTATCGCGGACCGCTACGAACGCTCGGCCTTCTTCATCCTGCTGGAAGCAGCCGGGGATAACGACCTGCTGGAACCCAAGGAAATGAAACGACACCTAGGTTCCAAGACCGGCTTCCAAGAATGGGATGACCTACTAGAGGACCTGAAGGAATACGGTGACCGCCTGACCAAGTCCGAAGGCCTAGTCGAGGTCGTAAAAACCAAGGCCCTATTCTTCCCCATGAAGGTCACTAGGGTTAACCAGGCCGGCGCCATGGAGCTAGCCAAGATGAGGGGCTTTAAGAACTATCTTGAAACCTTCACAATCATTGATGAAAGAGAAATCAATGAGGTTGGCCTGTGGAAGTACTACCTGATCTATGCGGCCCTCTTCGGTTGCGCGGATCGAGTCTACGCCCAGCTCAAGCGCCTAGTACCGAACTTCAGCCAGATCGTTGCCCCTGATGAGCAAACCTTCCACTTCGCAATGGCAGTGGGCGCTGCGGGTCAGTCCGGCTACAGTTCAATGGCCTCGTCGAGTTCCGGTTCTACCGGTTTCGTCGGTGGCGGTGGCGGTTCGTACGGTTCCAGCTCTTCTGGCGGCGGCGTCCGCTAGAGCGAAACCAAGAACTGTACCATCACGATCTTGACCACAATCGCCAAGGCGAACAGGGTGGCGTAACCGGTTTCGATACGCTCATCATCCTCGACGCTCAGGGCGAAGGACAGGATTGCCGGCTGGCCCACCAGGCCAGCTAGGCCGCCAGCGGCGCGCTGGACGCTCAAGCCAATGAATCGTGAACCTACCACTAGGACGATCGCGTTCACGACAATGATTAGAGCTGCCAGTGCGCCCACGGCCACGCCCGTCATAGAGAAGGCGGAAGCCGCAAAATCCGGGCCAGAGGCCAAGCCAATCGCCGCTAGGAAGAACAGCAGACCCAGCTGGCGGATGGTCTGGTTAGCGGCATGAGGCAGTCCCCAAACGAAGGGGCCGGTGCGTCCTACCCAGCCTAGTATCATGCCAATGATTAGCGGTCCGGCCGCCACCCCCAGTTTCAGGTGAATACCCGGGCCTAGCGGGATCGGAATCGCACCCACGGCCAAACCCAGGGCCATACCTAGGCCGACGGTAAAAGCGTCAATGGTGGCAATGGACTTTTCGGAATCCCCGAAGAAAGTAGCCGCTTCCTCCAGCTTATCTGAGGGCACTACCGCAAGGACGCGGTCGCCCAACTCGAGGACAAAATCATCTAACGCTAGAATGTCGCGGTCTGCGCGCTTAACGCGGGTGATCACGCCGTTAAAGCGCCCAGGCATGTCGATTTCGCTGATTGTCCGACCAGCAACATTCTGGGAGGACACGGTTAGGCGACGGAAATCCACCTTGGTGCGGTCTTTGGCTAAGCAGGTGGAGTGGGAACTACCCAGGTCGGCGCGGGCGGCCTCGACGGCCTTGGGGCTACCAACTACGACTACGCGGTCGCGGGGGAAGAGCTGGTCGTTGGGGTGAATCACGCGGGTTTCTCCGTCGCGTTCAAGGTAAGAGAGGCGGACTTCGTTGCGGGCAAAGCCCGGTAGGTCGTGCACGTAGATGGGCTTGAGGACCTCAATGGTGGTTGCGGTCAGGCCGGCAGCGCCCGCGGCCGGTGCGTCGTTATGGGCTGGCCAGGTACGTCCCCAAGGGGTGCGTAGTAGAAGCGCAATAATCACGATCGCGGTGGCTACACCCACCGGGTAGGCCAGGGCGTAGCCGATGGCCGGCTGAGTATTCCCGGCCGCCTCAATAGCAGCGTCGAGGACGGGTGAGGTGAGTGAGCCCGCAAAGGCACCTGCGTCCATGGCGGGGGTGATTCCGGCTAGGTGCGACCAGGCAGCGCCCGCCAAACCTGAGATCACCAGCGCGGCCACGCACAGCAGCATGATGGGCAGTTGCTTCTTTAAGTTGCGGAAGAACGTGGCGCCGGCACCGATCCCGACGGTGTAGCAGAAGAGCGCTAGTCCCAGGGAGCGCAGCATGGTCATGGGTGCCCCTAGGCGTGGATCCAGTGCGCCTACGGCTAGTCCGACGAATAGGGCGCCGGCGGCACCGAAGCGGATGGGGCCAATGGGGATCTGGCCGAAGGCGGTGCCTAGGCCGATGACTAGAAACATGGTCAGCAGGGGAGCGCTGACTAGGAATTCAATGATTGCGTGCACCGGTCTAGGTTAGTACTTTCGTTTGCGGGTGGCTTGTTAGATGAGTGTGGTCTTGGCGTCGCAGGCTGGAGATTATGGCTTTTCGGTGCGGGCTTGGCTCGTGGGGGAAAGCTCTTGACTGTATACCCCCGGGGGTATATGTTAGTGTTGTAAGTCATCTTTTGGACCCGTACTTTAAGGACCGCAAATGAACACCGAAAAACCACGCGAAGTTGTGATTATTGGAGGCGTCGCCGGGGGCATGTCCGCCGCTACCCGACTACGCCGCCTAGACGAGGACGCTAAGATCACCATCCTCGAAAAAGGACAGCACGTTTCCTTCGCTAACTGTGGCCTACCGTATTACGCGGGCGGGGTCATTGAAGAACGTGACAGCCTACTACTGCAAACCCCCGAATCGCTAAAGTCCCGCTTCAATCTGGACGTGCTGGTGAATCATGAGGCCGTGGCCATTGACCGCCAGGCTCAAAGCGTGCTGGCTCAAACCCCAGAGGGTACGAAGACTTTCCACTACGATCAACTGATTTTGGCCCCGGGGGCTCGCCCCTTCGTGCCACCTATGCCCGGCATTGAACGCGCCTTGACCCTACGCAATGTCAGCGACGTGGATGCGATGGTGGAGGCCATTGAAACGAAGCCGGAAACCGCCGCGATCCTGGGTGGCGGCTTCATTGGTCTGGAATTGGCAGAGAACCTCCATGCGCGCGGGATTGACGTGACGATCGTCGAGGCAGCACCCCATATTTTGGCCCCGCTGGATGAGGAAATGGCCGCGATTGTCGAAAATCACCTGATTGATCAGGGCGTCAAGATCATCACTAACGATCAGGCGGTTGAGGTTTCTGAGACCGATGTGGTTTTGAAGTCGGGCCGTCAGGTCCCGGCACAGTTGGTAGTGGCCGCGGTGGGTGTCCGCCCAGAGAGTGGCATTGCCCAGCAGGCCGGCATTGAAACGGATCAGCGTGGCGGCATCATTGTTGATGCCCAGCAGCGCACCAGTGACCCGAATATTTTTGCCGTGGGTGACGCGGTGGTTAAGCGTGACCGGATTGATGGTTCCCCGGTTCATATCCCCTTGGCAAATAGTGCGAACCGTGACGGGCGGACGGTGGCTGACATTATTGTGGGCTTGGATTCGCCTTTCGAGGGTGCTGAGCGTCGCGAAACTGCAGGCGTCCTTGGTACCGCGGTAGTGGGCGTGATGGGCTTGACCGTGGCGGCCACCGGCTGGAATGAGCGTAAGGCTAGGGCTGCCGGTAAGGAAGTGGCCGTGATTCACACGCACCCGTTCAACCACGCTACCTACTACCCGGGGGCAGAGAAGTTAGCTTTGAAACTGGTTTATGATCCCCAGTCTTTGAAGATCCTGGGTGCCCAGGCGATTGGTGGTGCGGGTGCGGATAAGCGCATTGACGTGATTGCCACGGCGATCGCTGGCGGCCTGACCGCCCCGGATCTGGCTGGTATTGACTTGGCATATGCCCCGCAGTTTGGTTCCGCTAAGGATCCGGTGACCATGTTGGGCTTTGTCGCTGACAATATTGCTACTGGTTTGACTAAGAGTGTGGATGTGAAGGATCTGCCGCAGTGCATGGATTCTGGTCAGGCAGTGCTGGATGTGCGTACGGAAGCTGAGTTCCGTCGCGGAAATATCCCAGGCGCGATTAATATTCCGCTGGATGATTTGCGTGGCCGGATTGATGAGGTCCGCCAGCTGGCAGAGGGTAAGGAAGTGATTGTCCACTGTGCCGTGGGCGTGCGTGGCCATACGGCGGTGCAGATTTTGCAGGCTAATGGCATTGACGCCGCGAACCTTGATGGTGGCTATACTTCTTGGTCAGCTTTGCAGCGTAAGCGAGAACGCGAATCCTGAGCTTTTCATAGTTAAATCTCCTGAGGTGCTGGGCGGGAACTAAGCATTTTGTATAGTTCCCGCCCGGGTCTGTTAATTGCGTTAAAGCTTCAAGGATTTACGAGTGCAAAAATAGACAGATTGAAAAATCCCCTTAGGATAGTGGGCGTGAAAAAACCTGCATACGCTTCCGCCGGATCGCGTTTTTATCCCGTGATCCTAACTGTCATGACCGTTGTCGTGATTCTTTCTAATATTGCTGCCACCAAGGGTGTCCAACTAGGTTGGTTCATCACTGATGGTGGTTTCTTCCTGTTCCCACTGGCCTACATTTGCGGTGATATCACCACTGAGGTCTACGGCTTTAAAGCCGCCCGAAAAGGCATCCTAGTTGGCTTTGTCATGTCATTTTTGGCTGTGGTTTGCTTTGAGATCGTGATCCTGCTGCCTGGCTTCACCGATGACTGGTCGGTTCAGCATGATGCCGCCATGGAAATGGTCCTTGGGCCGGTTTGGCAGATCGTCGTTGCCGGTCTTCTGGGTTTCTTAGGGGGACAGCTAACTAACTCTTTCATTATGGTTCGAGGCAAAGCCCGCAACTACGAAAAGCGCCTGATTGCCCGACTTATGTCCTCTACGGGTGTGGGGGAAATCGTTGATACCGTGATCTTTTGTTCAATTGCCGCAAGTGTGATCGGCATCCAGACGTTCCAAGATTTCGTTAAGTACACCGTGTTTGGGGCCGGATGGAAAATCATTGCCCAGTACGCGGTAATTCCCATTACCACTCAGGTCATCAAGTACATCAAACAGCATGAACCTTCCTACGAGGACGCTCAGGCAATTTCCGCCTAGTCTTCAAAAATTTATCCCCTAGTTAAGTGGTGTTTTAACCACCTAGCTAGGGGATATTGTCTTTATAGGAGCCTTATTTTAGGCGGCCACCATTCTCATAGTACCGACCCAAGAACTCATCCCGGAACGCCTCAAAACGACCCTCAATCATGGACAGACGAATCTGCTCCACCAAGTTCACCGTCCAGTACTCATTGTGGATCGTAGCCAAAGTAGAAGCCAGCATTTCCTTCGCCTTAAATAGGTGATGCAGGTAAGCGCGCGTGTAGTTCTGACACGTGTAGCACTCACATCCTTCTTCCAAGGGACGGAAATCCCGCTTATGCACAGCACGGTTCACGTTATAGCGACCTCGGTTCGTGTAAATAGCCGCATTACGGGCCACCCGGGACGGATTCACGCAGTCGAAAGTATCCGCACCCATCTCACAAGCCGCAAACAGGTCATCGGGCTCTGAAATCCCCAGCAGGTGACGGGGCTTATTTTGCGGCAACTCCTGCGCACACCAGCCCACAATCTCACCCAGGCGCTGCTTCTCAATGGCACCGCCCAAACCAAAACCATCAAACTGCTGGCCATCGATGGACATCTCTGACAGGTCCTGGCAAGCCTTCCGGCGTAGATCCTCATACTGGGCACCCTGAATCACCCCAAACAGGGCCTGATACGGGCGGTGCTCACGCTCAATCGACAGGCGGCGGTGTTCACGCAAACAACGCTGCGCCCACAACCGGGTGCGCTCCAAAGAAGACTCCTGGTAACTGCGCGTGTGCGCCAAGGTGGTCAGCTCATCAAAAGCAAACATAATATCGGCACCCAACTGGTGCTGAATCTGCAAGGAAACCTCAGGGGTAAAACGGTGCTTCGAACCATCCAAGGGGGAAGTAAACCAAACCCCATCATCATCCACATGGGCACGACGAGTCTTACCCTCAGCAATCACATCATCAGATTGCATGCCGGTAGTATCCATAGCCAGGACCTTCTTAAAGCCCGAGCCCAAACTCATCACCTGGAAACCACCCGAATCAGTGAAGGTCGGACCCTGCCAGTTCATAAACTGACCCAGCCCGCCAGCCTCGTCCAAAATTTCTGGACCCGGCTGCAAGTAAAGGTGGAACGCATTCGCCAAGGTGGCCTGCGCACCCAAGTCGCGAATCGAATCGGGCAATACCGCCTTCACGGTTGCCTTCGTGCCCACCACAATAAAAGCGGGAGTCTGAATATCACCGTGCGGAGTATGAATGACGCCGGTACGACCCAGGCCGTTAGGAAGCTGACTGGTGACTTCAAAACTAAAATCACCCTGCTGTGGGAGCGGATCCGGGTCACTCTGCGGAAGCGGCTGCGGCGGGGGAGTCATAGCCTCCAGCGCGCGGCGTTCGCGGCGACGGCTACGCTTAGAACGTTTCACGGTTGCGTCCGGGCCTGCTGCCGGTACTTCAAGGTTTGAATCAGTCGCTTCGGTGGTCATAAAAGTCCTTAAACAGTTAACAAAACTAGGCCCAATTAAACCGCGAAACCCAAGAAAAACACAAACCTAAGCGAACAAAGCGCGCCAGGATCACACTCTGCTGGCCGGGCACTAGCCCTCAAGAAGACTAGACTAGAAACAGCTGGGTTTTGCATTCGCAAGCCACAGCAACACAAACTTATAGAGAGGAAACTACGCTTATGCATCCGGCGTTAAAGAGCTTTTGGCGAGTCATCAACGAAGACCTAGCACACCTCAAAAACGACCTGCGATCCTCTCACGGCTTCAAAGAAAAAGCCCCCATCTACGCGGGTATCGCCGCCAAAGCCCTAGTCACGCTAATCTTCTGCGTCCTGTTCGTCATCGGCTTCGTCACCGTCCTAGGACCAGATAACGCGATCGTTGGTGTGGTGGTCCTGCTAAGCGTCCTCACCTTCCAAAAGGTGCACTTCGGCTACTCCAGTGGCCAAGGCGCCCTGGCCCTCTTCTTCATCTTCATCCTCTTCGCGGCCGTCCCACCCGCCGCCCAATACCTGACCGGACTGGGAGGCTGGCCCGCCCTAGGCGGTTTCGCCCTGCTAGCCGCAACTCTGATGCTCATCTTGATTCTAGGCTGCGACCGCGTCGAGTTCCAAAACCACATCGTCCTAGTACTAAGCTTCCTACTGCTCTACGGTTACCCCGCCCCACGCGCCGCCCAACCGGCCCGCATTGCCGGCCTACTACTAGGTGGCGCCTGGGCGGCCTCGATCCTGTACCGCAAAAACCAGCACAATACTTCCACCCGCGGCCTGGGCGCCGTCTTCAGCGATTTTGACCCCCGCACCAAAGCGGACGAATGGAAACTAAAACTGGCGATCCTAGTGCCCCTAGCCATGTGGTGCGGCACCCTGGTGGGCCTAGAGCGCGTCATGTGGATCGGCATTGCCGCCATGTCTGTACTTTCCCCCTACGAGCACCTACGCCTAGGCAAAATGTTCGAACGAATCCTAGGGACCATCCTGGGCTCGATCCTGTTCTACGGGCTCACCCTCATCCCCGGCATGACCCCCACCCTGGTGGGCCTAAGCGGCGGCTTCCTAGTGGGTCTAACCACCAGTTACCGCTACCAGACCATCTTCAACTCCCTTGGTGCGCTCAGTGTAGCCATGCTGCTCATGGGCCCCACCAGCTCCATTACCGCGCGCATCCTAGATAACGCCTTTGGCATTATTTTCGTGCTGATTGTGGTCTTCATTATCGACCAGGTGGCCGACTACCTACAGCGCACTTTTGGCAACAAAAATAAGCCCGCCGAGGACGCTTAATAAGCTTCTTCGCGCCTACTTGGGTTGGTGCCGAGTCGGGCTTAGGGTGGGTAGGTTGCCGCCGAATTGGGTTATTCGCCTAGGGGAGCGAGGCCAGCAGGTCCTGCCAACCCTCAGTGCGGGCCCGCTTACCACCATCCACAATCAGCCCATGCAGTTTGGCCTGCTGCGCGGTATCAAAACCTGCCAAGTCCACGTGGTGCTGCAAGGCTTGCCGAGCGCCCTCGTAAGACTTAGGGACGTCATAGCCGGCCGCATCAAGCATGCGCCGCGCGTAAGTATCAAAAATGAAAACCGGGCGCTGGTACACGTAAAGCAGCAGATCATCCGCGGTCTCCGGACCCACCCCGGCCACCGAAAGCAGGGACTTGCGTAGCTCCGGTGTGGGCAGATCAGCGGCATTCGGGTTAGCTAGGACCCACTTGCACAGGTTCTTCAAATACTTAGCTTTAGCGTTGAAATACCCGGCGGGGCGGATCAGTTCAACCAGCTGCTCAGTCGAGCAATCTAGAAGCGCCTGCGGGTCCATCAAGTTTTCGGATTTAAGGTTCGCCAGCGCGTACTCAACATTCGTCCAAGCCGTATTCTGCGTCAAAATCGCGCCCACCATAATCTCAAAATCAGACTCCCCGGGCCACCACACCTCCATGGGCACGCGAGCTTCGAGGCGCGTAAAAATCTCCCTAAAGGGCAGGGGCATTGGTCGAAGTGAGACCATTTTTGGTACGAGCTATGACGGAAGCAAGCGAGTTCAGTGAGAATAGGAAAGGAACGATTCCCAACCCCAAAACCACGAATCCTAGCCCTAGTTGAATAGGACGGTTTGCGATCGCTAAAGCTTTGGATTGGGTGCGAGTTTGCCACGCAACGATATCCAAGTTTACTTTTTGAATTGCATTAGCTGAAGTCGCTACCGTGTGTTCAGTATCTGAGGCTGCCTGTTGAATTCCGGTATAGGCGTCTCCACCATAGAAAGCATGTTGACTCTCAGGTTCAATCACTGTTTGAGAAATCCTACTGACTGGTGAGTCGTCAACTTCCTCGGCAGAGAAAATCATGACTGAACCAACCACGCTGGCGATCAACCAAACTGAAGAAAGCACAATGGTCAAAATGTTTAGTAGTGGAAGCTTTGCCTTAGGAGCATCTACAGCAACCGGATCGCTGTCTACATCCGCGGCAAAACTCCCATTGCTACCAACGGTTGGGGGGACAGTTTGGTAGCCGGTTTCTGGCTCCGATAGAGCGGCCTGAGTGCCGATAACAGCGGTATTCGTAAGTTCAGGGTTTGTCTGATTTTGGTTTTCTTCCATTGATCGTCCTAAAGTCACTAAAACTGTACGAACACATAGATTAGAGCAGACTTACAAAAAGTAATATAGACGACCAATAAATGAAACCATTTTGAAATGAAACCCGAGCTAGCCGCGGTTAACTAGCTTCCAAGCCAGCGGGGACAAGCCCGCAGCAATCGCAGTCTTCAACAGGTCACCAGGGATGAAGGGCACTAGCCCCACCTGCAGTAGCGTGCCCAAGGACAGGGTCTTACCGGCGTAAGCCAGTGCCGCCCACAGGTAGGTCAAACCAAAAACATACAGCACCACGCTGGCCCCAAAATACAGGGCAAAAGCGGTGGGTAGCTGACGATCCCAGCCGCGTTCGGCACCCACCCCGACCAGAGCAGCAACGAATACGAAACCCAGGATGAACCCAAAAGAGGGCTTCAATAGGGCAGCCGGTCCGCCCGTAAAGTTCGCAAACCACGGCACCCCAGCAAGGCCCAACACCAAGTAGGTAGCTAGCGAGGTCGCACCCCGCTTCGCCCCCAAAGCGGCACCCACCAGCAGAACACCCAAGGTCTGGCCAGTGACCGGCACGGGACCAATCGGGATGCTCAACTGCGCTAGGGCGCCCACCAGCAGGGCGCCACCTAGAACCAACAGTACGTCACGGGCAACCCCGCTTAGGCGGCCAAGGTTAAGCGCCTCAGCGAACACGGCCGGTTTCAGGGACTGGGAAGTTTTATTAATGGTCATGGTTTTTCTTTCTACTAAATATTGATGGGAGGGAAGATTAATTAGGAGCAGATCATCACCAGCGCACTGGCCCAATCGCCTTCATGAGTAAGGGAAACTAGGAGCTGCGCCTGCGGAAAATCCCGTTCGAAGGCCTGACGTACCATCCCGTGTAATCGCAGGGAAGGGCGGCCCATTGGGTCGGACTCAACCTCAACTAGGGGCCAAAGCTCGGGCGAATCCGCCAGTGCCAATGGGCCCGGAGCCAAGGCCTGCGACCAGGCCTTAATGAAGGCTTCTTTCGCCGCCCAACGAGCCGCCAACGAAGCGTGAGGCGCCGGTCGGGTCGCGGCCGTAGCCCGTTCGGAATCCGTAAAGACCCGCAGGAAAGTAGAACCTGGCTGCACCAGTTGGGCGCGGAAGGTACTGACCTGTACTAGGTCAATCCCGGCCCCCAAGACCGGGCCCGCAGCCGCCAAATCCAACCCCGAAAAACTGGGGGCAGAATGTGCGAACTGGGGCAGGCCCGGTTGGGGAATATCCGCGCTGGGAAGACCATGGACAAAACGGGGTCCTGACTTAGCTTCCTGCTGGGCCGAAAGCGGCACGCTAGCGGTGGCCCACATTAGCGGGCCCCTCCACTGGCCGGCTGCTGCGCAGAGCCCTCACGGGCAGATTCCTGCGCGGCAGAAGCCTCACGCTCATAGACGCCAGCGGCACCAAGTCGAGCATCTGCATCCAACAGCATGGCCCGCTCAGTCACATCAGCACCCTGGACGGGAAGACGACGCTCTTCCACCTTTACGAACAGGGGCTGGTGGCCGATCATGCCCTGCCAGAGGCGACGCGCACCAGCGGACAAACGCGCCTGCGCCCGCTTCCGCCAAGCCGCCACGTCCTGACCAGAGGCCGCCAAAACCGCCTCGAAACAAGACGGGTGCGCCAAGACCACCAGGGCCGAAACGTGCCCGAAACCAAGGGAAGTCAAAGCCGCGGCCTTAACCGCCCCCGAACCTAGGTGCAACGGTTCACGCAACCACACGAACTCGCCCGACTTAGGCTGAATCAAAGGATCCACACAATCCAGTGCCGCATTGCCCGGCAGGCGACCAGAACGCAAAACCTCAGTCAAGCCCGCAATCTGGAACAGCGCCGCCCCACCCTTAGCGTGACCTGTCAGGGACTTCTGCGAAATCACAAACTGTGGGTTACCCGCCTGACGGCCCAAAGCCGGCCACAAGGAAGCATGCAACTGGGACTCATTCGGGTCATTCGCATTCGTAGACGTATCGTGCTTCGAAATCACGCGCACATCATCCGCGCTCAAACCGAGTGAACGAAGACTGCGGGCCAGCATGGACTCAGCGCCACCACAACCGGCAGCCAAAGCACCCACGCCCGGGGCCGGAATCGAAGTGTGCGCACCATCAGCGAAAGACTGCGCGTGAGCCACGACCGCCAAAACCGGCAGGCCCAAACGGGCCGCCAGATCACCGCGCGCCAACAGTGCCGTACCACCACCGGCAGCCTCCACGAAGCCCGCCCGGCGAGTGTCATTAGCCCTAGAGAAGAAACGCGGTTCAATCCCGCGAGCCGCCAAGGCCGCAGAATCCGCAGTCGCATTCATGTCACCGAAACCGGTCAGGGACTCCACGCTAATGTCATCAATACCGCCGGCAACCACAAACTGGGCCTTACCCACGCGGATCTTGTCGACCGCTTCCTCGACGGAAACCGCCGCGGTCGCACAGGCCGCCACCGGGTGAATCATCGCGCCATAACCACCCACGAAGGACTGCATGACGTGCGCGGCAACCACATTCGGCAGGGCCTCCTGCAGGACATCCTGCGGGCGATCCTTACCCAAGAAACGATCCAAGAAGACCTGACGCAGGGACTCCATGCCACCAATACCAGTGCCCTGAGTGGAAGCCACCTGACTGGGGTGAACCGCCTGCAGGAGCTCAGCCGGACTAAACCCAGCCGAAAGGAAGGCATCCACACACGTCACTAGGTTCCAGGCGGCAATCCGGTCCATGCCATCAAGCATGCCCACCGGCAGACCCCACTTCGCAGGATCAAAATCGGTCGGCAACTGGCCACCCACCGTGCGGGTCAAAGTTGCCTTCCGCGGAACCAGTACGGGAGTACCCGCCAGTTTACGGACCACGAACTCGCCATCCTCGTTGGGGAAGTACGAGGCCGACGCATCCGCTTCCAGGTAAGCCTGCGCAGTCTGCTCATTCGGGACCGTGAACTCCACATCCTGTTCTAGGTAAACCGTTTCGGCATCCATCGAACCCAGATTCACGAGGGTGGAATCATTGACGAACTCGCGCACGCCACAGCGGGCCGTGACCTCGGCGGCGTAGCGGTCATAAATCTCCGCTTCCGGGACCAACTGTCCGGACTGGTCATACCAGCCGGCCTCCGGGTCCTCAGCCCAGGTGAGCAGACCCATCATCCAAGCCAGCTCCAGGACACCAGCGGCAGTCAGTTCTACCTGACCATTACGCTTAATGCCGTACTCAGCTTCTAGGCGAGTACGCCCCGAACCCCACGCGGAAACCTCACCGGTACCCACTAGGACTACTAGGTCCTCAAGGCGGGCCGTGGTCTCACCGACCGGGACCGAGGGTGCCAGGGTCGGACCCAACCAAGAGGGCAGGGCCGCGATTTGGGCTGACTGGGCTGAAGCACCCGAAAGCGCACCTTGGCCAGCGCGGGAAGCGGACGCCGCAGCCTCGTCACGAGCTACCTGGGCTGCCTTCTGGGCCGCCTGCTCAGCCGCCACCTGTGCCGCCAGAGTCGGCAAGTGCAAGTTCGCCTCAGCCAGGCCCCCAGTCAGATCAGCTTCCACCGGGGCCTTCGCCGCCTGCGCCCGCATCTGGGGCTCACACAGGGCCAAAAGCTCCTTCGCAATAGTCTGCGGAGTATAAACCTGCACGCCCGCCGCCTGCGCCGCCGGGACCAGACCATCATTGCCGCCCATCAGGTTCGTGCCGGCCACCCAACCAATGTGAGCGCGAGCCAACGTCACCTGCTGGGGCCAACCGGCCTCCACCTGCCACTTATTCACCAGGGCATCAAAGGCCGCCTTAGTTTCACCATAGGCACCATCGCCACCGAAAGTGCCGCGGTTCGGGGAACCCGGCAGGACCACGTGCAGAGGTTCATTCGTGCCGGACTGCTCCAAAGCGGAAGCCGCCTGCGCAATCAGACGCTCAACACTCCAAAGCAGGAGTCGCGCCTGACGCTCTGCCTGCGGGCCGGCCTGCGATAGGGAACCAAAGACCCGCGGGGCCGCAAAGGGGAACAGGAGCGTCGGCAGCAGGGCCGGTTTCAAAATCTTTGTCACCTGACCGGCGGTTTCTGAATGCACCGAAGTCACCCAAGAAACCAGTGCGTCCACGTCCGCAAAAGCGGACAGGTTAGCGGGAACCAGCCACAAAACCGCGTTCGCAGAAGCGTGATCGGCGTAGAGGCGACGGGCAAAATCAAGGCGAGTCGCGTTTACTCGCGAGGCCGTCATAATCACGGTCGCGCCACCCGAAAGCAGGTCCGCCACCACGGCCTCGGCAATCGAACCGGGGGCCGCACCGGTCACCAAAGCCACCTGATCGCTGTACTTTTCCGAGGGCGGCTGGGTTGCCAAACGGGCCACCATGCTAAACCAGTCCGCGTGCGTGCCACCTTGCTCGGCCCACCACTGGGCCTGCTCAGAGACCTTCTCACCCAGGCCGGCAAAACGAATCGGCTCCGGCAGCTGGGCGTCATCCGCGCTAGTAGCCACGCGAGCTAGATCCTCACGGGCAGAAGCCCAACGGTCATTGAAAACCACCGCCCGATTCGCATCAAAAGCGGGAGTCACCGACTCCAACCACTTCGGGCCCAGTTCGCGTTCCACCGCGGCCAGGAGGGCCGCCGCCTGCGGGTCCGATTCCACCACGGGGGCGTCAGTGTTCAGGCCCAGTTCCTTCATGGCACTGCGAGTGATGCGCGCTAGGACGCCATCGGGGCCGGTCAGGGCGGACTGGAGTTCGGCCACGGCGGCCGCATCTACCGTACCGCCACCGCCGCCGGCACCACCCGCATTCGGGGCCTGCAACTGGTAGCCCAGTTCGGCAGCGACCTGTGCGGCCGCCTGATCGATCCAAGCGTTCACCTGGGCGGTATCCGCGTTCCCAGCGGTCGGCCAAGCACCCAGCTGACCACCGCGCAGGGACTCACCCTCACGCAGTTCTAGTAGCAAGGCCACCTGTACCGGGGCCACCCAAGATTCGGGTAGGGCCCACTGGTCACGCAGGCGATTCTCAACCGCGGCCAGCTTCATGCCAGCACTGGCAAAGAGCGGACGCAACTGTGATTCGACCACGGCCTGCAGGACCGGGCCCAACGGACGATACGTGGGCGCGGCCTGCTGGACACGTTCCAGTAGTACCTTCACGGGTGCTTCTGCGGCACCGTCAATTGAGGCAACTTGCAGTTCGGCCGCCAGGTCCATGAGTAGCTGGTTACGACGGGAGGAAACCCCATTGGTTAGGGTGTCCATGGTGTCCGCGTCTTGGATCTGGTCCGCACGTAGCTTGGTCTGCCAAGCGAATAGGGCACGGGCGGCCTGGGCTGCACCAAAGGGGGCTTCCGGGGCGGGCCCGGAACTGGCATTTCCGGCCGAGGGCGCAGCCTCAGTTACCGGGGCGGGTTCAGCTGCTGGGGTGGCTGGGGTTTCCGCCTGGGCAGATGCGGCCGAAGTAGACGCCGCCGGGCCAGACTCAGCCGAGGTACTTACGGCAGAAGCACCCGCGGCCTGCGAAACCGCCGGAACCGTATCAGCCGTAGCCGGCACCGCATCAGCGGCGGCGGCACTATTAGCCTCAGCTAGCTGGGCATTAGCCTGCTTCGCACCCTGAGCCAAGGCCACCAAACGCTCAAGCTCAGCCGAACGCGGCGGGGCGGCCACGGCCTCGGAAGCCAAAAGCTGCTTCGCATCCGCCTCCAGGTTAAAGACATTTACGCGCTGCGCGTCAAAGCCCGGCAACTGCAGGGAACGACGCGCCAAGTTAGCCAAGGTCGGGGAAGCCGCCAAACCGACCTCAACCAGCTCTTCCACGCTCAAGCCACCCTCGGCAGCCGGGGTGAAGAACAGGGCCTGAGTTTCGATCCAACGCACCGGGGAAGCAAACTGCCAAGACAGCAACTCCACCAGCAGGACGCGCGCCAAGCGACCCGGCTCCGACTGGGCCAGACGCTCAAAACGATCCCCATCGGCCAACATCTCAGCCAGCTTCGGGGCGGAAGCAACCTCAAGGATGGCCTGCGCGAAATCGCGAGTCAGCTCAAAGGGGCGAGCCACCAGATTAGGCAGGTAACGGCCTGCTAGCACCTCAACCTCGACCTCTTCGGGCAGCAGGCGCTCCAAAGTCTGGGCAAAGGCAGGCACGCCCGGAGCCAAAACCTTCGAGTGGAACGGCACATCGATCCCCGGAATCTCAATGTAGGGACGCTTACCGCCACGAGCCTCAGCCAACTGGGACGCACGCTGCGACAAGGCCTCCAAACCGGCCACCGTACCGGCTACCGCATACTGGCTGCCGGCCACATTGTAGTTAACGATCTGCAGGAACTCGCCGGTCTCTTCCGCAATCCCAGCCACGAAGTCCTCAACCTGGTCCGCACCCAAACCGCACTGGTTCGGGCGCAGGGCACCCAGACGATAGTTCGAACGACCCTGCTCATCACGCGGCACCAACGAATGCATGGCACTACCGCGCGAATAAACCACATCAATCACGGCCGGCAGGTCAAAGATCCGCCCACAGGAAGCCAACGCCGTGTACTCACCCAGGGAGTGACCGGCAAAGAAAGACCCAGGCACCAACTGCCCAGCGGCCTCCAACTGGCGCGTCTGACCATAGGCCAAAACCGCCAAAGCGACCTGCGTGAACTGGGTCAGATGCAGAACACCCTGCGGGTGACGCAGCAGTTTCCCGCCCACGCGCATCTCAGTGGGATTCTCATCCACCACGCGCAAAATAGAGAAACCATGAGCCTGACGAGTATGCGCATCCGCCTGCGCCCACACGTCCCGAACCACCGGGTTAGCGGCACGATCCGCAGCACCCATCTTCACCGCCTGAATACCCTGACCCGGGTACACATAGGCGGTCACCGGGGCGGCCACCAGCGCCTGACCGCGTGAGACGACCGTGTCATCAATCTTCGCGGTCACCTCTAGGGCCAACTCACCATTGGCACCACGACCAACCTGCTCAACGACCAACTCAACCAGGTCACCCAACTGCACCATGCCGTACATGGAGTAGGTCCAACCCAGCAGCTGACGCGGATCATGATGACCCGCCCCCGCCAACACTAGCGCCTGCGCGGTAGCCGACAGCCACATGCCGTGAACCAGCGGAGCCTGCAAGCCCACCAGGGCGGCCGCCCGCTGCGAAGTGTGGATCGGGTTAAAGTCCCCCGAAGCCAAAGCAAAAGGTGTCATCTCAGCCGGGGCCGCGACCACGGTACGACGCACAAACTGACGTTTCGCGCTGACTACCTGGCGTCCCTGACCGCCAAAACCACCAACGGAAGACGGTTTTGCCGAGGTAGTAATGCGGCCTCGGATCGCAAAACGTTCCGTCAACACGGCCCACAGTTCGCCGGCGACGCGCAGTTCCAAGGTGACCGTCACGATCCGGCCCGAAGCTGATTCTTCCAGCGGGGAAGTGCGAGCCTGCACCTGCACGGTCTGCTCGCCCGCCAGGAAGGGACGCAGGTCAGCGGTAAAGTCCACGCAGTGATCCAAGTGCACGGCCTGTAGTAGGCCCTCAATCACGGGGAAACCATCGGGCAGGTAAGCCGAGCCCAAGGCCGCATAAATTGCCGGCCAGCACGGACCCACCAGCGCATCAGGAAGGGCAGCGGGAAGGTTAAACCCCTCTGCGCCACTGGCATCCTGCACGACCTCAAGGCCTGCGCCGGTCGTCGCCAAGTGCTGGGCAAAGACGCGCCCGTTGAGGGTGAACTGATAATCCACGCGCCCAAAGACCGAGCCTGCCTCTTTCGAAACCTGGGGGAGGGCGGTGAGTTCATCACCGCTGGCACTGGTCGAACCAATCCCGGCCACGCAAGCTAGCAGGCCGTAAACGGCCTCAGAGAGACGCTCATCAGACACGGGAAGGACCGCACCGGTAGCTACCGACGCGGGCAACTCTACGGGGATGCGAACTTCCTTGACCGCAAAGGCGGGGGACTGGGGTAGGTCATCCCAGCGGGTATCACAGTTAATCACCAGATCCCAACCCTGCGGGGTCTGCACGACCTGGCAGGCCTCCGGGTCCGCGCTAGCGGCCGGGTTAGCCATTAGGTGACCGCGCCAATCTAGCCACGGGCAGTTACGGATGAAATCGGCCGCCTCACGGGCCCCACCCAGACGGGCGTAGGTGCGGGTCGCGCTGGCTCCCTGCTGCTGCAACTGGTTGACAGTTTCAGCTTCAAAACGCCCCAGTAGTTCGGCTACCGGCTCATCAACCCGGTCGATACCGGCTACTGAAACCGGGCCGGGGATGACCCGCACGGCACTGGCCGGGTAGCGTTCATCCTGCGACTGCCACAGGGTATCCATGCCCCACCAGCGGGCCAGGTCGCCATCGATTACCGGCACAAAAGGTAGGGGCTTGTGGTGCTTGCGGCACAGGGTGGGGAACCAGGCGGCATCAGCCGGATTCACCAAGATTTCAGCGGCCTGCGGGTAGGCGGCGGCCAGCTTTTCCACTGCGGCCGGGCCGTCTTCAACCTCAGCTAGGCTGGGGAATAGAGTGTCAATCTGGCCGTGGTCCGCCTCGTTCAGGCGGCCCTCGATCCGGTGCAGTAGGTCTAGGAAACGATCGGGCCAAGTTGGGTCGGTCCACGGGAAAGACAGGTCCACAAAGCGTTGTACCCACTGCAGGTAGGTCATGGCTTCTAGGTCCCCAAAGAAGGGCTTCGCGGTCCGGTTCAGGGCCGCAATAATCTCTGCGCGGCGGCCCTCAATGACCTCCATATCGCTACCCACCTCGCTCAGTAGGCGCGAACAGGCGGCCGAGTCGTTAGCGACCTCGTACATATCCGCGTGTAGGTGAGACAAACCAGAGGTGACGCCACCGCGTTCCTGGCCCGAACCAACCCAGCCACCCTGATCCTGGGCGTCAACGCCGGGAGTATCACGCAGTAGGGTCTTGACCTGCGGGGAAGTCTTTGCTTCCTTCACGGTCATCGCGGCCGTGCCCACCAGGATGCCATCGACGGGACGGCGATCCCCGGTGAGCTGCTCCGACCAGGTACCCAGCAGGTAGCGGGCGGCCAGCTCGGGCGTACCAATCCCACCACCGACACACAGGACCACGTTCTCATGTGCGCGAATCTGCGGGTAGGTGGCCGAAAGTAGGTCGTCTAGGTTTTCCCAACTGTGGTGACCACCAGCGTGACCGTCCTCGACCTGCATAATGATCTGACGTTCCGGGTTAGCGGCGGCAATCTCTAGGACAGCCTTAATCTGGGCGACGGTACCGGGCTTGAAGGCCACGTAGCTGAAGCCGTCTGCCGCTAGGGATTCGAGGAGTTCGGTGGCCTCGGCGACCTCGGGGATACCGGCAGAAATGGTGACGCCGTTGAAGGGGGCGCCGGCCGCGCGGGCCTTAGAGACGATCTTCTGCGTGCCGAACTGCAGGTTCCACATGTAGCGGTCAAAGAACATGGAGTTGAACTGGGCGCAGCGACCCGGTTCCAGCTGGGCGGTCAGGTTCTTGAGGTTGTGGTTGAAAACCTCAGGGGAGTATTGGCCGCCACCGGCCATTTCTGCCCAGTAGCCGGCGTTTGCGGCCGCGGCGACGATCTCTGCGTCCACGGTCGTGGGGGTCATGCCTGCTAGTAGGACGGGGGAGTTACCGGTTAGGCGGGTGAAGGCCGTTTCGACCCGGACACTACCGTCGGGCAGGGCGATCAGTTGGGGCTGGAAGCGTCGGTAGTCGGCGGCTGCCCGGCGGGCTTCCCCATTGGCCAGGGCGCGGGTTAGTTCTTGCGGGTTGGCTAGCTTTTCGCGTTGGGTGCGGGTGCCGGCCTCTAGGATTTGTAGTTTTTGGGCGCTGACGGTGGCCTGGGAGAGGCGGGTGAGTCCGTCCGAGGGGCCCAGGTTGATCACCCAGTCGTGTGCTTGGGCTAGTTCGCTTAGGTCGGTGGGCCAGTTGTGGGCCTCGACTAGGATCGCGGTGGCCAGGTCGCGGCTGAGGTCCGCGGGTAGCTGGCAGTTTTCCGCCCAGGCCAGGGTGCGCTCTAGGGCGGGCTTTAGGACGTGGTGGTGGAAGGGGACGCCGACGGGGAGAGCTTCAAAGATGGGGTTGATTTCGGTGCCCCCGCGCTGCTTGTCGGCCAGTTCTTGGTTGCGTTTTTGGACGTGTTTTTCCGCGACCTGCTGGAAGGCGGCCAACTGTTGGGGATGCCCGGAGAGGACGAAGGTTTGGGAGCCATTTTGTAGGGCAACCTGGACGTCCTGACCCTGTTTTTCGAGGATGCTGTTGATGGCGTTTCGGCACAGGCCGCGGCTTGAAAGCATGCAGCTTTGGTGGCGGGGCCAGCCGGCGGCGGCCACCTGGGCCTGGGCGGCATTGGCAATCAGGACGGACAGGGCCACTACTTGGGCGAGGGTCGCGCGGTCCCCACGATTCCAAGCCTGAGCGGCGGCCACAGCCAAGGAACCCTGGGAATGCCCAAGGGAGTTTTCGGCGTCGATCCGCAGTCCGGAAGCCTGGGCTTCAGCGAGGGCGGCAATCTGGGCCAGCAGGATGGCGGGCATGGACACGGTCACGTCCGCGTCGTTCAGGTTGGGGTTTTCGCCGTTGAAGAGGGCCTGGATCTGCCCAGTGGCGTGCGGGGCGATGGTGACTAGTTCGCGAGTAACCGGCACTAGTAGAGCTTGTGCTTGCTCCCAGGTTTCACGGGCGACCTGCCAGCTGGGCTGGGTGGGGGCGTCCTGCCAGGCGGGTTGCCAGTCAGCGGCCTGCCCGGCGAAGAGGGCGGGGAAGGAGCGGTTGTTGTTTTGGTTTTCCATGTTGTTCCTTTGGGTTCCGGCTTGGGAGCAAGGTCTAAAGTTTTCGGTTTTGGGTTTTTAGGTCTGGTCGGCTTGATTTTGCCGAGGCCGCTGGCGGCCTACAGTGGCGGGTTGGTCCCGTATTTCCAGGGGGCTGCCCGGCGGTGTTTTTGTCGCGTAGCCATGAGCGCCTGGCAGATGGTTTGGCGGGTTTGCTCGGGTGAGATCAGCCCGTCTAGTTCCCCGATTTGTAGGGACAGGTTGGGTGAGACCGCCTGGGTGGCGTAGGTTTCTTCGAGTCGTTTGCGGGCTGCCTCTAGGTCGTCCCCGTCAGCTTTGGCTTTGGCGAGTTCTTTGCGGTAGACAATGTTGACCGCACCTTCAGAGCCCATGACGGCAATTTCGGCACCGGGCCAGGCGTAGTTGAAGTCTGCGCCCATTGCCTTGGAGCCCATGACAATGTAGGCACCCCCGTAGGCTTTGCGGACAATCACCGTAATCAGGGGGATGGTGGCGGTGGAGTAGGCGGTAATGACTTTCGCGCCGCGGCGAATGATTCCGGCGCGTTCCTGTTCCGTGCCAGGTCGGTATCCGGGCACGTCCACTAGGGTGACGATCGGTAGTGAGAAGGCGTTACAGAACTGGACGAAGCGGGCGGCTTTTTCGGACGCGTTAACGTCCAGGGTGCCCGCATCGACTAGGGACTGGTTGGCGACGATCCCGACGGGTTGCCCGCAGAAGGCCCCGAATCCGGTAATGATCGAGGGGGCAAAAAGCTCTTGAATTTCAAGGAATTCCCCATAGTCCACCAGGGACTCAATGACGGCGTTCATGTCATAGGACTGCTTGGGGTTCGCGGGGACTAGCTCGCCTACTTTCTGTGCCCGGGCCTCATCTTCCGCATTGGGCTGGTAGGCAAAAGTGGGTGGTTTTTCGCCACTATTGGAGGGCAGGTAGCTAAGTAGCGTGCGCGTGAAGTCCAGGGCGTCTTCCTCGTCCTCGGCCAGGTAGTGGCTGACGCCGGTGATTGCGGAGTGAAGCTGTGCGCCGCCCAGTTCGTCGCTGGTGACGTCCTCGCCGGTTACGGCTTTGACGACCTCGGGCCCGGTGACGAACATGAAGGAGGAGTTTTTGGTCATGATCACGAAGTCGGTCAGGGCGGGACCGTAGACGGCGCCGCCCGCGCAGGGGCCTAGAATCACGCTGATCTGGGGGATTACCCCCGATGCTAGCGAGGTTGCTTGGAAGACTTTCCCGTATTGGGCTAGCGCGGCCACTCCTTCCTGGATGCGCGCACCACCTGAGTCCAGCAGGGAAACCAGCGGCATGCCCAGCTGGACGGCTTGGTTCATCAGGTGGATCATTTTTTGGCCTTCAACTTGCCCTAGGGAACCGCCGCGGACAGAGAAGTCTTGGGCGTAGACGGCCACGGGGCGTCCGCCAACTTTACAGAAGCCGGTGATGACCCCACTGCCTAGGTAGTCTTCGTCAATGTCGCCGCCCAGGAAGCGGTTGATTTCTTGGAAGGTGCCGGGGTCGGCCAGGGTGTGGATGCGTTGCCGGGCGGTGAGTTTGCCTTTGGCGTGCTGGGTTTTTTGGGCGCGACTTTCGGCCAGTTCGGCTAGCTTGTCGACGTGTTCGCTGTAGGTTTTGCGGTCGCGGGCGGGGCGCTCGTTGGTGGGTTTGATTCGGCGCAGTAGGTTACCTAGCATCGTTTACCTGCCCTTCGTCGGTCGCATTTTCTTTGGTTTGGTCAGCCAGCGTGATGATGGTCTGTCCGCTACTTAGTGAATCGCCCACCTGTGCGAGGATTTCGCTGACCACCCCGTCTTTGGGGGCGTAGAGCGGCTGCTCCATTTTCATGGCTTCAATCAGGGCAACCAGTTCCCCGGCTTGGACGTTTTGGCCCACTTCAACCGGTAGTTTCATGAGGGTGGCGGGCATAGGTGCGGTTACCGCGTTGTCCTTGCCGCCCGCGTTCCCGCCGGCGCTTCCGACAGTATTTCGACGAGCACGCCGAACGGGTTGGACAGGTACGCCCCCTAGGTTTTGCCCACCAACCCCGCACAGGCCTAGGGCTTCGCGCAGTTGGACGGTGTTGACCGCCAGGCTTTGTAGTTTCCCGCCCAGTTCGATCTGGATTTCAGCCCAGGTAGGGGCACTTTCCGCCGGGCCGCTGCTAGTGGCGGAGCCCGCAGCATTAGCCGCTCCGATTTGTTGACCCGCAGCATTAGCTGGTCCGACGTGCTGACCTGCCGTATCAGTCGCCTCTGCCGCCATCCCAGAGGTACCGCTCGGAGTGGCGGGCAATCCCTGAGCCTCACGCCAAGCGGGATCCAAGTGAGTACTTTCCAGCCAGCGAGTATGAATCTGCTGCGGATCCCCAGCCAGAGTCGCATCTGAAAGTAGTTCCGTATACAGGCTGGCAGAGTTCGGTACGCCCGCGATCTGCAGTTCGCTTAGTGCCCGCAGTGCCCGGGCGACCGCCTGCTGGCGGGTCGGGGCGCTAATAATCAGTTTGGCAATCAGGGAATCAAAAGCTGTGGGGATGGTTTCCCCGGGGGCTAGGGCCGCATCAATGCGGATCCCCGGGCCTGCCGGCCACTTAATCTCACTGACGGTACCGCCGGTCGGTAGCAGTCCGCGGGCCGGATCCTCACTGGTAATACGTAGTTGCAGGGCGTGACCACGCGGAGTGGGATCTGCCGGCAGGACCTGGGGTAGGGCCTGGCCTTCCGCGATCGCCAACTGTAGGGCCACTAGGTCCGTGCCGGTCACGGCCTCGGTCACGGTATGTTCGACCTGTAGTCGCGGGTTGACCTCTAGGAAGTAGGCGTTCCCGTCCTTATCGACCAGGTATTCGCAGGTTCCCGCGCCCACGTAGTCCACTGCCTGGAAGAGCTTTTCGGACCATTCCCGCAGCTGTGTTTCGGTATGCGGGGGCAGGAAGGCGGGGGCTTCCTCGATAAGTTTTTGATTGCGACGCTGGACCGAGCAGTCGCGGGTGGATGCCAGCCAGAAGTTCCCCGCCTGGTCACGCAGGCATTGGGTTTCAATGTGCCTAGCGCCAACTAGGCGCTTTTCTAGGAAGGAAGTGCGCAGGGCAGAGTCAGCCCCAATCTGCTGGCCCCAACTGTCTTGGTCTGGTGCGTCCTCGGCGGCTAGTTTTACGCCCTGGTCGGCAGCCAACTGGATCAGCGCGCTCAGGTCAGCTAGTTCACGAATGCCGCGACCCCCACCGCCGGCGGGGTCCTTCAGCAGGATCGGGTAGCCGGCTGTTTGCGCGAACGCGCGGATTTCCGCCCAGGTGCGGACGGGTTCGTTGGTGCCGGGGATGGTGCCCACGTTCAGGCTCTGCGCTAGGGCCCGAGCTTCCGCCTTGTCACCCAGGGCGGTAATGGCGGCGGCACTGGGGCCCAGCCAGATCAGCCCAGCTTCAACGACCTGCGCGGCGAACTCGGGGTTTTCAGAGAGGAACCCGTAGCCGGGGTGGATGGCCTGAGCGCCCCTTTCCTGCGCAATCCGTAGGATTTCGGGGCCGTTCAGGTAGGTTTCTGCGGCACTTTCCCCGGGCAGGTGAATGGCTTCGTCAGCTAGTTGACTCCAGGCGGAGCCACGGTCGGGGGTAGCGTAGATCGCGACGGATTGGCGGCCGGTTTCAGTGAGCGTCCGAAAGACGCGGGCGGCGATTTCGCCCCGGTTGGCTACCAGTACCTTGGTGATCTGCATGTATCCCCCTTATTACTGTTTGGAATGTTCCAACCGTAATTTCTGGGTTTCTTTGAGGGAAATACATTTGTGTATTAGCGTTCTGTCAGCCGGCTGCTAGCGGCCGATTTTGGGCGCATCGAGGCACACCAGGAACCTCAAAATGGGTGCCTAGTAGCGTTTGAATTCTTCCTTATTGGGGAAGGTGAGTTCCCCGCTGGTGAAGATTAATAGGTTGTCATCTACTTCTAGTTTTAGCGCGCCTTCACTGGTAATTCCGCGGATCACCCCGGTCCGGGCAGGAGCTAGTTCCCCGTCTGGTCCGGGCTGCTGGAAGGTTACTTCACGGCCTAATCCCAGGAGTTTGGATTCGAAGTAGGGGAGCAGAGAATGTGAAATGTCCCAATCTGCTTCTTGCCAGCTTTTGAGGATGCGCAGGAAGTTGTCCGCAATCTGCTGTCCCCACACCCAGGGGTCCAGTTCGATTTGGGGCGCGCGGTTCAGTAGGCGACTTTCTAGGTCGGCCACGTACGGCAGTTCTTCTGTGGTTACGGGCGCTTTGAGGTTCATGCCGATTCCGCAGATATAGCGTTGCGGTTGGGCGGCCATTTTGGAGTTTTTAGGTTCCAGTCCGTTAGCCTCGCTATTTTCGACCGTTTGGCTTCCATTTTCTTTTGCCGAGGGCGCTCCCGAACCGTCTTTTTGGTTGGCAACAGTTAGCGCTTGGGCTAGGGTGCCCGCGAGTTTCCCAGAGAGCCACAGGTCATTTGGCCACTTTAGTGACCATTCGTTCTTGACTTCCGGGGCTAGTTGGTTGATGCTTTCGGCGGCAGCTAGGGACAATAGTCCGGGTAGCCAGCCGGCTTGGTGAGCTTGTTGCTGGGGGAGTTGGACGGCCAAGCTAAGTAGGATGCTACCACTGGGGTGGTCTTCCCAGGTGCGGTTGAAGCGTCCTCGTCCCTGGGATTGGTGGGAGGCTTGTAGGCCGAAGGGGACTAGGTCGGTGACGGGGAGCCTTGCGTCTAAGTCGATTGCATTGGTTTCTAGCTCTTCAGCGGGGATTCGTAGAGGTGCTTTTGGATTCCAAGCGAAGCGAACTTCATCTTGGGTGGAGGTCACTTCAGGTAACTGAATAATGGGGACTTGGGGGTTCATGGGACGGGCCCTGGACTTTTCTATAGATTACTGAGCAGGAAGCTCAGCGGTGCCAACCGGCTTGGAGCAGGCGGTTAGCAGGTTAATGATGAGGGCGCTGATGTCGTTCAGGTCCAGCATGGTGCCGCGCGGGGCGGGATGTTCGGGATCGTGGTTGGGTAGTTCGTGTCGCCAAGCGTCTACACCGGTGGCTCGAAGGGCGATCCCGATGACAGCCTGTGAGAGTGCTTCACCGCGGACGGTGGGTTCCCTTCCGACGGCTGCCAGGATTTGGGTGAGAACTTGGGATAGGGAGAGGACGAAGTCGCGGTTTACTTCGCGGAACTGTAGTCCCCAGGCGGGTTCGCGGGCGGCGCGGACCAGGAATTCGTTGTGCAGGATGAAGAAGTCGCGGCCCAGGCCAATGGCTTTGAGTGCGTGGGGTAGTAGTTGGGTCATGACGACGCTGGCTTCCCCGCGGGCTACGGCTCTGGGGTGTAGGTCTTCTTCCCACTGGTCAGAGACGGCTTTGAGTCGTTTGATGGATTCGGTGTATTCGTCTTCGGCGACGACGGTGAAGAGGGCATCCTTGTCACCGAAGCTGGAGTAGAAGGCGCCTCTAGTAAAGCCGGCGGTGGCGCAAATTCGCTCTAAAGTTGCTCCTGCGAAGCCGTGCTCAATGAGCACTTCGCGGGTGGCCTTGATTAGGCGCTCTACGGTATCAATCCGACCTGTCATACTCCTTAAGTATAGGTGATCAGTGTGTAAATCAGGCCTTGATAAAGTGTCGGTATGTGCACAATAATGGGTTTATGGATGCGCAAGACACGAAGCCGCGTAGTTTATGGAACAGGTTTATAGATAACCCGATCCTGCGTGCTTGGTTCAAAGTTTCCAAGTACTTGAGTGCCCTGGTTGGATATTTGCTGACCTGGGGACTGCTGTGGTTGTGGTCGGCCGGGATGACTGAATATCGGAGTTATCTAGCGCGTACTACCTCTTATGTTATGCATGGGTTCATGGATCCCGAACCGGATGTCTGGTATGCCATCCAGTTTTTGGGGGACTTAGTGATTCTTGTGATTGTGGGGCCCTTGATTGCGGTCTTGCTGATGGGGCGGCAACAGTGGCGCACCATTAAATCTGGGCAGTTTCTTATAAATGTGTTGTTAATGCTTGCGCCGGTAGTGTTGTTATTTTTGGCTGAGAGCTTTTCTAAGGATGGTTTCTTACGCACTGGCTTTTTCATTATCGGAGTTTGGCTGATCTGGTTCGTTATTCCGTGGCTGGTTGCGTATTTGTTCTTCTCAGCGATTTTCGCATTCCTTGATCACCGGGATGATCCGAGTGTGAAAGTAGAGTTTTCTCTTGGCTCGTCGATAGACATGGACTAACAGCACTTTATATTTGCTTGTATTCTCCGGGTGACTTTTTTGTTGCGTAGCTTTCCTTTGAGTGACGCAGATTTGTATCCGTTAGCCTAATTGAGGCTGAAAACGATTATTAAAAGTCGTTTATGTGACACTTTTCTGAAATCGATTAGCATAGGGTTTTTGGTGCTGCTACGATGACCGAACGCCTAGTTTTTAGGTGGGTTTGTTTACTTTAAAATGGAAGGGTTTTTATGGCCACGCAATTCCGAAAGTTTGCTGCAGCTACAGCCTTGGCTGTTGTTGGTGTTTCTGCCTCTTTGCTGCCAGCTTTCACCTCCACCTCGGTCGCTTTAGCTGCTGATGGTTGTGTAGCTCCAACTGGTGCGGAAATTAAGAATGCTGTAACTAATGTTGAGCTCGATTCAGATAAGCTAGTTGCGGGACATAAGGTTGGCTACCAGATTGATTTCGCCCTTCCTGCTACACCTAAGGCGGGGGATTACTTCAAGTACCAACTACCTGCACAGTACTTTGAAGGTGTCGGGGTGAAGAATTTCCCGATTGTCTACAAAAAAGACGGAAGCGTTTATGCCTGTGCTAAGCAGGAAAAGAATGGCGTAACGGTAGTATTTAATTCTGCTGCAGAAAAGCTGGCGGAGCAGATCACGGGTAGTCTTGAATTTAACGCTACTGTTAAAGCTTTTGAGAGTGACCAGCTGGTATCTGTTCCGATCAAACTTACTGAGAAAAATTCCATTACGATCAATATTTCTCAGCCGACTGGCCGAGAAGAAGATCCGAAGTACTTCACTAAAGAAGGTTGGTTCACCCTACCTTTCGATCATCAATATTTCAACATCAAACGTGGCCTATCTTGGCGTATTTTCTCTCCCACTTTTGACCATGAAGTTAAGCACGTAAAACTGACTGATTATGCGGACAAGGGTGGTCTTTGGGAATTTAACTGTGGTTGGAATGATGCCAATATTGAAAAGATGCTCACTATTGAGGGGAAGAACTATTCTGAGGCTCAGCTGAAATCCCTTCGTGAAGGAGTAAAGTATTCCTGCACTCCGAACCTCCTTACCGTGGAGATGGATGTCCTGCCGGCGGGTGCTCAGATTAAGATCGCTCAAGTCGTCGCAGAAATTAAGGGTCCTCTTTACAACACTACCTACTACAATATTGCGGACTTTAGCGGCGATGGACTCAAAGTGAAGCATGTGACCTCTCCGCTTTTGTACGAAAAGGCCGGCGGTGTTATCAGTGACCAGGAAGCAAGCAATAAGACTCCTGAAAAGCCTACCCCTGAGGCTCCTAAGCCTCCGGTGAAGCCGACCCCGGAAAAGCCTACCCCTGAGGCTCCTAAGCCTCCGGTGAAGCCGACCCCGGAAAAGCCTACCCCTGAGGCTCCTAAGTCTCCGGTGAAGCCGACCCCGGAGAAGACTGTTGAGCCGACCCCGGAGAAGACTGTTGAGCCAACCCCGGAGAAGACGGTAGAGCCGACTCCGGAAAAGACGGTAGAGCCGACTCCGGAAAAGACGGTAGAGCCGACCGCGGAGAAGACTGTTGAGCCAACCCCGGAGAAAACGGTTGAAACAACGCCTGAGGCTCCTACGACTCCTCTTGTTCCTAATCCTGCACCTCCGGTGATTGTTCAGCCGACCCCGGAAGTTACTGTTGAGTCGACCCCGGAAAAGACCCTTGAGTCGACCCCAGAGGTTTCGGTTGAGGTGCCTGGAGTTACGGTGGAATCTCCTGAAGCTCCGGTTGTTTCTCCCAAGCCTGGTAAGCCTGCTGAGCCTGTTGCTCCGGTAGGTCCGAAGAATTCGGCGCAGGGCGGTAGTGTTCCTACTTTGCCAGTAACTGGCGGTAGCAACTCTGGTGTCTCCCTAGCTGAAACTGGTGCCGACGCAGCCGTACTAGGCGCTGCCGCACTAGTTATGGCAGCTGCAGGTTCCCTGATCGTCGTAGGTGCTAAGCGTCGCAAGAACGACTAAGAAGCCGTCTGGTCATAACACATATTAAGTTGGGGGCAGGACCAAAAGGACCCGCCCCCAACTTTTATAAAAAAACCAACAAAGCCTGCCACAACAAGCAAGACAAAGACTAATTCACAAAATTAAACTGCTCCCCCTCAACCAAAGGGAACTCAAACAAAGAATCCACCTCCAGATCCTCCGGCAGCCTCACCGCCGTAATCTGGTGATTCCCATAAGTTGTGTAATAGTACGTCCCATCAGACGTATCACAACAAGAAGAATAAACCGTGAACTCCGGCTGCCCCGACTGGTTCAAAGTATCACCCTTAACCATGGCCACTGACTCTAAAATCCGGAAAAACTGGCTCACGCTTACCTGATCTGACAAAGCCAACGTCGCACTACGCTCAAAAGCAGCCTTTACAAAACGCGAAGCCGGCGAAGAATCGCCAGGTAAACCTCGCCCGCCAAAACCAACCCCCACCGGAGCTAAGTCCACATCTGGAGCAAAAGAATTCCCCGGCCATGAAGGCGACACATTCAAATACAGTTTCACATTCTCCAAATGGAAATCAAACGGCGGATTATTAGTCAAAACCTGCAACGGATTCTCAAACCAATGCAAACCATCAGCCATAGACTCCACCACCAAAGCGCCCGACTTGTCAGCAATCAACCAATGCAAAGGCGAATTCGGAACCTGCGGCGCAAACGGCTCATCCAAAACACTCAACGACCCCAAAAGCTCCCGCACCTGAGCAAGATTTTGGCACTGAGTCAACACATAAGGAATAAACTCAAACGGGGCCACATTCGTCGCCCCCTCTTTCCGAGGATGATAAACCGCATTCCCAGGGAAATTCAGGCCCGCCGCTGACAAACCCGACTCATTAGTAGCCTCAGCATAAAGCGGGTACCCGTTAATAACTGTTGCCATCCCAATCAAGGCCTCATGATCAGCGTTGACCAAACCTCCACGGAACTCAAAGCTAAACTTCCTAGGCGTAACCACGACCTGCTGGCCGAAACCAGCATCCAAATCCAAGTTCCGACCAAACAGGCAAGTATTAGAAGCACACAAAGCCAAAGCGGTACACACAGCAAATACCTTTCAGAAAGTAGCAACCCAACCATAAAGGTGGTGCAGGGCACATTTTTTGTATTCTAAGAATATGAATACCAAAAGCCTATCCCTAATCGCTACCGCAGTACTAGTCCTCACTAGCGCCTGTGGTACCCAAGCCCCCGAAAAGGAAACGGGAACAAAAACTGCCCCAGCGGCCTCGGCAGAAACAAATAGCACCAACAAGACAACAGAAAAAAGCGAAAAAACCGCCGAACAACCCACAGCGACTGCGACGGGCGAATGCCAAGAAGCGGACCTAAAAATCGATTTCGCCAAACCACAAGGCGGGGCCGGCAGTCGCTTCCTAGAAGCAACCATCACCAACAGCTCAGACCAAGAATGCCAACTAAGCAAAAACAAACCCAAAGTCTGGGTGATTGACCAAGACGGTCTTCGACAAGAAGTCGAAGTAAAAACCGGGGACAACCAGTCAGCAGCAGAACAAACCCTAGCCCCGCATGCCATGGTTAACTACAGTTTCAAACTCCCCGGAAACGCCGGAGGCTCCTGCAAAACCACCAGCATCAAAGCCGTAGAAGTGAAGTTTGCTGGCGCGGGCGTAACCCAAGAACTAGGTGAAAATTTCCCCGCCTGTCTAACGCAGGGGATCGAAATGACCGGGCCCACCAAGCCTGCAAACTAGTCGCGGCGAATACCTTTTAAAAACCCATCATCGTCATAGCGATCATCCTCGTCCCGCTGCTGACGCTGACGGCGCTGCTGCTCGCGCTCCTCACGGATTTCAGCCTTAGTCTCCTCCGTCAGCTTATGCAGCGCGGCTTTGCGCTCTGCGACCTCTTCCGGAGTCGGCCCCGGTTTCCATTCCTGTAGCCAAAGTGCAAAGCCCAGACTAAAAACCAGCACGCAAACCGTAGGAACCAAAGCCAGAAGGAAGCTCTGCAGCAAAGCTACCGCAACCCCGAAAGCTGTCAGAGTATGCAAAAGCAGGTTTCCAAATACAAAGCCCCAACCAGAAGGAACATAGACGTTCCTATAACCCGCTAAAACATACTGGAACCAAGCCAAAACCGCCGCAGCTACGAATGCCGTCCCAAAGACCACCTGCGCCCAAAGCCCAACGCCCACATCTAGGCGTAAAAACCAGGCCACCAGAAGAACGCACACCCAAATCAAGAAACCCTCAACTAACCCCGTAAACAGACGACCAGCAAAGATCGCCCCAAATGAAAGACGCGGAGTTTCCTCAGGCATTCTCAAACCTCAATCAGCGATGATCACAGTAGCGCGGGACAAAACAGTTGTCTGAATAATAGCCGCTAAAGTCTGCGCAAACATAATCGCGATCAACACGACCAGCTGGAAACGAGCCGCCTGCAAAGGCACCGCACCGCCCAATAGGGCACCCACAAAAGCACCCGGCAGCGTCACCAAACCAGTGTTCTTAGTCTGGTCAATCTTCGGGATCAGCATCTCACGCATAGCCGTCTGCGAAACCTCCTGGAAAGCCTTCGCCGGAGCCGCACCCAAAGCAAACCAAGCCTCCACCTGGCCCCGCTGAGCACGCGAAGTATCCGCAAAACGACGACCCGCAAGGGTAGTGGCACTCATACAGTTACCTGTCACAATGCCACCCACCGCAATCAGGTTCGAAACACTGAAATCAAGCATGCGGAAAACAAACACAAACGTGATGGTAATCGTGGCCGCAATAAAGATCGCAGTCGGTACCGAACGCATCCCCAAAGGTAACTGCTTATTGCGCCTAGCCGAAGTAACCGAAGCGATCGTCATCATGACAATCACAAACAGTACCGCGAACCAAACCGACTGGACCACGCCATGCAAAATAATCGACAGGGCCGCCAACTGAACCACCGCGCGCAAGCCCGCAATCAGCGGCTGCCAGCCCAGCTTCAGTCCGTAATACTGCTGCATCAAAAGCGTCAACGTCAAAAGGATCGCTGAACCGCCCAAAGTAAAAAGAAGGGCACTTAAAGGAACAGAAAACACACAATCACCAACTAGAAAAAATCCTTATCCCAGCAGTATAGGAAATTGCCCAGAAAAAAGACCCAATAATGGGACTAAACGCCGTCAAAAGTGACCGACCTTGCGTTAAACTAGACGCTGAAACGAGTTTATTCGAAAACAAAGAGGTTCAACGATGACAACTCCGCCAAACAGTGCACCCCAAAAAGTGACGTCCAAGCTGGCCGAGGAAGAACGCAGCCTAGAACGTTCCCTCACCAACCGTCACATCCAGCTCATCGCCATCGGTGGCGCGATCGGCACCGGACTCTTCATGGGATCCGGGAAAACCATCGCCCTAGCTGGCCCCTCCGTACTGTTGGTCTACGCCGTCATCGGCTTCTTCCTCTTCTTCGTCATGAGAGCCCTAGGCGAAGTCCTACTCTCAAACCTCGAATACAAATCCTTCGCCGACATGGCCGCCGACCTAATCGGACCCTGGGCGGGCTTCATGGTGGGCTGGACCTACTTCTTCTGCTGGGTCATTACCGCCATCGCCGACATCGTGGCCATCACCGGGTACATTCGCTTCTGGTGGCACGACGTGCCCCTCTGGCTAGTCCCACTAGCCACCATCCTGCTACTACTAGGCATGAACATGGCCTCCGTAGGCGTCTTCGGCGAAATGGAATTCTGGTTCGCGATCATCAAAATCGTCGCCATCATCGCCCTAGTCGCAGTGGCCCTCTGGATGGTCATCACCGGATTCACCAACGACGGTCACACCGCCAGCTTCTCAAACCTCTGGAGCCACGGCGGCTTCTTCCCCCACGGAGCCAGCGGCTTCATCGGGGCCTTCCAAATCGCGGTCTTCGCCTTCGTCGGCATCGAACTAGTCGGAACCACCGCCGCAGAAACCAAAGACCCCGAAACCACCCTCCCCAAGGCCGTCAACGCCGTACCCCGACGCATCGTCATCTTCTACATCAGCGCCCTAGCCGCCATCATGTGCGTCACCCCCTGGAACGCAATCGACCCCGAAACCTCACCCTTCGTGGGCATGTTCGCCCTAGCCGGACTAGGGTTCGCGGCCAGCGTCGTCAACCTAGTAGTACTAACCTCCGCCGCATCCTCGGCAAACTCGGGGATCTACTCAACCGCACGCATGCTCTACGGCCTAGCCACCGCCGGACAAGCCCCCAAAGTACTAGGCAAACTAAACGAAAAGAACGTCCCGGCACTGGCGCTACTACTAACCTCCGTGATGCTGTTGGCCTCCGTGCCCATGTTGTACTTCTCAGACAGCCTGATCTTCGCCTTCACCATCTTCACGACCCTCTCATCCGTACTATTCATTGCCGTCTGGACCGCCATCATCGTCTCCTACCTGCGCTACCGCCGTTACCGGCCAGAACTACACGAAGCCTCCGTCGCAAAGATGCCCGGTGGCCGAGTCATGGCCTACATCTGCCTAGGCTTCTTCGCTTTCGTCCTCTGGGCCCTAGCCCAAGAAAGCGATACTGCCATCGCCCTCGCGGCCTCACCCGCGTGGTTTATCTTCTTGACAATCGCGTGGTTCGCTTCGCGAAAAGTCGTTGCCAAAACCCCTAAAGCGGACTAACGTTACAAACAAGTACGCCCCACCAAAAGGGTGGGACTTGACCTCTTCAAAGGAGAAGAAATGCGAGTCGGTGTACCCACAGAAGTAAAAGATAACGAATTCCGTGTTGCCCTCACCCCGGACGGCGCCCACGCCCTAACCGAAAAAGGACACACAGTCTACGTCCAAGAAGGAGCCGGCCTAGGCTCCGGCATCAGCGACGAAGAATACGTAGCCGCCGGAGCCGAACTCAAAGCTGACCCCGACGAACTCTGGGCCGAATCAGACCTCATCCTAAAAGTAAAAGAACCAATCGCCAGCGAATACCACCGACTACGTCCCGGACTGGTGCTATTCACCTACCTGCACCTAGCCGCTGACGAACCCCTCACCCGCCAACTGATCGAAAAAGAAGTCACCTCGATCGCCTATGAAACCGTCCAAATGCCAGACGGCTCCCTGCCGCTGTTGGCCCCCATGTCAGAAATCGCCGGTCGCCTAGCCGCCCAAGAAGGCGCCCACGCCCTACTCAAATTCCAAGGCGGTGACGGCACCCTCCTAGGTGGTGCCGCCGGCGTAAACCGCGGGGAGGTAATCGTCCTCGGCGGTGGTGTCGCCGGATTCGCTGCCGCCCAGGTAGCCTCCGGAATGGGTGCGAACGTCACCGTCTTTGACGTCAACACCGCCCGCCTACGCCAAATCGAAGAACTAACCGGACATCGAGTCCGCACCCAATACTCCAGCCCGCTGGCAGTATCTAAGGCCTGCGAAACCGCCGACCTAGTCATTGGCTCCGTGCTAGTCCCAGGCGCCAAAGCCCCCAAGCTAGTCACCAATGAAATGGTCTCCAAGATGAAGCCCGGCTCCGTTCTAGTCGATATTGCCATCGACCAAGGCGGCTGCTTTGAAGACTCTCACCCCACCACGCACGCCGACCCGACCTTCAAGGTCCACAACTCCACCTTCTACTGTGTGGCCAATATGCCTGGCGCGGTACCATTCACCTCCACCTACGCCCTGACCAACGCCACCATGCGCTACTGTGTCCTACTAGCGGATGAAGGCTGGGGCCACGCCTGCCAGCTACGCCCCGAACTATCCAAGGGCCTAACCACCCACAATGGCAAACTTATCTCTGCCCCCGTGGGACAGGCGCTAGGGATCGAAAGTTTCCCCCTACCGGAATAATCCAGGACCACGAAGGTCTAGGTAGGGCCTAAAAAGCCGGCCGGGCGGTCACCCCCATGAAGGTACCGCCCGGCCCACTTTATGCCCAAAAACTAACTGCTAGCCGCTAGGGACTCTAAAGTCCCCAGTAGGGTTTGCCCAAAGGCATCCGTAATAGGTTCAATTTCAGCCGCCTCAGAAACTGCTTCAAACCACAGGGACTTCGCCTCAGCCGCTGAGGCCCCAAAACGAATTGACTCCCGTGCCACCAAGTCCGCCAACCTAGGGGCCGCCATCTCTGGGTGATGCTGGAAAGCCACCAAGGAACCATACCGCCACGTGTGAATCGGGCACACCGCCGAGGACGCCAACAACGTCGCCCCCTCAGGTAGCTCCACCACCGCGTCATGATGCGAGGCCTGCGCGGGGAAGGTCCCACCCGCGCCTGCTTCCCGGGCCGCCCGCAAAGCTGGGCCCAAAAGCGGATCTGAAGAAGCTGCCTCGTTAGCGGTCCAAGGCACCAAACCGACCTCGTCCTGGCCGGGTGCCGGGGTTGCGACCCGGCCACCAAAAGTCCGGGCCGCAATCTGCGCGCCCAAACAAATCGCCAAGACTGGGACCTGGCGCTCAACACAATCGACCATTAGATCCCGCAGCGGATTAAGCCAACTATGCTCACGCTCAGAATGCGCATTCATCCGGCCACCCAAAACAATCAACGCTTCACCGTGGGGGATAGGGGCCGGAATATCCCGATCCGAAAACAGCGGAATCATATTCAGCTCAATACCCAAATGGCGGGCCCAGCGGGGAAAACGCCCCGGAGAGGCCACCAAGTCAGGCTGTAGTACCGTAATCAATTCGCGCCCCCAGCCCGCAAAGCCTCCAAGCCGGTAGTGGCCAGTTCAATCCCAGCCGACTGCAAGGCCTTAACCACAGTGCGAATAATAATATCCGTGGCCTCACGCGACTCCAGCTTCTTTGAACCGGACCAAAACAAGAGCTCCATGGTCACAGATTCCACGCCCACCCCAGAAAACATCGCCCTAGGGGCCGGCTCATTCATCACAAAATCAAGATCCGCCATAACCTCTTCCGCAATCAACTGGGCGCGGTCAAAATCAGCCTGACTAGAGAGCTCCACCGGAACCACCGTGCGGACTCGCTCAAATCCAGTCTGAACGACCACCTGCGAAGAATGCATGATCGTATTGGGCACAATCACTAACTGTCCATCGAAAGTACGAATTGCAGTCGAAGATAGGTGAATCTCCGTGATCGTACCCGCATTCTCACCGACTTTTACCTGGTCACCCACCCGGAAAGAATCCCTAGAGAGGATCACGATCCCGGCAAACATATTCCCCAAAACCGTCTGGAAAGCAATACCGGCAGCCACCGAGATAACACCCAAGCCACCCAAAATATCAACCGGATTAATGGAGGGGAAAACCACCGTAATCGCCGCGGCAAAAACCAGGGCAGAAATAACCCAAAAAGTTACGGTACTGAGGATGCGGCGGGAAGAAGCGCCGCGACCTCGCCAACGCATCCACTGACGCATCAAAACTGAAAACACGTACGCAAAAGCTACGCCCACAAACAAAACCGTCAAACCACGTAGGGCAGCAGCTCCAGTGATAGCGCTCAAACCGGGATTCCTCATGCGCAAAACCATAAGCTAAAAGCCGCAAAAACAAAAAATAACGTGTCCCAAATCCAGAAAAACGGCGAAAAATCCCGAATCTAGAGGGAGTGAAACCGTTTATTGATTGTTTTGAAGAATCCGAACGAATAGGATTGAGAGTAGGAACAAGATAAGGACAGTGAAATGACCCAACAACAAGAGCCCGTAATCTACACTCCCTCTACCTCAAAAGTTAGTGGGAGTAAGACATTCCTGCTGGTCGCAGTGCTAGCTGGAATCGTGGCAGCTTTTATTCCGCTGTATCCAGACCTAGATCTGACCCTGTTTAAGATCATGACGCAAGCAATAAGTGCGGATATTTCAATGAGCTGGGCCTGGGGAATCGCGACAGGACTACTTCTCTACTGCCTAGTCATAATCCTGCTACTTGTAAACTTCACCTCGAACTCGCAGATTCTTGATTTCATAACCGGAATCGTCGGGATTATCGGTGGAGCCGCAATCGGGTACTTCAACTACACTCTGCTATCGCAGATTCTTGAAATGCGTCGACTCATGGGAAACACAGTTTTCTCAGGTAGTTCTTACGCGATTGCAAACGGGATGATCTTTTTTACTGTCACTACGGTTGCTGTTTTACTGGCCTCCTTGATCCTCATTGGGGCCGCAATTTGGAAAGAAAACCGGATTACAGCTAACTCCCAGAATCAGTTCATGTAAAGCTACCGGGGAGTTGCCGTTTTAGGTGGTTCCAAGGTCATGAATGGTGAACCTCTTGGGACAGCTGCGCTTTCTAGACTTAACTCTTAGGAAATCGCTAGTCAAAAACAGTTGTTTTGGGATAGGTAGCGCACTAGGATAAGACCCGAATCACCAATAAAAAATGGAGACCCCCATGGAACCTAATAATCAGAACCAAGCTGAGGGACAAAACTCGGCAGAGGTAAAAGCTGAATACACCGCTTCTAGCTACCCGCCGCCGCCCGCCGCCCCGCAAGCTGAAGCTCAGCCCGCCCAGCCTGCTCAGCAGCAGTATGGTCAGCAGTACGCTCAGCCGCAGGCAGCTCAGCAACAGTATGGCCAGCAGTACGGTCAGCAGTATGGTCAGCCTGCTCAGCAGCAGTATGGTCAGCAGTACGCTCAGCCGCAGGCAGCCCAGCAGCAGTACGGCCAACAGTACGGCCAGCCGGCCCAGCAGCAGTATGGTCAGCAGTACGCTCAGCCGCAGGCAGCCCAGCAGCAGTACGGCCAACAGTACGGCCAGCCCGCTCAGCAGCAGTATGGTCAGCAGTATGCCCAGCCGCAGTACGCCGCCCCCGCTTCTTTCATGGGTGCAAGCAATATCCAAAGCGGATTCCAGGCAACTGCCGCTCCCGCAGGTTCCGTAAAGGTAGACTTCAAAGCCGAACGTGACTGGCCACGAATCGCCCTCATGGCCTCCGCCTTCCTTGGCTTGATTGCCATGTTTATGCCTATCGTTTCGGGATACTCCGGCGGCATGCTAACCGGAATGAGCGGCATCGACTTCCTACCCGTGCTGCTACTCCTTGGCTACCTAGCAATCCTAGGCACCGCCGGTGCTCGCTTCTTCGTCAAGCAGCCCGGACTTGATATCTTCGCCGGGGTTTCTGGCATCGTCAACGGTGTTGTCATGTTCTTCCTATCCAGCATGCTAATGATCGGTCTAAACTCGGTCAGCAACACGCTATTCGCGGCCGTGGGTAATGATTACGGTTCCTCTGCGGGAGCCGGTGTTTACCTATCCATCCTGTTCTCCATTGCTTGCTTCGTATTTGGCATCATGACCATCGTCAAGCGCAATGCTCAGTGATTTAATGATTAGCTAATACGCTATTGAGGGGCAACCACCCCTCAGCTTTGCCCCAGTAGGGAATCTGGCTAAAACCGATAAGTTTTAGTCAAACCCTACTGGGGCTTTTGCATTCAAACCGAAAAAACGTAACGCCTTAGACGGGGAAACTTACCCATGTAAATTGGCCAATTCTGGCTTGTTCCCTAACTCGGTGGCCCATAGGATTGAGGCAACTACCAAGCGAAATGGAGACCCAAAATGGAAAACACCGCCCAGCCGCTAAATGCGAATAATACGCAACCAGTAAGGGCAAACACCTTTAACCTACGTCGTAGCTGGTCACGGCTACTCTTGATCGTAGCTATCGGTGCCGGCCTAGTCGGTGTGTTTATGCCCGCTCTGAGCAACTTTCCGGTTAGCGTGATCGAGTTTGAAAACCCGTTTAGGCCGATGCTGATCGCGGCGATGCTGTTCTATATTGCGGCCTTGATCGTGCTGGTCGTCCGATTCTTCGTCCCCAAAACCCTGCTAGATACGATCGGTACGGTCATAGCGATGCTGGGTGCCATCTTCATGATGTACGTGGCTGCACGGACCAAAACCCTGCTCGAGTACTTCTTCGGCCTAGCCCAAAAGCATGAGGTCCCGCAAGGGCTCTTCGATCTCTCAATGGGCAGCGGATACTCGTATCTGATTTACACCGGAATGGCAGTAGCCGTTCTGTCCTTGGTCCACTTCTTCGCCTACCCTCGACCCACGAAAGAGCTTGAAGTATCAGCTACTGAAGACGCGGCCACGGAACCTGTTAGTGCCCAGCAGCCTAGCTTAAACGAGCAGCAGGTTAACCTGATTAATCAGCAGGTAGACATTAACAACCAGCAGGTTGACCTCAATAACCAGCAGCTTGGTCTAAACGACTAACAGTCGCTCAGGAAAGCGCCCACCAGAGCCAGCCCAAAATCCTCATTAAACTGGGCAAATCCCTGGGCTTCCTGGAGGGCTTTCTGACGGATCGCGGCCACCTGCGGAGCTTGCTTGCCGGCCTTAAAGGCAGTCTTAGCTACCCAGGTGGCCAACTTCTGTGCCGTAACCTCCGGATGGTGCTGGAACGCCAATAGGGAACCCAAACGCCAAGTATGGTTCGGGCACTTTGCCGAGGCCGCCAACAAAGTAGCCCCCTCGGGCAACTCCACTACCGCATCGTCATGAGAAACCGGCACCCGGGGAGCCTGCCGCATCGCCAACTTAGCGGAACCAGACCGCAAAGCCGGGCCCAACCAGCGGTCATCCTTCGCACCCGGACGCAAAATATACTTGACCATACCTTCCTCGCCCTGGCCCTCAGCCGGGCAAGCACACTGGCCGCCAAAAGCCTCAGCTGCAATCTGAGCGCCTAAACAAATCGCCAAAACCGGAACCTCAGCGGCCACAGCCTGACGCAAGAACTCTGCCAAGTCCGTAACCCAAGGATTCTGGTCGCCACTGTGCGCGCTCATCGTCCCACCCAGGACCACCACGCCCCGGACCTGATCCGAAAAGGCGGGCACGCCCTCGGCGCTCAAAGAAACCTCACGAAGTTCCCAATCAACCGGGCCCTTATCAGCCGCGAAAGTACGAATCCAGCCGGGAACCTGACCGCCATCAACCTCCGGGTCCGGACGCAAAATCAAAATCTCAGACATAAAAACTCCTTAGTACGCGCTGACTGACAAAAGTTCTGGACGCTTAGCCAAAATCCGATCCCCACTGGAACGGCCCCGCAGATGACGGCCCACCCACGGAAGAAAATCACGCCGCACCCAAGCTAGGTCATCCTGCCAAGTCGGTTCGGTTTCCGCCCAGCCCTCCGGCACCGCCTGCCAAACCGGCACATCGGTCGGAATCGGGACCTCACCTGGGCCCAAAGTGCGTTCATGATCCGGCACGAACTCCCAGCCCAGCGCATTCAAAGCCCCACGAGAAAGCACCTCATGGCCAGTGGGAGTCAAATGAATCCGGTCCGCGGCCCACGCCGGCCAAGTCCGCAAAGCCGCCAAACCCCACTGATCAATAACAAAGACGTTGGGGTAGCGCCGCGCAATCGACCAAATATGGGAGTTCAAAATAGCGTTCGGGCCCCTAGTTTTCTCAATCAGTCCGCCGTCAGCAGCGTTCGAACTAGTACACAGAATCACCGCTGCGCCGGCCTGTAAACACTGCTGAACCCCCGACTCTAGGAGGGCCGCCAGTCGGTCCGGAGTTGACTTCGGCCGCAGCAGGTCATTGCCGCCACCAACCAGCGAAACCACCGTGGGCTCAAGCTCCAAGGCTCTAGGAAGCTGCTCTTCGATAATCGGGGCTAGTAGCTTCCCCCGGATAGCTAGGTTGGCGTACTGGGTTTCCGGTAGGCCCGCCTGGGTGCGAATCCCAGAAAACTTCGCGGCCAAACGATCTGTCCAACCGCGGAACCGACCATTGGCACCCGGATCCATTAGCCCCTCAGAGAAGGAATCGCCAATGGCCACGTAACGTGCCATCGCTTCGGCTGGCAGGGCAGCGGGCACCCCAGCTTCCTGGCGCACCCGATATTCGGCCGAGGACGCTACCACCGGCTGTTCTTTGGCGGCCGGTTTTTCCTTGCCCAGATGACGATTTTGGCGATTTTTCCTGGTGGACATGATTACGGCAATCTCCAATCGATGGGCCGTTGACCGCGCTGGGTCAAAATCTGATTAATCTGTGAAAAAGGCCTAGAACCGAAGAAGCCACGACGGGCCGACAGGGGAGAGGGATGCGGGGCGCAAACCTGCGGGCACCGGTCCAAGTGCACGCCCAAAGCCTGCGCCGGGCGACCCCACAGTACCGCCACCGGCGGAACCTCTAAACCGTTAAGGATTTCTAAAGCGGCCCCGGTGAACTCTTGCCAACCTAGGCGATCGTGTCCCTTCGCCTGTCCTTCCGGGACGGTCAAAATCGTGTTGAGTAGCATGACGCCCTGATCGGCCCAGGGGCGCAGGTCCCCACTGCTTGGGTAGGGGAGTCCCAGATCGTCCTGTAGTTCTTGGTAAATATTTCTGAGCGAACGAGGTAGCTCCACCCCGGGCCGGACAGAGAAACTTAGCCCCATGGCATGGCCTGCCGTCGGGTAGGGGTCCTGACCCAGAATCAGGACTTTGACGTCTGAAAGGGGCCTAGAGAAAGCCGCAAAAATATCGTCCGAGGGCGGGAAAACTACCTCGCCCTGGGCCTTACGTTCCCGGACGCGCGCTAAGACCTGTTCTAGCTGGGGTAGCGCAGGGAGTAGCGCCGTGGCCCACTGGGGGTCAAAGCCGGGCGGGAAAGAGGCATTCATGGGCCTTATTCTAACGGTCTTTTTTGTCACTCCGCGCGTCGCCATGGGCTTTGCGGGCTGCTTTGACGTAGCCTTAGGGTGTGAGTAAGACAAATTATGAGCCTGACGAATTTGACGAAGCCGCACAGAACGGTCCTCGTGGAGTCCACCGTGCCCCCGAACCCTGGTGGCGCTGGATGGTCCCCTTCCTAGTAGTGCTATTGCTAGTGCCGATCGTGGCCTGGGGCAGCATGTACCTACTAACCAACAACGGGGCAGACCTACCGTCCCGTCTGAAGCCGTCAACCGCAGAGTCCACCGTCAGTGCGACTACTGAAGCAGCTCCGAGTGCTGAAGCCCCCAAGGCCGATGAACCGGCCAAACCGGTTGAAGCCACCCAGGAAGCCACCGAAGAAAAGCCCGCAGCTGACAAGGCCAACGCCGATATCGTGGTCCTAAACGGAGCCAGTGTTAACGGCCTAGCTGCCTCTGTAGTTGCCAAGCTCAAGGACGCCGGCTTCAAGGAAGGCACCGCCGCTAACGCCAACGGCTGGGCCTCTAAGACCTCCGTTGTCTACTACCCGTCAGATGAGTACAAGGCACTAGCTGAAGAAGCTGCTAAGACCCTAGGGATCGAAGAGGTTAAGTCTTACCCTGAAGCTCCCAATAAGAAGGGCATCACCGTACTTCTGCGCAAGGACTACCGTCAGTAAAAGCACGGGTCCCAACAAAGCACAAAGCTAAAAGCTGGCGCTCCACCGAAAAGGTGGGGCGCTTTGCTTTTCGCCCACAGGTGAGGTTATCCCCAAGAGGCCCAAAAAGTTTGCACTCTGGGCTTGAGAGTGCCAAACTTTCTTTAGCACTCGAAGCCTATGAGTGATAAAAACCAAGGCGTAAACGTGAGATTTACGAGCTTATGGGAAATGAACATGAGTTTCTAAATCGTCCGTCGCGGGCACGTAAACGCCGCTGATTCCGCATTGCGGGAGGAAACCTCAAAATGGCAAAAATTATTGCTTTTGACGAAGAAGCTCGTCGTGGCATGGAACGCGGCCTAAACATGCTGGCCGACACCGTAAAGGTGACCCTAGGCCCCAAGGGCCGCAACGTCGTCCTCGACAAGAAGTGGGGCGCCCCCACCATCACTAACGACGGTGTTTCCATCGCAAAAGAAATCGAACTAGACGACCCCTTCGAAAAGATCGGCGCCGAACTAGTCAAGGAAGTTGCAAAGAAGACTGATGACGTCGCCGGTGACGGTACCACCACCGCTACCGTTCTAGCCCAGGCCCTAGTCAAGGAAGGCCTCCGTAACGTCGCAGCTGGCGCCAACCCGATCGCTCTAAAGCGCGGCATCAACATTGCCGTCGAAGCAGTCGTCAAGCACCTACTGCAGTCCGCTAAGGAAATCGAAACCACCGAAGAAATCGCCGCTACCGCCTCCATCTCTGCGGCTGACCCGGAAATCGGTCAGCTAATCGCAAAGGCTATGGAAGTTGTGGGTGACGCCGGTGTTATCACCGTTGAAGAAACCAACTCCTTCGACACCACCCTAGAGACCACCGAAGGTATGCGCTTCGACAAGGGCTTCCTCTCCCCGTACTTCGTCACCGACGCAGAACGTCAGGAAGCAGTCCTAGAAGACGCCTACGTGCTACTAGTCGAATCCAAGATCACCAACGTCAAGGATCTACTACCCCTACTAGAAAAGGTCATGCAGACCGGCAAGCCGCTAGCCATCATCGCTGAAGACATCGAAGGCGAAGCTCTAGCCACCCTAGTAGTCAACAAAATCCGCGGCACCTTCAAGTCCGTGGCCGTTAAGGCTCCCGGCTTCGGTGACCGTCGCAAGTCCATGCTGCAGGACATGGCCATCCTAACCGGTGGTCAGGTCATCAGCGAAACCGTTGGCCTATCCCTAGAAAGCGCCGACCTAGACCTACTAGGCCGCGCCCGCAAGGTAGTTGTCACCAAGGATGAAACCACCATCGTTGACGGTGCTGGCTCCAAGGAACAGCTAGAAGGCCGCGTTGCCCAGATCAAGGCTGAGATCGAAAAGTCCGACTCTGACTACGACCGTGAAAAGCTACAGGAGCGCCTAGCTAAGCTCTCCGGTGGCGTGGCCGTAATCAAGTCCGGTGCTGCTACCGAAGTTGAACTAAAGGAACGCAAGCACCGCATCGAAGACGCCGTCCGCAACGCTAAGGCCGCTAAGGAAGAAGGCATCGTCGCCGGTGGTGGCGTCGCCCTAATCCAGGCCAGCAGCGCCCTCGAAGGCCTAGACGTAACCGATGACGAAGCTACCGGTGTTTCCATCGTGCTTTCCGCCATCGAAGCTCCGCTAAAGCAGATCGCTTTCAACGCTGGCCTAGAGCCCGGCGTGATTGCCGACAAGGTCAAGCACCTACCCACCGGTGAAGGCCTAAACGCTGCTACCGGCGAATACGTCAACCTACTCGAAGCCGGCATTGCCGACCCGGTAAAGGTAACCCGCTCTGCCCTGCAGAACGCTGCCTCCATTGCCGGTCTATTCCTAACCACCGAGGCTGTCGTCGCAGACAAGCCCGAGCCCCCGGCCCCCGCCGGCGGCGAAGGTGACATGGGTGGCATGGGCGGCATGGGTGGCATGTACTGAGCCGACCAGCTCAGCTAAACCCAAACGCTGCACCCTAATCGGGTAACACGTAAAGCCAGAGGGACGGTCCCGCGGAGAAATCCGCTAAGACCGTCCCTCTTGCTATGCCCGCAAAAAGCAGGAAAAGTAGTTCCTAAACGTTAGAAGGAGAAGAGCGAATGAGCTTGAGATTCTGCGTCGGCGTAGGTCTGTGCCGCCAGCATCATGCGCTTAGAAAGATCCTCTAAAGCCTGATCAACCTGAGCCTGAACCGCCTGCCATTGAGAAACAGACTGGGCAAAAGCCACTTGGGCGGCACCTTGCCAGTTATTCTGCAAAGACTGAAGCTGAGCAATGATGCTCTGCACCTCTGCCCGAATTTGAGCGCCAGCTGCACTGGTTGCCGAACTAGCGGCCGAAATCTGGGCTGAATCAACATTAAAAGCACTCACTGTGCACCTCCGAAGGTAAGAAATAATTACCTAACCAGAGTGCCCGTAGGCCGGCTATAAAAAGTTCGCAGCGCCCTCGTAATGTGGAAAAGGCGAAACGGGGAAAAGTTACTTGGTATCTTCTTCCGGCGGAGTCATCTGCGGGATACCCGGGGCCAGATCGCGACTCAACTTCAAAGCACGCATCTGGGCCGTATCCAAACAATCGTCCGCATACTCAAGCGTAGAGGTAATCAAAGCACGGGAATCTTCCTCATCATCCTCATCTGGTTCACCCAGATTACGACGGCGAGGAACCTCCGGAGTGTCTTCCTTCGGCTCTTCCTCGGCCTCAGTTTCCTGGCGCTCTTCAAGGTCTTCAACCTCTTCCAGCTCAGCCAGTTTCGCAAGCTGATCCTCAGAGGGGACATGACGCAGATCAATACCCTGTACCGGGGTCGCGGATTCTTGATCCACCGTCGGTACCGGGGCTTCAGAGGCTACCTGGGCGGCAGCGGCGGCTCCCACGGAAAGCTGGTCATTCGCTCCCTGCTCTTTGACGGAAGCAGAATCAAAATAGGATTCATCCTCAAGTCCCGAACGTAAGGAATCGCCATCAGAAGGAGCCTCAGAAGAATCCCCGACAGGAAGCTCGCCAGAAACCGGCTCCGGTTCGCGAAGTGCCAGGTCCTGCTCAATATCGGTCATCTCCAAAGAGGAAGCGGCTACCGAACCAGAAGTCACCGGAATCTCATCGGTGACAGCCTCCGGCTCGCGCACCTTAACTGGGGCCGAATCATCCAAGGCTGAATCAGCTTGGGTCGAATCAGCCGAGGCCGGGGTACTTGAGGGTGAATCCGTACCAGTTAGGGAAGCAGTGGCCGTAACCGAAGCTGAATCCTCACTGTCAGAAGTAAAAGAACCTCCCTCAGAAGTGCTAAAGGAAGCCATAGGGTGGTGGCCCAACTGGCCCTCTTGGGGGTCGGTAACGGCGACGGCCGCAACGGGGCGGGCCAACGGGTCAGAAAGCTCGTCCGAAGGATCCCCGGAAGGAGTGGGCAGATGAGCCTCAGCGATCTGCTCAGAGACTTCCTCGGGAGCGAAAGATTCAAGTTTCGTGCGGACCTTGGCCAGTTCCGCCTCAAGGTTTTCTTTGGCACGATCTTCCCACTGGGTACCAAGGGGAGAAACGAATAGGGGACGGCGGGCCAGCAAGTGCTCAATAATGACGGCTCTAGCGGCGTAGAAACGAGGAGCGGGAATATGCGCATATTCCTCGGCAATTGCCTCAGTGTATTTGCGGTAGTCCTGCGGGGGAGCGGCCAGCATGGAAAGCTCCGCATCGACCAGCACCGAAGCGTCAGTGTCATCTTCGGGGGCCTGGTGCTTACCGAGGGTCATAATGAGGGAGGCAATACGTTCAGTATTTTCTTCCGGTACGCCCAACTCGGTTAGGTCCGCTACCGCGAAATCGGCCGAGGGGGCCATGACCTCTCCCGCTTCACCCGAATAGGCTTCCGATTCAGCAGTGTTAAAGACCGCGCCATGGTACCAAGCGGCCATGCGGAGCATTTCAGGATTGTGGGAAGCGGAAATAATTTCATCCAGGGAGGCCAAGGTATTAATCAAGTGCCTTTGGTTGTGGAAGATGCGTTCGGGTGCGGACCAGCGCTCGATTAAGGCTCGGCAATGTTCCACCAGCGTGTCTTTATCCGCCGTTGCGCCGATAGCCTGCGCTGAACGAACATACGCAGATACCAACCACTGTGGTGCGTCACTGACGCCCATAACTGACACCTTTCGTTGCCTACAGACCAGACCATCTTAAGCCGGTTAGCGACTACATGCAGAACCTAGCACCCCAAATAAGTGAAAGCGGTCACTAGAAACGTTAACATAGTGGAAGAAAAATGCCCAAAGGCCCAGAGAAGAACTACTCTCTAAAGTAAAGATTCAAACGGAACCTAGAGAAAAACATAGCGCGCCCTATGCCACCCAGATGGGCCCGGCAGTGGCACTTATCCAAACCCATAAAGGAATCAAAATGACCCAGAAGGGGATCCTGAAGCACCTAGACCTGGACTATCAGCCAGTTTCTCCCGAACTTACCAAAGTTCGTTTGCTGGTGGCGGTGTTCTGGACTCTACTGCCGGTTGCGATATTGCAGGTCCTAGCTTGGCTTTTCACCCCTCGTTTTGGGCTGTGGTTTTGGATTCTAATGGCGGTCAGCCTAGTCTTCATCGGGATTCTTCTATGGCTACTGTGGTTGATTCCCCGGCAGGTGCGCGCCCTGGGCTACACGCTCACGGAAACCGAACTGTACCTAAAACGTGGCGTCATGTTCCAGCGAGTTACGGTAGTACCCTATGGTCGAATCCAGTACGTGGACCTTTCCCAAGGCCCCATCAATCGCCATTATGGCCTGGCGAAGGTAGAGCTTAATACGGCCTCGGCTACTAGTGACGCGACGGTCCCGGGACTACCAAAGGCGGAAGCGACCCAGATTCGCCAGCGTCTTTCCCAGTACGCAGAAAACCAGATGGCGGGTATCTGATGATCGAAAACGATCCGGATCGCAACTGGCAGAAGGTCCACTGGATCTCTCCGCTAGCCCGCACGGGTAGCTTCCTGGTGCTAATCCTGACTTTCCTTATCTATCAGCAGCGTGAACTGCTGGTCCAGCTCTATCAACTTCTTAGCACTTCTGATGGCCGCACCTTCCAGATCGCACTCTGGAGCACTATCGGAGGCATTCTGGGCGTGCTACTGCTGTTCCTGATCTATTCCTATCTGGCTTGGCGGCGCATGGGCTATGCGCTGGAGGGGGACAGCGTCCATTTCCGCAGCGGCATCATTTTCCGTAATGAACGCCAGATCCGTTACTCCCGGATTCAGGCGGTGGACATTACGCGCCCGCTGCTTTCCCGCCCGCTGGGTCTGGGCGTCCTAGATATCGAGGCCGCCGGAGACGGGGATTCCCATATTTCTATCGCCTACTTGAAGGTGGATCAGCTGGCGGATCTGCGCACGCAAGTACTTACCCTTTCCGAGGGCGCACAGGCCGCCCCGGGGCAGGCTCAAGCCGGCCCGGCTCAAGCCAACCAAGCCCGTATCGACCAGGCTAGCATCGACCAGGTCCAGCCCGATCCCGAGGCCGCCCGAACCCTTCCCGCCGCCACCTTGGAAACAGCGGCTCCCGTCGCGGGAATTCGTACCGTGACAGGCCGTGGCCTAGCCCGGGATGAACAAGAAATTGGCTTCTATCGATTGCCCGTAAAACGCCTACTAAAAACCATCGCGCTCAGTTTGACCTTCATAATCGCCCTGATTATGACTATCGCGATCATCGTGATGCTGGTACTCAGCTACGTGATCCCCGAACGACAGCTTGTCTTCCGCGGTATCCTAGTCGGCCTCTTGCCCTTCTGGCTGCCTTACTTGAATGCCCTGTGGAAAACCTTCAACACGCACTACCACTTCATGGCGAATGTCGGAGTCAAAGGACTGCGCCTGCATCAGGGCTTTACCAAGACTGAAAACCAGACCCTGCCGCCCGGGAAAGTCCACGGCATTGAACTCAAGCAGCCCTTCCTCTGGCGACTAGGTGGCTGGTGGGACCTGCACCTGAGCGTCGCCGGCTTCTCCCGCGGGGAAAACACCCAGGCCTCCCTAGGGCTAGTGCCGCTAGCGCCAGCTGCCACCCTCGAAGAAATCCACCGGACCCTGAACCTGCTAGTGGGGGACCAGCCCATTAGCGACCCCGAAAAATTCTGGCATGACGCCCTCTACGGCTCTAGGGAAGAACCCAGCCAGTTCGAGGTCGCCCCGGCCGCCTCTCGCATCTTCGACTGGTTTAGCTTCCGCCGCAACGCCCTATTCCTAAACGAACAGATCGTGGTCCTGCGTACCGGCTGGCTCAACCGCCGGGTAGGGATCCTCTTTGTGGAACACATCCAGGGGCAGTACCTAGCGCAGGGCCCCTGGCAGCGCCGCCGCGAACTGGGGACCATCCAGTTCGCTACCGTCGCCCGTGGAGCTACCGCCCGCAAGGCTAAGAACTTCGGGGCCGAGCAGTGCGCCCGCTGGTCCGGGCAGATCCTAGAACGCGCCATGGGACCGCGCCGTACCGGGATTGCGAATCTATGGCACCAAAAAGCCCTTGAAATGGAAGCCCAAGCACCTAAGGGTGAGCATTAAGACTAAATAAAAACCTACCAAAACCCACTCTGAGCAGGTAGGATAAAGGCCGTGAAAACTAACGAAGAAACCAAAGTAGTCCACACCCGCGCGGACCTACGAGCCGCGATCAACGAAAGTCAAACCCGAAAAGGCGGCAAAGTCGCCCTCGTCATGACCATGGGTGCCCTCCACGAAGGCCACCTAGACCTAGTACGTCGCGCCCACGAACTAGCCGACACCGTAGTGGTCTCCATCTTCGTTAACCCCCTCCAGTTCGCACCCGGAGAGGACTTCGACGCCTACCCGCGCACCCTAGACGCGGACGTCGAAAAACTACAAACCGTAGGTAGCCAGATCGTCTTCGCCCCCAGCGCCGAGGACGTCTTCCCCGGTGGCGCTCCCGCCATCACCTTCAACCCCGGCCCCGTCGGCCAGATCCTCGAAGGTAAAACCCGCCCCACCCACTTCGCGGGCGTCCTCCAAATCGTCAACAAGGTCATGAACCTAGTCCAACCCGACTACGCGCTATTCGGCCAAAAAGACGCCCAGCAGCTAGCCATCATCAAGCAGATGGTCCGCGACCTAGACATGCAACTAGAGGTCGTAGCCGTACCCATCCGCCGCGAAACCGACGGCCTAGCCATGTCCAGCCGTAACCAGTACCTAAGCGAAACCGAACGCGAACAGGCCCTAGCCCTATCACGCGCCCTCGAAACCGGACGCGAAGTAGCCGCCCGGACCGCCTCGGCCGCCGCCGTCGTAGACCGCGTCGAAAGCGAACTAAGCCAGGCCCCCGGCGTGAAACTAGACTACGTGGCCCTAATCGACCCACTAAACTTCACCCCCATCCCGGAAGGCCAGCGCGCCACCGGCGTCCTAGCCGTCGCCGCCTGGGTGGGCAAGACCCGCCTAATCGACAACACCCTAGTAGTGGTAGGTAAATGAAACTACGTAAACCAGCCCGCTTTGCCGGCACCACCCGGGTAATGGCCTGCGGAAAAATCCACCGCGCCACCGTTACCGAAGCCGACCTAGACTACGTCGGCTCCATTACCATCGACCAAGACCTACTGGACGCCGCCGATATCTTCGTGGGCCAGAAAGTCGACATCGTCAACGTCAACAATGGTGCGCGCCTAAGCACCTACACGATCGCCGGCGAACGCGGTAGTGGCGTCATCAAAATCAACGGCGCCGCCGCCCACCACGCCAACCCCGGTGACATTGTCATCATCATGGCTTACGCGCACGTCCAGGAAAAGTTCGCCCAGCAGATGGAACCCGCGGTCGTCCTCGTTGACGAACATAACCGGATCCTGCACAACGGCAACGACCTAGGGCAAATCCCCGCCAAACTAGGTAAGAAAACCGGCCGGCGCCCCGGCGGTAAAACCCCGCGCAGCTCCGGCACTTCCCAGCCGCAAGCCACGAACGGATCAGGGGCAAAAACCGCGGGACAGAAAGCCTCGGGCCGCCGCGGGATTGTTAACTGGTTCAAAAGTCGCGCTTAAAGCCTTTATTAGCTGAAATATTGCGCTAAACTGTGGGGCGTGAGTAACCAAGAAAATCTTTCCCCCCAGAATGACGAAACCCCGGAACAGATCCGTGTGCGCGCCGAAAAGCGCCTGCGGATGCTAGAAGCCGGCGTTAACCCCTACCCGGTCCAGTTGCCGATCACCACCTCGATCGCACAGGTCCGTAAGGATTTCGCCAACCTTGAAGCTGGCGACGAAACTGAAACTCTTGCAGGCCTAGCCGGCCGCGTGGTCTTCCTACGCAACACCGGTAAGCTCTGCTTCGTGACCCTACAGGACGGCGCCGGCCAGCGCCTTCAGGCCATGCTTTCCGCCGCGGAAGTGGGCCTCGAATCCCTACAGGAGTTCAAAGCGAACGTGGATCTAGGCGACCACCTGTACGTGTACGGTCGCGTGATCTGCTCACGCCGTGGCGAACTTTCCATTATGGCTCGCCCGGGTGAGGCCGGTTCCGGCGCTGGCACTTACGAGGTCGCTCCCGCCTGGGCCCTAGCCTCCAAGTCCGTTCGCCCCCTACCTAAGACTTACACCGCCGAAGACGGCACCGAGGTGGCCCTCTCTGAAGAGCAGCGCGTCCGTCGCCGCGAACTGGACATGATTATGCGTCCGGCCGCCCGCGACATGGTCCGCACCCGCTCTAAGATTGTGCGCTCCCTACGTCAGTGGTTCGATGAGCACGACTTCATCGAGGTCGAAACCCCCATGCTGCAGAACATTCACGGTGGCGCTGCGGCCCGCCCGTTCACCACGCACATGAACGCCTACGACACCGAACTGTACTTGCGTATTGCCCCGGAACTATTCCTCAAGCGCTGCCTGATCGGTGGCATTGAGAACGTCTTCGAGATCAACCGTAACTTCCGTAACGAGGGCGCTGACTCTTCTCACAGCCCCGAGTTCACCATGCTGGAGGCCTACCAGGCCTACGGCACTTACGATACGATCGCTCAGCTCACCCAGGACATCATCCAGAACGCGGCAATTGCCGCCACCGGCTCCACCGTGGTCACCCTGCCTGACGGCACCGAATACGACCTAGGCGGCGAATGGGACCAGATTGGCCTATATGAATCCCTCTCTGAGGCTCTAGGCCAGGAAGTCACCCCGGAAACCCCGCGTGAAACCCTAGAAAAGATCGCGGATGAACACGATGTCGAAATCGAAGACTACTACGTCAACGGTAAGATCGTGGAAACCATCTGGGAAGAACTAGTTGGCGACAAGCTCTACCGCCCCACCTTCGTGCGGGACTTCCCGGTTGATACCTCACCGCTAGTTAAGGCTCACCGCAGCCAGCCTGGCAAGGTCGAAAAGTGGGACCTAATCGTCCGCGGCTTCGAACTAGCCACCGGCTACTCAGAGCTCAATGACCCGGTCGTGCAGCGTGAACGCTTCGAACAGCAGTCTCTAGATGCTGCTAACGGTGACCCCGAAGCCATGGAAGTGGATGAAGAATTCCTTCAGGCCATGGAACAGGGTATGCCGCCGGCCGGTGGTATGGGCATGGGTATTGACCGTCTGATCATGGCGATCACCGGTCAGGGTATCCGTGAGACCATCACCTTCCCGCTGGTCAAGCGCCTCTAATAAAGTGACGACTTCCTAGTCGCTACGGGAAAGATTTCTTTTAAACCCGCTTGGGGTATGCACTGTCATAACCCAAGCGGGTTTACAATTCTCATTAGCTAAACTGAAGCCGAAGATGTTTTCCGCTGGTGCTGTCCTAAAGGAGCCCCTCTTGTCCGATCAAACCGCTGCCCGTCGTATTGCAGAAAAACAGGTTATTGCCGCTGAAGGCGACCTGGGCTATAACTGTCACCGCATCCCTGCCATGGTTCGCACGCCTAAGCACGGTTGGTTGCTAGCAGCCTGGGATGGGCGTCCCTTCGACCGCAGTGACGTGCCGCAGCCAAACTCGATCCTGCTGCGCACCTCAAAGGACCAGGGGAACACCTGGGAGGCCGCCCGCGTCCTGCACCAGGGGGTGCGTGAACCCGAAGAGCAGAAGGTCGGCTACTCTGACCCGTCCATGATTGTGGATGAAGAGGCCGGGAAAATCTTCATCATTTCCGTCCTCTGCTACGACGCCGGCTTCTTCCAATCGGTCCCCGGGGACGAAACCACGGACGACCCGCAGCGCCAAATCCTGCACACGATTGTGGTCGAATCGGAAGACGACGGCGAAACCTGGTCTGAACCACGAAAAATTACTTCAGCCGTAACCAAGGAACGCAGCTGGAAGTCACGCTTTGCGACCTCGGGACAGGGAATCCAGCTACGCTACGGGAAGCATCGCGGACGCCTGCTAACCCAGTTTGTGGTGGACGTGGAAGGTAGTGGCTTCCACGCGTACTCGGTCTATTCAGATGACCACGGGCAGACCTGGCAGGCCGGTAACCTTAGCGAGGTAGGTGCGGATGAGAACAAGGTTGTGGAGCTCTCTGACGGCCGTCTGCTGATGAATTCCCGGACCGCCCGCCTCGATGCCGGACGACTATTCGCCTATTCGGAAGACGGGGGCGAGACCTGGTCTAACTGGGAGGTCCGTACGGACCTGATTGACCCGGGAAATAACGCTGGTTTTGTGCGCGCTTACCCGTTTGCGCCGCAGGGTAGTGCGGCCGCGAAGGTCCTGTTGTTCTCTAATGCGAAGATGACCCGCATTAATGATCCGATTGAAAATACTCCCTGGTCTACGCGTCGCCATAACGGGCACGTGCGCGTTTCCTTGGATGATGGTCAGACATGGGACGAGGGGGTGCAGTTCCATCCGGGTGGGATGGCCTACTCGACCCTGACCGTCGTGGATGAGGGCCTGTGGGGCGTCTTCTTTGAGGCTGATGAGTACCAGAGTATGCAGTTCTTATTGATTGATGAGGGCTGGTTGGGGCTGGAGCGTCCTGAGGTCAAATAAAGGTATTTTGGGACGCCTTCCTAAAATGAGGTAACGAAAGCTCCATTTCTGTCATAATAGGCGGGTGAGTTTGTTACCTAAATATTTTTCGACCGAAAAACCCGGCACCGCCCCGGCACACCCCAAACCCCACGGCGTAAAAACCGGTGTTCTGCTGTTAAACCTAGGCACCCCGCAGTCGCCACAGGCCAAGCACGTGCGTCCCTTCCTAGCAGAGTTCCTCTCTGACCGGCGGGTAATCGAAATGTCCCGTGCGGCCTGGTACCCGATCCTCGGGATGATCCTAGCGGCCCGACCAAAGCGATCCGGAAAGCTCTACCAAAACATCTGGACCGAAGCGGGCTCCCCGCTGCTACTACAAAGTCAAGAAGTAGCCACAAAACTAGAAGCGGCACTTAACGCTGACCTAGAGGATGAAAGCGGACGCATACCTGTCCGCGCTGCCATGACCTACGGACAGCCCAGCGTCAAAAAGGTTATCGACGAACTAAAGGCAGAAGGCGTCGAAAAGCTAATCGTCCTGCCGCTCTATCCGCAGTACGCGGCGGCCTCGTCCGGGGCGGCACTAGACCAAGTCTGGCGTTACCTGCTGCGTTCTCGCTACCCGCTAGCGGTCCACAGTGTGCACCACTACGAAACCTTTGAGCCCTACCTAGATGCGCTAGAGCAGCAAATCCACGACTACTGGCAGGAACACGGACGTTCCCAAAAACTACTCATTTCCTTCCATGGGATTCCCTGTGCTCAAGATGAGGCTGGGGACCCGTACCGGGGACACTGCGAAGCCACCTTTGAGGCCCTAAAAACCCGGCTTGTCAAGAACCATCAGGCGAATCCTGACGATGTCCTGATGTGCTATCAGTCGAAGTTTGGGCCGGCCCCGTGGCTGACGCCGTCCACCCAAGACTTTTTCGCTAGCCTGCCCGCAGAGGGCGTTAAGAGCATTGACGTGATCTGCCCGGGATTCCTCACGGAGTGCTTAGAAACCCTGGAAGAAATTCAGATTACCGGCACCCATCAGTTCCAATCGGCCGGCGGGGAAGTGTTGCACTATATACCCGCTCTAGGGGCGAATGAAACCTGGGTTAAGCATGGCTTAGCACCCCTGGTTTTGGGTTGAAAAACTGCGGAAAAAGCTAAAAGACCGGTGGGCCCAATCAACAAGTTGACCAGGCCCACCGGCAATAAGCTTGGATTAGGTCCCGCAGCTACCAGCAAGCTTATGGGATCCAAGCCATGGGTAATGATATATCTAATCAGCGGATAATGACTACCCGCAGATTTCGGGGTCCGTGAACACCATCGACACGGATTAGTTCGATGTCAGAAGTGGCGGACGGGCCAGCAAACCAAGTCTGCGGTCGCTCCGGGTTCTGAGCCAACAAATCCAAAGCCTGCGGCACGGTCGGATAGATATCCTTAGCCCGCAAAACACAGATATGAGAGTCGGGAACGAGGCTGATAGCACGGCGTCCCTGATCACCCTCACCATCTAGGATGATGGTGCCAGAGAGGGAAATGCCACAGCGTGAACCGGTTAGAACCGCATCCACGGCATCCAGTTCATGGTTGCTTAGAGGAGCGTCACGGTGATCAACAACCGTTTCACGACCATCACGACCGGCAGCCTGGGCCCAAGCCTCAGGTAGTTCCGGCGGAAGCACGACGCGCTTCGCATCCAAAGCGCTGAGGTATTCGGCAATGGCGTCAGCGGCCTGGTCCTCATTAACTACCTTGACCTCTGCGGTGTAGTCGATCAGGGCTTCAACCATTTCTTCCACTACCGGATCAGAGCCGGGAGCGTTCTCAGTCTCACGACGGTAATCACGGGTCGGTTCGGGAGCCGGACCGTCCTGTGACTGTGCCAGTGCGGCCTTGATATTACCTAGGATTTCTGATTTTGCGTCCATCAGTGCTTCTCCTCTTCATGCTTGGCCCACCATTGGCGGAAGGTGCTTCCGGGCGGTGCCGGAATATCGCGAGCCCCAGTCCACATTGAGGCCGGGAAGGGTAGGGCGCCGATGCGCTTATCTTTGCCGGCCACAATGCGACCCAGCTTGGCAGCGCGTCCCGCGGCGGCGAAACGCTTGCCGTTGGACATAATCGGCGAGGTCGCAGCCATGGCCACATCCCACATATCCGGAATACCGCCACGGTTCGCATCCGTGATGCGCTGGCGTAGTCGCACTAGGGCGGACGGGATATCGATCTTGACCGGGCAGGCCTCGAAGCAAGCTCCACAGAGGGAGGAAGCGAAAGGCAGGGCCGAGTTCGGGTCGTGACGATCCGTGGTCCCGGTTAGCTGCGGGGTTAGGATGGCACCAATCGGGCCCGGGTAAACCGAACCGTAGGCGTGACCACCAACGTGTTCGTAGACGGGGCAGACGTTCATGCAAGCACCACAGCGGATGCAGTGCAGAGCCTGACGGCCAATCTCATCAGCTAGTGCCTTGGTGCGGCCATTGTCTAGCAGAATCAGGTGGAACTCCTGCGGTCCGTCTCCGGGGGTAACACCGGTCCAGAAGGAGGTGTAGGGGTTCATACGCTCACCGGTGGCCGAGCGCGGTAGCAACTGCGCGAACACTTCAGTGTCCTGGAACTTGGGAACGATCTTTTCGATGCCGACGACGGAAATGAGGGTTTCCGGTAGGGTCAGGCACATACGGCCGTTACCTTCAGATTCGAAAATACTGACGGTACCGGTTTCGGCGATCATCATGTTCGAACCAGAGATCGCCACCTTCGCCTCTAAGAACTTCTTACGCAGGTGTGCACGAGCTGCCATGGCTAGTTCGCGCGGTTCAGCGTTCAGGTTCTCTGGGGCATCTTCCATCCGGTTAGCAAAGATTGCCCGGATTTCTGCGCGGTTACGGTGAATCGCGGGGACCACAATGTGGCTGGGCATATCTTCAGACAGCTGGACGATCAGTTCGGCCAAGTCGGTTTCGAAGGCCTTAATGCCGTGCTCGTCCAAGTACTTGTTCATCCCGATTTCCTGGGTGACCATGGACTTGATCTTGACGACCTCTTTAACGGCCTTTTCTTCCAGGATTCCCAGGATGATCTGGTTGGCTTCTTCGGCGTTACGAGCCCAGTGGACAATGCCGCCACGCTTGGTGACGTTCTCTTCCATCTGCTGCAGTAGCTCAGGAAGATTAGACATAGCCTGGTGCTTAATCATCGAGGCGCTGTCGCGAAGCTGCTCCCAGTCGGGCATCTCAGAAACACGCACATTGCGCTTTTCACGAATCTTGGTGGTCGCATACTTTAGGTTGCGACGCAGCTGAGTGTTCTGCAGGTTGTCTGCGGCACCTGCCTGGAACTTGGGGCCCCAACGTAGCGGGTCATCAGGTTCCGGTACGCCCGGGGTCCAGCCTAGCTCGTTGGTGTCAACGACCTCGTGCTCACCGTGGCACCCGCAGGAGCCACAGCCGCCAAAAGCACTGCCCACGACGGGGAGTTTCTTTAATCCATCAGTCAACGACATGTTTTTCACACTCCCAACTTGGTGGTGTCTTCAGTGGGAATCCAAGGCTCATCCTTAGTGCCCGCTAGGACTTCAGCTAGGTGCATGGCGCGAATGCCGGCACGAATACGGGAAAGGCCGCCACCAATGTGCATCATGCAAGAGTAGTCACCAGCAACCAGGATCTCTGCCTTGGTGGACTGGATATTGCTCATCTTGTCGGCCAACATAGCGGTCGAGGTAGCCTGGTTCTTCATTGCGAAGGTGCCACCGAAACCACAGCAGGACTTTTCTTCAGGTAGTTCCACAAAGTCGATACCTTCCACGGCGCGTAGTAGGCGGTAGGGCTTGTCGCCCACCTTAGCGATACGCATGGAGTGGCAGGTGGGGTGGTAGGTGACGCGGTGGGGGAAGTAGGCGCCCACGTCCTCGAGTCCCAGAACGTCCACGATCAGTTCGGATAGTTCGTAGGTCTTTCCGGCGATCGCCTGGGCTAGGTTGCCTAGCTCGCTCTTACCGAACTCATCAGCGACCAGTTTCTGCTGGTGACGGATCGAGCCGGTGCAAGAACCGGAAGGCACCACGATGGCATCCCATTCGCCGTCTAGGACGGGTAGGAAGGTCTTAACGTGGTTTTCGACTAGGGGTAAGGCTTCTTTAAAGTAGCCCGTGTTCACGTGCATTTGTCCGCAGCAAGCCTGAGTTTCCGGGAAGACAACCTCGTGTCCGAGGCGTTCTAGCAGGTGCACCGTTGCTTGAGGAGCTTGCGGGAACATCGCGTCGCAAACGCAGGTTGCAAATAGAGCGATTTTCACTGTTCCTCCACCTTGAGTAGATTTCTTTATCTCCTTTAGCGTATGACTGTCATCAAAAACTGCCAAAACGATTTTTGGCCCCCGGGTCTGAGCCTTGAAATCCCGCGGGAAATGTGAAAAATAGGCAAATTGGTTAAGCGGTACCCAAACCGCGGTTTACGTCATTAATAAGTATCGAAAAATAAACTGGGCTGGGAAAACGACTATCGAAGTACGTTTTCCCAGCCCAGTCTTAATCGTGACTGATTACTTCACCGGTAGGGGCATGTAGAAGCCCAACCAACCCTGCGAAGCCACAAACACCAAGGTGCACAGGACCAGCAGCAGGGCAACCGAAATCGGAGCTACCTTGCGTAGGATCTCTGGCTCAGAGCCAGGCTGGGAAATCGCACCGGCGGCAATGGATAGGTTCTGCGGGGAGACAATCTTGCCCAAGCCGCCACCGATCGTATTGGCCGCCAGCAGGATGCCCGGATCCAAGTGCGCGCCGGCAGCTGCCGTGGACTGCAGGTTGGCGAAGAGAGCGCCGGCCGAGGTTGCCGAACCCGCCACGGCAGTACCAATCCAACCCAGAATGGGGGAGAGGAAGCCGAAGGCCGCGCCGGCCAAAGCTAGGGCCGCACCAATCGCGGTGGTCTGACCAGAGAAGTTCATGACGTAAGCCAAAGCCATAACCAAGGCGATGGTCAGGATGGACAGGCGCAGACGGTAAATGGTCTGGGGTAGTTCGCCCAAGCCTCGCTTGAGGGGTAGCTCGTAAGCGGTGCCGCGTCCTCGCCAAGCGTAGATGATGGCCACCAGGATCGCAGAAACGAAAATCCAAGTACCCGGATTAGACAGGGTCTGTAGGGTGTAGATAGCGGACTTAGCGGGAGCGTTGAACTGGTCGGTGAGCTGACCGTAAACACCCGGCCAGGGGATCTTAATATCGGTGGCCTTAAGGGCTTTGTCGATATCCACGCCTAGCTTCCAGAGCTTGGTGAAGGCAATGATGACCACGACCAGAATGTAGGGCAGCAGGGCTAGTACGACGCGTTCGCGGCTGGGTACCGCATCGGAGTTGACCTGGTCGCAGTACTCTTCGGGAGTCTTGGGGGTCCACACGCGCAGGAATAGGTAAGCAGCAGCCAAGCCCAATAGGGAAGCGAGGACGGCGGTGAGTTCGTAAGAGAACATGGCCGTGACGAAGTGTCCCAGGGAGGTGACGGCTCCGATTAGGATCGCTAGCGGCCAGAGCTGCTTGATGCCTCGCTTACCGTCTAGTACCGCGACTAGGATCAGCGGGATGAAGGTGGCTAGGAAGGGGGTTAGGTGGCCCATGATGTTGGCGACGTAGCTGGGGGCTTGTCCGCCTAGGCGGCCGGCGGTGGTAACGGGGATAGCCATGGCGCCAAAGCCCACGTTAATGGCGTTGCCAACGACGGTGACAATGGCGGCTTTAATCGGCTTAATGCCCAGGGTAACCAGCATGGCGGCCACGATGGCCACCGGGGCGCCAAAGCCGGCCAGGCCTTCTAGCAGACCACAGAAGCTGAAGGCGATGATTAGCGCTCCGGCGCGGACGTCACCTTTACCGACGTTGTTGAAGACGGCACGTAGGTCTTGGGAACGCCCAGAGGCTTCAGTGAGGTTGTAGAGCCAGACGGCCGCAATGATGATGTAGATGATCGGCATGAAACCAAGGGCCAGACCCTGGGTGGCAGCGCCCAGTGCCATGGGCATAGGCATGGAGAAACCGATCGTGGCAATGAAGAATGAAAGTACTAGTGAGATGAGTGCACACCAGTGGGTTTTAACTTTGAAGGCGCCCAGCAGGACGAAGAAAGCTGCTAGGGGAATCAGGCCAACTAGGGCGGTCAGAATGACGCTGTGCCCAATGGCATCAATGGCCGGGTAGTAAAGCGGTAAGTGGGAAAACACAATAGTCCTTTCGACGGCACCTATGGCGGAAAGTTTTTAACGTCAAAACTTTACACCCGAATGTCTAGAAAGGCCTGTGGGTGCAGGTTATGGGCGCGGTTTATGGGCACAGTTAAGGGGCTGGTTCAAAAGCTTTCGCTTTCAAACCAGCCCCAATAACTCAGGTCTTTACGGACCGGACTGTTTGCTTAAACCCTTGCGGGTCGGTGGCACTCAGTCTTCGTTTTCGGCAACGACGTCGTCGTCGACCCATTCGAAGGTGCGGGTAACAGCCTTCTTCCACAGACGGTACTTGCGGGAAGATTCTTCCTCGTCCATCTTGGGCTCCCAGCGGTTGCCTTCCTTCCAGTTAGCAACGACGTCTTCTTCGCCCTTCCAGAAGCCCACCGCAATACCTGCGGCGTAGGCTGCACCAAGGGCGGTGGTTTCGGCAACCTCGGGGCGAACTACCGGCACGCCCAGCATGTCTGCCTGGAACTGCATGAGTAGTTCGTCGTTGGTCATGCCGCCGTCTACCTTTAGTTCGGTTAGAGCCACGCCAGAGTCGGCGTTCATGGCGTCTAGGACCTCACGGGTCTGGTAGGCGGTGGATTCGAGGACGGCGCGAGCAATGTGGCCGCGGTTGTTGAAGCGGGTGAGGCCCACAATGGCGCCGCGGGCATCGGACTTCCAGTACGGGGCGAACAGGCCAGAGAAGGCGGGGACGAAGTAGACGCCACCGTTGTCCTTGACGCTCTGGGCTAGATCTTCGATGTCCTCAGACTTTTCAATCATGCCTAGGTTGTCACGTAGCCACTGGACTAGAGAGCCAGCAACGGCGATGGAACCTTCTAGGGCATAGACGGTTTCCTGGTCACCGATCTTGTAGCAGACGGTGGTTAGTAGACCGTTTTCGGAAACGACAGCTTCGTTACCGGTGTTGATTAGCATGAAGCAGCCGGTGCCGTAGGTGTTCTTAGCCATGCCCTTTTCGAAGCAGGCCTGGCCGAAGGTAGCTGCCTGCTGGTCGCCTAGGATGCCGGAGATCGGGGTGTCGATTAGTAGACCGTTCTTGCGGCCGTAGCCGTAGACCTCAGAGGAGGACTTGATTTCCGGCAGCATGCTCATGGGGATACCCATGTCAGCGCAGATGTCTTCGCGCCATTCTAGGGTGTTGATGTCCATCAGCATGGTACGGGAGGCGTTGGTGACGTCAGTGGCGTGGACGCCACCGTTGGGGCCACCGGTCATGTTCCATAGGGTCCAGCAGTCGGTGGTGCCCATGAGTAGGTCGCCAGCTTCGGCCTTTTCGCGGGCGCCGGGGACGTTGTCTAGGATCCACTTGACCTTGGGGCCAGCGAAGTAGGTGGCTAGGGGTAGGCCACAGCGAGTCTTGTACTTGTCCGGGCCTTCGTCGCCAGCTAGTTCCTTACAGATGGCGTCGGTACGGGTGTCCTGCCAAACGATGGCGTTGTAGATGGGCTCACCGGTGTTCTTGTCCCAAACCACGGTGGTTTCGCGCTGGTTGGTAATACCAACGGCAGCGATTTCGTGGCGGTTAACTTCAGCGCCAGAGAGAGCTTCAGCGACGGCCTTGCGGACGTTCTGCCAAATTTCCATCGGGTCGTGTTCAACCCAGCCGGCCTTGGGGAAAATCTGTTCGTGTTCGAGCTGGCCGGTGGAGACGATGCGTCCTTCGTGGCTGAAGAGGATCGCGCGGGAGGAAGTAGTTCCCTGGTCAATGGCTAGAACGTATTTCTTTTCGGTCATCTGGTTTTACCTCGTTGTAAGTAGTTGATGATTATTTTGCTGATTATGGACGGTGGGGCTGGCAGCTGGTCTGCCAGCCCCACCTTTGAGTTGTTTATCTGATGGAAACTATCAGGACAGTAGTGCGCTGGCGGTTAGGCCGGCTAGGACACCACCGATGATCGGGCCAACGACGGGAACCCAGGAGTATGCCCAGTCAGAGGAGCCCTTGCCCTTGATGGGTAGGACAGCGTGAGCAATACGGGGGCCAAGGTCACGAGCTGGGTTGATGGCGTAACCGGTGGGGCCACCAAGGGAGGCGCCGATACCGACGATCAATAGGGCAACGCCTAGGAAGTTTAGCCAGCCTAGGTTGACTGCCGGGTTGTCCGGGGTGCCTAGTAGACCAGCGCCAATTACGACGAAGACTAGAACGAAGGTGCCGATGATCTCGGTGACGGTGTTCCAGAAGTAATCGCGATCTTCGGGGCCGGTGGAGAAGACGCCCAGCTTGAGGGCGGGATCTTCAGCGAGGTCGAACTGCTTGCGGTAGGCCAGCCAGCAGAGGACGGCACCAATGAAGGCACCGATCATCTGAGCGCAGATGTAAACCAAGATGCGGGTGCCGTCGACAGACGCGCCTGCAACTAGGTCAGCGGCAGCTAGACCTAGGGTCACAGCCGGGTTCATGTGGGCACCGGAACGGGCGGAGACAATAGCGCCGGCGAAGACCGCAAGGCCCCAGCCGAAGTTCACCATTAGGAAGCCGGTTCCATTACCTTTGTTCTTGGGCAAAATATTGTTTGCAACTACACCGCCACCTAGTAGCAACAGCATTGCTGTACCGACTACTTCAGAGACGAATACCGTAGAAAGTGTTGGAGTCATCGTTGATTCTCTTTCTGGGTTGATTTGGCGCTGGCCGCGGTTGCGGGGCGCGAGGTGGGACGGGAGTTTGACCCGCCCCACCCGGGTTTGAAGATTAGTATCTCACATAAATGTAAGGCACGTCTCTAAATCGCTCAGAACTGAACGAATTCGGTGACGTCATCTGCCTTAGCGCGTTCGGACTGAGCGGCGGCCTCGTCGAAGATGCCTTCGGCGGCTTCCTCGGCCTGGCAACGCTGCGTGTACAGGTCCAGCTCGTGCTTCTTGCGCTTGTCATCCCAACCTAGAACGCCGGCGGCAATGTCGGCGATCTCCGGGGCGGCACTTAGGCCACGGTCCTTGCGCTCGTAGTTCAAACGAGTACGCAGAGCCATTAGGTCCTCTAGGTGCAGGGCGCCCTCGTGAGTGCAGGCAAAGGCAATCTCTGCGCGCAGGTACTCGGGAGCTTCCTTGAGGCCCTCGCCCAACTTGGGATCCTCTTCGATGGCCTGCAGGATCAGTTCGATATCCGAACCGTAGCGATCCAAGAGGTCTTCGACGTGGTCTAGGGATAGGCCAGTGCGCTTGGCGAGCTGTTCGCGCTGGTTCCACAGGGCGTGGTAACCGTCAGCGCCAGCCAATAGGGTGTTTTCAGTCTGGCTGGGTAGTTCCTTAGCGCGAGCCTTGCCGAGGGCGAAGTCCACGGCATCCTCTGCCATTACGCGGTAGGTGGTCAGCTTACCGCCTGCGATTACGGTTAGGCCGGGAGCGGCCTCGGTAACCGTGTGCTCACGGGAAACCTTGGTGGACTTGGCCTTTTCGCCATCCTTGGTACCCGGCTGTAGTAGCGGACGTAGGCCCGCCCAAGTGCCGATGATGTCGTCCTTGGTCAGGTTGGACTTTAGCACGGCATTGGCGTGGTCTAGGACGTACTCAATGTCTTCAGCGTCGGCAACCGGGTTGCGCAGGTCCTCGTGGTACTTGGTGTCAGTGGTGCCAATGACCCAGTAGCGCTTCCACGGAATGATGAAGAGCACGGACTTTTCGGTGCGTAGGAATAAGCCGGTGGTGCCCTTAATGCGATCCTTGGGGATCACAATGTGGATGCCCTTAGAGGCGAGTACCTTTAGGCCGCCAGTGGTGTCGGCTAGGGACTGGGTCTGTTCGGTCCAGACGCCGGTAGCCTGAATGACGTGCTTAGCCTTAACGGTGTAGGTCTTGCCGCCGTCTTCTAGGTCCTTTAGAACAGCGCCGTTGATGCGCTCGCCGTCCTTGGTTAGTTCCATAACCTGGGTGCGGTTGGCGGCTAGGGCGCCGTAGCGGGAGGCGGTACGGACTAGGGTGACTACTAGGCGGGCGTCGTCAACGCGAGAATCGTAGAAGCGGATCGCGCCAGAGACTTCGTCTTCCTTAATGTCGGGGAAGATTTCCAAGGCGCCCTTCTTGGAGTAGTGCTTCTGGATTGGGACGGAGCCGCGGTGTGAGAACTGGGCCAAAGCATCGTACATGCCAACGCCAATGGCGCTGTAGGAGCGTTCGATGACCGGGGTCTTTAGCGGCCACAGGAAGGGCTGGGCCTTGACTAGGTGGGGAGCGGTCTTGGTTAGCAGTAGACCGCGTTCCTTTAGGGCTTCAGCCACTAGGAAGAAGTCTAGGTTGTATAGGTAACGTAGACCGCCGTGGACTAGCTTGGAGGAACGTGATGAGGTGCCTTGGGCCCAGTCTTGGGCTTCGACAATGCCGACGCGCAGGCCACGGGTGGCTGCGTCTAGGGCAATGCCGGCGCCGGTTACGCCGCCGCCAATGACGAGGATGTCTAGGCCGGCGTCATCGCTCATGGCCTCTAGGCTCTCGATGCGGGTTTGAGTGGATAGTTGTGCCTTCATTTGGCTTTCTCCAGTTCTCTTTGACTTCTCTGTCTAGAACGTGATGTCTAGGTTTCCGTAATCACGGAACTTGTCATCTATTATGGCTTAGCGCATAGGACTTTGGGTAAAGTTGCACTGGATTTGCACATCTGTGCAAGGCATAATGAGCTACGTGACCAAAAGAGCTGAACAGGCACAAGTTGCCGCAGAGATGTACTACCTGAACTTCGACACCATGGAGGCAATCGCCCGCGCACTCAATGTTTCGCGCTCTACCGTCTCCCGCCTGTTGAAGTACGCGCGTGAATCCGGGATCGTTCAGATTCGGGTTGATTCGGCGGTAAAGTCCGATACCGCGCTAGCGCTGGAAGATACCTTCGGCATTAGTGCCTCCTGTGTTTCCATCCACCGTCCGCTCACCCAGGTGGCCCGCCTACAGATGGTCGCAAAGGTCGCTGCCGAACGCCTGACCAGCCTGGTCAAAGACGGCAATACAATCGCGATCGCCTGGGGTAACACCACCACTGAAGTGCTGCGCCAAACCACCCCCGGTTCCCGACAGGGGATTACCGTGGTTCAGATGAACGGTTCGGCTTCCGCTGTTGATACCGGCTATGCCCCCGCCGAGGCCGCGCTCACCCGTGCCGCTGAGGTCTTCTCTGCTCAGGTGGTTCCCTTCCCGGTTCCCGCTTTCTTCGATTACGCGGAAACCCGCACTGCCCTTTGGAAGGAACGTTCCGTAAAACGGGTTCAGGGGGCCATGGAACAGGCTGACCTAGCCCTCTTTGGGGTGGGGGCCTTCGATTCTGCCGTCCCCTCACTGGTTTATTCGGGTGGCTATCTAGAAGATGAGCAGATCCATGAGCTCTCGGCCGCCGGGGTGGTTGGTGATGTTTGTACGGTTCTAATTCGTGCTGACGGGTCTTGGGAAGGTATCGAACTGAACCAGCGTGCTTCCGGGCCCAGTCCAGAACTTCTGAAGGGGATCCCGCGTCGTCTGTGCGTGGTCTCTGGGATTGGGAAGGCTAGTGCACTGTTAGGTGCGCTGCGTGCCGGGGTCGTAACCGACCTGGTAGTGGATGAAGAAACTGGTCAGCGTGTTCTGCAGCTGCAACGCCAAAAGCGCGGGCGCCCTCGTAGGTGAAAACTAATACCTGTCACCGCAGGTAGGGTGCCCTAGCTGCTAAAGGCTCAATTCAGGGTGGATAAGGGATTTTTCAGGGTTTTTTCAGGGTATGTCCTGATAGCTTTTCCAAAAAAAGTTGATAGTTTTGAAGCATGAGAACACGATCACAATCCCGCACTGAAAACCCTCAGCCCCAACGGACTCACGATGGTCCCATTATCGTGGCCCGCGACCTAGTGAAAATCTACGGTAGCGGCGAAACTGAGGTACGCGCCCTCGACGGCATTAGCCTAGATATTATGCCGGCTCAGTTCACGGCTATCCTAGGCCCCTCCGGTTCCGGTAAATCCACCCTCCTGCACGCCCTAGCGGGCCTAGATACCGTGACCTCAGGGTCCATCCTGCTGGGCGGCAAGGAACTAGTGGGCATGAAAGATAAGGAACTCACCCAGCTGCGCGCCAGCCAGGTCGGTTTTATCTTCCAAGCCTTTAACCTAGTGCCCACCCTGACCGCGGCAGACAACATTAAACTGCCTATGCGACTGGCAAAGAAAACCGTTGATGAACGCTGGTTTGAACAGATCACCGGCCTGCTGGGATTGACCGAACGCCTGCACCACAAGCCCAACCAGCTCTCCGGCGGGCAGCAGCAGCGCGTCGCCGTGGCCCGCACCTTGGTTTCCCGGCCAGACATTATCGTGGCGGATGAGCCCACCGGTAACCTTGACTCGAAGACCGGCGCGGAAGTTATGGACATCCTGCGCGCAGCCGTAGACGAATTGGGACAAACCGTACTAATGGTGACCCACGATCTACATGCCGCCGCTCGCGCGGACCGTGCCCTGATCCTCAAGGACGGCCGGATTTCTAACGATATTGAGCACGCCAGCGAAGAAACTCTCCAAGGGTTGATCTAAGATGTGGCGATTAACCATTGAAAATCTAAAAACCCACTGGGGGCGCTACGTAGCCTCGATCATCACGATCATGCTGGCTACCGCCTTCGCCATGGGGACGCTCATGTTTGGGGCTGGCATCGCAAACAGCTTCCAATGGAAAGAAGAAAACCGGGTAGCCGGAGTCGATCTAAAGGTACAAGTAGGAGACATCGGCGCTGAAGGCGAATCAGGCGCGAAAGTCTTCGACCGGCAGTTAGAACTAGCCCAAAAGGTTAGGGACATGCCAGATGTCGAAGCTATCTGGTCCGCCGATCCAGAAATCTCCAAGAATGATAAGGGCGATATTATCTCTACCGCCGTCCTGCCCGGCGGGGACAAAAATGTCCTAGTGCCCCAGGAAGGCGGCACCTATCCCACAGAACCTGGACAGATTCTGCTGAATTACACGGAAGCTAAGGATCTGAAAGCGAAGGTGGGGGATGAACTCAAGTTCACCGGTCCGTCCAAACGATTCTGGCTTGATGACCACCCGCCACAGGATGGTGAGGGGGACAGTGCCGCCGAATTCCAAAAACTGGCTAATAAGTGGGCACAGCAGGATCCAGAAAACTACGCTCGCATTCCCTACACCTATAAAGTCGTAGGTATCGCCACCGAAAGATCATCTAAGCAACTTACTGGAACTAGCTATATCACCTTAGCTGACAGCCAGAAATATAATGACAATTGGTTCGTCTACTATGTGAAGGTTAAACCGGGCACAGAAGAAAAGGTTAAGTCAGAGATCCAGAACCTTTACCAGCCCTTCAACCCTAAAGATACCAATTCGCCGACCTCGGTAAAGACCCAAGCTGAAGTAGTAGATAATGAGATGGAGCGCTACCAGGGGGCCCAGCTGATCATCAGCGCCATGTTCTTAATCTTCCCGGCGATCGCCATGATTGTGGCCATCATTATTGTTTCCTCGACCTTCCGGGTTGTACAGGGGGAGCGCCGCAAAGAGATCGCCCTAATGCGCTGTATTGGTGCCTCCAAGCAGCAGCTCAAGCGCACCCTAGTGGCCGAGCAACTAGTCGTGGGTGCAGTCTCCGCCCTGCTAGGTATCGTCTTGGGCATTGCTGTGTCGATTCCGGCTCTGTGGTACTTCGAGCTTGCCGGTTCGTGGAAGCAGATTGCCTCCACCATTAGCTGGTGGATGATCGTGGCACTATTTATTTTGGGTCTGCTGATCACCTTGTTTGCGGGGATTGGTCCGGCCCGTGCGCTACAGAAGATTTCGCCCATCCAGGCGCTTTCTCTGGGGGCCGAGGAAGAAACCTCCCTCAAGCGGCGCCTGCGGATGCCCATTGGGGCCGCCATAATGATTTTGGTGGGGGTTCCGACCGCGATTTACGGTATTAACGCGGGCATCGAAAAGTTTGGCTTTACCGTTTTGGGTACCGCTCTAGGGGTACTAGGGACGCTTATGATCGGCTCCTTCCTAGCACCTAACCTAATCGGGACCATCGGCAAGCTAGGCCAACGCAGTACCACCCAAATTGCGGGACAGAACGTCCGCCAAAATCCGGGACGGACCAGTGCGACCGTAGCGGCCCTAGCCCTCTCAGTAGGTTTGGTAACCATGATGATGGTGGGTGCGGCAACCGTCCGCGGCTCGGTGGACGCTACCTTGGATCGGGCTGTCGGTGCAGATGTGACCCTAACCAGTTTCAGTGATACGGATCTAGTCCCTGAGGATTCGGTACCGGCTGATGCCCCGAAACAAAACCCGGTAGAAGCGGGTACTAAAGCCCTGGAAAAGTATTTGAAGGATCCTCATTTTGTGGCTACCAACCTGGTGCCCCGCATTAAGGTGAATCTGGTTAATCCGGACTCCTCAGAGGCAAAGTCAGAGGACTGGAATGAGGACGATTTTGATCGGGCTGCCCTGCAGGAAAATGGGGGCGTTGCCAAGCTGACGAACTCTGAAGCGCCGCAGGCAGAAGATAACGTCCTGTATGTCATTGGATCTAACGAAGGTTACTATCGAGATCTGACCAAGGATGGGAAACTCGTCCTGAAGTCGATTGACCTGCAGGGCAAGAAGCACACGCTGGAGGTCCGGGTTCAAGAGATTAAGCCTGGTATGGCCAGTAATACGATCTCTAAAGCGACCATGGAAGCTCTGGGTGGACCTAACGCGATCCCACAGTTCGTTGGCAACCTAAAGCCCACTGACGATCAGCAGGAACAGGTGGATTACCTCAAAGAGCTACAGAATGACGTTGAACGAAACTTTGCCCTCAAATCACCGATCATGGTTAAGGCCCAGATCTATGAGGCAGTGGATATTATGCTGCTTTCAGTTACCGCACTGCTAAGTGTTTCAGTCTTGGTTGCCATGATTGGCGTAGCGAATACCCTGATCCTGTCCGTCAGTGCCCGCAAGCGCGAGTTTGGCTTACTTCGGGCCCTGGGGATGACCTCTGGGCAGACTAAGGGCATGGTCCTCTGGGAAGCACTGGTTTCGGGTATCTGTGGTGCCCTGCTAGGGGTAATCCTGGGGGTAGTAGCCGCCTATGCGGGCATTAAGGGACTGAACTTCTCTCGCACGATCGGTGACGGGCTGGGAACGGAGGTCTTCACTATCCCGTGGCTACAGATCCTCGGGGCCCTGGCTGTGGTGGTTGTTGCAGCCACGATCGCTGCCCTGATTCCCGCCCGCCGCGCCGGGAAAGCCACCCCGATCCAGGCCCTAGCCTAGCGGGAGCGATAGAGACAGAAATGGCCCCCACCAAGACCCTCTGACGGGGAAATGGTGGGGGCCAAAACTGTTCGATTAGAGGAACTGACGCGGATCGAAGGAGGCCAACGGAATGATTTCCAGTCGAGGTAGTTCTACCTGGAAGGCCCGCACATCGTATTCCAAGTCGTACATGTGCAAACCGTGATCAGCCATCTCCAACAGCTGAGAGGAAGCAAACTCACGGAAACACATGACGCCCACACGACGGTTGTCGTCAATCAGCGCCTGCAGCTGGGGGACAAAGTCGGCATCATGGGTCGCTAGGATAACGTCACCATGGCCCTGTTCCAAGATGGCCTCAAGGGTCATCTGGATACCAATGTCGACCACCTTTTCGGCGCCCTCACCCGCTAGGGGAATGGGCTTGTATTCCATGGCGACCAGAGCCTGCACGAAGTTCATGGGCATAAACCCGGAAGAGGCGTTTAGGAAGAAGAGGCCGCGAGCGCCCTCGTCCCAAGTGTCGTAGGCAAAGTCTAGGATTCGATCCCAGCGTGGCCTTTCATCCTTTTCTGGGCGACGCCCCAGGACAGACATGCCCAAGGTAGCGTCAATATTTTCGCCGTCAACTAGCAGGTAGGTCGTTTGATTCATGGTGTCTATTAAATCACTGCTGCTTCTTTAGGGCAGCTAAACGGGCTTCAACTTCAGCGGAATCGCCATCCATTTCCAGTTCCGCGAACTGGTTCTCTAGAGAGTCCATCGCCAGTTCGGTACGGCCCTGAGCCAGTGCTTCTTCGCGGCGGACGCGCTCTTCGAAGCGGGAAACCTCAGAGGTCGGGTCAAGGACGGAAATCTTGCTGACCGCATCCTGAACTAGGTTCTGGGCGGCGGCAGTCTTCTGACGAGCTACCAGCTCATCACGCTTTTTCTTGAGGTCTTCCAACTTGTCACGCATGGAGGAAACACCGGACTTGAGCTTTTCGACAGTGTCGCGCTGGGCAGCTAGTAGCGGTTCGGCATCCTTGACTTCGCGTTCGGCAGAGATCTGCTTGCCTAGGGCGACCTTGGCCAAGTTATCAAACTTGTTAGCGGCTTCCGCATCACCGGCGGCACGTAGGGAATCGGCCTTGGCGCTAGCAGCGGCAGCCTTTTCGCCCCATTCCTTAACTTCAGCCTGATCAGCTTCGTAGTCCTTTTCGGCTAGGCGCAGGTTGCCAATGGTCTGAGCAACAGCGGATTCAGCTTCCGCGATGGAGTTCGTGTAGTCGCGGATCAACTGATCCAGCATCTTTTCTGGATCTTCAGCGCGGTCCAGTAGCGCATTGATGTTTGCCTTAGCTAGCTGGGTGATACGACCCAAGATTGATTGCTTTTCAGCCATGGTCATTCCTTTCTTGAAGCCTGCGCTTTGCAAGCCTTTGTGTTTTAGATTACTAGATGAGTCTGAATACTGTCACCCGGTTTATGGGGTGCTTTCGGCACCAGCTTAGAAACTGCCGCCAGAGGAAGAAGAGAATCCACCGCCGGAAGAAGAAGAGAAACTGCCACCGGAGCTGGAACTGAAGCCACCACCGAAGAAACCACCACTTGAGCTGCTATAACTATCATCGTAGCCAGAACCCCAGGACGGAGAGCGCGAGCCCCAGTCGTGGCGGGAATAATCATTTAGAAGGCCCGTCAAAAACATCTCGGCCAGAACACTGGGAGCATTCGGGGAGCGACTTTCCTCCCGTACATAACCCTCCGGATCCTGCGCAGACGGGGTAGCGCGCTGAACATCAACATTCGCTTGACGAAGCGCTGCCGCTGACAACTCTTCCATGCGGGCGATTTCCTCTAGAGCTTTCTCTGGGGAGGTCTGCAGGATCTCACGAGCGGACGCTGCCGCGGCCTGAGCGGTTTCCAGATCAACCCGGGCTTTAGGGCCAACTGCCCCGCGGTTGTTGGAAATGAAGTTTGCCGCTCGGAATAACGCCGGACGCGCATTTGCCAATGCCTTGGAAGCCTGTTCAACCTTCTTTTTGAAGTTTTGTTCTTCAGAGCGATAAGGTACCAGCGCCTCATCTAGGGCACGTTCTGCTTTCCCGATGCTAGATAGGACTTCTAACGGGTCCACCTGCCCGGCACGGGCGGCCTGAGCCTTTTCAATTTCAGCTTTGGCATCCGAGACGAAACTCTGCAGCGCCGAATTATTTTGCGCTAAGCGGTTGGCATCATCAATATCAGAACTAATGGAACTAATCGCCTTAACGATGAGCTTATCTATCTGTCCTAGAGTTTCAAAAGCCGTTGCGACCTGCTGGTGTAGTTCAAAGGCTTGCGTGTAGGTGCGTTGGGCAACCTCGAAACGGTGCAAAGCCAAACTTGAATCTTGAGATTTTCTGGCTCTTTCGCAATCTTTCAGGGCCTGTTCTGCGGCGTCCAAAAGATTGTTGATGCGTCCGGGAAGCGCATCAAGGGAATCCAAGGGTACCGAGGGGAAAGCTGCTTTCACCGAAGTAATTTCTGCTTCCGCATGTTCATTCAAACGCGTTAGTTCGGCCATCTTTTCGCGCAGATTCGGAACGCCGGTCTGTAGGTCTGCCGCGGAAGTACGAAGCTTTTGGAAAGCCTGCTTGCGCTGCGCCAACGCACTATCGATCTCTTTGACTTCGTCCAGCACCTTTAGATACGCCAAGCGCATGGTTTGCTCATCACTCTGTTTCTGAGCGCGTCCAAACAGATCCCAAGCGTCAGTTAACTTAGGCGAAACCTCATTCAAGAGTGATTCAAAGTCTTCGGTTTCGGTTCGTCCGAACTGAGCCTGCGCAAAGGTTAGCTCCTGGCGGGCATCTTTCAGACCGTTATCTACCGACATCAGGGTGGAAGAAACGACTTGCTCAAGTTCCTTAATCGGTAGTTGGGCCAGAGTCGGATCCGTGCCCGGCGGTAGGGGAGTCTGGTGAGTATCGCCTCGCAGGCTTCCCCGATCGCGGCGTGCCTTTTGCAGGAACACCATTACCACAATTAAGGGAAGAACCAAGAAAATAAAGAGCTTTGGAATCCAGCTCAGCAGCCGGTTCGAAGTGGGCTGTTCGGCTGGGCCCTGATCATTGGTGCTACCGGGGGCCTCAGATTCTTCTACCGCGCCCTTCCGGCCGGAACTAATGACCTTGGTCTGCTCCAACTGATTAACCAGCTGATGCATGGCCTCATCCCAGTTACCGCTGTCAATGCCCTCAATCAAGGAGCTCTTAAACATCTTGTCCAAGGATTCCAGCTCAGATTGAGTAATCCTGACAGAAGGACCCCGGACCACCGTGTAGCGTCGGGCATTAAGATCGGCAATGAACACTAGGTCCCTAGAAGTCACGCCGTTGGCTTCCGCCCAACGAATCGCATACTGATTAAATGGCTCTTTTGAAGTATTGAGCAAAGCCAGGCGTACCTGCGGATCATTACCTAGTTTTTCAAGTGAGATAGCCAAAGAATTAGGATCAGTTAGGACTTCGGCTTCGTCCTTCACCAACCAATCCGCGTGATCATTCTTCTGGCGCTCTAAATTAGTGGTGGCAATTGCTTGGGGTACGGTGGCATCAGAGAGTTGGGTAATCGGGTTCGTCCACTCATTTGATTCGGCATAGGCCGAGCTGGCTGGCAAGCTAACCCCAGCAACAAGTAGTCCAGTGGCTAGCAGCGTACTAGCTAGGTTTTTGAGATTATTGTGCCTTAGATTACCCATGCCCTTAATCTTGCCCTAGATAACCGAAAAACGCAGCCTGCTTGAGAAAAAATGGTAGAAAAATTTGCTAAAAAACGCCTAAATTCGCGTTCGGCAATTAATCAACTGTTATTCTCAAGGCAAAGTAAAAAGGGGTCGATTTTTAGCTCATACTGGTAGACTGGTGTTCTTAAAGACTTAAAGAGAAATTGAAGGAGTTCGCATGCCCAGGGGTAAAGTGAAATGGTTCGACGCTAAGAAGGGCTTCGGATACGTAACCAGTGAGGACACTGGAGATGTCTTCCTCCATATTTCTAACCTACCGGAAGGCACCACCTCGCTAACCCCGGGAACTCGGGTCGACTTTAGTTTCGTCTCTGGCCACAAGGGCCCCCAGGTACTATCCTTGACCGTCCTCGAGGAAGCCCCGGCACCTAAGCGGGACCGGAAAAATCCGGCCGAGGTCGTAGTCCGCGTAGAAGACCTAATTAAACTACTCGATGAGGCTTCAGTGACCCTACAGAATGGTCGCTACCCAAGCAATTCACGAAATATTGCCAAAGCCTTGCGACTAGTAGCAACCGACTTCGATTACTGATCCTAGGAATAGAAATGACCTCTGAGAAGACCACAGCCGCGGGAGGCAATAAAACTAAGCCTCGAAAAGATGCCAAATTGGCGCAAGCGGTCGACCTTGCTCAAGAGGCGGCACAATCGGTAGCCCGCCCCGGACACGTGGGTGACCATCTAGGGGTAGAAGTTGACGGCCCCATGCTGTTGACTCACTACTTCGAATGCCTACACCCCGGTTATGTCGGTTGGGCTTGGGCCGTAACCGTCACCCGGGTACCGCGTTCCAGCCAAGTCACGGTCTGTGAAGTCGAAATGCTTCCCTACCAGAACGCGCTCCTAGCCCCACCGTGGGTACCGTGGGAAGAACGACTACAGCCCGCAGACGTACCACGCGGCGAAATGGTGCCGTTCATTGCGCATGATGAACGCCTAGTAACCGGTGAAGAACGTGCTAAAGAAGCTGATATCGAACCCGGTGACGAAATCCGCCAAGCCCTGGATCGCCCTCGGGTCCTGTCAGCAGAATCCCTAAATCGAGTAGGGGAGCGCTGGACCAAGAGTCTACGCACCGCCCGGGCTACCAAGCGCTACCCGCAATCATGCGAAACCTGCGCCTTCATGATCAAACTAACCGGACCAGTAGGTAAGAACTTCGGGGTCTGCGGTAATGAATACGCCCTTGATGATGGCAAGGTAGTGCCCAATACCTATTCCTGTGGGGCACACTCAGAAACCGACGCCGACCGGACCGAATCCCCCTGGGAGATCGAGCCTCTACGCTTGAACGACCTCAATCTAGAGGTACTAGATCCGGCAGAGTTCTGGTCTGAATAACACTCAAACCTAACAGCGTCTGCGGACACGGAAAGGAGGGGCGGTGTCTAGGACTTTTGATTCCTTAAAGTATCCGAACTACCGTATTTGGTTCGTGGGGACGACCTTCGCCGCCACCGCCGTTTGGATGCAGCGTGTTGCGCAAGACTGGGTGGTTTACACCGAAATGACCAACCAGAATGCGCAGGCAATCGGTTTGGTGACCGCCCTTCAGTTTGCTCCGCAGCTGTTCCTCTCTCCCTATGCGGGCGTGGTCGTGGACCGCTTAAACCGTCGTCGACTAATCCAGCTCACCCAGTCGCTGATGGTGATCATCTCGATTGTGATGGCGGTGCTGCTCTATTTCGACGTGGCTAAGCTCTGGCACTTTTACCTCTTGGCGGCCCTGGGTGGCATGGTCCAGACCTTCGACAATCCAGCCCGGCAAATCTTTGTAAACGAGCTAGTCCCTTCACCTTCGGTCCCGAATGCGGTGGGTTTGAACTCAGCTTCTTTTAACCTGGCTCGCATGCTTGGTCCTACAGTCGCGGGAGCGGCCCTAGCTGTTACCGGCTCTTGGGTGGTTTTTGGGATTAATGCGCTGCTCCTCTTAGCCCCAGTTATTGCCCTTGGGATTATGAAGTCAGAGAACTTCTATCCTTCTTCGCGCGTACCTTCGGGCCGAGGCCAAGTCCGTGAGGGCTTGCGTTACTTGAAGCAGCGTCATGACATCCTGGTGATCATGGCCGTGGCCGGGGTGGTCTCTTGTCTGGGACTGAACTTCCAGCTGACTTCGGCCGTGATGGCAAAAGAGGTCTATCACCGTGATGCGGGCGAGTTCGGCCTCTTGGGTTCCTTTATGGCGATCGGCTCACTTACCGGCGCCCTGTTGGCGGCTCGCCGGGCTAATCCGCGTGTGCGGACCGTGGTCGGGGCGGCCTTTGGCTTCGGGGTGATTGAGGCCCTGTTGGCTCTGGCGCCCACCTATTGGACTTTTGCGATTATTTCGATCCCGCTGGGTTTCTTTGCCCTGACCATGATTACTAGCGCGAATGCCGCTATCCAGATTACTACTGACCCGCAGATGCGTGGTCGAGTGATGTCGATTTACACCATGGTCTTTTTAGGGGTTACCCCGGTAGGCTCACCTTTTGTTGGTTGGGTGGCCAATACCTTCGGGCCGAGGTGGTCCATTATGGTTGGCGCCATTGGTTCCATTTTGATTTCCGCGATAGCAGCGTTGTGGATTTACCGGCATTGGGATATTGTCGTCGACATGCAGTTTAGCCGCCCATTTATTAGGGTTTCCGGTTCTCGAGAGCGTTTGGCTGACGCCATGGGTAATAATGAAGCCAGTAGTGTGATACCGGAAACACCGGACTCTGAAGGAGAGCAACTCGAGTGAGCGACCTAATCGATACAACTGAGATGTACCTGAAGACCATTTTTGAAATGGAAGAGGATGGGGTAGCGCCGCTGCGCGCGCGCATCGTTGATCGCCTAGGACACTCAGGGCCCACCGTGTCGCAAACCGTAGCCCGTATGGAACGCGATGGACTATTAAAGGTGGGCCGGGACCGCCAGCTCCAGCTAACCGATAAAGGTCGCGAACTAGCTACTGACGTAGTCCGCAAACACCGCCTAGCTGAACGGCTATTGTTGGACGTAATTGGTTTAGATCTACCGCAGGTCCATGATGAAGCCTGCCGTTGGGAACACGTCATGTCAGATGAGGTGCAGGCACGACTCTGGTCGGTCCTGCGTTCCCCCGATCTGGACCCGTTCGGTAATCCTATCCCTGAGCAGGGCGAAGCTGATCAGATTTCCCAAGCCCCCGGTAATGCCATCGAGGACCTTGAAATTCCAGAAGCGGGATTGCCTTGCGTGGTACGACGAATCGGGGAACCTGTCCAGGCGGAAGCCGATCTGCTGGAAGAATTGCTCAAGGCCGGCGTACGACCGGGAGTACACGTCACGCTAGTTAATGAAAACGGAGTGCGCTTGCTGGTTGCCCCGCGCGGTAAGGTCGCCATTAACGACCTAATTTCACGTCATTTGTTTGTGGAATAAAAATCTCTTTATCGCAATTTTTGTTGAAAAATCGCCGATTAGCTCAGTTGTGAGCAAAATCGTCGTGATTAAAACGTGACAATACAGTTATCTTTCGGTTATTATTGCCCAGTACTTACGAATAAATCCTTTGGAGGAAATAAGCTTATGCAGAGCATCCCGTCACGTCGACACCGTGCAACACGGCGTCCCGCCCGGAAGAATCTCTCAGCAGCCAGCGCAGGTCTAGCCCTGTCGATGGTCGCCTCGGGCGTAGGTGTTGCTTCCGCAGCCCCAACCGATGCCGCTCCTACCGGAGTTGACGTTTCCGCTCTAGCTCAGCAGGCCAAAGATGCAGCGCTTAACAACGCTCCGCTAACCGTGGCTACTGGTACTGCTTGGACCGCTCCTTCCCTTGATGTCAAGGTTGAAGTTCGTGATTCGCGTGCAGAACGACGCGCTAAGGCTGAAGAAGAAGCTAAGAAGCGTGCCGAAGAAGAGCGTAAGGCTCGGGAAGAACGCGCCGCCCGTGCAGAGCGCGCTGCTAGCCGCGACGCTTTCCGCACCAGCCAGAACGCTGATACCGCTCCCGCGAAGGAAGCTCCCGCTAAGGCTGCTCCTGCTCAGGAAGAACAAGCTGAAGCGCCCGCAGGTAATGGCACCGGTGGCGTAGTTGGTATCGCTTACCGCTACCTCGGCACCCCGTACCGTTGGGGCGGCACCTCACCGTCCGGCTTTGACTGCTCAGGCTTCACCTCTTACGTCTACCGTCAGGTAGGCATCAACCTGCCCCACAGCTCCGGTGCTCAGCCTGGTCACGGTCGTCGCGTTTCGGCCTCTCAGGCACGTCCTGGTGACCTAGTATGGCGCCCGGGCCACGTCGGCATCTACATCGGTGGTGGCAAGATGATCCACGCTCCTCGTCCTGGTAAGAGCGTTGAGATTATTCCCGTTCGTGGAATGTCCTACTACCGGATGCGCTGAAGACTTTAAAAATCTCCTCCTTTGTTCCGGTGATTCCCCGATATCCAGTTTTGGATATCGGGGAATCATGGTTATAGGCCATAAAAAATCAAAAGAGGAAAGTTTTTTCACTCTGGGAAGAGTTAACCCAAAAGCTGCCACAACTTTTTGGGGAAATCGTGACCTGTCTTATAATCAATGTACGATTTTCCAATGGCGGAGGTTTTCCAATGAGTGCAGATCTCATTTTGGTTGGCACTGATGGCAGTGACGAACAATGGCAAGTACTAAAGTGGGCAATCGCGCGCGCTGCGCAGTCCCGGGCAACACTAAAAATCCTAGTGGCCTACAATCTTGCTTCCTATACCCCCTCAGGGATCGAAGGCTCCTACATGCCCCTCGATGATGGGCAACTAAGAGAGCAAGCTACAGAGACCGCGCAAAAAGCCGTAGATATGGCGCTACGTGCGGGTGTTCCTCACGTCAGTTCCGAAGTTGTCCCTGGTGACCCGGCCACCCTGCTACTAGAAGGCTCGGAAGAAGCCTCCATGGTCGTAATCGGCACCCAGGGCTCATCCGGACTAGCTGACCGACTCTTCGGGGCAGTATCAGCCACCGTACCCTCGCGAGCAAAGTGCCCGGTCGTGGTGGTTCCCCGCTTCCAAGGCGGCTCCCCGTACACTCCGGTGCGTCGAATGGTAGTGGGTGTCGACGGCTCCGATACGGCCTCGACCGCACTACGAGTCGGAATTAAAGAAGCCGAACTATGGAACGCAAAACTAACCGTAGCCTCTGCGGTACCCTTCGCGACCGGTAACTCCCTCATGGCTTGGGTGCCGCCCATCATCGACCGCGCCCGCGTCATCGAAGATATCCGCACCGGACTAGATGTCTCCGTAGACCAAGCACTAGAGGGCCGACAGATGGATGTGGCCCGTCACGTCCTTGACGGAAACCCGGCAGAACTACTGGCCGAATTCTCTACCGCAGTCGACCTGATCGTAGTTGGCCGACGTGGCCGAGGTGGCTTTGCCGGACTCCTCTTGGGGTCCACCTCGCAAACCCTGCTGGCACACTCGACCTGCCCGGTAATGATCGTTCCCACGGTGAAGGATGCGCCCGTCTCAGAGAACGAATCCGATACTCCGCGCAAACTCCCCTGGGAGCGTGCGTAGAGACTCTTAGGAGTCAACTTTCTGAAAGGAAAAGCTGAACCGCCCGTCGGTAAAGCACAGGATAGGCGCCGGAACTAGCAAGGAAGCTAGAACCCGGCGCCTATCTCTTTTCAGCCGGACGATCCTAGCCCGGTAGGTTAAAATAGGGCAGTCGCCCTCGTAGCTCAGGGGATAGAGCACCGCTCTCCTAAAGCGGGTGTCGGACGTTCGAATCGTCTCGGGGGCACAAATAAAACTTGAATCAGTTGAAACTTAAACGGGTAAATAATTCCCCGTGTTATACTCATGCCATGCGCAAAGTAATCCTTTTTGACATGTTCGGCGTCCTCATGGAACACGTTTCAGCCGACGGTATGAGCAAGCTCGCGGCCACCACCGGAGCCCTAGACAAAGGGATTACCAGTGAACAGTTCTGGGAAGCTTGGGGACGACACCGTCACGAATACGACGCCGGCATCATCAGCAGTGAAGACTACTGGCAACTAGTCGCAAAGGATCTAGGAGTCGACCTAGACTGGCAGGCATACGAGGCCGCTGAACTACACGGATTCGGCATTCCTGACCCGGCCATGATCGAATGGGCACTGAGCCTTAAAGGCCCCGAAACCCAGGTTGCGATCCTCTCCAATATTCCCTTCCACATGCGTGAAGGCCTCTACACGGAGCTAGACTTCCTAGCCGACTTCGACTACCGCTTCTACTCTTGTGAACTAAAAGTCGCCAAACCGAATCCCGCTTTCTATCAGCATGCCCTAGACGAAATGAAGATTGCCCCCGAAGCGGTCCTTTTCTTTGACGATAATCTGGAAAACGTTGCCGGTGCCAAAAAGCTGGGAATCAACGCCCATCAGCATCTGAACCTCTCTGAGAGTGCCGAAGTTGCTAAGGAATTCCTAGCTAATTGAATCGCATTTGCGGCTCTAATCGGTGCGCCTGCGGGAGTTTTTAGCTCTCACTAGGTAGCCTTAGAGGGTGAGTGAGCAAAACGAAAATGAAGTCCAAGCTGCCCAGGGGGCAAATGACCCCGAACTATCAGAATCGGTAGTTCCCGCAGAAGAGACCTTCGGTCAACGCATTGCCCGTGAACGTGCTGAACAAGCCCCGGAACAGGCACCCAAAACGCGCTTTGGTAAAGCCGCGCGCTTACTCGCCAAAAAAGACTCCAAGAAGGCAGCCGCAGAAGCAAAGAAAGCAGCCTCAGCAGACCTAGATGAACAGGGCGTGGAAGCATCCTCGGAAGCTGAAAACGTTAACTCTGCTGAAAACCCAGAAGCAACCGAAACGCCCCAAAAAATCTACGACTTCGTCTCCCAGGTGGGAACCTGGCGAAAAGAAGTCAAGCAACTACGTTCCGAACAAAAAGGAACCGCACGGCTACACCTAACCTACGCTCACCCCACTGGTTTAGCCCAACTATACGGCGGAAAACCCGTCCGCCTGACCAATATTTTCCGCGAAACTGCCGCCCACGCGTCAGCTGTGGATCAAGTCGAAAAACTACTCGACGCCTCAGCTCGGGAAGCTGCGCGTTTCGGCACTGCCCGCCTAGAACTAGGCTTCGGACTGGTAACCGCACCCGAGTTCGAAAACCCCCTCCCCGTACTGCTACGAGGGATCCAGATCAGCTCAGAAGCAACCGACTACTCACTCACACTGCTACCCGGACTGCGACTGAACCCTGAATTCTTGAACCTAGCAGCCGCCTACGGAATCGAAGTGCCGGAAGATGAACTCCTAGACGCTTGCTGGAGCCAGTTCGGCTTCACCCCCAGCGGGGCCTTCGAGATGCTACCCCAGCTGCTTGCGCAAGCGGGACCTGGCACCGTCAAATTCAATGAAGACCTAGTCGTTAGCATCTTTGAAGACCCGCTAGCGGCAGTACTAGCCCAGCTGAAGGCCACCTCAAACCTCGAAGAATCTGAGATCCTCCGCGCTTTGGCCGGGCAAGAATCCGCACGTAAACACCTAGGTGCAGAAGTCAACCTAGGGAAGCTAACTGACCCGGATCCTGACCAAGAAGTGGGCATTGGGGACCTGACCCCACAGGACCAAGGCATCCTCAAAGCCGCCCAGTCCGGACGAAGCTTCCTAGTCGGGGTGGGCCCGGGCGCCAGCCCCAGCACCCTACTGGCCGCCATGGCGGTGGCGCAGGTCCAAGCCGGACACCAAGTCACCTACGCATCGACCGATATCTCCAGCGCCTACGCCCTAGTGCATGCCCTAGAGGATCACGGATTAGGCCGGTGGGTAGCTAACCTAGCTGATGGTCAAGGCTGGCCACAGATCCTCTCTGAACAGCTAAGCCGGATCCTAGAAGAAGCCGGACCCCACGCGGAAGCCGTCAAGCAAGCCGTCGCCGAGGCTGACACTGAAGAGCTTGTTCCCCTGCTGGATGAGCGGGGTAACCCCACCGAAATGCCGGTGGCTCAGCTACGTGCAGAACTACGCGAAACCCGCAAATCGCTGCAGGATTTCACCAGCTACCTGCACCAGAAGCACCAGCCGTGGGACATTAGCGCCTACGAATCACTACAGGTCCTAGCTGACCTGATTGGGATGCACCCGGCACCCCGTACCAAGGTGCGTTTCCCCGCCTCGGTCTGCAACCAGATCTTTGCCGATGGGGGACAGGCCGCCCGGGAGGCACTAGATGACGCTGCCGCCCTAGGGCTATTCTCTAGCGCCAATGTGGGCGACCCCTGGTCCGGTGCTATGATCCGGGACGCCGAACAGGTCGAACCTGTTCTTGCTGCCGTTAAGCGCCTGTCCGAAGATCTACTTCCCAAGCTGCGTGTTCAGGTTTCTGCTGCCGTCTCTGAAACCGGCCTTCATGCGGCCAATAGTTTTGCTCAGTGGCGCGAACAGCTAGACCTGCTAGAACGCATTCGGGAAACCTTGGATGTGTTCCTCCCGATCGTCTTCGAACGTTCCGCCGCGGACATGATTATTGCTACCGCCACCCCGCAGTGGCGTCGCGACCATGGTCAGGTCATGAAGGGCTCACTGCGTCGCCGGCTCACTAAGTCAGCGAAGGAACTTCTACGTCCCGGACGTTCAGATCATGACTTGCACGAACAGTTGGTGCGCGCTCAAAAACAGCGCAACCAGTGGACCGAATACTCTGAGGCTGGCGGCTGGCCCCGTATCCCCAGCGAACTGGAAGAAATGCAGGCCCTGGCCAAGCAGATTGCCAGCGACCTAGAACTACTGCAGGGTGCTTTCGAAACCGAAGCTCCCCTAGAGCAGATCGGCATTTCTCAGCTGATCGAACTGGTTGAGCGTCTGAACAAGGAACCGTCGGGTGCTTATACTCAGCCCGCTCTGGTTGAGATTCGTCAGCGCCTACAGGCCTTGGGGCTAACCGAGTTCGTGACCGATATTCGTAACCGGGCCGTGGTTCCGGAACTGATTGTGGCCGAACTAGACCTAGCCTGGTGGGCTTCTGCCCTTAACCTGATTCTTAGCGCCGAGGGTGGCTTCCAGGCCCTGGAGGGGCCGGTCCTAGATAGTTTGACCGCTAGTCTACGCCGCCTAGACCGCGCCCAAACCCGTTCGCTGACCGCGGCCGCGGGGAAGCTCTTTAGAGACCGTTGCAACCAGGTTATTTTGGAAAACGCGGATGAGCTTGAGGGTGCCTTGCTTTCCCTTGAAGCAGGGGACCAAGGGCACGTCGAAGCAACCCTTCGTTCCTACCCGTGGCTCACTAAGCTACTTCCGGTTTGGATCATCCCGCCGGTTCTGGCTACCCAGTTGACCTCCGGCAAGGGAGCCCTGCCCATTGAGACGCTACTCTTGGACCGGGTCGAGGGCGTGAGCGCTGGGCAGTTTGTCCCGATTCTTTCCCGTGCCCAACAGGTGCTAGCTTTCGGTGATGAACACCGGGGGACTGATGGACTCTGGTCTTCGCTACTGGCTGCCCTGCCGCTGGTTTCAGCAGGTTTAGGGCGTACCCGCACGCACCTTGCGATCTCTGCTCTGCTAGCTAAGTACGGTTACCATCACGGGTCGATCCCGGTACCGGTACCGCGTTGTGAACCCTCCGTAAACCTCATTACCGTAGATGGTCGTGGCATGCCCGCCATGGACGTACCCTACGTGGAATCCACCCAGGTGGAAGTCCAGCGCGTGGTAGACCTAGTGATCGAACATGCGCTTACCCATGCTGACCAATCATTGGCAGTCTGCGCGACCAATGCTCGACACGGACAGTACCTACGTGAGGCCATCCTGCGGGCGGTGGCCGGTTCCCTGGCGGTTGATGATTTCTTCCGCACCGATAAGGCTGAACCCTTCGTGGTGGTTGATCCTTCCACCCCGGCCGGTCTTGAACGCGATCGCGTGATTCTGTCCCTGGGCTTTGGTAAGACCCCGCACGGGCGCATCCTGCACGATTTCGGGGCCCTATCCAAGCCGGACGGGGAAAAGCTCCTAGCTTCCCTGTTGGCAGTGTCCCGCCACGAACTAACCGTAGTTTCTTCCTTTGACCTTTCCGAACTGGACCTGAACCGTCTCAAGGCCCCCGGCGAACAGCTAATGGTGGACCTCATGCATTTGGGTTCGGGCGGCGACATTCAAGGTTCGGCCGGTTGGTCAACCGTGGGTCACGCCCCTGATCGTCTACTAGTTGACCTGGCGGAGCGCCTATTCCGCACCGGCCTAGAGGTAGTCCCGAACCTAGGTGTTGAGGGTGGCTACCGGATTCCGCTGGCAATTGGGCACCCGGATGTCCCCGGCGAGTTGCTGGTGGCCGTACTTACCGATGATGCTGACTATGTTAACGAACCTTCCCTGCGCGTTAGCGAACGCCATGATGTCGAACGCCTAGAGGCTTGCGGCTGGCTGGTTAAACGCGTGTACTCCACGGCGGCTTTTGTGGGCCCGCAGGCTGAGGCTGATGCCCTAGTGGAGCTGGTTTTGGACGCGGTTGATCTGCGTCTAGGCCTAGTGATGGGACAGGAACCGGAAGTTGAGGACACCACTCCGACAATCGTGCCCCCGGCTGATATTGCCGCCTGGGAAGCCGGCGATGACCAGCAAGAACAAGGCGACGCCGCAGGGGAAGGTGCGGTAGCGCCCTCGGCCACCGAAAACGCTGACGGGCTAGCAGGTGCTGAGGCCGGCGACGGACAGTACGTCGCGAACCTTGCGGATGCTAACGGTGAAGGTCCCCAGTCTGAATCCGCTGATTCTGCTGAAACTGCCGATCCCGCCGCTGAAAATACCGATCATGATGACGAGGTCGCCGCGGCACCCAAACTGGTAAACACCCTGTTCGCCCGCGAACGGGGCCCTCGTCCAGCGATCGCTACCGGTCTGCCGCTGGCTGCCTACTCTGACGAACAGTTGGCGCAGATGCTGCGTTGGGTGGCTTCTGATGGTCGCGAACGCACCGAAGATGAGTACATCCTAGCTCTGCACCGCGCTTTGGGTCTGACCCGTACTGGCCGCCAGGTGAACGCGGTCCTGGGCTTCACAGTTCGTTCCCTAGCTGCCGAACTGCACCTAGTGCCCCTTGAGGAAAGCGATGAGCTCTGAGGCTCGCTTAGTGCCCCCGCGCAAGCGGCGCGTGGCTCGACATATTTCGGAAGCGGACCAGCGGGCCCTTGCGGAAGGTAAGGACCCTTCTTGGGCGGTGCCCGATACGGTAAAGCGCACTAGCGACGGTCCGCGCAGGAAGTCGAAGCGCACCCCGAATCGTGGTGAGAACGATGCGCGGCTGCTAGCGGAAGTGCCCCCGCATCACCACGCACACCTGGAATAACCTCCTAGGGCGGGGTGGACTAAATGCTCTAGCCTCAAATATCAGGGACTCAAAGCTCTTGAAAAACCTTAATTTCAAAGGCAAAGTGTACTAAGCTTAGACTCATGAATGATGCGAAGAAGCTTAGCCCCGTCCATTACCTTGGTCTGGCAATTGCCTTTATTGCCGTTGTCGCCCTAACGGTCTGGGGACTGTCCTGGTTTAAATCTGACGGAAATGCCAACGGCACCGCAGAAAATGGGGGAGCTAAAGCTACGCCCTCGGCAACGGTAAGTCCCGCCCCGAAGGATACCGCCACCCCGGAAGCAACCGGTACTAAGGAAGCGCCGGCAGCGCCAGGAAGTGCGGCCGGCCAGACACCCGCCTCGGCGGCCTCGGCAGAAGGCGAAGCTGATTGCCAAAGCCCAGTACCAGGCGCATACCCCTGTGCGGGCGCTAAGAAACTACCCGCCGGTGCCATCGAGTGGCCCACCGTGCAGAAGTACCTGGGGACCGAAATCGCTGTCATGCAGTCCCTAAACGGCAAGTTCGGCTGCGATGGGTACACCGAAGACGGTCATTTCAAGGGCCTAGAATGCATCGCTGACGCCTGGCAAGACAATCCGCCCATGGAACCCGAAAAGGTCTTCGAAGGTGGCCTAGTAATGAGCTTCGCCCCGGACGGGACCAGCACCTTCATTCGCAGTAAGACCGACGTTTCTTGCTACCACCACGGAGCTTGCCCCAGCAGCAATAACGTCGAATCAGAAAACCTAAAGCCCGGTCAGGCCTGGTACTACGGTGATCTAGTGTGTGGCGCTACCGGCCAGGGCGTCACCTGCTGGAACTACAAGACCGGTCATGGCGCTTTCATGAGCGAAACCCAGATCAAGAAGTTCTAAGCGCCCAACTACCTGACTATTCCAAACACAGGCCCTGCTGGTGCAGAACCGCCAGCATGGGGGACTGCTCTGCGGCACCCTGACCAAGCATGCTGGCAATGCGTTTCGTAAACGCCCCCACTGGCTTTGAGATATCACGCAGGTCGTAGTAGGACTGCAGGTGCTGATCGTACTCACCTAGGTCAGCCACTAGCTGCTGGCGACCCTGATAGGTGTTCTGGTGCTTTAGGAACTCTAGAGGGAGACGCGGTTTATACTGCGGTTCCTGATCCGCGTAACCCACCAAAACACCCAGCAGCGGGTACGTGTAACGAGGTAGCTCCAAGACTTCCACCAGTCGGGCCGGGTCGGTCTGAATCGACCCCAGATACACGGTGCCCAAGCCATGACTTTCTGCCGCCAGAACAAAGTTTTGGGCCGCCAGGTAAGTGTCGGCGGCGGCCTCGAGGAAGAGGTTGGTGCGGCTAAGGGCCGACAGGTCCGCCTGGAAGTGCTCCCGGATTCGTGCGTTCCGGTTCAAGTCCGCTACGAATATAAACAGTTCGCCCTTATCCCCGCCCACATAGGGCTGGCCACTAACCTGATAAATCGCTTCCCGGACCTGCGGGTCCGTAATGTGAATAATGCTGAACTGCTGTAAAAAAGCGCTAGTGGCAGTGTGGCGGGCGGCCTCAAAAAGGTCCGCTAGCACGGCCTCGGGAATGGCCCGGTCCTGATAGGCGCGGATTGAGCGGTGCGCCAGCTGCAGTTTAACTACCGGGTTATCGGTAAAGTTCTTCGGCGGGGTGGTGAAACTTTCGGACATGATTACTCCTTCGTGGGGGCAGTCGCAAGCTGTTCGCGAAGATACCTGACCTCTTCACTTAGACGCTTCAACTCTTGGTTCTGTGCTTCAAGCTGCTTAAGGATTTTATACTCGGTTTTATCTTCAGTTTCTGAAACTTTCTCTACCAGGTAGGAAGAAAGCAAACCAGTAACCAAACCCAGCAGGGCAATCCCAAAGATCATCAGTGCGATCGCTAAGAAACGGCCACTCTCACTGACCGGGACCGTATCGCCATAACCGACGGTCGTAACGGTAGTAATCGCCCACCATAGCGCCGCAGAGAAATCTTTAATCTGGCTGTCAGGCAGTTTACGTTCGATCTCCAAAATACCAATCGCGGCGGTGACCAGCACAATTAGGGTGGTGCCAATGGTGTAGCTGGTGACCTTACCGCGCAGCGCGTTACCCGCATGTCGGTCAAACATGCGCAGAACTGTCAATAGCCGCAGCAGACGCAAGGGACGCAACATGGGCAGGGTGATGATTAACAGGTCAAACCAGTTATTGACAATGAACTCGCGCCGATGGGGAGCTAAAGAAAAACGCACTGCGTAGTCGATGATGAACATTGCCCAGATAATAATCTGAGCCCAGTCGCAGACCTCCACCCAGAATGCCGGGATCTCGGGCTTTAGAACGGGTAGGGCATAGGCTACGAAGAATGCGACAGCAGCCAACATTAGGGGAAGGTCAGTTCTTTGTTCCCACTTCTTTTGCTTTTCTAGCGACCGCTCCATGGGATTTCCTTAAAACTCGGTTAAATAAATACTCCAAGTAAAGACCATAGCCCAACAACCGCTAAAGCGTTATTTAAAGCGTGAACCATGATGGAATCCCAAATATTGCCCCGGCGTTGATAAACCGTATACAGGATGACGCCCATGGAGAAGTAAATCAGACCAGCAATCACCGTATTAGGCATGTGAGGGATCGCGAAGATAACCCCATTCAGGATGTATGCCAGTGGATGCTTTTGGTACTTACCTGCCAGATAACGCGAATAGTAAGCTCGCATCACCAGTTCTTCACTGGCGGGCGCAATCAAGGCTAGCTGAATCGAAATCGCCACCAGCCAGAACTTCGGGGCGGCCGTAAAACTGTTGATGATCGTCTGGTTATTGGATGTTTGTGCATCACCGTAGAAGTGCTGCAGCAGGGCCCCACCCAACATGTTTACGGCCAGAATCATCATGACCATACCTAGGTTGAATAGGAAGGGGCGGCCTTTCAAAGCCCGGATGGAACCTAGGGGAGCGCGCCTGCGGTTGAGCCAGACAAGCCATAGGAACCAGAGGATTGTGACGATCACGATCGCCCCCAAGATCGCGCCAACTTTTAGTGGCGACCAGGTAGAGCGCCCCATCAGGATTGGTACCAACATGGCGGAACTGGCGATCGCTGAACTCAGCAGGATCATGACCACTAGGCCTAGCGCTGCGCCTATCCAGTCGAAGATTTTCCAGCCGGTGGATTTAGTGCCATCACTGTTGGGAGTCCTGTGCCATGAATGCGGTTTCGTTTTGGTCTGGACTACTGGCATGTCGGCAGTGTCGGCGGGTGGTTCATCGTTGGGGTGAACTACCTGGATGGGGGTGGCTTCGATCTGGGCGGGGGCGACTGAAACCCCGAATCCTATTTTGGCGTTCCGGCCCAGTTTCAGATAGAGCTCAGTGGGGGTCAGGGGGGATTCTTCTAGTTCGCTGGCCTCACCGGCTGCAAGGCGGGCTGCGTGTTCGGCCTTCTTTTGTTCCCACTTAGTTCGTTCCGCTTCTCTGCGGGCACGAGCAGCTTGGGCTTTAGCTTTTTCTGCCTGGGCGGCAGCCCTGAGTTGTTCCTTGGTGGCGGGTTGCGGCTGTTTCCGGGAAGGTACCGGGGCATCCTTAGCGGTCGGGGCAGGGTTTTGTGCGCGCAGGGCTCTGCGGCTTGGGAACGAACGTTGTTCACCAAGCTGACTGGTGGACGGTACCTGGCTGGTACGGTCAGAGGAATTTCTGGGCACGGGTCTAGTCTAGCGGGAAGCGATACTGCTTTGAACTGACTTTTTAATGAAATTTCGTTGTTTTCGTCCCAATTTTGACAAATAAAATCTGGGTCCTGCACCCGAAGGTGAGGACCCAGAAGAAAGTAGCTAGTTAACTAGCGTGAAGCTCAGCGGCCAGCCTTTAGTAGGTCGCGGATTTCGGCTAGTAGAGCAACGTCAGCTGCGGGAGCTTCCGGAGCGGCTTCTTCAGTAGCCTTGCGGGCGCGCATGTTGTTGATCGGAACAACCACGAAGAAGTAAACAGCAGCAGCAACGATTAGGAAGTTGATTAGCGCCGTGAGGATGGTGCCGGGGTAGAAGTGTGCACCGTTAACCACGAAGGCACCTAGCTGGTCGAAGTTCGGGGCGCCGAAGATGGCGGCGATGAAAGCTAGGATGAAGTCGGTGACAGCCTTAACGATCGGTGCGAAAGCGCCGGCGATGATAACACCAACGGCCATGTCGACAACGTTACCCTGGCTAATAAATTCTTTGAATCCCTTGATCATGGGGGTCTCCTTTGTTTTGCGCAATCTGCGCATAGTAGGGCCCCACAGAGTTTTGGGGGCTTCTTTGACTGGAACGGGGAAACATTGAAATCTCAATATTTTCCCTCTAGGTACTACGCTAGCGGTTCTGAAACCTAAAATCTATGTTTAATAGGTATTTCGTCCTGTTGGATGCAACACAATTAGAAATGTTGAGATCCCCAATTTTCTTGATTATTGCGCTAATCTTGAACCCGTAACCACAAAATACTTTCGAGGTGACTCATGAAATCCGTAGCCCAGCATGCCAAAGACTGCGTCAGTGCCGTCGGGATCCTACCCGAACTAGAAGTCACCTTGGTAGAGGCTGTTGGTTGCGTACTTTCCCGCGACGTTACCGCACCTTTCGACCTGCCGGTAACTGACAGTGCCGCCTGCGATGGTTACGCCCTGCGGACCGTTGACGTACGTGAGGCCCGTAAGGATCACCCCGTTGAACTTTCTGTGGTTGATCAGATTCGGGCGGGCGATATTAACCCGGTAACTTTGCTCCCAGGGCATGCCGCAAAGATTTCCTCTGGTGCGCCGCTGCCGGGTGGGGCCGACGCGGTCCTAGCCCCCGAATATACCGACCAGGGTTTGGCCCGCGTCCAGATTAAGTCCGCGCCCCGGGCGGGCGAAAATATTCGCGTTCGCGCCGAGGACGTAGCCACCGGCGACCCCCTGGTGAAGGCTGGTACGCGCCTCGCCTCCCGTCACGTGGCCATGTTGGCAGGTGCCGGTTTGGCGCGCGTGTGGGTGCACCCTCGGCCTCGCGTGGTCGTTATTTCGATCGGTGATGAGCTAGTTGAACCGGGTGATACTCCGCGTCCGGGACAGGTATTTGACGCTAATGGGCACGCCCTAGCGACGGCGGCCGCAGACCTGGGGACGGATGTTTTCCGGGTGGGTGCGGTTTCGGATTCGCGCGCTGAGCTTCGTTCCATGATTGAGGATCAGCTGGTGCGGGCGGACCTGATTGTGACGACTGGTGGCCTGTCAGGGTCCGAGGTCGATACGGTCCCGGAAGTCTTGGCCCCTTTAGGCGTGGTGGAGTTCGACCAGGTGGCGATGTGGCCGGGACGTGTTCACGGTGTGGGCCATGTGGGCGGGATTCCGATTTTCTGTTTGCCGGGTGACCCGGTAGCCGCGCAGGTGTCTTTTGCAGTGTTTGTGCACCCGGCAATCCGGGCCATGGCTGGTTATGAGATGAAGTATCGGCCGACTTTGCGTGCGAATGTGGACCGTGGTTGGTATTCGCCGCGTGGACGCCGCGAGTTTGTGCGCGTAACGATTGATGGTTCGCCCTCGCAGGGCTATAACGCCACGGTGCAGGGCGGCCCGCATCAGCTTTTGGTGTCGGCATTGGGGCGTTCGAACGCGCTGGCGGTGGTCCCGGAGGCGGTTACGCACGTGCAGGCGGGCGACGAGCTGGTCTGTATTTTGCTGGATGACTAGTATCCGGGCCTGATCATGGATTTTTTGAAGCGTTGGCGACTGGGGGACCAGCGGCAGACTTGGCTGGTACCGGCCGAGTACGTTGAGGCTGCTACCCATGCGCGACGTTTAGCGCCCCCACCAAAGGGTTTGCGGGGTGAGCTGGAGTTCATGCATGAGATCGGCTATCAGCCCTCTGAGGTTGCTTTGCGCCTGTTGGTAGGCAATGACCACGTGTCGGTGCAGCGGGCCCGCTGGCATGCCGACCCTTGGCTTTCCCCTTGGAATGCGCAGTTGCCGCCGGAGTTCAAGACGGAGCAGCCGGATATTGATCAGTACATTCGTGAGTGTGATCGGGAGCTGTTGAATCGTTCCGGGTATGCTTTTGCGATTTTGGTGGATGGTCGTCTGGCGGGGGAGCTGTCCCTGTTTGATATTGCCCGACGCGCGGTGGCCTCGGGCGCGATGGGTTATTGGGTCGCCCCGGACGTGACCGGTTTGGGCGTGATGCCCTTGGCCTTGGCGCTGGGGATTGATGTGGCTTTGTCAGAGTTCGACCTGCATCGGATTGAGGTAAATATTCGCCCAGAGAATGAGCGTTCCATTGGCGTGATGCGCAAGTTGGGTTTGCGTTATGAGGGACGCAGGGAGCGTTTCTTGTATAGCCAGGGTGCTTGGCGGGATCATGATTCTTTTGCGATTACCGCCGAGGAACTGCGTGGTACCTCTTTGTTGGAGCGGACCTTCGGCTAGTTTGCTGGCTGATTTTTGTTTGATCTTTGATTTTTCGGCGCGCCTTGGCGGTTTTGGGCCTGAGGTTTTGTAGTTTTGGGTTGTGGAATTTGGTGGCTGGATTTTAGTTTTCGCAGGCGTGGTCGTGGTACTGGGCCTGGTGCCACTGTCTGCCCGGCGAGCGGCCTATCAGGCGCTTTCGCACCCGGAGGATCGTTTTTCTGATGCGGCTCGAGTTCCACAATCTGCGGCGCGCCCTGTGGTGCGGGCCGCTTCAGGTGGTAGGGTTGCCTTACACCCGTTTTCTACCGTGACAGATTCAGTGCTGATTGGGGGCAAAACTATGGCTCAGGTTCGTTCCGAACTGGCAGGCGTTTTAGCTGCGCGGGCTCGCCTCCGAGGGCGTGCCGCCGTTTCTGCTTCCCGTCGCCGTGTGGCTCTGTTTGCGCTTTTGGGTGTGTTTGTACTTTTGGCGTTGACCGCTTTGCTGGGATGGACATCTTGGCTTTGGGGTTTGGCGCCGCTGGTAGCTCTGGCTGGGGTGCTTGGTCATGGTGCCTGGCAGGGAGCTAATTTTAAGCGGGAACTCGCAGAGTTGGACGCGAAGGCTCGGGAATTACGGTCTGCACCGATGCGTGCAGCCAGGGCGATCAAGCCCGAGTCTTCAGTAGTTTCAACCGCGGGCACCGCAGAGGTAGTGGAAGAGGTTGAAGGCGCAGAGGCCCTCACTGATTCCTTGGTGGAAGTTACGGATTCGGTTCCTGCTAAGCCGGTCGCGATTGAGTCTAAGTCTGCAGCTAAGACTCAGGGGTGGACCCCTAGTGAGCCGATCCGTCCGGTTTACCAGATGCGGGCTTTAGCCCCGCGTCGGGAACTGTCTGTGGCGCGCGTAGAGACTGACCCGAATGGGGTAGTGATTCCGGTTCGTCCGGTGCGTGCCCGCGGCCCAAAGACTGGCGCCTTGTCTTCTACCCAGGTGGCTGAGCAGGCCTCTTTACGTTTCGATGTTGATACGGTGATTGAACGTCGCCGCGCAGCATCCTGATTTTTATTCTTCATTCTCCCCGCATCCTTTGGGTGCGGGGATTTTGAATTTAGGAGGGTCTGGGATGAAGCTGCTGCTTTTCCGCTTGGGGGTTTTCTGGTGGTGGTGTTAAAATCGTGAAGGTCTTAAGGGGCTATAGCGCAGTTGGTAGCGCGTCTCGTTCGCAATGAGAAGGTCGGGGGTTCGATTCCCCCTAGCTCCACCATTTAGATGCTGGTTTGGATACAATCCAAGCCAGCATCTTTTTTATGCCCGAAGGCGGGTTTTCCAGTTCCAATAAGAGCCCACTACTGCCAGGAACCTTCGTATTATCGATTGTGTTTCAATGATGCATTGTTAGCTTCCAGGGGTTAGAGTTCAGAACCGGTATGGTACTTTGATTTTTGTGTTCACAAAGTTCAAGCTTCCTTAGAGAGGTGATTGTCGTGCCGTTGTTTTTGCGGACTCCCACTAGGGAAGAGTTTCCGGTGCGTCAGGCGTGGCTTGCCGACCCGCAGATGATGTCCTTTAATGCGGGCTGGCCCATCGATAATGACTCTTACGACCCGGAAACTGGCTGTTTTGATTGGTCAGAGGATCGGTGGGATGCCTGGGTAGAGCGGCGCCTATCGTTGCCGCCTGAGGTGCAGGGCTATTTTTATGTGATCGATCAAGAATCAGGGGAGCCCGTCGGCCATGCGCATTACTTGGTCGAAGGTACCTGCGCGCAGATTGGTCTAAATACGGTACCTAAGTTGCGTCGTCAGGGAATCGCGACAGAGGCGATGACCCTTCTGTTGGAGCGCATCTGGCAGGACACCGAAGCCGAATTCGCCATGAACATGATCGAACAAGCGCAGGCCCCAGCAATTTGCCTCCATAAGAAGTTTGGGTTCCTGTGCTCTTCCGAACCTGCGATGACCTATCAGGAAAAACGATCCTACCTATGGCTGCTGGCACGGCCAACCACAGACTCCGAGGTAGCAGCGCGTCGCCAAAGGGAACTCGAACGCCTGCTGCAGTCACCGAAACGGCTCACAGCTTAGGCCGCGCGCAACCTCAGTTCTAGGCGCGCCTAACTAAGTAGGGGCGGCGCGCCCTCGTCAAAGAAAACTTACTTTTTCTTCTTGTCTATTAGGAAGCCGATAGTCATGCCCAGCACCACCCCGACGGGGGTGCCGAACGACAAGTACTCGAAAGACACTGCTATCCCGGCTCCGAACATCATCCCCAAGATCAGACCCTCGATCATATAGGTCTTTTCAGGGTCTTTATCCGCATACTTCTTGACTATGAACACTGCTGCTACGGCAAGAACTGCAGTAATGATGATTGGTAGAAGAACCTTGAAATAATCCATGGCCACCTCAATTGTTGTAGCGGTCACATCAATTTCAGTATTCCATAAATCATTACGGCGCGCCTGTTAGGACTAAAGTACTAGCTACTTGTCGGGCTGGCCCGCACTTTCCGCCGAGGAGGCGCTCACGTCCCACCTAGGATCCTGCTCAATACCCTTCTTAGCTAATATCGGATCGGCGCTAACTGGGGTCCTGAGCTTCGGGTAACGCTTATCTGCCTTACCCCACCAAGCCATATGATGCACGTACCCGTCAGCCGGCGGGATGGGGGAGTCCGGTTCGAAGCCCAACTCCTGCGGGGTCTCCTTAATCATGTCGCAAACCCAGTACTTATCCTTATCGTCCATGTGCTCCTTCGCGATGGTCCGATATTCGGCAATGTCTTGGTAAATGCTGGAAGTAATCGGATTGCGCTTCTTTACGATCACCAAGTACAAGAAGTAGATGAATAGTAGAACGTTAGAACCAAGCGCTAGGCCAGAGCAAACAATATTCGCGGTCGGATTCATAGTCGCGAAATTGTTCTGTCCTGGAGAGATTAAGAACTCGGGCAGCAGGTTATTCATGGCAATCCAGAACATGAGCGTGTAGCAACGGAACCATAACCACTGTCCCTTAGCCCACCAGAACGCCGGGATCGTCGCCGCCAAAAGCAGTGCCAAGGTGCAATACCAGGTGTAGTCAGCCAATGCGTTGTACAAGAATGCGTGGTTCCACAAGTCGTAGGCAATCACCCAAGGCCAGACCATGTCAGCCCAGATTAGGCCCTTAACCTTCTGCTTCGGGTTTGAACCAATCGTAATCTTTGCCCAGCCAGTCATCGTGATGATATTCAAGCAACCAGCAATCGCCGACATGATATTCCAAAAACCGCCAATGGTGCGGAAGCCCGTCTCTGGGTCAATACCAACATTTGTATTCGCGAAGTTTGCGGCCACAGCCTGGTACCACTCGTCGGAATGTAGCGGAGCAGTAACACCGCGAGTTTCTGGCAGTCCGGCGATCATATCCAAAGTGTGGCTAGCATTAATGCCCTTCAGGCATTCCCAGTTAGCCGCACAAGCATTGTAGAAGTCCGCCTGGAAGTAAATATTAATATCGCGAATATTAGCTTCCATGATGTTGATAGCAACGCCAATCCACGTAATGAAACCAATGACCAGAATATTGCGGCGGAACTTGCGCGGATCGTTCCGGCCCAGATAGACAAAAGCGGCATTCCATGTCGAAACCGTCACCATAATGACGTACTTCCCGAAAGGGAACCAGCCGATCATTGGAATCGCGTGGTATGCCGCGTATGGAATCAAAGCAATGCCACCTACGGTCCAGATCGCAAAGACGGTCCAGAGCCACCTGCGGTTAATTTCCGCGACAATGATCTGGGCGGCAAATACAATCACCCAGATCAGATAGAGCTTGGGGGAGCCTATTTCCCATAGGCCTAAAAACGTATCCATTTGTAGATCACCTTTGAAGCTAAAACTCGCCATTGAGTACTAGTCGTTCAATTAGTAGTCTACGGCACATTTTGAGCGAAAATTCGGGTCTTTAGTCCAAAATTTTGGACAAAATGTGGTCTAGGATATAGGTAAGCGACAAGTTGCTGCAATGAAGCAGTCTATGAACAAGGGAGTTCACAATGTTTGCGAAGATACTTAAGCCGAAGTCTATCCTCAGCCTGGGTGCCGCAACCGGGGCTGCAATCTTCGGCGGCATGTACTATTTCAGCCAAATGATGGGGAAGGCCACCCCGGAAGAACAGGCCTTCACCTATCCCGGCGACGATCTAATCGACGCCAAGTACGATAACGGCTACTCGTCCACCTACGCGATCACCATTGACGCCCCCGCCTACGCGGTCTACCGCTACTTCAAACAGATCGGCGCGGAACGTTCAGGATCGTTCAGTAGCGAGTTCCTAGAGCGCGTCTTTGCCCGCTTGCCCTTCTACAACTCCTATGAGATCCAAGAAGAGTTCCAACAACCCGACTCGCTGGTAGCCGGTGATATTGCCGCCTTTGACTTCCACGGCATGTCAATGGAATGGGTAGATGTGGTCCCGGGAAAGTACGTGATCTCCTGGGTGGACACGAAGGTTCCACCGGCAGCACCCGGATCCTTCGCCTTCCGCTTCCCCTTCATGAAGCATTTCGCCGCCGCCTGGTGCTTTTACATGGTGCCGTTCAAAGGTGAGCGCACCCGACTAATCAACCACTGGCGGATCGGTTATGAACCGGCCAACTGGCTCACCAAGGCCATCAACTGGATCAATATTGAACTAGTCGGCGGCTGTATGACCAATATGCAAAACCGGTACATGAAACGCACCGTCGAATTCCGGAAGAAAGAACAGTGGACCGGGCGATTCATGCGCGGAGTACTGGGTGGCCGCTGGTTCGACACGGGTACTCCACCCAGCCGCTGGTCCGGCACTCCGCTATTCGAGCGGACCTACACGCAGTGGATGCGCTACGGTCGCCAAAATCCGGCCGTGAAGGAGATCCGTGAGCCCGTCACTGACAATCCCAACTGGCCCCCAACCGGCCCCGGCACTCCCTGGGCGGATAGTGTCGACGAAACCTACTTCGAGGGCTGGAAAGAACCCAAGTTCAGTTGGGAAGAACAGATTCGTCAAAAGTACGAGCAGACCTACCTGCCTAACTGGGGTAAGGAATGATCAAAAATGGGTGTCTTAACTGAGATTATCCCCCCGGACTATCCGACCTACTTCTTCTTCGAAAAGGGCGACTGGATTGACTACCTGGCCTTCGTGCTGGTGGTTGCGGGCCTAGCCGTAACCGCCTGGCTGATCCAACGCTACAACTGGGCAGTAATCCTCTTCTTTCTAGTAGCGCCTATCCTGCTGACCATTTTCTGGTGGCCCTACTCGACCGAAGGGACGACTACAGCGGGCTGGTTCCCCGTTGTCAAGCATTACTCAGCCCTAATAGGTTCACTCTCCCTAGTAGCACTACAACTATTCCCCAAACTGCGGAAGAACTACTGGTACCTGTGCCTGCCGCCCATCTTGTTGGCCGTAAATATTCTGGAGGCCGTTGTTCGTGACTTCCAGTGCTTCTGGGTGGAAGGCGCGGACCCCAACCAGGGTGGCATGATCAACTGGGGCGGTTCATGGAATATTATGAACGGCATTGCCGGAATCCTGAACCTGCTAGCGATCTCTGGCTGGGTGGGTATTTTCGTGGCCAAGGGGAAGTCGAGGGCGATTATCTGGCCAGACCTCACCCTCGCCTGGATTGTCGCCTACGACCTGTGGAACTTCGCGTTCGTCTATAACTGCATCTCTGACCACGCCTGGTATTCCGGTTTGGCGCTATTGGCTTCGTGTACGATCCCGGTCATGTTCCGCTTTGCCCGCGGTTCGTGGATCCAGTACCGTGCCTACACGCTGACCTTGTGGACAGCCTTCGCGCTAACCTTCCCGACGTTCACGAACGGCACGATTTTTGAACATCGTTCCTCGCATAATCCAACCGCCCTATTCCTAGTTTCCTTCGCGTCCCTGGTGGTGAACGCGGGCGTTATAGTCTGGCACGTTTACCGGATAAAGAGGTACCAGCGCAACCCCTTCACACAAGAGGTCTACGCTGGCACTAAAGAATCTGAAGAACTAGCCCGTCTTTGGTCAGAGCCGAAGGGGAGGGAGAAAAAGGGAATGGAACGGAAGGTTCGCAAAGTCCTCTAGCCTGCAGCGCGTTGCGCCACCGGTAGCTAGAGAACGATTAAGGAGTGAGAGGCTAGTCTTAGCGCTTGATGTTCATGCCAATCAGAGTGCCAATCGCGCCGCCAATGCCAGCGCCCAGAGCAAGCTGATCGAAAGCAAAACCGGCTAATATGCCGATCAACATGCCCACTGACATGCCTTCCTGAATGCGGGTAGTTAGAGTCCCTTCCTTACGCTGCTTATTGGTCTTAACTGAAACCACGATCAGCGGAACAAGAAGAATAATCCCGATTAGGTTCGTAATAATATCTAGGGGCATGTTGTTTCCTTTCAAGTCGTATGCGCATAAGTCTATCGGTCTTTAGCCGGAACTGTAGGGGGTTTGTCCTCTATTAGGGCAGAAAGGGAGCGAACGTGGTAAGGAAAAGCCGTTCAAAAATAAACAATCAGGGGCTTCCCAGAAAATATTCTTCTGAGAAGCCCCTGATTGGGAAGTTTTAAAACTGAGCTCTGCATTTAAGCAACTGACGCATCAGATGTGGAGCAGAGAGTCGGCATCAATCGATCTTCTTGGCGTACTTTAGGACCATCGTGTTGTTTTCATCGCAGGTTTGGAATGCGAATCCCTCTGGTACGCTGGTGGTCTTGATGTCTCCACGTTTTGGTACGCGAACGGTGTTGTAGATCTTATAGGTACCGCCCATAGCGCCCTTTAATTTCACTACATCTCCGTTTTTGTAGGAACGGAACTTCCCCGCACGAGTGAAGTTATGGCCGGCAACGATCGTAAGGGAACCAAATTTCGTGGCACTGACGGCATACTTATCGACATACTTTTGAGCGGCATAAGGGTTGTTATTAACGGCTTGGACGTTGACGTCGTAATTCCTTTCGGAATTATGAGCAGCTTTGTTCTTGCTGGAATGCGACGGAGTTCCGGCAGCGCGAGTTTGGTTTCGAACGGCTGGCTTTGGGGTTTCGGAGTTATGGCGGAAGTCTGCGCTGCTCTTAGAACGATGGGAATCGATACCATGACGGGCATAAGAACTTGTAGTAGTTACCTGAGCCGTCTTTCGTGGTGAAGCAGTAGCCTCCTGGCCCCTAGATGGGTCGGTCTTAGAATTTGAAATCTGCTGCCTCAAGTTATTGGCTACAGGGTCGTTATCGACGTCCGCTCTTGGACGAGTTAGCGGGATATATAGGGCATTGCTTAAGGGACGGTAATGACGGTTTAAGTAATCCTCAAACGACAAATGTAATCTGATCTTAGCCATGCTTCGCTGGTATTCAGACTTTAGTCGATCAATGAGTTCTTCGAACTCATCGTCAGCAAGTGTCCAATCAGAATCTGACATGTCTGAATTGCTCAGTGCACCATCTTTGTTTAGGTCTTCAGAGATAGTTTCGGTTGAATTAACACCGGCAAAACGAACTGTAGGAGCCCCAGCGTAACCTACTGAGGGAAGGCTAAGCGAAGAGAAACTGGCAGCAAAGGCAGTAGTAAGACCTAGAGCTGCGCCCAGAACATGGACCATCTAAGTATTCCTTTGGAAAATAACTGTTTGAAAACTTATGTGAAGGCGCACGAGTAGAAAATAGACCACTTGTGTGGGTTTCGTTACATTTATGCTGGTCTTTGTTTTGAAACCGAGAGTAGTTTAACGATGTTTCATATCTGTTTAAAGTTAAATGTTTTGTGCATTATTTTGCAAAATAGGATTTGTAGGCAAATATTTCTGCAATTTGTTGATTGAATGTTTCAAAAATGAATAAATATTTTCATTTGTTGCGCACAATTATCTAGATACGCTCAAAGTGAACATGGGTGAAATCGATTGACATGCCCCAATTTCTTCAGAAATACGATTAAATGAGTGACAGTGTGCGGAAAAGTGGCCGCTATTTTTAGACCACCGCGACGAACGTCCTGGTTGTGGCCACATTTGGTGTGATACGAGAAAAATAGGCTCCCACCTTAGCCTTTGCATACTTAGCTTTGAGGCTTTGTATGCTTCTTAGGTGGGAGCCTAAAGTGTGGAAGTTCGCTTTATTTGATCCGCTTCGCGTACTTCAGGACCATCGTGTTTCCGGAGTCGCAAGTTTGGAATGCGAACCCTTGGGGAACGCTGGTGGTTTTGATGTTGCGTCGCTTGGGAACGCGGACGGTCTTGTAAATCTTGTACTTTCCGCCCATTGCCCCTTTGAGGTTAACGACGTCTCCCTCTTTGAAAGAGGCAAACTTCCCAGCGCGGGTGTAGTTGTGTCCAGCTACGAGTGTGAGTGATCCAAGCTTGGTTGAACTGACTGCATACTTATCGACTGCTTGTTGTACTGCGTAAGGATTATTGTTTACCTTATCTACGTATACGTCAATGTTTTTGTTGCCGGATTTTTGAGTAGCTCGACGTGCAGGTGTGTACTGTTTCTTAGGGGCTGGTTTTGCGGTTTTGTGTGCGACTTTCTTTGGTTGATACTTTTTGGGTGCTGTCCTTTTTGTCTTAGGTTTCTGGGGGGCTGAGAGTGCGTGGCGGCCCGCAGGCTTTGCGCTCTGCTTTTTTGCAGCTTTTCTGCTGGTTTTCTCAACCTTTGTTACCTTGAGTTGCTTAGTGGTTGCCTTTTTTGTCGCGGGCGGGTTGGGTGCTTGTGCTGCTTTTTTGGGCTCAGCTTTTTTGTTAGCGATGGGGGTGCTAGACGCCTTTGCCTGGTTTGTTGTGGTTTTAGCGTTAGCTGCCGACTTTGGTGCTGCTGCCTTATTAGCGACCGGCTTTGGGGCTACCTTTTGATTGTGTGAGGTAGGAGCTGGAGTAGCACTCTTAGCGTTTTTGGCTTTTGAGTGCTCTAGTGCGCTCAGCTTTTTTAGATAGCTCTTTTCTAGCGAGTAAAGATAATCCTCAAAACTCATGCTGCCTAGTTCTAGAAGGTTGCTCTTTTCGCTAGCCTTATTATCTGCTGTACTCCAGAACGGAGAGGTGGCTGCAGGAGTTTTGTCTTGGTGCACGTTGGAGGCTGGTGAGGCTGAGTGTGTACTGTGAGGAGCGCTGGTAGATGTTAGAGGAGTGACCGCTAGGCCGATGGATAGCGTGAGACCTAGAGCAGAAATGAAGTGGTTTTTCATTGCAGTTAACCCTTTCAGAAGTATTGACTTTGGGGATGCCCTGGGCTTTTGGATCAAAAAGACCCAAATGTCTAGACCAGCACTGTAAAAGTGCCGATCGGCAGGTGGTGTGGCTAATGATTGCAATACATTAAGTTCGTTAACTGAGACCAGTTTAACAATCTGCTTAAAAATGCAAAATGTAAATTTTTTGCACTTTTTAAAATCTATCGAACATTAAAAATGTTCATAAAATGCAATAATTTCCTATTGAGTTCGCTATAGTGTTCAAAATTTTCAATCAATTTAAGGTGGTTGAACATATCGCCCTGAGTGAACGCAGTGTTGACGGAAAACGTTTTCATAATTTCTGACATGGTGTCGTCATACATCTGTTGCAGTGCGCGTGGGTGAAGTAGTTTTGTTTGTGGTCTAGAACTGGTTTGGGGCCTTTGGGGTGGAATGATATTTTTGTTGCAATCTGGGCTCTTTGGGAACTCTTTTGTTAACCTTTTTCTGCTTTTGTGAAACTTGGTTGAGTTATCCTTTTTGTTTCATGTGGAAATGTGACGTATTTGTGTGACGTGCGCAATATTATTTTTTCAGTATTTTGAGCGAAAAAATGACGTGCTCAGTGACGAGATTTGTCGGGCCTCAGCCCCGAATTTGGGAAGCTTAGGACAACTAATTGCGATTCTTCGCGCGGATATTGAAATGCGCCGCGATTAATTGACTTCTGGGTGAGGGGGGCGGAGATTCTTACTTTCGTTGTTGAAGTGACTCAGTATTCGTCCCTGCGGGATTTGGCGCTACTTCTAAATAAGCAGACCCCAATTGGCGCCATTAGCAGGCTTATGCAAGCCAGTTCCCAGGCGTTAGTGCCCGTGTTTGAAAGTGGCTGGTTTGAGGTACGTTGGTTAGGGTCATTGAAAACGTTGTTATGTTTGATTGGTCCAGGGTTTTTGGTCGGTACGCTTGTCGTATTGTGATGTTTTTGAATGCGCATGGGGGAGAGAGAGGCGTCTTCACATTCTTTGGCTTTAGGGGGCAAAAGGAATCCATGATCTGGACTTATTTGACTCTCTATCGGTGAATCGCCTGCGGGTTTCGTTTTTGGTTCGGTGGTTGGTTCGGTGGTTGGTTCGGTGGTTGGTTCGGTGGTTGGTTCGGTGGTTGGTTCGGTGGTTGGTTCGGTGGT
>NZ_MQSU01000003.1:475628-490448 GCF_001907245.1 Boudabousia liubingyangii
TTCGGTGGTGGGTTCGGCCGTTGGTTCGGCCGTTGGTTCTGGGGTCGCTTCAACCGTTGGCGGTGCGGGTTTTTCTTTCGGTAATACCGTTACTGTCGCTGTAGAAGGAACTTCTTGGCCGAAATTATCTATGAACCTTACTTTGTAGGTTCCCGGAATGTCCTTATTAAAGTTGTCGTCATCTAGTACTTTAAAAGTGACTTTTGGCTGGAGCTTTTCGTACCAGTCGGCCCAAGTTTTTCTTCCTAAATCGAGGGAATTGACCGAAATAATTTGAGGACTATAGTATCGGGGGCGTTCCATCTTGTAATTGCTACTAATGTAAATGCTATTTGCATCCTCAGCCTCAATAACCTTTAGGCGCTGCATGAGTGATAACGTCTCGTAGGGTTTATTGGAGGTGTCGCTATCGGTGTAGTAAATATAATCTACTAGTCCCTGAGCGTTTACCTCTGCACCCCAAAGGGTGACTGCGTGCCGGTACCCGCCTGAGTAGTAAAGTTCGAAGCCAACTGCCCGGTGATTGGCCAATGCATTAACTACGTAGTCTGAGAACTGCTTTTTCGCGTTGCTAACCGGAAATTTCTTGTAATTAGTTAGTTTCCCGTTCTTCTCAAGATCTTCTTGATTGAAGACTTTAGAAAAGAATCCCTGAAAACTCTTACCAAAGGCCTCATCTTTAAAGGGGGCATTCAGCTCTGAGTTTTTCTTACCGGTAATAAACCAGTGATTACCCCCGGTAGGGTAGCCACTCTTGTCAATAAAGTGCTCAGAGAAGTAATCCAAGATTGCTTGGTAATCCTGCTCATTATAAGGATCAGTCAAGCTATGTCCGGGCATGAGTTCTTTGGAAACCTCAGGGTAGGTTTCGAAATACTTGTCAATATAGGGTCGGTTCTGCTCAATCCACCACATAAGCTGGTTTGCGCTGGTGGCTTTCCAGCAGGCTAGGTTGTCTCTGCCACCACTTCCGTACGGTCGCTCCGTATCGCGGAAGTGCTTATTGGCGTCAAACCAACCACTGTCGGGGGTCCAGCGAATAAAGTCATTCTCCCAGAGTTCGTACCATTTCCCCGCCGGGGGGTTATCCCAATCGTTCCCTGGGAGCTTCTCTACTTTGCTGGGATCCCCCAGTGCCGGAATATTAGTTCCGTAGACGGTCATTACCGCTGGAAAGGATGGCTTTTCCGGAGCTAGTATCCCCGGCATATTTTTTAGCTGATTCGCTTCGATTAGTGACAGCAGATCAAGTTCCTGCCCCTGTTCAATGGTTTTATCTTTCGTGACTACTTGATAGCTCGGGTTGGCAGGTGTCTGTTCGGCTGCTTGGGCGTTAAAAGTTGCCGAGGTGGCCAACAGGCTCAGGCTGCAGGCGGCAGTAAAGATGGAAAGGGAAAACTTGGATAACTTTTGCATACTGTCACAGTTCCATATTGCTTAAAAATATCTGAGGGAAGCTTTCTCGTCCGCTAGCATGGTCCTGTTTCCGGTAGTGGGAAGGGAAGCTTTCCATGGGAACTATAGCAGAATCTAGGCATCTAACTGGGATAGATTCTCACTTGAGAACTCGTAAGTTTGAGCAGGCAAATACTTGTAAGACAAAAAGCTGGCGCAGTGAAAGGAAAACCTAATCACTGCGCCAGCTGCACAGATTTCATGATCTTGCGATCAAGTCTCTAATGACGTTTCTTAGCCGCTAAAACTCAGGCGAAGATCGGAGCCTTTTCAGAATCCGGAATCTCTTCGTCCAGGGCGGTAGCCATACGCTTCCACACGAAGACAATCGCCAGTAGGGTGACCAGCATCGTGAAGAAACCAACCCAGCTATTGCCCGAGGCGGCCAACGCAATGTAACCCACTAGGGAAGCGGACATACAGGTTAGCGCGTAAGGCAACTGGGTACGTACGTGCGTAATCAAGGATGAGGACGCACCGGTTGCCGAAAGGATGGTGGTATCGGAGATGGGGGAGCAGTGGTCGCCCATTACCGAGCCGGCTAGTACCGCACCAATCGCGGGAATCAAGTACTGCGGAGCACCCACGCTGATAATCAAGTCGCCAGCGATCGGGATTAGCAGACCGAAGGACCCCCAAGAGGTACCGGTTGAGAAGGACATTAGGCAGGCCGCAATAAACATGACCGGAATCAGCCACTGCGGTGCAAAGTTAGCGTTCTTCACTAGATCACCCAAGTAGCTGCCGGTGCCTAGGTCGGAAATCAAGGAGCCCAAGGACCATGCAAGTAGCAGGATGATGACGGCCGGAACCATGGAGCGAGCACCCTTGACGATACCCTGACCGAAGACCTTCGAGTTGAAGGTCTTGTTATTACGGGTCTCAACAAAGTACAGGACCATAGCGGAAGCCAAACCTAGTAGGCCACCAATCATTAGGGATTCGGTAACCATGGTGTTCGCTAGCATGTCAATGACAGTCCAGGAGCCGCCGGAAACGCCACCGGTGACGAACATGGCGCCCACAACGCCCACGATTAGAGCGATGAAGGGGATGACCAGGCTGCGGATCTTACCTTCCGGGTGTACCGGCAGGTCGTCACCAAGCTCGCCGGGGATTTCATCCGTAGCGGCGTAGGTTTCACCCTCGCGAATCGCGCGGTGTTCTTCAGTGCGCATCGGACCAAAATCGATGCCGAAAGTGATCATCAATAGGACCATAAGGATGGCGCTGATGGCGTAGAAGTTGGTGCCGGCAGCACCTAGGAAGACGTGTACTTCGCTCTGGTTAATACCTGCGGCCACGACGATCGGGGCCAACAGGCCGATAATCGAAGCGCCCCAGGAAGAGAATGGAGCCAAAACGGCGACCGGAGCGGAAGTAGAGTCAATGATGTAGGCCAGTTTGGCCCGGGAAACGTTGTACTTATCGGTGACGGGCTTAGCGACCTGACCAACGGCTAGGGCGTTGAAGTAGTCATCGATGAAGATAGCAATACCCAAGATAGCGGCAAGGAACTGAGCGCCCTTGCGGTTCTTGATCTTACCAGCGGCCCACTTAGACAGGGCCGCCGAACCTCCTGACATCAGAATCAGCGCGGTAATTACGCCCAAGATGAGCAAGAACAACAGGATGTAAATCTTATCCGTGTTCAGTGCCCCTTCGGACCAGAAAATACCAGCGAAGGCACTCCAAACTTCCTTCAGAGTGCCTAGGGGGGACAGATCAGTGACCAGCGCAGCGGCCGCCACAATACCGATGCCAAGGCTCAGCAGAACCCGGCGGGTAACAATCGCTAACACAATCGCGACTAACGGCGGAATCACCGTTAAATAAGGGTATGCCTCTAGCATTGCTTTCTCCCATCATTGTTTAATGTGTTAGTGCGCTAAGGTAACTGCAATTTCCGCTCAAAGCAAACGCTTTCGGGGAAAATGTAACCTATATTGCATATAAAGTATTTTTTATATAAAATATTTCTTATGAATCCGAAGGTTGTGCATGAGAAAACTTCCCCGCAACGGGAATGCGCTCCAGTGGTCCCGCTTTTTAAAGCGTTGGCGCACCCGGTGCGAACTGCCATCGTGCATCGCCTAGTAGAAGGACCGGCTGATGTCTCTCAGTTGGTCGAACTAGTAGAAGAATCTCAACCCCTGGTTTCGCATCATCTAAAAGTCCTACGGGATGCCCATTTGGTGCGTATAAATCGAGTTGGACGAAATTCTCACTACGAACTCATTGATGAACACGTTGCTCGCATCTTCATGGATGCTTTCAACCACGCAAAGGAACACGACCATGACTGTAAACACTGAACACCGCCCCGCTGAAAAGCACAATCACACCCACGGCCCCGGCTGTGGCCACGAAGCTCGCGTCCACGGCGACCATGTTGACTACCTGCATGACGGACACGCTCACCGTGAAGACGGTGGTCACTACGATGAATGCGATACCTGTGCATGTGGCGACTGTGATGACGTCTGCGCCGCCTGTGAATGTGACGGCTGCACCTGCCCGACCTGCAACCACAACGAATGCCAGTGCGAGCACTGCGACGACATCTGCAATAACTGCGTCTGCGTAGATTGTGAATGCCCGACCTGCGTCCACGCAGCCTGATCGCAAAAGCGACTTCTAAAAACTTGACCCACGGTAGGTTTGGGGAAATAGGCCTTAAATAATAGGTTCAGTAATAGGGTGGTGCTGATTTTCAGTGCCACCCTATTACTGTCTGAAAAGCTGCGACACGGTTCGGGTATTAAGTCCCGGGCTGCGTTAGGGTGGATAGAACATAAACGAAGTAGCCCAAGGGATAAGACCCGGTAGCTAACCGCTTAAATGTTCGCCGCTGCCGGCACCATTACAAGGAGGTCAAAGTGCCCGATTCCAATCTAAACCCAAACTTCTCTGCTAACTCGGAATCCTCCCAAAATGCTGACGCGCAAAACTCCCATGCAGAGCACTTGAACCTTCACCCCTAGATATGAGTAAGTATGATCCGGAATCGGAGCTTTCAAAAACCGAGTTCGAGTGGATGCTGGTCGACCCAGAAAAATATCGCCCGGCCTTCCTGGCCCGCCACGCCGCCGGTAACCTCAAGACTCCCACGGGCAAGTTCGTCTTTGTGACGAAGGAACATTCTCAAGACTTCTTCGAAAATGTTGTCCAGCGGGTTCACCCGGGCGACACCATCGTCCTACTGGACCCGGGTGCCTACCATGATCCGGACCAGCGCCCATTCATCCTGCCTTACCCCGCCGAGGGGGATGACACTCCAGCTATTTACGCCACCGGTAAGAGCCGCCTCGACATGTACGGTTGTATGGTCTCCTATCCGGCAGAGTGGAACCGTTACGTGGTCATTGCCGAGGGCGGCATCACCTTCCTTGCCAGGCATAGTGGCCTAGCTTGTGTGCGCCTAGGTGGGCAAGGAACCAATGGGCACCTGCAGGATTGCTTTACGACCTCGTTAAAGGTTTCCCAGGGGGCCAAGGTGGTCTCTAAGGAAGGGCATTTCTGCGGTATTAATAAGTCTAAGGACCTCTACGACTTGCGCGTTGAGGGTGGCTCGATCGTGATTGAGACGATGCGAGCGGCCAATAATGAACGAATTGCCGCCGGCATTGAAGATGGCGTCCTCGCAATCGCACAGTGGGAGATCCCGGCAGAAACCAAGCTGCAGTTTTATCGCATGAGCCCACTGGCCATCATTGAGGTTCCGCAGCATCCGAATAGTTCAATCTTGGATTACTAATGGGGTTTACCAGCCGAAGGTGCTAGCCGGGTTTGTTTACTGGAAGTGCTAGCCCCGTTTTCCACAGTTTTTGATTCCACATTCTTAGTTTTCAAGGGCAGGAAAATCTATTTGGATATGGAACAATGGGTGCTATGAATGATTCAGCGCAGACTCAGCAAGAAACCTACATGTACCCGCATATTGAGCCCTACCAAGCTTTTATGCTGCCGGTCAGTGATGATCAGAAGCTCTACGTCGAATGTAGCGGTAACCCTGATGGTATCCCCGTAATCTTCCTACACGGCGGCCCGGGTGGCGGCTCGAACCCCATGCAACGGCGGAACTTCAACCCGGATCTATACCAGATCATTCTCTTTGACCAGCGCGGTTCTGGGCGCTCACTGCCTCATGCATGGGAACCCGAAGCGGACCTCAGCACCAATACCACCTGGAAACTGGTTGAAGATATTGAGGCTATCCGACTACACCTAGGTATTGAACGTTGGGTCGTTTCTGGTGGTTCTTGGGGCTCGACCCTGTCCTTGTCTTATGCTGAAACCCACCCAGAACGCGTCCTCGCCCTACTGCTACGCGGGATTTTCACCTTGCGGAAAGAAGAACTGGATTGGTTCTATGAGGGAACCGGCGCGCACATGATTTACGCCGATGAGTGGGAAAAGTACGTCGCGGCCGCCGGACCCGATGTGAAACCTGGCGGCTATATCCAGCGTTACCACGAACTTCTGAGTAATCCCGACCCGGAAATCCACGGACCTGCAGCTCTGGCTTGGACCACCTGGGAGGCTGCTACCTCAACCCTGCTGCCTGATGAACAGCACGTCGATGACGTCCAAAACCCCAGCTTTGCCACCACCTTCGCCCGCATTGAAAACCACTTCTTCATCAATCAGGGCTGGATGGAGGACGGGCAGCTAATCGACAATGCCACCATCTTGGAAGAGCACGGAATCCCCGGCATGATCGTACAAGGCCGCTACGACGTAGTCTGCCCCATGAAGACCGCCTGGGACCTGCATAGGAACTGGCCCTCTTCAAAACTATCCATCTCGAAGGATGCCGGGCACGCAATGGGGGAGTCGACCACCATGTCCCAGCTAACCCGCTACGCTGACGAATTGGCAGAACTGCTCTCCCAAAAGAGCTAGCGCCAGCAAGAACTAGCGTAAGTAAGAGCTAGCGCCAACAAAAACTAACTAAAGGCTGCTAGCTAAAAGTCCTAATAGTCGAATAGTAAGAGAAGGCATCACAGTGTCCGCGATCATCGGTTCAGAAGGCTTTAAAGCAGCACCTTGGTTTGACCAGGGGCGCTTCGGCCTGTTTGTTCACTTCGGACTCTATTCGGTCGCTGCCCGACACGAATGGGTAATGACCAGAGAGAAAACCCCGGTTCACGAATACGAACAACTAACGCAAGCTTTCGATCCGGACCTGTTCGATGCCCGCCGGATTGCCGCCCAGGCCAAAGCTGCCGGGATGGCCTACGCCGTCCTAACCACCAAACACCACGAAGGGTTCTGCCTGTTTGATTCTGAATACACAGACTATACCGCGCCCAAAGTCTGTGGCAGAGACCTAGTCAAGGAATGGGTGGAGGCCCTACGCGCCGAAGGTCTCAAAGTCGGCTTCTACTATTCCCTGCTTGATTGGCACCACCCGGATTTCATCATTGACCATAATCATCCGCGCCGGGACGACCCTGACGCGCGCCAGCAGAACCGCGAAAAAGACTGGGAGCGCTGTCGGGAATACCTACACCACCAAGTCACTGAACTACTGACCAACTACGGCCAGATCGACTACATGTTCTTTGATTTCTCTTACCCGTGGGAAGCTGACGGGTGGCCCGGTAAAGGCGCACAGGATTGGGATTCGGCAGGATTGCTGGAACTGTGCCAAAAATACCAGCCGCAAATGCTCATCAACGATCGCCTGGATCTGCCCGGTGACCTAGTCACGCCGGAACAGTACCAGCCGTCCGAGCCCATGACCGTTGACGGCAAACCCGCCCGCTGGGAAGCCTGCCAAACCTTAAATGGCTCCTGGGGGTACGACCGAGACAATACCCGCTTCAAATCAACTGAGATGATTATTCAGATGCTGGCAGATACGGTCTCAAAGAACGGGAACCTGCTACTAAATATTGGCCCGGACGGACGCGGAAATATTGCCCCCTACGATGCTAAGACCCTCACTGAAATTGCAGACTGGATGCACCTGCACGCCCCCGCCATTAAGGGCGCTGGAGCAGTCAAGGACCGCAGCCTAATCCCACCGGGGATGGTCGCCACCCAAAGAGGCAATCGGATCTACCTATTCCTATTCAGCTACCCCTTCGGACACCTGCACCTACCCAATGCGGCGGGGAAAGTTACCTTTGCCCGGTTCCTGAACGATGGTTCGCAGATCCGCTGGGAACAGTTCGACCCGGATCGAGAAGCCCTGACCACTGAACCGGGTGGGCAGCCAGCTGGCACACTTACCCTGCAACTGCCGACCCGTGCGCCTAGCGTTTCAGTCCCAGTAATAGAGTTGTTTTTAACAGACTAAGTGTCAGATTTTTTAATCACACTCGATTTACTATTGAGGTAGACCTAAATTTTTTCTCTGTTCTGAACAGATTTCGTGGGCCTTGATCATTGCCGTTCAAGCCACTTGAACTGTCCAGAGTTTCTAAGTTAAGGAGTTTAAGTTTTTGAGCTGTTTTACAGCCTTTAAGGGTAACTTCCACGACCCGGAAGCGGACTTCCTAGAAGTGCCCTCTTCTTTCCGAGGGGGCGCTGGCCGATTCGCGCCGTCACCCACGGGTGATTTACACCTAGGGAATCTACGTACGGCAATCTTGGCGCATGCCTGGGCTAAAGCCACCGGCCGCCGCTGCCTATTACGTGTTGAAGATATTGACCGGGTCCGCTCCGGTTCTACTGAGCGGCAACTAGAACAGTTACAGCAACTGGGATTGCGCTACGACGCGGCACCGCTAATCCAGACGACCCGTACGGAAGCTCATCACCGTGCGATCGAAACCTTAAGAAGTCGTGGTTTCCTATTCGAATGCTACTGTTCACGTAAGGACATTCAAGAAGCTGCCTCAGCTCCACACACCCCGCCCGGACATTACCCGGGAACCTGCCTGCACCTATCCGAGGAAGAACTGGCACAAAAACGTGAACTTTTTGCCCAGCAGGGGCGGCAACCAGCTCTGCGTCTGAAGGTCCCCGAAAAGGAATGGACAATTTTCGACGAATTACATGGGGACTACACGGGGCCGGTCGACAACGTCGTAATCCGCAGAAATGACGGCGCAGTCGCCTACAACCTTGCCGTAGTAGTAGATGACGCCTACCAGGGAATCGACCAAGTAACCCGCGGGGATGACCTACTATCTCAAGCTCCTACCCAGGCGGCGATTGCGCATGCCCTAGGCTTGGCAGAACCTGTCTACGTCCATGTGCCGCTGGCGCTAAACCAAGAGGGCCAGCGTCTTTCGAAGCGAGATGGGGCCGTAACTCTCCCAGACCTGCAGGAGCAGGGGATCGAAGTGCCGCAGGTAGTAAACCTGATCGCTCGTTCACTCGATCTGGGGCCACAGGTTGATGCCTGCCAGAGTGTTACCGACCTGCTGCAAGTGCTAGATGAATCCACTTTGAGGCGCATGCCTTTGCACCCCTGGGTCTGGGACGGTCAGATCTAAACCCGAAAAACGGACTTAATCCGAAAAGCTGGCTACAAGCAGATAAAGCGACTTAATCCTGCAGGCCAGCTTAGACCTGGTCCGCAGGCATAATCAGCATGGTGTCGATATTGACGTGTGCCGGCAGAGAAGCAACCCAGCGAACGGCCTCGCCAATATCTTCCGCCTGCAGGTTCAACTTGCCTTCATAAACCTGGCGGGCCCGTTCTTCATCTCCCTTAAAACGCAACAAAGAGAAGTCCGTTTCCACTCGCCCCGGATCGATCTCGCATACTCGCAAGGGCTTATCGTGGGTTTCTAGACGCAGGACGCGGCTCATCGCGGCCACGCCATGCTTTGCGGCATTGTAGCCAGCCCCGCCCACGTAGGGGACTCGTCCCGCTACCGAACCAATATTAATAACTAAGCCATTTGCTTCAAGCAGCGCGGGCATCAGTGCCTTGGTCATACGCAAAGTGCCCAGCACGTTCGTGTCGTACATCCAACGCCAATCTTCCAAGTTGGCATCTTCGATCGCGTCTAAACCGCGGGCCCCACCAGCGTTATTCACCAGCAGGTCGCAGGCGCCCAGTTCGGCGGCGAATTTCTCTACCGCCTGATCGTCGGTCACGTCCAACTGGACGGCGCGCCCGCCAATCTCAGCGGCAATCTTCTCCAGGCGTTCTAAACGGCGAGCAGCCAACACCACGGTCCAACCATCAGCAGCCAAGGCTCTAGCGCAAGCCTCCCCAATGCCGGCCGAAGCCCCGGTCACCACAGCGATTTTCTGATTGTTTTTCATATTTCTATCCTAGTCCTTTTCCAAAGCGGGTAGTTCATCATCCAAGGTCGGGTAGGAGGCCTGCGCCCCGTACCCCTGGCAAGCAAAACTGGCGACCCGGGAAGCAAAACGCGCCGCGTCAACTAGCCCGGCGCCCTCGGCCAGTTTTGTTGCTAGCGCGCCCACGAACGCATCGCCCGCCCCGGTAGTGTCCACCGGTTTTACTGTCGCCGCGGGAATAGCAGTCAGCTGGTCGTCTGACTGTGCCACCAGTGAGCCCGACTTCCCCAAGGTGATCACCACTGATTCCAGACCCTGTGCCAGCAGTGCCCGAGCCATCGCCTCAAAACGTTCCGGTCGAGCGCTTTTCGACCCGACAATCGAATCAGCGTTCGCTTCCGGGTTGGCGGCAGAACCTGCCTCGGAACTTCTCGCCAAGTTCGCCTTCGAACCTGCCGCAGTATTTGCTTCCGGACTTGCCTTCGAACGCACCTCAGCACTTGCCGCAGTATCCCCCTCACCCGTACCTGGAACCGGTACGCCCAAAGTTTCCAGCACCTGCGCGGCCTCGTGCTCATTAACGATCAGCGGGTTGGCCCGTTTAATCACTCGCTCCGGCAGAGGAATACTGGGGGCCACGTTGAGGATAAACCGCCCGGTGGTCAGCTCTGCCACTCGCTCGATCCCATCAACGGGGATTTCGCACTGGCAAACCACAATCTGGGCCTCGCGAATCGCGGCGGCTTTCCGGTCCACAAAATCACGGTCAACTTTTCCGTTCGCCCCGGGGGAGACAATAATCGAGTTCTCAGCTTCCCGGTCGAGGTTAATAATGGCGACGCCGGTTGCGCCCGCCAGGTTTTCCACCTGGGAAAGGTTCGTCCCGACCTGCTGCAGTCCACTTAGTGCGGTTTGCGCGTTCGCGTCCGTGCCGACCGCACCAACCATGGTCACCCTTCCTCCTAGGGCCGAGGCCGCGGCCGCCTGATTAGCGCCCTTCCCGCCAGGCAGGTAGGTAACGTCGTCGCCCATGACGGTTTCGCCCGGGTTGGGGCGACGGTCCAGCTCAACGCAGATATCAACATTAAGGGAGCCCACGACCGTAATCTTTTGGGGCTGCCCCATTTTGTGTGCCTCAGTGGTAGCGGACTTCTCTGGGGCGGTATCGGCTTTCGGCGGTGCCGGTACTGCCGCCTGCGGGTTACAGATCCGATCCGTAATTAGGTCCGCTAATGGACGGTCCGTGTCTAGAACGATCCGAGTATTCGCGCCAGGAACATCCCGATAACCAGCCCGCTGAGTCCGCAGATCAGCAATGGTCTGCCCCCGAGCCGGCCCGTCACCGGTTTCGACAACGGTCGGAACAAGCGGGGAATGAATCGCTTTGATATCACCTACGGCAATGGCGACCGCTAGGGGATCGTGTAGCGCACAGCAGCGCGCCCCATAAATATTGGAATAGAAATCGAAGTAGATATTCAGGATTTCGGCCAGTGCCTGGGCGACGGGTCGGTCCGAACGTGCCATCTGTTCGCGATGCTTTTCTTCCAGGAAATGCTTCATCGTCACGTCTAGGCCTACCAAGGTAATCGGCCACTTAGCGGCGAGGACGACCTGCGCGGCCTCGGGATCGTCAAGAATATTAGCTTCCGCGGCGGGCGTCTTATTACCGGGTGCGTAGAAGGCGCCACCCATAATGGTCACCTGCTTGATACGGGCGGGTAGGCTGGGGTCGAGGTCGAGTGCCTTGGCTAGGTTTGTAAGTGGCCCTACCGCAATAACTTCTAGTTCACCCTGATATTGGTGCGAAAGTTCGATTAGAAATTCGGGGGCGCTTTTGTCGATCGGTTTGGCTTCTGCGGCGGGTAATTCAAGATTGCCGAGGCCGTTGGCGCCGTGGATGGGGACAGGTTGCGATAGATAGTCGCGGTTACGGAAACGCTTTTCACCGATTGCTACCGGAATATTCGGGTGGCCTGCTAATTGAAGTAGGCGCAGGTTGTTGTCGGCTGCTTGCTCAGCGAAGGTATTACCGCAGACCGTACCGATGCCAACTAGGTTGACGCTGGGGAAGTCTAGTAAATAGATCAGGCCTAGGGCGTCGTCAATGCCGGTGTCGCAGTCGTAATATACGGGTCGGTTAATAGCTTCGTTGATAGTCATGCTCATCCTTTGAACGTTGATAATTAAGGATAGCAACTAGGGTGGAGTGGGTAAAAAATTGTCCTTGGTCACGATTAGGGTTTTCGCCTAGACAAGACCCGCTATGGTCACTAATATTTTTCAAGTTGGTTCACGGGAAACCGGTTGAATCAGGAAGCTAACTGAATCAAGTGCTCCGAATCACAAACGATTCGACTTGCGAAGCAAGAAAGAGTTTTGGTAAAGTAGTTTCCCGGCGCTGATGCGCTGAAGAGATACCTCTTCTGAGTTTATCAAGTAATAATCGCTTGAGAAAGCTTGGTTGTGGGGGTGTTGTTTGATAACTCGATAGTGTTTTTGTTTTTTTACTTTTGTTTTGTTTTTATTTTTGTTTGTCAGTTTTTTTGTTTTTATTTTTTTGGTTGGGATTGGCCTGGATGGGTTTGACCTCTTTTTTGGGGTTGGGTTTGTTTGGGTTTTTTCTTTCCGTTTTTGAAGAATGATATTTTTTATTGTTTTTTGTTCGGAGAGTTTGATCCTGGCTCAGGACGAACGCTGGCGGCGTGCTTAACACATGCAAGTCGAACGATGAAGCGGTGCTTGCACCGTGGATTAGTGGCGAACGGGTGAGTAACACGTGAGTAACCTGCCCCCTTCTTTGGGATAAGCATTGGAAACGGTGTCTAATACTGAATATTCACACATGGGCGCATGTTTGTGTGTGGAAAGTTTTTCGGTGGGGGATGGGCTCGCGGCCTATCAGCTTGTTGGTGGGGTGATGGCCTACCAAGGCTTTGACGGGTAGCCGGCCTGAGAGGGTGACCGGTCACACTGGGACTGAGATACGGCCCAGACTCCTACGGGAGGCAGCAGTGGGGAATATTGCACAATGGGCGAAAGCCTGATGCAGCGACGCCGCGTGAGGGATGACGGCCTTCGGGTTGTAAACCTCTTTCAGTAAGGACGCAGGGGCATCTTTGGGTGTTTTGACGGTACTTGCAGAAGAAGCGCCGGCTAACTACGTGCCAGCAGCCGCGGTAATACGTAGGGCGCAAGCGTTGTCCGGAATTATTGGGCGTAAAGAGCTTGTAGGCGGTTTGTCGCGTCTGTCGTGAAATCCAGCAGCTTAACTGTTGGCTTGCGGTGGGTACGGGCAGACTAGAGTGTGGTAGGGGAGACTGGAATTCCTGGTGTAGCGGTGGAATGCGCAGATATCAGGAGGAACACCGATGGCGAAGGCAGGTCTCTGGGCCATTACTGACGCTGAGAAGCGAAAGCGTGGGGAGCGAACAGGATTAGATACCCTGGTAGTCCACGCCGTAAACGTTGGGCACTAGGTGTGGGGGGCTTTTTGGTCTTCTGCGCCGTAGCTAACGCATTAAGTGCCCCGCCTGGGGAGTACGGCCGCAAGGCTAAAACTCAAAGGAATTGACGGGGGCCCGCACAAGCGGCGGAGCATGCGGATTAATTCGATGCAACGCGAAGAACCTTACCAAGGCTTGACATGCACTGGAACACTGCAGAGATGTGGTGGTCTTCGGACTGGTGTACAGGTGGTGCATGGTTGTCGTCAGCTCGTGTCGTGAGATGTTGGGTTAAGTCCCGCAACGAGCGCAACCCTTGTCTCGTGTTGCCAGCACTTCGGGTGGGGACTCGCGAGAGACTGCCGGGGTTAACTCGGAGGAAGGTGGGGATGACGTCAAATCATCATGCCCCTTATGTCTTGGGCTTCACGCATGCTACAATGGCCGGTACAGAGGGTTGCGATACTGTGAGGTTGAGCTAATCCCTTAAAGCCGGTCTCAGTTCGGATTGGGGTCTGCAACTCGACCCCATGAAGGCGGAGTCGCTAGTAATCGCAGATCAGCAATGCTGCGGTGAATACGTTCTCGGGCCTTGTACACACCGCCCGTCACGTCACGAAAGTTGGTAACACCCGAAGCCCATGGCCTAACCGTTTTTGCGGGGGGAGTGGTCGAAGGTGGGATTAGCGATTGGGACGAAGTCGTAACAAGGTAGCCGTACCGGAAGGTGCGGCTGGATCACCTCCTTTCTAAGGATTCTTGACAAACGCTTTATTAAAAGTAGAAAGCATTTTTCCCTGACCTGGTTTTTGCTGGGTTGGGGGCACTATCGGGTTATTGGATTGCACCCTTGTTTGGGGTTGTTTTTCCTTGGCTTTTCTGCTGGGGGTCGGGCCTTTTTGGTTTGGTTTCTGGTGGTTGTGGTCTTGGTTGTTTGTTAACTGTATAGTGGACGCGAGCATCTTAATTTTATATTTTGTTTGTTTTGTGTGTTTTGTTTGTGTTGGTTTGTTAGTTTTTAAGGGCATTCGGTGGATGCCTTGGTACCAGAAGCCGATGAAGGACGTGTTGGCCTGCGATAAGCCTCGGGGAGTTGGCGAATGAGCGTTGATCCGGGGGTGTCCGAATGGGGAAACCTAGCCAGGGGTTAAGCCTGGTTACCTGCATCTGAATTGTATAGGGTGTAGGAGGGAACGCGGGGAAGTGAAACATCTCAGTACCCGTAGGAAAAGATATTCTGTGAGTAGTGGCGAGCGAAAGCGGATGATGGCCAAACCATGGGCGTGTGATACTCGGCAGGGGTTGCGTTTGTGGTGTTGTGGGAGCAGGATTGATTGGGTCTGCCGGCCTTTTCGCATAGTTATAAAGTGATAGTTTAGGTGAATAGCATTGAATGGCTGACCGTAGTGCGTGATAGTCGTGTAATCGTATTTCTATTGCCTATGTTTTTTGTTTCCCAAGTAGCACGGGGCTCGTGAAATCTCGTGTGAATCTGCCCAGACCACTGGGTAAGCCTGAATACTTTCTGGTGACCGATAGTGCATAGTACCGTGAGGGAATGGTGAAAAGTACCCCGGGAGGGGAGTGAAATAGTACCTGAAACCGGGTGCCTACAAGCCGTCAGAGCCTCCTTTTGTGGGGTGATGGCGTGCCTTTTGAAGAATGAGCCTGCGAGTTAGTGGTGCGTGGCGAGGTTAACCCGTGTGGG
>NZ_MQSU01000003.1:490458-492973 GCF_001907245.1 Boudabousia liubingyangii
CTTTTGGGGTGATGGCGTGCCTTTTGAAGAATGAGCCTGCGAGTTAGTGGTGCGTGGCGAGGTTAACCCGTGTGGGGAAGCCGTAGCGAAAGCGAGTCTTAAATGGGCGTTTTTTAGTCGCGTGCTCTAGACCCGAAGCGGGGTGATCTACCCATGGCCAGGTTGAAGCGATGGTAAGACGTCGTGGAGGACCGAACCCACCTAGGTTGAAAACTGGGGGGATGAGCTGTGGGTAGGGGTGAAAGGCCAATCAAACTCCGTGATAGCTGGTTCTCCCCGAAATGCATTTAGGTGCAGCGTCGCGTGTTTCTTGCCGGAGGTAGAGCTACTGGTTGGTCAATGGGCCCTCACAGGTTACTGAGATCTGCCAAACTCCGAATGCCGGTAAGTTAGAACGCGGCAGTGAGACTGCGGGGGATAAGCTCCGTAGTCGAGAGGGAAACAGCCCAGACCATCGGTTAAGGCCCCTAAGCGTGTGCTAAGTGGGAAAGGATGTGGAGTTGCTCAGACAACCAGGAGGTTGGCTTAGAAGCAGCCACCCTTGAAAGAGTGCGTAATAGCTCACTGGTCAAGTGATTCCGCGCCGACAATGTAGCGGGGCTCAAGTACACCGCCGAAACCGTGGCATTACAACGTTTATCCAAGCCTTTGTGGTTCAGGAGTTGTGATGGGTAGGGGAGCGTCCCATGTTGAGTGAAGCTCTGGTGTGAACCTAGGGTGGACGGCATGGGAGTGAGAATGCAGGCATGAGTAGCGAATGACAAGTGAAAAACTTGTCCGCTGATTGACTAAGGGTTCCAGGGTTAAGCTAATCTGCCCTGGGTTAGTCGGGACCTAAGGCGAGGCCGACAGGCGTAGTCGATGGATAACAAGTTTATATTCTTGTACCGGCGCTAGACCGTCCATGCTGAATCAGATCTACTAACCTCCACTTAAAGGGTTTTTTACTTTCTTCGGATTGTTTCTTACTCTTTTTGTGTTGGGACCTGGTTTGTTAGTAGGCAAGCGTATTAACAGGGGTGACGCACAGTGGTAGCCTCCGCGTACTGATGGAATAGTACGTTTAAGACCGCAGCCCGTTTCCTAGGCAAATCCGGGGAACGTGAGGGTGAGGGTTGATGATGACACCGTATGGTGGAAGTGGGTGATCCTGTGGTGCCAAGAAAAACCTCGACGCGAGGGATAGTGCCGCCCGTACCCCAAACCGACACAGGTAGTCAGGTAGAGTATACCGAGGCGATCGAGAGAATCATGGTTAAGGAACTCGGCAAAATGCCCCCGTAACTTAGGGAGAAGGGGGACCACCCTGGTTGGACTTGTCCTGCTGGTGGTGGTCGCAGAGAATTGAGAGAAGCGACTGTTTACTAAAAACACAGGTGCGTGCGAAGACGTAAGTCGATGTATACGCACTGACGCCTGCCCGGTGCTGGAAGGTTAAGAGGAACGGTCAATCACACTTGTGTGGTGAAGCTGTGAATTTAAGCCCCAGTAAACGGCGGTGGTAACTATAACCATCCTAAGGTAGCGAAATTCCTTGTCGGGTAAGTTCCGACCTGCACGAATGGCGTAACGACTTCTCTGCTGTCTCGACCATGAACTCGGCGAAATTGCAATACGAGTAAAGATGCTCGTTACGCGCAGCAGGACGGAAAGACCCCGGGACCTTTACTATAGCTTGGTATTGGTGCTCGCTTGGACTTGTGTAGGATAGGTGGGAGACTATGAACCAGCCACGCCAGTGGTTGGGGAGTCATCGTTGAAATACCACTCTGGTTCAAGTGCGCATCTCAACCTCGGTCCGTAATCCGGATCAGGGACAGTGCCTGGTGGGTAGTTTAACTGGGGCGGTTGCCTCCTAAAATGTAACGGAGGCGCTCAAAGGTTCCCTCAGCCTGGTTGGTAATCAGGTGGCGAGTGTAAGTGCACAAGGGAGCTTGACTGCGAGACTGACAGGTCGAGCAGGTGCGAAAGCAGGAACTAGTGATCCGGCAATGGCTTGTGGAAGCGTTGTCGCTCAACGGATAAAAGGTACCCCGGGGATAACAGGCTGATCTTGCCCAAGAGTCCATATCGACGGCATGGTTTGGCACCTCGATGTCGGCTCGTCGCATCCTGGGGCTGGAGTAGGTCCCAAGGGTTGGGCTGTTCGCCCATTAAAGCGGTACGCGAGCTGGGTTTAGAACGTCGTGAGACAGTTCGGTCCCTATCCGCTGCGCGCGCATGAAACTTGAGAAGACCTGTCCCTAGTACGAGAGGACCGGGACGGACGAACCTCTGGTGTGCCAGTTGTACTGCCAAGTGCATCGCTGGTTAGCTACGTTCGGAAAGGATAACCGCTGAAAGCATCTAAGCGGGAAGCCTGCTTCAAGATGAGGTTTCTTTTGAGGCTCCCAGCAGACTACTGGGTAGATAGGCCGGACGTGGAAGCACCGCAAGGTGTTCAGACAAGCCGACCGGTACTAATCAGCCGACAACTAACAAAAACCACACCCAAAAAGCACTTATCAGTGCAAAA
>NZ_MQSU01000004.1 GCF_001907245.1 Boudabousia liubingyangii
CGCCACTTAAAAACAACAAAAGAGGGGCCCGGAACCAAACAGTGTTTGGCACCGGGCCCCAAAACAATTCACCCACCAAACCATTAAACTAAAACCATGGAAAATAACGCCGCGGCACGTACCGAAACCGTAGAAATCTACCAAGAACCCGGTACCATCGCCCTCGCCGGCACACCCATCGGGGACACCAGAGACGCCAGCCCCCGACTAATAAACGCTATCCAGCACGCCGACATCATCGCTGCCGAAGACACCCGCCGCGCCCTCAACCTAGCCGGTCGCCTAGGAATCAAACCAGGCGGCAAACTCGTGCCCCTACACGAACACAACGAAAGCGGAAAATCCCCCGAAATCATCGAGGCCGCCCAAAACGGTGCCCGCATCCTCGTCATCTCTGACGCAGGCATGCCCACCGTCTCAGACCCCGGCTATGACCTTATCCAGGCGGCCCTAGCAGCAGGTACGCCCATCAGGATCATTCCTGGGCCCTCTGCTGTGCTTACTGCGCTGGCAGCCTCTGGCATGCCCACCGACCGCTTCACCTTCGAAGGATTCATGCCCCGAAAAGACGGACAACGCTCCGCTACCCTAAGTGCACTCAAAAACGAAAAACGCACCATGATCTTCTTCGATTCACCACGACGAACCCACGACTCACTAAAAGTCATGGCCCAAGTCTTCGGGGAAGAACGCCCCGCCGCGGTCTGTCGTGAACTAACCAAAACCCACGAAGAAATCATGCGGGGTACCTTAAAAGAGCTAATCGAAAAGACCAGTGGCGAAGTCCTCGGGGAAATCACCATTGTCGTCCACGGTGCCACCCCCAAAGCCCCAGAGATCGAAGACTACCTACCGGCAGTACTAACCCTAGTAGATGGGGGCATGAAACTTAAAGCTGCCGCCGCCCAAATCGCTGAAGAAAGCGGACTAAGGAAAAATCAGCTCTACCAAGCTGCCCTAGACGCTAAAAATAATCGTTAAACCGGTGACCAGCGATGATCCTTAAGCGGGGGAGTGCTCTAAGGTGACACCCTCGGCTGCCATGAGTGCTACGGCCTCGTCACCTAGTTCCTTACTAACTGGAACCGAAAGGTCCGTGAATACTGTAGTCGGCCAGCCGCGGTGCAAGGAATCAAGCGCGGTATCGCGAACACAGTGCGAAAGCGCAATGCCCACCACGTCTACCTGATCAATCGCAGCCTTATGTAGCACCTCGGTGAGGGTGCGACCATCATCGGTGACGCCCTCGAAACCCGAATACGCGGCAGCATACTGGCCCTTACGGACCTGCGCGTCAAAGGGGAAGTCCGCAATCAACGGGTGAAGTTCAGCCTCTGGTGTACCCGCCACCCCATGCGGAGGCCAAGTATCAACAAAATCAGGATGCTCAGAAAAATGGTCACCCGGTTCAATATGCCAATCCTGGGTCGAAACCACCAGGTCATAGTCCTTTGCGTGGGCAGCCAAAAAATCGGCCACACCCTGGGCAGTATCATTACCGCCGGTAACTCCTAGGGCCCCACCCTCGCAGAAAGTGGGCTGGACATCTACAACTAAAAGTGCCTTTTTCATGTTGCTCCTTTCACACAGATACCAAAATAGACGATATCTTTAGGGCACGTCTACCGCAACGCGTTAAACTGTGCACTATGAGTCGAATTCTTTCAGCAGTTGCATGGCCGTACGCAAACGGCCCCCGTCATATTGGACACGTCGCCGGCTTCGGCGTCCCCTCAGATGTTTTTAGCCGCTACATGCGCATGGCCGGCCATGAAGTCCTCATGGTCTCAGGTACTGACGAACACGGTACCCCCATCCTGGTCGCCGCAGATGAGGCTGGCATCACCGCCCGGCAGCTAGCTGACAAGAACAACCGCCTAATCGTCGAAGACCTAGTCGCCCTAGGCCTGTCCTACGACCTGTTCACTCGTACCACCACCGGTAACCACTACCAGACCGTACAGAAGATGTTCGAGGTCGTGCGCGACAACGGCTACATGCTAGTCCAGACCACTCGCGGGGCCATCAGCCCCTCCAACGGTCGCACCCTACCCGACCGTTACATTGAAGGTACCTGCCCCATCTGTGGCACTGACGGTGCCCGCGGCGACCAGTGCGATTCCTGCGGTAACCAGCTAGACCCCACCGACCTAATCAACCCGGTCTCCCGTATCAACGGCGAAACCCCCAAGTTCGTAGAAACCGACCACTACTTCCTAGACCTACCCGCCCTAGCCAAGGCCCTAGAAGCCTGGCTGGACGATCGCGAACAGTCCGGCACCTGGCGCCCCAACGTCATTAAGTTCTCCAAGAACTTCCTCGAGGATGTTCGCCCCCGCGCCATGACCCGCGACATTGACTGGGGCATCCCCGTACCCGGCTGGGAAGACCAGCCCGGCAAGCGCCTCTACGTGTGGTTCGACGCCGTTATCGGCTACCTGTCGGCTTCCATTGAATGGGCCCGCCGAACCGGTGACCCTGAAGCATGGCGCAAGTGGTGGAACGACCCTGAGGCCCTGTCCTACTACTTCATGGGCAAAGACAATATCGTCTTCCACTCCCAGATCTGGCCCGCCGAACTAATCGGCTACAACGGCAAGGGCGACAAGGGTGGCCAGCCCGGCGACCTAGGCGAACTAAATCTCCCCACCGAGGTTGTCTCCAGCGAATTCCTAACCATGGAAGGCAAGAAGTTCGCGTCCTCCCGCGGCATCGTGATTTACGTGCGCGACATGCTAGAACGCTACCAGGCTGACGCCCTACGCTACTTCATTAGCGCCGCCGGCCCGGAAAACTCTGACGCTGACTTCACCTGGGCCGAGTTCGTGCGCCGCACCAACTCGGAACTAGTAGCCGGTTGGGGCAACCTAGTGAACCGTACCGCCGCGATGATCGCCAAGAACTTCGGTGAAATCCCCACCCCCGGTCCGCTAGAGCAGATTGACGAAGACCTACTCAAGGCTGTCCGTGACGGCTTCGCTGAGGTTGGCGACCTGATCGCTCACCACCGTCAGAAGGCTGCTATCGCCCAGGTTATGCGCCTAGTTGGGGAAGCCAACAAGTACGTGACGGTCACCGAGCCCTTCAAGATGAAGGATGAGAGCCAGCGCGAACGCCTAGCTACCGTCCTGCACACCCTAGCAACTGCGGTAGTGAACCTGAACCTGATGCTTAGCCCGTTCCTGCCCTTTGCCGCTAACGCCGTCGACCAGGTCTTCGGTGGGGAAGGCAAGGTAGCGCCGCTACCTCAGATTGAGGAAGTCACCGACCTAGATATCACTCGTGAAGATGGTAGCCCGCTAGACTACCCGATCATCACCGGTGACTACACTCAGGTACCCACCTGGGCACCCATTGAGGTTACCGTTGGTACTCCGATTGCTAAGCCCAAGCCGGTCTTCCAGAAGCTGGACGAAGCGATCATTGAGGAAGAGCTAGAACGCTACGGCAATAAGTGATTGCTTAACAAGTGCACCGCTAAGCGGGCACAAAAAGCAGTCCTAGACGAGTCATCGGTTTAAAGATGACCGCCTAACTAGGCCCAAACTAGCTAGGCTCCCAGCTTGGAGCTAAAGCTAGCGAAACCCGCCCGGAACACATCGATTTTAAGTCGATTGTCCCGGGCGGGTTTTTGTTCTGCTTTTTCTGTTCGGGTTTTTCTTCACAGGTTACAAAACTAGCAATTTGGCTAAGAGACAATCGTCTACTGTGCCACTGCCAGTCAGATTGAAACCCGCTAGGCTGGAAATAGCCGAACACCTATCCCTAAGGAGGGAACTATGGCGACAGTAGCTGAAATGCTAGTCGAACAGTTAGAACTAGCCGGCGTTGAACGAGTCTACGGCATCGTAGGCGACAGCCTAAACCCGATCGTAGACGCCATCCGCCGCTCAAAGAAAATCCGCTGGATCCACGTCCGCCACGAGGAAGTAGCCGCCTTCGCAGCCGGCGCGGACGCTGAAGTAACCGGCAAACTGGCCGTCTGTGCGGGCTCCTGCGGCCCGGGTAACCTACACCTGATTAACGGCCTCTACGATTGCCAACGCAACCGCGTGCCCGTACTGGCAATCGCCTCCCACATTCCCGCCACCCAGATTGGCACCCAGTTCTTCCAAGAAACCCACCCCGACCGCATCTTCAATGAGTGCTCCGTCTTCAGCGAAATGATCTCGGACCCCAACCAGATGCCGCGCGTCTCTAGGATTGCTATTGAATCCGCCCTGACCGCCCCCGGCGTTTCCGTCCTCACCATCCCGTCGACGGTCACCCAAGAAAAGGCCCCGGAAGGTAAGGCGCTAGATATGGCGCATCCTCGTAAACCGCGAATTATCCCGAACGAGGAAGACCTAAAGGAACTAGCCGACGCCATTAACGAGGCCGACAAGGTCGCCCTCTTCTGCGGTGCCGGTACTCGCGGGGCGCACGACGAGGTCATGGAACTGGCCGGCAAACTCTACTCGCCGGTTGGGCACTCGCTACGCGGTAAGGAATGGATCCAGTGGGACAACCCCTACGATGTGGGCATGTCCGGCCTACTGGGTTACGGTGCCGCCCAAGAATCCATGGAAGAAGCCGACCTGCTGGTCCTGATCGGCACGGACTTCCCCTACGACAGCTTCCTGCCGCACAAGGTACGGACCGCGCAGATCGACATCAACCCCATGCACCTAGGGCGTCGTACTCGCTGCGATATTTCCGTGCAGGCAGACGTGCGCGAAACCCTGAAACTACTGATCCCCATGGTGGAGCAGAAGAAGTCCCGCTCCTGGTTGGATAAGAAACTCAAGTCTCAGGCCTACCTGATGGATAAGGTCGTCGGCGCCTACACGGAAGACGGCTCGAAGCTCAAGCCGATCCACCCCGAGTTCGCGGCCGTGAAACTAGACGAGGCTGCCAGCGACGACGCGATCTTCACCGTCGACACCGGCATGTGCAACGTCTGGGCCGCCCGCTACATTACCCCCAACGGGAAGCGCCGCGTGATCGGCTCCTTCCTACACGGCTCCATGGCGAACGCCCTCCCGCAGGCCATTGGTGCCGCGGTGGCTGAGCCTCACCGCCAGGTTGTGGCCATGTGTGGTGACGGTGGCCTATCCATGCTGCTAGGGGACCTGCAGACCATTAAGACTCAGGACCTGAACGTGAAGGCCGTCGTGTTTAACAACTCGGCCCTGTGCATGGTTAAGCTCGAGATGATCGTGGATGGTCTGGTTGACTTCGGTACCACCAATGATGAGATGAACTTCGCCGCGATCGCTGAAGCCATGGGCATCCGAGCAGTGCGAGTCACCGACCCGCAAGAGCTCGAAGCCGTCCTGGAAGAAGAAATGGCTAAGCCCGGCCCGGCAGTTATTGACATTGTCACGGACCCGAACGCCCTATCCATCCCGCCGAAGATCGAGTTCGGGCAGGCAAAGGGCTTTGCCTTCGCCATGTCCAAGCAGATCCTAAACGGTGGCTTTGGTGAAGTCATGTCCATGGCTCGTTCGAACCTACGTAATATTCCGCGTCGGTTCTGAGGCTGTAGACGCCCCCTCGGCAGATATTATTCCGCCGAGGGCGTGTCCCCAAGGAGGGCCTGGCAAGCCTCGGCCACCCCGGGGAAGACCGGCACTCCCGCCGCGAAGCCGTCGGCTTCGACCAAACCGGTAGTGACGGCTACGAAACCAATGCCGGCTCCTTGCGCAGCGGCCTCGTCCATGAGGGCATCGCCCACGTAAACCACGCGGGAAGCCAAGTCAGAAGTGGTAGTTGAAGCGCCTGCGGAAGGAGCTGCCGAAGCGTCCTCTGAAGCGCCTGCGGAATCGGTGGCGGACGAATCCCGGTAGGGGGCCAGGACCTCATCGAAAACGCGCGGGTCAGGCTTATGGAACTCGCTATGGTCCGCACCTAGGACGCATTCGAAACGCTCGACGGGGAAGCCAATACGTTTAAGGTCGGGGATAGCAACCTCGCTAATCATGGAGGTTAGGACGCCTACCTTCACGCCCGCATCCAACAGGGCGGTCACGGCGGCCACGCCACCGGGCTGCTCCAGCTTCGGGTACTGGTCGTGGTATTTGCGGTAGGTGGAAATCAGCACGTCCTGCGGGGCGGCTTGCTCATAGAGTAGCTCCAGCATGGGGCCGAAGGGCTTGCCCCAGTGCTCGTGCAGGGTCTCTTCGGCCAGGTCGATACCGAACTCGTGCTTGGCCACGTACTGGTGCTGCTCCCACTTGACCTTCCGAGTGATCACCAGGGTGTCATCCATGTCGAAAAGGACCAGTTCCGGACGAGGCAGCGCGTCCGGGGTTTCGACGTTCAGAGCTTCGTCTTCAGGCTCCTCAAGTAAAGGATCGATCGGTTCAGGGGCCCCGGGACAATCAGGGGTAGGGTCGGTACAGGAATCGTCTGGGAACGGCATGGGACCTCCTTCAAAGTTTTGAAATCTGAGTTACCGCGACCGTGCCAGATGAGTTCCGGCACGGGCACTGAAAAACAGAAATATCTTCAAAAATAGCAAATGCACCGCTTAACTTCAGTAGTTAAACGGTGCAAAATGCTAAAACCGGTGCTGGCCAAGCCCTCTGTCAGGCCAAGGTGGAAGCCTCAGTTGGGGCTAGGCAGCGACCTCGAGATTCCTGAAACTAAGGCAGGTCCTGCTGATATTCGTGATCACGTTTCGACCCCACGAAGAAGGCCGAGACCAAGAACAGTACCGCCAGTAGGGCCGGGAAGCCCGCTAGGACATACCCCATCTGTTTTTGACTGGTAAACAGGATCGCAATGGGCAGGATAGAGCAGAGCACTAGGAAGCAGCCGCCGGCAAAGGCCCAAATATTGAAACCGTACTTCGGTCGTTTTTGAGATTTTGATTTACTGCTCATGATTACTCCTTAGTGCCTTCGATAGTCGGGCTAGATTCCGCGGTGGAGCCAGCTTCTGGGGTGGTGGCAACCTGGTCGCGTTGCTTCAGCATTTCGCGGCGAGTTTCCTCTACCTCTTTGAGTTTCCAGTTCCCATCATTGACCAGGTCGACCATGCCGCCCATGACATTAATGTCCACGACGGGGTACTGTTCGGCCTTCGCGGGATCCCCCGTGGTGGCCTCTAGGTACAGGTTCTGGCCGGAAAGCGAATCGTTGGACTGCTGCGAAGTCCGACTCGCGTTCATCTTCAGCACCTTGAAGTTTGCCGGGACCTTAGAGAAGTCAATCTTTCCCCATTCGGCCTTTATCCGATAGTGCAGGGGCAGGTTTTCCGGCACGGGCACATCCAGCTTCCCGAAGGTCAGTTCGGTTTCCATGGGCTCCGCATTCGTGTACTGCAGGTAAATAGGGGCCTTAACATAGCCCATATTTCCTTCACTGACGGTAACCCCCAGCATGGAGGTGAGCACCAGGAACGGCACGAAGAGCCAGGAAACAATCGAGATCCAGCCGCCTCGGTGTCCGCGCACACCCTGGATGATCAGCGCGCCACCCAAAAGCAGCATGGTCACGGGCACCATGAACAGGTAACCCAGTAGCGCCGAGTCGTACGCGGTGCCCACCATGATCCCGCCACCGATACCGGCAAAGATCAGCGCCAGCAGCAGTAGGGAGAAGCGGGCCGAGGGAGCGGGGCGACTAGGCCGCCTACTCACCTTGGCTTGGGGCTTAGAGTGGCGGAAGTACAGGCCTTCCTCTTCGTCTTCCGGGCCCGGGGTGGGGCTGGCGTAAGACTCTGCCTGGTAGCTTTCAGAAGATCCCTGGGGAGCACTTTCAGCACTGGTGTCGCCGGTACGTTTATTGCCGCTTTCGCTACCATTTTCGGCTTTGGTGCCAGTAGTACCCTGGGCACGGTAATCCTCTGACCCTACAAAAGCCGACGAGCCAGAGGGCTTAACGAAAGGGGCCGCGTAACCGTCGATCTCTTCATCAGAAGGACGAGTCTGCTGCCAGGGCTGACCCGGGCGCTTATTCTCGCGGTACGGGCCATAGTCATCATGACGACCAGAATCATTACCGCGCGACGCGTACACGACAATCAAAATCAGCGAAAGTAGCGCTAGGACAATCACACTGCGGAAGAACCCAACCCCGAAGAGCATCATAGCTAGGAAAGCCAGAAGCAAAATGGGGAAGAAAAGGAACTCGCCGCCGCGTCCTCGTCGAACCCAGTCCTCGGCGATAATCTCACCAGAGGCGCCCTCCGGCAGCAGGATCCACAGGATAATGTAGACCGCGATGCCAGAGCCAAAAGCCAAAATGGAAATCAACGCCAGGACGCGAATCAAGGCCAGGCTCCAGCCGGTCCGGTGCGCCAGGCCGGCACAGACGCCGCCCAGCATCCGGGGGTGAGCCCGGTAGAAACGCAGGTCGCGAATCCCACCAAAGAATGAGTTACCAGAAGAGCTGGTGTACATGTTACGTTCGTTCATGCTTCTATTGTCCGCCATAGGTGGGCGAAAAAACTATCAGGGAAACCCCTGAAAAAACCCTGAAAACCCCGAAAATACCCCCAAAAACGGCTCAGGGGGTACCCGTAGCGGCCAAAAAGGTGGCACACTGGGAACGTGAAAGTACGCCAAGGAACCTACATTAAGCCCACCGAGCGGCGCGTCCCCGGGTGGATCCCGCCGACCTCGACGCCTGCCAGCCGGGAACCGCGCGGAAAGTGGGCAGGTTTTGGGGTGCCTGCCGGGAACTCCCGGCGGGGAGGTAGCCCGGCGTCCGTCCACGCTACCAATGGACCCTTGGCGGCACCGCTCCAACAAGACGCCCCGACCGGCTCCCAGTTGGCGGCCGCAGAAGCTAGGCGAGGACGAAACGATAACCTAATCGGCATGCTGTCCCTAGCGGCCGGAGCCCTGGCCCTGGCCGTGTACTTGACCGAGCGTTTTGACGGGATCTGGCACTATGGGATCCCCGCCGGCCTAGTGATCATCCTGGGCACGTGGCTGGTATGGCTCAATATTGGACGTAAGAAAATCAACTGGTCCCTAGCGGCCCTGGGGGCCACCTACGTGACCGCCGGGATTTTGGGGATTTTTGCCCCCTGGGATTCCTTTAGGCAACTGGCTCAGATCCTGCTTTCTGTCCTGTTGATCCTGATCGCACTGGTGTTGTTGGCGCTGCCCTTGTGGGCAACGATTCGGGCGCAGTTAGCGCATGCGGAATCAGAAGAGATTAAAGAGCGGGAGCGCGCGGACTTGGCCGCGCACCTGCACGATTCGGTCCTGCAGACGCTCGCGCTGATTCAGGCACACCCAGAGGATCCGCAGCGTGTCGCAGCCCTGGCTAGGCGCGAGGAACGACAGTTGCGCACTTGGCTCTATGGGAACCCCACGAAGGGTGCCAGCCTTAGCGTGCAGCAGCTGGTGGAAGAACAGGCCGCCGAGGTCGAAGACCGCTTCAACTTGAAGGTCGAGGTCGTGGTGACCGGGGACCGTCCCGCCGGACAGCAGGGGGAGAATATTTCCGCCCTACTGCGTGAGGCGCTAACGAACGCGGCCAAGCACGGCGAACCACCCATTAGCGTGTATGTGGAGTGTGGGCGCGAGTTTGAGGCCTTCATTAAGGATCACGGGCCGGGCTTTGAATTGGCGGACCTTGAGCAGGTGCCGGGGGACCGCCACGGGGTGCGGGATTCACTGGTCAAGCGCGCGAAGCGTGCCGGCGGTGAGGTCCGCATTCGGAAACTGGCCTCTGGGACGGAAGTAAGCATTCGTCTGCCGTGGGCGGTAGAAAAGGCTGAGGGAAAGAACTGAAAATGAGCAGGGAAAACATGAAAGAGGAACCGATGGAGCCGAAGAAGGGCCAGCAGGTGGGTGGCCAGTCAGGCCAGCCAAAGGACGAACCGATGGATGCGGCAGCTACCGAGCCGTCCGGTGGGGAACAAGCACGCCCACTACGCCTAGTCCTAGTTGATGACCACCCCATGTTCCTGGCGGGCGTCCGCGGCGAACTAGACCCCAGTCCTGAGATCGAAATTTGTGGCACCGCTAAAGATGTCGATAGTGCCATCGAAGTTATTCGCGAAACCCAGCCCGACGTGGTCCTGCTGGACGTGCACCTACCAGGTGGTAATGGGGGCGGCGGGATCGAGGTCGCTCGGGCGGTATTGGGCGGAAGCGCCCTCGGCAATAATGCGGGGAAGGCGCCCCGGATTCTGGCCCTGTCTGTTTCTGACGCGGCCGAGGACGTGGTGGGCGTAATCCGGGCCGGCGCGCGCGGGTACGTCACCAAGTCAATTTCCACCCCGGAACTATTGGATGCGATTAAGCGCGTGGCCGCGGGGGACGCCGCATTCTCACCCCGACTGGCCGGTTTCGTGCTGGATGCTTTCGGGGCGGCCGGGGATACCCAGACGGGGGAGGACGAACTCGATTCGCTCTCTAGCCGGGAGCGGGAAGTCATGCGCTATATTGCCCGCGGCTACACCTACAAAGAGGCCGCGCAGGAACTGTTCATCTCTGTAAAAACCATTGAGACGCACATGTCCAGCGTGCTGCGGAAACTACAGCTGTCGAACCGTAACGAGCTGACCCGCTGGGCTGCCGAGCGGCATATTATTTAGCGGTAGTGGGCGGTCACGACCTCGGCTACCGGATCTAGGGTTAGCTGGCCACCGTAGGGGATCACCAACTGGGGCCGAGTGTGCCCAAAGGGCAGGTTCAGACAGACCGGCAGGTCCGTGCGGTAGGGCGCAATATTGGACAGTAGGTACTCCGTGTAGGCCTCTCGGCGAGCCTCACGCATTTGCGAGCGCTGCTGCGGCGTGGTGCCTTCAGGGGCCGGGTGGTCACGGTCCTCCACGACGGGCTGCGCGAAGGCCAGGCCCGCAATGGCGTCTAGGTAGCCGCGTTCACCCATGGCTCGGACCCAGCGGCCCACATAGTCCGGCGGCGGCAGCACCTCAGAGGTCTCCAGGATTAGGATCGCACCCTCAAGCTGTGTGGGTTCGGGCAGTCGCCCTGCAAGTGCCATCTGGTCCAGGACTTCTAGGCAGCCACCCCAGGTGGGGCCGGTGACCGCCTGAGCGGGGCCAATGAACTCCAGCGGCGGGGAGGGCAGGCGCAGGTAGGGCTCGGTGAGGCTACGCGGGTCCGACCAGTCCCAACCATAATCCTCACTTTCCGTGGGAATGGGCAGGGCCAGGTCCGTGCCGAACAGGGCCGCACGCAGGGTCTGCAGGTGTGCGTCGTCGATCTGCGCGGGGCCCAGGTGCACCATGGTGGAACCGCCGTAGTAGCTGGCGATCCCGTGCTGCCACAGCCAGTGGTTCAGGTTCGTATTATCCGAATACCCAAAGAAGGCCTTCGCCCCGTTTTCTGCCGAGGCCGCGCGCAGGGCTTCCCCGTCTAGGTGCGGGATTACGGTGATCAGGTCATCCCCACCGATGCTGGCGAAGATTGCTTTAACGTCCGGGTCGGTCAGGGCAGCCATGAGGTCTGCGGCGCGCGCCTGCGGGCTGGCACCCATCATCGCGGTGGTGGGGTATTCGACCGGCTCAAGCTCTAGCAGGGTGCGCACGCGCTCCATGGACTGGGTGTGCAGGTCCGGGAAGTAGGCGGGCGCCGCCCAAGCAGGGGAGAGTACCGCCACCCGGTCACCCGGCTGCAGGGGATGTGGGGCGTGGAGGGCCTGGGTGTTTGCAGTTGTGCTAGTGCGCGGTTGCGGATGCGTAGAGTCTTGAGGCATGGAAGTAATTTTAGCTGCCGGATTGTCGATTCGTGGAAAGAGGCTGGCCTGTTTTGATGGGGCTATTGGATTTTGCTTAGGCCCTCATCCCAGCGTTCGGTGCAGCCGTTCATGATGGCTTGGCCGTAGATGACGTTGCCGGGTTCTGGACGTGGCTCAATGTTGTAGGGGAGTGCAATATTGAGTTTGACTGCCCCCTGGTTGACGGTCGCATATAGCCACTTGTTTCCAGTAATGCCGTTGGTGCGTTCTTCGACGTGTTCGCAGATGCCACCGAGGATCGCCCCGCCATGGACATCATCTAGGTGCTGTTCGATATTGTTCATCAGCTCGTAGCTGGGGCTTTCAATGTCACCTAGAGCGGTAAGGTAGTCTGCTGGTTCAATCCGGTTTAGGTCAAGGTAAGCTTGAGCCCAAGATTCTAGACTGGGGTGGACCTCCATATTGACGGCAATTGCCGCTAGCCGATAGTTCTGGAAGGTCTGACCATAGCGGCCATCAATCTCACCGACCGGAACCGGGTAAGCCAATGGGTCGGTGTATTCCAAGAAGAAGGGAGTACAGCCTGTTACGTTATTGGGGTCCTCGGGGTCCGGGAGAAGGTATTGACCTACGCCCAAGCCGGGACGTACCTGGAAGGTGTAGAAGGTTACGCCCGGCTGACCGTGGATTGTGAAGTTGGTTGAAGCCTCGCCATTTTTGTGGATAAATACGCAGGCCATGAAACCGGACGGATCCACGTAATAGCATGCCTGTTCCCAGTCTTCAGGCTTCTCTGTACGGACCTCAGTTTGGGCGCGTTGAACGATTGCCTCAATGAGCCCCTCATATTCGGCCTGTACCTGGGTTGAGTCAAATCCCAAAGATTCCCAGTAAGTGCTATTCATGGTTAGTTCCCTTCAGAGGTGGTCGGGTGTGACTTGGGGAACTATTTTAGCAGAATGAGGCGTGGGATCTAAGATGCGTTAACCTTCTATTCGGCTTCTTACTATTTATATTTAAAGCTGCTTGAATGCTTTTGAAGGAGTTGAAATGAACTGGTTTCTGAATAACGCGCCGGTGTTAAGTTCGGTTGTTGTACCAATACTGCTTGCTGTAGTTAGACCATTGATGGACAGGGAAAGTGGCGGTAGAGCTTTACGGTTGATAAAGAGTCAAGTGAAACTAAGGGAAGGCCTGCAAGGATCTGAAAAGGCTCTTGCAGAATTAGATGACCTACTTTCTTTAGAAATGACTGTATATTCTGCGAAAATGCGCTCAAGATTAAAACGAAAACTAGATTTCCCAACGGTCATGGCAGCAATTGTGCTTTCCCTAGCTGGTGGTGGAATTAGCTACAGTCTGCTGACAGCAGCTAACTACGCTACCGGATGGCTGGGCACAGTATTATGGGTCACTGCAATCGCTTGGTTTATTTTTGTTCTTCTGATTGTGTTTGCTGGAGCAATACCTAACTTGTTTAAGTATGAAGAGGGAGAGTAAGTAAAATGAGTCGATATCAAATCGTTATTTCCTGGCGTTGACTTTTATTATCTGTGGGCTTATCTTATAAGGCTATTTGATTAAGGAGGTCTTCTCAATGAACCACAAACTAGAGGTGGAAAAAGCACTTCAGAGGCTTAAGGCTGCAGGTTTTAAACATATCCAAGATTCTCAGATACCTTTGCCCGTCGTTGCTGGGAAAGGCCTAATTGCTTGGGCTCCAGAAAATGATGGAGAACTAAGACCTCATACATTCGTCTTAATTATGGAAGGGATTCCAGAAGCTGGATTGCCGTACCTTACCCGGGTAAAGAATGAGCTATCGACTAGGGAACACTATATTGTCACTAAAGGCTCTTGGTTCATCGCAGATGATCATCTAGAAAGCCTTAAAGCTATTGATCGTATTCCCAGTGCCCCTGAAGGAGATGGAATCCTATCTGATAAAGAAAATCTCGCTCGGATTCTGGTTGGCTTGATCAAACGAGACTTGAGTGGGAATCAAGTCTCTTCGGTAAAAGTGATCCGGGAAAAACTGAAGGAAGTCTCAGATCAAGGAACTCTGCCATTCTTTGATGGTAGTACGATCTCGGTAAATCAGAACATGGTTCGTTCAGTCGTGAAAGAACTCTTAGAACGTGACTCGATGCTTCGGGTTAGAGCCGATGAACAGCTCTTAGTAGATCCGGTGATTGCAAAGGCCATGGCAAATTTGGGGGCACAGAAACCAGCCAATACTGTGCTAGATCCCTTTGTCGGTTTAGGTGTAACACTGGCTTCTCTGGCAGCTGAGCTGCAATTTAAAGGGTTAAAAGCCGAGTATGTTGGAATCGAGATTGAACCTGAAACGGCACAACTAACACGCCTAATCAATTATAAAGAGATATCAATAGATATCCAGGAGGCTGACTCATTTAGCACTGATATTCCGAAGGCAGAATTGATTCTTACAGTGCCCCCGTTTGGAAGATTTGAACGTAAATGGGAGCTATTAAATAACCAAACCACTAGGGAAATCCATGTTGCAGCCTTGGACCTTTGCCTCAGGGCCCTTTCGGAGCATGGAAGGCTAATCATCCAGCTCCCTTATTCTTTTACCACAAGTCCTGTTTTGGAAGCGTATCGTCAGTACTTAGCAGAAAACTATCGAGTTGCTGCGATTATCGGACTACCTTCGGGAGCTGTTACTGCGACAGTAATCAGGACAGTGTTACTTGTAGTTGAAAAGGAGCCTCCTACTGATACTTTTGTCTCTCAGCTAGGAGACGATTGGCGGGAGCAGCTATCAACTACTAGCTCGTTCATGGAGGCCTTGAAAGAGCATCTCCTTCAAGAAGAGAACGGTAATGGCGATGAATAATATTGCAATTCTTCGTTTGAGTAAACCAAGTGACTGGAACCCTGAGCGTACGGTCCTAGAATCATTTCACTGGCCGCAGGAAGACAAACTTGAAGTCCTAAGCAACTTGGTTGATGAGGTTTTTCCCCATCATTTCATTGAACAACCAATTTCAGTTATCACTCCTGCTGATCTTTCTCAATTTCCGGGGCCAATCTTTATTCACCGCAGGGAGTATTCTGGTGCAGCATATCGAGTTGGCCCACATCCTGATGACATTAACGTAGGGGACATTGCAGTAGCAAAGATAGCGAATTCAAAGCCTATCCTGATCACCAACCAGTTTGAAGGTTTATTTTTTAGTAGTGATTTTGTACTTCTAAGACCCCATAAAATGGATCAAGGACTATACCTCTGGGGAGTTTTGGCAAGTGCGACCGGAAGGGAATTTCTATCTAGATTATTCTCTTTATCGTCACGGAACTATCGGTATGAACTTTTAAACGCATTGCTTCCCGTACGGGATATTTCAAACTCTGAACTAAGTGATCTCAAGAAGCTGGCTTCTAACTCTACTTGGATCGAAGAAATAGAGCCTACCTGGTGGCGAAAGACCCGTTTAAGCACAAAATCTTGGAAAAAAGTTTTAACTCCGCCGCAGGAGGAAAACATTAAGGACTCCCAGCCCCTTGGAGAGTTGATTGAGATAATTAAAACCAAAATTATGAAACCGGGGTCTATTTTTAAACAAGAGGCCAAAGGCAGCATCCCAATGGCAGACCATCGATATTTAAGCAATCGCGAAATTACCAGATGGTGTATTCCCGAACCAGAAATGGAACTTGTACAAGAGGGTGACATTTTGGTTTCTTCAATAGGGGACAATGCACATGCAGTAGTTGCTGACCAAACTATGGCAAGAAAACAAGTCATTGTCCTACGACCAAAAGATCCTTCAAAAACTGATGCGTTGGTAAGTTTCTTAAACGGTCGAAGTGGCTTCAGACAAAGAAGGTCCTTACTGTCTGGAAGTGTAATTAAAACAATTAATTCTAAAGATATGCTTGAAATGAGAGTTCCTAAAGACCTCAAGGACTGGGAGGGAACAGGCCTCATTCGACCACTCAAAGAAGAGCTAGAAAAGAGAATCTGGAGATGAGTATGGAAATGGTCTGTAGGTTTTCTCCATTAGTGTTTGCTGAAATCTACCATATTCTCAATGACCAATTTGCTAGTTTCAAGCCGCTACTTTCTCGACTGGAAAATAACGGACTATCAGGTGAATGGCTACTTGAAGCGGAACAGAACTATCGAGAAAAATGGGAGTCTATCATTCCCGAGGTCTCTCAAGAGACTGCTAACTCTTTGGCGTTATCCGATGATCATGCTGAGTTCGCTTCTTTTCTTCTAGCTTCTTTAGAGTCACAAGGCAGCTCAGCAGATTTTTCGACCCTTCTGATTTCTCGAGTTAACAGCCAAGTAAAGGAATCATGCCCCACCCTTAGCTTTCCGTTACCAGGTTCATTTCAACCTGAGATTATTGGGTGGACCCTGGGTCAACGTCTTCAAATTCCCGGGGCTTTGAGGACTGCGATTCCTGCGTTGATGCCGTATGACGAGGATGCAAGAGAGGCTTTTATGGGCCTCGTTAATCACTTTTATGTGCTGCAAGAACTACCTCAACCGTGGCCTGAAATGATGTGTAGTTCTCTGTATTGGCGTGGATATGGGATCGCTGAAGCTTTGCGTGCGGATACTTGTCAAAATGGAAACGAAGCGATCAGGCAATTACAAGCGGAGTGTAATCGTTTTTTCGAGGATGGATTACGACAACGCATTAATCGTCATCTAAATGCGTTTGGAGAGAAACGTAATACCCTGTCGCATGTGGCAAAGTCGCCTAATAGAGCGCGGTTTGTTGAAGTGATTGCAGCTGTATGCCAAGAGGAAGAGGTAGACCTAACAATGAAAGCTATTACGCAATTCGTATTCAGAGAGGTTACGAAGCAGATGAATGATCCTAAATCTTCTAATGCGTACAATGACCGTTGGGATAACGCGCTTCGTTGGGATCTAGAAATATACTAGGGTCATTGGCGCCATAAGATGACGGCTAAATGATACGTACTTAAAGTTAGACGATAGATCAAACCTAGGTTGAAAGATTAGATATATGACGGAAATAATGACTCTTTCGCAGTTGGAAGGGTATCTAGCGTCTGCTGCGGACCTGTTGCGAGGTAGCATCGACCAAGCAGATTTCAAGGCCTTCATATTTCCGATGATGTTCTTTAAGCGTCTCTCAGATGTGTACGATGCCGAGTATGTTCACGCATTGACTGAGTCTGATGGGGATGATGAATATGCCCGACTACCGGAAAATCATCACTTTGACATTCCCAGAGATGCTTCGTGGGAGTCAGTACGACAAACTACCGTAAACGTAGGGCAAGCATTGGTCCGTGCTTTCCGAGCTATCGAGAGCGCGAATCCAAAAACTTTGGCCGGCATTTTCGGGAATGCCCCGTGGACGAACAAGGCGAAGCTATCTGATGACAAGCTGTTGGACCTGATTGAGCATTTCTCCACGAAGAACCTCTCAAACGAGGTTGTTGCGCCGGATGTGTTTGGCCAAGCCTACGAGTATCTCATTAAGCGGTTCGCTGACCTGTCGCGTAAGAAGGCTGGCGAGTACTACACGCCTCGAAGTGTAGTGCGGTTGATGGTAGGGATTTTGGATCCTCAACCGGGCGAGGACACGTATGATCCGGCTTGTGGAACGGCCGGGATGCTCCTCGAAGTCATCGCCCATACCAAGGAGCAGGGGCACGACCCGCGATTGTTGTGGGGGCACCTCTTTGGGCAGGACAAGACCCTGACCACTGCGTCGATTGCGCGGATGAACCTACTGCTCCACGGAGTTCCCGAGTTCACGATCGTGCGTGAGGACACACTGCGCAACCCTGCGTTTCTATCCGGCGGTAAGTTGCAGCAATTTGACAATGTAATCGCAAACCCGCCTTTCTCCTTGGAGGACTGGGGGCCACAAGCGTGGGCATCTGACCCGTACGGGCGCAACAAGATCGGCGGGGTGCCGCCGGAGAAGAACGCGGACTGGGCGTGGATCCAGCACATGATGGCCTCGGCGAAACCTGGCACCGGTCGGGTGGCAGTGGTGGTGCCGCAGGGCGCATTGTTCCGTGGCGGTGCCGAGGCCAGGATTCGTAGTGAATTCTTGGGGCGAGATCTTATCGAGGCCGTGATTGGGATGGCCCCGAACTTGTTCTACGGAACCGGCCTGGCCCCCGCGATCATGGTGCTGCGCACCAGTAAGCCCCAGCGCAGCCAGGGCAAAGTACTGTTTATCAATGCGGACCACCTGTTCACTAAGGGTCGCAACCAAAACAGCTTGTCTGATTCTCACGCTAATGAGATCTTGGCTGCGTACCAAGGTTTTGCCGATATCGAGGGTTTCGCCCGAGTGGTGAGTTTGGATGACATCCATGCTGAGGCAGACAACCTCAACATCACCCGCTACGTAACACGTAGCGATGACACTGAGACGTTGACCATGGAACAGGCTTTGGCCAATCTACTGACTGCTTGGGAACAGGTGGAAGAGTCACGGGCGTCCTTGGAGGAACAACTAGCGTTGTGGGGTTTGAGCGCGGAGGACCTTGCATGAGCACCAAGAAAAAGATCACCCGAATCAGCCAGCGCGAGCTCGAGTCCTACCTGTGGGATGCCGCGGTCAAACTACGCGGCCTGATCGATGCTGGGGACTACAAGCAGTACATCTTCCCTCTGATCTTTCTCAAGCGCATCAGTGACGTCTACGACGAAGAACATGACGCTGCCATGGACATCTATGGTGACGAGACCCTCGCAGACCTGCCCGAAAACCACCGGTTCACCATCCCAGACTCATGCCACTGGGATGACCTACGAGAAACTACCAAAAATGTCGGTGTAGCAGCCCGCACCATCATGCGCGGTATCGAAGCCGCCAACCCCGGCGTCCTCGATGGTGTCTTCGGCGACGGCGACTGGGCAAACAAAGACCAACTCCCTGATGCGACACTCATCGACCTAATCGAGCATTTCTCTTCTAAAAATCTTTCCCTGGCGAATCTGCCCGAGGACGAGTTGGGTCAAGGGTATGAGTACCTGATCAAGAAGTTCGCTGACGACTCCGGGCACACCGCCCAAGAGTTTTATACCAACCGCACCCTGGTGCACCTCATGGCCAAAATGCTGCGCCCCAAGAGTGGCGAGTCGGTGTATGACCCCACCGCAGGCACCGCCGGCATGCTCATCTCCACGATCGCAGAGTTGAAAGTCTCAGGCCAGGAGTGGCGCAACCTTGCTCTCTACGGGCAAGAACTCAACCACACCACCAGTTCCATTGCTCGCACCAACCTATTCCTTCACGGCATCCCAGACGCCCACATCGCCCACGGCGATACCCTGCGCGAACCGGCGTTCCTGACGAAGAATGGGCGCCTGCTCCAGCATGATCTGGTTCTGGCGAACCCTCCTTACAGCATCAAGAATTGGGACCGCGAATCATTCGCCCATGATCCTTACGGGCGCAACATGTGGGGCACTCCACCCCAAGGAAGAGCCGACTACGCTTTCTTCCAACACATCGCCGCCAGCCTCAAACCAGATACCGGCCGCGCCGCGATCCTCTTCCCACACGGGGTACTCTTCCGCCAAGAAGAGCGCTCCATGAGGGAAAACGCGGTGAAATCAGACCTGATCGAAGCCGTCATCGGGCTCGGACCAGGCCTGTTCTACAACAGCCCCATGGAAGCCGTCGTCATCGTGCTCCGCGCCAACAAAACCCCAGAACGACAGGGCAAAATCCTGTTCATCAACGCAGTCGACGAGTACGCCAGGGAATCCGCCCAATCGTTCCTACGCGAACCCCACCAGAACAAAATCCTAGCCGCCTACGACGCCTACACAGACCAACCCGGCTTCGCCACGGTCGCCACCGTCGACGAAATTGCCGCAAAGGATTTCACACTGGCTCTGCCGCAATACGTCACGCCAACACAAAAAGACGACAACAATAACGGCGAGACCATCAGTGTCGAAGAAGCCGTCATCGCCTGGCGCGAGGCAACTAACGCCACCCGGACCGCCTACCAAAACGTCCTAACCATGCTTACCCAAGAAACGGAGGACCAGCAATGACCTTCACCGTCGACAAAACTAACTGGACCCCCGTAACCCTGGGTGAAGTAGTCGCTAAATCCAAGAAAAAAGTTAATCCTATGGAGAGCAGATTAGAACGCTACGTTGCCGGAGAGCATATGGACTCGAATGAACTGACTATCCAGCGCTGGGGAACAATTGGCGATGGATACTTAGGGCCTGCATTTCATATGTATTTCCGTCCTGGACAGGTGCTGTATGGCTCACGGCGTGCATACTTGAGAAAAGTGGCGCTAGCAGATTTTGAAGGAATTTGCGCAAATACGACTTATGTTTTGGAGCCCAAGGATGAGCGTATTCTGCTCCCAGAATTTCTGCCACTCGTGATGTCGGCAGAACCTTTCCATCGTTTTGCTATCTCTGTCAGCAAGGGGTCTACGAATCCCTATGTAAACTGGTCGGATATTGCACAGTATAAGTTTTTGCTGCCGCCCATCGACGAACAACAACGCATCGCCGACCTCCTTTGGAGGCTTGAAAACACTAAAAATGAAATCTTTAAAGCCAGCAAAGCTGTTTTAAAGGCAAGGGATGCTGTAGTTTCATTCCAATACAAGAATGCACGTAAAAAGTCTCTTCGAGATCTGGTTAGCCTTAGCCATGGTCACAGCGTTCCATCCTCACTTTATCAAGACGAGGGCTTGCCACTATTACGCCCCGGCGATATGAAAAGTTCCCTAGAAATTTCATGGAGTCAGACAACTAAACGCATCCCTTACGAGTGGGCTGAAAAATTTTCTGACTGGATTCTAAAAGCAGGGGATTTAGTCATTAACATGACTGCGCAAAATTTGGATGACAGATTTCTTGGCCGAGTTTGCGTTGCCCACGATGAAGCATTTCAGAACCAGCGAATAGGAAAGCTTTTACCAATCAATGAGGAAGTGAATCTTCGGGTAATTGCTTACTTGCTTGATTCTGAGGACTTTAACTCTTGGGTTAACCGGCAGGCAGAAGGGTCAAAGGTTAAGCATATGCACTGGAGGCATATTGAGGGCTTTGAAATACCGGAACTCACGGATGACGAGTGCAGGAGATTTTTGCATACTATGTCGAGATTTGAAAATCTTTCTCAAGACCTAAAGAGAGAATTCCTTGCGCTGAAACGAATGGAGACTATGCTGACTACCTCTTTCTGTGGGGGTTTTGATGTTCACTGAGAATACGAGTGTGCGTGACTTTATTCGTGACATCATTGTCTCCGGTGGGGACGTGCAGTTTATCGAGGGCAAGGATTTGCCTCGTGAGACCACAGAGGTGTTCCTGCGTGGTCCTTTGTCTCAGGCGTTGCAGCGGCTGAATCCTGAGCTGGCTGGGGATGAGGGGCGGGTTGATGAGGTGTTATTCAACCTCGATCAGGTGGTGGCTAAGGCAGAGCATTCCCATCACCCGGTGGTAGCGAACGAAGAGTTCTGTGAGTGGATGCTGGGCAACAAGTCCATGCCGTTTGGTCAGAACGGCGAACACACTCCAGTTTCCCTCATCAATTTTGAAGGCTCAGATCCGAGCGCGAATCAGTGGATTGTTTCCACCGAGGTCACTTTCACTCAAGGTGCGAATACGAACCGTTTCGACCTCGTGCTGTGGTGCAACGGCCTGCCCGTGGCGGTTGGTGAGTGCAAGAGTGCGGTGCGTGAGGGGCGTTCGTGGCTTGATGGTGCTCAGCAGTTGCATGATGAGTATGAGGTTGAGTCCTCGAAATTCTTTGTGCCCAATGTGTTTTCTTTTGCTTCTGATGGTAAGGATCTGCGCTATGGCAGCGTGGGCATGCCGATCGAGAAGTGGGGGCCGTGGCGTAACGACGAATCTGAAGCCGACTATATGCCCGGCCTCGACAAAGTTGCATCAGTGGTTCGTGTCCTGTTAACACCTAGGGTGATTCTCGAGTTCCTTCGGTTCTTTACGGTTTTTGGTACGGACCGTAAGCACCGCAAGATCAAGATTATTGCGCGTTTCCAGCAGTTTGAGGCTGCCACCAAGATGGTTGAACGTGTGGTTGAGGGCAGGGTGAAGTCTGGGCTGATCTGGCATTTCCAGGGCTCAGGCAAGTCCTTGCTCATGGTGTTCACTACCAGGAAGCTGCGTGCCACGCCTAAGTTGAAATCACCGACGGTCATCATTGTGGTGGACCGGGTCGATCTTGATGCCCAGATTACGGCCACATTCCTGTCGGCTGACGTGAAGAACATGGTTCCTGCTTCCTCGAAGCAAGAACTGCAAAGTCTGCTCGCCGGTGGCGCGAGGCGGGTCATCATCACCACGATCCATAAGTTTGCTGACATCGAGCAGGCTTTGGATGAGCGTGACAACATCATCGTGATGGTCGACGAGGCCCACCGCACCCAAGAAGGCGACCTCGGCAGATCCATGCGCACCGCACTGCCTAACGCTTTCCTGTTTGGGCTCACCGGCACTCCCATTAATAAGCGTGATCGCAACACGTTCAAATGGTTCGGCTCCGAAGAAGACCCATCCGGTTACCTCTCGCGGTACTCATTCCAAGATTCCCAACGTGATGGGGCGACGCTGCCGTTGAACTTCGAGCCGCGTCTGTCCGAGATGCACCTGGATGAGGACGCCATCAACACTGCGTTTGATGAGCTAACCCAGACCAGTGAAATTTCAGAAACGGATCGGGCGAAACTTTCCCAACAGGCCTCCAGCCTGGAAGTGCTCATCAAAGCGCCAAACCGAATCAGTCAGGTCGCTGCCGACATCGCCGAGCACTACAAAGCACATGTTGAACCCCAAGGGTTCAAAGCGCAGGTCGTGGTTTACGACAAAGAAACCTGCGTGGCCTACAAACGCGAACTCGACAAATACTTCCCGCCCGAAGCCTCCACCATCGTGATGAGCGCGGCACAAACAGACCCACCCGAGTGGAATAGGTGGTGCCCGGACCGCACCGAATTGGACCGGCTTCTAGAGCGCTTCAACGACCCTGATGACCCGTTGAAAATTATCGTGGTCACCGCCAAGCTCCTCACTGGCTTCGATGCTCCCATCTTGCAGGCCCAGTACATTGACAAGCCACTCAAAGAGCACACTTTGCTTCAGGCCATTACTCGCACCAACCGTGTCTACCCGCCCAATAAAGCCTATGGGCTAGTGGTGGACTACCTCGGTATCTTCGACGACGTTGCTTCCTCACTTGCCTTTGATGATGAAAGCGTGCGAGAGGTCATCAAGAACCTCGACAAGCTAAAAGAGGAATTCCGTCCAGCCATGCAGAAGGCACTCTCGTTCTTCCCGAGGGTAGATCGCACCCATGACGGCTGGGAAGCACTCCAAGCAGCACAAGAGAAATTGCCTGATAAGCAGACCCGGGAAGACTTCGCGAAAACCTACTCAACCCTGCACCACCTGTGGGAAGCGCTCTCGCCCGACCCATTCCTGGGCGCATACCGCAAGGATTACTTGTGGCTCAGTGCTGTTTACCAGTCCACCCGGCCAGCCGAAACCTCCGACCGATTGCTGTGGCATGCCCTCGGCGGTAAAACACTGCAGCTCATCCATGACAATGTTCATGTTGACCTGCCACGCAGTGATCTCGAAACCATCGTGCTTAACGCTGAACTCATCGAAGACTTAATGAGCGCAGGCAAAGGCACTGTTGACCCCGAGGAGCTCACGAAGATCGTCTCAGCCCGCATCGCTAAACACCGAGGCAACCCAGCGTTTGTGGAACTAGGTAAACGCCTGCAGGAGCTGCGTGAAAAATATGCCAACGCCCAGCAACACTCGTTGGACTTCCTCAAAGCTCTTCTGGATCTCAGCCGCGACACTTTGCAGGCTGAGAAGGAAGCCGGTGAGGTACCCCGTGAAGAGCGCGGTAAGGCCGCACTCTCAGAGCTTTTCGAGACCGTGAAAAGCGAAGAGACCCCAATCATCGTGGACAAGGTCGTCGAGGAGATCGATAACGTTGTGCGCCAAGTTCGCTTCGACGGTTGGCAAAGTACCTCAGAAGGTGACCGCGTCGTCTCTCAGGAACTCCGCAAGATTTTATATTTGAAGTTCAAAATAAAGAGTGCGGAAGTGCATTTTAAGGCTCTTGAATATATACGCGAGTACTACTAGACGGCTGATTCTAAAGGCGTGCGAAATATTGTCTACTCGTAAAGTTAGCGAGAAGCACGATCCGAGTATCAAGTATTAGCAGGAAAATATTAGTACATAGATCGTCAACACTTCTCTCTCCGAGGTGTAGCTAACTATGTCTTTGTTTTCTGGCTTCCTTTTTTCAGGTTTATATCAAACACAAGAACGAAAATGCGATGAGTCGACTACTAGAAGCATATTACATTAGTCCTTATTAGATAAACTCTGGGTTCTATCCAATTAAAGTAGACACCGGTCTAACAATCTAGGCTGAGAAATCTTGATAAACGTTACGTAACAAAATCAACTGCATATGTTGTGATACAACTTTATAACATAATTAAATAATCTTGATCGAGTTATATCACGTTTATTTGCTGCTATAGGTTAACTCTTAGTAAATTAGAATTACCATCTTCTAAAAGGGGTGTTCGAAAGGGTTATTGGAATATTGTGTCCAAGTTTCTCTAATAGTTTTTTAATCGAGTTCGCATGAAAATCTTGATATGGACTCGGTCCGATTTTTATCTCCGTAATGCACTCCAGGAGGTATTTCTTGAAGTTATTGCCGGTTACAACTTTATTTTTTTTATCATATTTTCCAACCCCTACTTTCAAGTAGGGAATTATTTTTTCTCCAGAAGTACGAAAATCAACGTGTATTGGTTCTATGTCGTAAAATACGAGCCTTTCCTCTGCCTCTGAATTCCAAGCAGAGTTCTTATGAAAAGCTGATTCTCGAAGCATGGAGATTAAGAATGCTTCACTATCGAACTCCTTTTCCAAAGCCTTAGATAACATCTGATCTAGGGCACGTTTTTCACCTAAGTTTCTTACTAGGTCTGGATACTCTGATTCTACGTACGAAACTAATCTCTCCTGAATCCGAACTTTGGAATCCTTAGCATCGTAAATTACTTCTTGGAGCGAACTCCCATAAACATCTAGTAACGGTATTCTATTGTTGGATTTCTGGATTTTGCCGCTATATGCTGATGGGTTAGTGCACGACTCGCACAGGCATACAAAACAGTAGTTATAGTCGTCTTGATTCGTGTTTGGGGCAAAATCGAAACTTAGAGCAATTGAATCGCTCGTAGAATAGTTCCACATATGGCTACTATTATCGTGACGCGTAAAACTCAGAATAAACGAATCAAGGCCAAGCATCGTTAGAATACTTCTTTTCCCGCTTTCTTTAGATTTATGCCATCTAAAGAGATCGAGAGTTGATGAAAGAATTGTATCGAAAGCGCTGTTTAGGCTATCTGGCCCTGTCGGCGATTGTTTATTTATTTTGTCTGTTTTGTCCTGCAGAACCGACAAAATAATTTCTAGACCGTATAAGGTTTCTGAAGGATCATTCAGATATTGAGAATGGCTTACCCAAAAGCATCCATTTTGAAGGATCGAAATCGCAGATTGTAATCCTGTATAGTGCCATACTGCCATTAGGATTCCTCTAGCTCTTTTAATGCTTGTTCGAATATTGACAATAAAATATTCATATTTTTTAAGCTATACTCATCTATCAAATCTTTAGTATTATTTGAGATTGGGTCAAAACTTTTTCTTCCAATTTTGAGGAAATAATCAAGTACTTCTTCTTCAGCTAGATTGGGTAAATCTGCTTGATCTGTTAGATAATCTCGTATCTTACCCCCCGATGAGGAGGTAGTTTTTTTGGGGCTATTATTTCGCGGGGTGTTTAATATCACTGCAGCTTTTAACAGGGCATTTTTGAAGCCGTCTTGAGCGCCATTGACGGTATCTAGGCCCTTGTTTTCGACGAAAATAGCCCTATGTAAGCCCCATGAGAACAAATTAGCGAATCTATGTAGTTTAAAAGTTATTTCAGGCAATGCAGATAGCCTTTTGAAAATTTTTAGGAAAGTCTGTATTTCGAAATCTGAGAGATTATTTGCGTATGCAGTCAAAGCTGCTAGCAGATTGGAACTGATCTTAGAAAGCTTGTCTACACCATTAGGGAATGGATATAGGGGTGCTAGCGACAGTTGTAAATAGCATACGATCAAGGCTGTTATTCCAGTTAACTGGTGATCATTTAGCGAGATATTTTTGATGCTCCTTAGATGGAGCTTATAAACGAGTACCCTCAGAAGGCTATTAGCGTCTATTCTTGCATGAAAATTGTCGTCGAAAATAGCGGAACGATTCGATACTTCCGTAGTTGCCATGATAAATAAGTCGGAGCTAAGAATCGCAGATAACAATTCAAGGTAGCCTAAATGTTTTACCTCATCAGTCTGGCATTGTTTTTTAATTTGTTCCTCCCATTCCAAAGAGGATAGTGCGTTACCAAACGTTTCGAGTATGGCGTCAACTTCGTTCGTATTCTTATTGGAATTTGTTGTGTTTGATACATCTAGGAAATCTAAAAGCTCTTGCTTTTTTCTGATATAGGAGGGAGTCTCAAGTGAAACTAAAGTAGCAAGCACTCGCTCCGATTCGTGGCGGAAATGACGTCCCGAAATCCTAAAAAATGAAGGTACCCTGTGCGTCGAGAATTTGGAGTGAATAGATTGATAACTTTTTATTCTTTTTTCTCTATAGAGCTCGTACTCGGCCCATTTTTTGGCTGTGCTATCGCTTTTTTCTTCAGAAACGGGCCAGGGTGGCTTTATGTGATTCTTGTGCCTTCTTCTGGCCACGTCGAAAAGCCAACTTTTGATGATATCCTCGTCAGATAGTTCCTGTCTCGCTCGGTTAAGTTTAATGAAAGTTTCGTGTACCGCCTCAGGTTTGATCTCGATAATAGAAAAAAAGACCATTTCATTGAGGACTTCATACCACCGATTAAAGTACGCCCCGTATGCGGCCGGATTCGAATCGTTTTTTATCTTTTTTTGCATATCTGCACGAATCAATGCGTAGATTTTTTTATATACGGAAATGATGTTTGATTCGCGGCTATTTTGCGGGTCTTTGAAACGTACCTGTGAGCTAATATTGGTCACATTATCGAAAAACTCCATTAAAAAGGTCGGACTATTTTGGTCGATTAATTTCCACCGATATGCTTCATTAAATGAGAGGAGAAGGTGATGGAATCTAGCATGTAAAAATGGATGAGGATTAGGTGACTGATCGGCTGGAGGATCGTTGAGAGCTAGACCCGTTAGCGTTGACAACAATATCATTAATGTGAGTAGTCTTTGTTGACCATCGATCACCTCGGTCCATTCTCCATAATCAGCGAATAACAAGGTCCCCAGCAAGTGTGTTTTCGAGTTCTTAGCATTTTTATAGTTAATAATTGTAGTTGCTAGATCTATTGCCAGGGGTGACGTATCTTCTCCCCATACGAAATCGCGTTGGAATAGCGGTATCGTTATGACACTTTTTGTATTTAATAAATCAACTAGAGAGGTCGAATATACTCGAAATGATCCATCGTTCATGTTCTTTGCTTTCCTAAGTGGTCACGGATCTAGCCCGGAAGCTGAGCAAATGCTTAGGGTTATTGGTACGAATGTTACTCTTTATTAATGTGTAAATCCACAAAAATTGGAAGACATTTTTATCATCTAGTTTGTGGAACTGCACTTTCAGGATTTCCATAAACCGAGTTTTGGGAAATGGATTGTACGCGTTGCCTTATAATCAAAGTTTAGGTCCTAACAATGGCAATATATTAGTTTTAGGTGCGGACGATTTTTATGAGTTTTGGATGGTTTAAGAAATTTCGCAAAATAAATATTTTTCTTGCCCGCAGTTCAAATGATTTGGCCGAATGTGATGAGAGTAAGATGTTCTCTTAAGAGAGGCGTGCTAAACGAGAGTTGAATCATACTCTTTGTCCATTATAGTTTTTAGGCATTTTAGGCGGTAACTTCTTTTGCTTTCAACTGATTAACTCAAGTCTGAAACTGGTTTGAACTGGGGAACTGCTTGGTCAGTTAGGGTAGTGTCCTTGAATCAGATCGGTTGATTGTCCCGGTTTAGGAGCAGAGGTACAAGGTTCTCAGTGTGCGTGTGCAGAACTAGGTTGTAAGATTCGGTTTGCGACTGGATCTGGCCGTTTAAGGTCAGATTGATAGTCGGACAGGTGCCGCAATTGCAGATGGAGGCGACGATGAGTCGCCTTAGGCTTTAAAGGAGCTGTGATGAACAATCCGCTAATGCCGCCCACAAAGAACCAGTCTCTACTGGGAGAACAGCCAGCTCATCGCTTTGTATAGCAGCGGCCTTTGTCCTCCTTACCTCGGAAGTGGCTGACCCGGCGTTGCTAATCGCAAAACGCCGACAAACTGACCAAGGAGTGTCTTAATCCCGAAGCGCCTAAAAGCACCCCCGCCTGGTTAGCTTCCTGCTGGGAAACAACCGGGCGGGGGTAGCAGATAAAATCAGAGGCGACTAAAGGCTAACGCACGGTGTAGGTGGCGTTGCCCTTCACGTCCTCGACATTTAGGCCGGAAACGAACCGGTACTTACCGGGGGTCACCTGATACTGCTTAGTGCTGTCATTCCAGACGCTCAGCTGCATCGGATCTACCTTCATGGTTAGAGTCTTGGACTCTCCCGGTTGTAAGGTGACCTTGTCGAAGGCCACCAGCTCACGTACCGGTGTCTGAATGCCGCGCACACTGGGCTTCTTCACATAGACCTGCGGTGCGACTGCGCCGGCGCGCTCACCGGTGTTCTTCACCTGGACGCTGACAGTGACTGGCTGATCTGCCTGGCCACTGGAGGCCGCTAGGGTAGGCTCCGATACTTCAAAAGTGGTGTAGGACAGGCCGTACCCGAACGGGAAAGCTGGCTTTTGCCCCATCGTGGTGTACCAGCGGTACCCCATCATGATGCCCTCAGTGTAGCGGGCCTCGAATCCCAGTTTGGCGCCGGGGAACTGGGCCCTGGTATTTGCCGGGAACTGCGAGTTCGTCGCCGGGAAGGTTTGCGGCAACCGTCCGGAAGGATTAACCTCGCCGGTCAGGAGGCGAACTGTCGCCTCACCAGCAGCCTGCCCAGGATAGAACACGTCGAGGACGCCACGTACGTCATTCAGCCACGGCATTAGTACCGGGCCGCCTGCCTGCACCACTACGACCGTGTTGGGGTTACCGGCTGCTGCGGCTTTCACCGCATTATTCATATGCGGCAAGAAATCCAGGTTCGGCCGGTCAATCAGTTCCGTCGAAATCTGGGTGGCGAACACTAGGACGTAGTCTGCCTTAGCGGCAGCCTTCTTAATGCCGACCGGATCCCACTGGGACTTGTAGTCAATCTGAACATCTTTTCCAAGGCGCTTGGCCAGCGCATCAATCGCCGAGTCTGAGCTGACCGGACTGGTCACATTTGATGAGCCGCCACCAGACATGGGTTTCTTTGCTCCCGACCCAACGACGAGGACGCGCTTAACTGGCTTGCCCTCAAAGGTTTTGCCCAGCGGGAGGATGCCGTCGTTCTTGAGCAATACCGCGCCTTCTTCGACTGCGCGTTGGGCAACCTGGTTGCCACGTTCCGCATCGACCGGTTTAATATCGCGCTGCCGGTCATTGAGCTTTTCATCCCACGGGTGATCGAATAGGCCGAAGCGGAACATCTGGGTCAGGGTTTCACGTACCCGTCCTCGAATTTCATCCCACGTCATTTGGCCCTTGGCAACTGCCCGCTTGATTTTTGCTTTCGAGGTCCAAAAACCGCCCGGAAGCTCCACATTTAGCCCGTTTTTGATATCCAGGGGCGACCAGGCTGCCGGGTAGTCAGTAACCACAAAGCCGCCAAACTTATGCAGGCCACGCAGGTCGTCTACCAGCGTCTTCTTTGAGCCGCAGGCAGTGTCCCCATTAATCTTGTTGTAGGCACACATAACAGCTGCCGGCTGCGATTCACGGATCGCATAGCGGAACGGCATCTCGTAAATCTCGTGCAGGGTACGCTGATCCATCTGCGAGTTGTTTTGTGTCCGGTTCGTTTCCTGATTATTCGCCACGTAGTGTTTCAGCGTGGCCATGATGCCCGCGCTTTGCAAGCCACGCACATTGTGGGCGGCTATCGTACCGGACAGGAACGGATCCTCGCCGAAATATTCGAAGGTCCGACCCGCCTGCGGATTGCGAGCCAAGTTGAAGCCCGGCCCGAAAATCAGATCCTGGCCGCGATCAGCTGAATCCTGTGCGATGGTCTTCCCATATTCTTGGGCCAGTTCCCGGTTAAAGCTGGCTGCCTGCGTGATTGGAGCCGGCAGGGCGGTGGCGGGTTCTCCGTTACGCAGCCCAGACGGACCGTCTGACATTACGAGGGCGGGAACGCGTAACTCCGGAATCGGCCTGATATATCCGATCGAAGGCGGACCGCCTGGTTTCAACCGAATGCCGGTCAGTGAGGAATAGCCGTGCAGCATGTGGATCAGTTGATCCTCATTCATTGCATTTACAAGTAGTTCCGCCCGAGCTTCCGGGGTCAAGGAACTATCGAGCCACGGCCATTTCTTAATTTCCTCAGCGCTGGCCTGATAGGTCGGAGCCTGAATGTACGTATTCGAATAGGTTTCCGCAAGCGAATTGGCTGGGCTTGAGGGTGAGCTTTCGGGGATGGTCCCACTAGCTAAGGCGGGCTGTGCCGAGAACAAAAGTGCCCCGGTGCTGGCTAAAGTCACGGCTAACGCCCCAAAGGAACGCCGTGATCTGGCGGTATTTTTAGAAAAAATTGTTGGCATATACTATCTCCGTTGATACTGTATGACAAGGCCAATAAGATAATGGCTTCCGTACAGTATACCACATCACACTTGTTGCGAGTGGGCAATTTGAGCATTTTCGGGTTAATGCCCTTTGGGGTTCTGGACAAAAATTGTATTTTTGGTTGGTGAAAGCTCTACACTGTCGTCGATTTAATCCACGCTCTTAAAAGCTACGTTCTCTGGTGCAAGGGTAAACGCAGAAACCCCCAATACCAGGGGGCCTCCTTGATGGCACCGGTAATAGGGCTGCAATAACTCAAGAAGATGGCGAATGGCAGTCACTTGGTGAAGAAGTAGTTGCCTGTGTCTGGGTCCTTTCGTAGAGTTCCCTCTTTGGCGATGAGGCAGTTGTAGAAGGCTCCCCAATGGGCTCCCTTCCACTGCTTGGGGTCCGGGGATGCTGGTTCGATTAAGTCCTCATCTTGTTCAGTTGTCATGTGGTTAAAACCTTCAAACCAAACCACGTCGAAACCTGAGCCTTCATTCGGGACGGAAGCATATTCTTCCCAAAGGGGAGTCGGCGGGATATTAAGGAAGGGGTAATGGGCACAGTAGGTTGCGACCTCGTCAGCGGGAATCTCACCTTCGTAGAATAGGTCCATTACGCGTTTAGGAGTGAAAACCTGCTCGAAGGTAAAACGCTCTAACCAGTGCGGTAGATGCTTCGCAATCATAAAAGCGACCATTGGGTGATTGATTTGATCTTTCCATGGTCGGCCGTCTTGGAAGCAATAGACACCATCATAATCTGCCAGAAGGGGACGATCATGAGCTTCAAAGGCATTTAGGTAGTGGGTGCGAGCTTCTGAATCCGGGTACGAATGCACTAACTGCCACAGCCAACCTGGCACCGGGCGGGAACGATCAACCCAGATTTCCCAGTTATTAAGTGCCTCATCAACCCAAAGATCGAACCATTTATCCATCAGGGCTAAAGCAATCATCTGCTTTGGGGTAGTGTCCCACTCGGGGACTCGACTGCGGATCTGCAATAGGTTAGGTTCGTGGCTCATTGGGTGGCCATCACCGATCCTGCTCTGGTTTGTGCGCCTACGTAGTAGGTCAAACCCTGCCTGGACGATACTTTCAAAATCGAGATCCTCAAGGTTTAGATCTGGCAGGTTGCACCATTTTAGCCCAGCACCAATAACGCCCTGTTCCTGGGCGTCGAGGGGCGACTGGGCGATATTTTCTTCAAACATCGCTCTTCGCTTTCTTTTTGTAAGGGGTTAGTTTTTTGGCGGAATCACATCAACGCCAGAAGGGGGACACAGCAACAATGCTGGCCACAATCCGATAATAACCCCAGAAAGAGGAGGTGCAAAATTGACGTTAGTTTTGAAGAGACGGGGAAGTGCTAAGCAAACTTTATTTCTGAAAGTGGCGGGAACTGGGGGACTGCTTGGTCTGACAGGGGAGCACCCTCTAGGCAGACGGGTTTGTGGTCCCGGATGAGAAGCAGAAGGTGCATGTCTTCGGTCGATGCCATAAGGGCGAGGTCGCAAGGTTTGGTCTGAGCTTGGGGTGACCGTCAAAGGGCAGATTGATGGTTGGGCAGGTGCCGCAATCGCAAGTGGAGGCGACGGTGACTAGGTTTAGATTCTCAAGTATCTGAGAACGCCACTCGCTTGTTAACGTGGATTGTTGGTCTTCGTCGTCTGCGGAAGCGTAGGTCAACATGGCGACCATGACTTCACGCTCCCGGTCAGAAAGAGGGCGGGGGAAATCAACTTTGGTCACGGGGCAATAATAGCAAGAAATGTGAGCTAGATTGCTATTATGGGCTTGTGGAACAACAAGCGGAACAACAGAAAATAACCAGCTGGAAACAAGCCTATAAGCTAGCGAACCCCACTGGAAAGACCGGGCGAAACCTAGGCGACTTTACCGGTTTCGGCGATGAGACTCCCAGCGTCTACCGGGTAAATATGTGTACGGCACTCAATGGGCATGTCGCCTATGGTGCCATTGAAGGATTAGCCGTTGATAAGGCTACCGGGGAAGTGCGGGAGATCTTCTCGGTTCCAACGGACCTGCCGGAGTGGAATGAGGATCCGATTAGAGTTTGGCCCAGTGGCAAACCGGTAGATGAAATCTCTGTAGAGTTCGGGGAAGTCTTGCTGGCACAGTTGTTCGCCTGTTTCCCTGAGGAGCATAGGATTCGGGTGGCTCGCAGAGCAGACGAAGAAATGATGACTCGGGTCGACTACGGTTACGCCTACCTTAAAGTGCTCGACATAGCACGCCAAGAGGAGGTCCAGATTCCGGGTAGTCTGCTGAAGAAGCTTGAGGAGGAAGTGGAACCTCAGCCGGAACTGGCGCAAAAAATAAAGGCGTACCGGAGTGCGGCAGGCGGGGGAGCGCCCTCGGAAAAAATAACGGAGGAACAGGGCGATAATGCCTCCGATGGGTATGAAGAGCGTATGCGGATTTGGCTTGAACCAGAATTTGCGTGGGCGGCCTTGGAACGGTTCGATGAATGGCTGGTGCAGCTGTCGACGATTAAAGATGTTGAGCATCAAGGCGGTGAGCCCTTCCTGAAGTTAGGGCGGAAGTATCTGGTTCATACGCCGGAGGGCGTCACGATGCGGGCGCTGGTGACTAGGGTGGACCGGAAGCTAGGTGAAGTGCGCATTGAGGCGAAAGGTGGGCCCCTGCGTTCCTCACTGACTTGCCGAATTGAGAACCCGGAACCTGGAGTGACCGTTTTAGTGCGCATACAGGAGTACCCCGGCTGGGTAGGCAAAGTTTTTACTTGGATTAAGGGGCGACGTGAAGCCGCGGAAACCAGTGAATACCTTGAGCGTTGGGCCGCTTTTGCGCTGGGCCTAGAAGCTGAGGGTGAAGAATGAGATAGGAATTCAAGTCGCTTTACCGACGAGTATTGAACCAAAGCCTAAGCTTGGGTCCGTGATCACTGGATACGTGGTATTGGTTGGCACTACCGGAATATGGGACCGGGAATAGCAGTAAGATTATCCTCAGTATCGTTTAGGAAAGGTCAAAGATGTCTGAGCAGTTTTTAACCTACCAAGTTGATCCGGAAGAAGTGGCGGGATCGTGGCTTCCTCGTGAAGTCAATATTGGTTCCTTAGCGTGGATCGTATTGTCGCATCTATTTGGGGATAAAAGGTCGGTTATTGATCCAGATACCATCATCTGGACGGCAGAGAATGCTCAAAACTTCTTGGACAACTACCAGCTCTTAGAAGACTCTAGGAGCATGTGGGAAAAGTTCGAATCGCAAATGCAGGAACTCGAATACCCGCAGGTTCTTCTGGCAACCGAAATCATGTGGTTGCGGCATCTGCCTAATACTGATGTAACTCCCGCCAGAAAGATTAGCGACCTAAATCGGCTTCTAGCTGCGGGTGGGATTCAGCTCTCGCTGCCAAATGACATGGTTAGTGCTCTAGCGGAAGAAAATGCCGTCTTCGGGGGAGGTCGTGGTTATAATCAGCAGGCTTGGGCAATGTTGATTTGGATGGCGGAATTCGTGATTCGATTCGATAGTCTGAGTGAATCCGAGAAGCAACAGGTGTTGCGTGATCCCTGGGCTTTTCACCGGGTGACGATTCGGAACAGCGATGACGATAAGTTAATGGCACACGCTTTGCTCAGCCTGGTATATCCGAAGGTTTTTGAAAAGATCTGCGCCCGACAGCACAAGGTAGACATTAGGAATTGCTATGCTGAAAAATACCTTGATCGTGCTCCTGGTAAAGATTCTGAAACTTTGACATTGGATCAAGATCTTTATGGGATCCGGAAGAAAATCTGGCGGGAAACAGGTGAGCCTATTGAGTGGTATGCAGAGCCGCTTGTGAGCCGTTGGCGGCCTGAAAAAACCGTAACCAAAATGGAAGCGAAGGCTGCTGCCTCTTCACTTCGAGACCGGACTGGTGTCGAAAATGAGGATGAGGTATTAGAAGAGGAAGATACCTCGAGTTTAAAGTGGGACGTTGGCGGAGTTGAGGCGCTGGCGGACCGACTAAAACTTGATTCGAAATGGCTAACCAAAATCGCCGAGCTGCTATTAAACCGTAAGCAGATGATCCTGTGTGGCCCGCCGGGAACTGGGAAAACCTACCTAGCCAAGAACCTAGCTGCGCTTTTAAGTGAAGGTGCGCAGCGGAGTCGGCTAGTGCAATTCCATCCCTCCTATAGTTATGAAGATTTCTTCGAAGGGATCCGTCCCGTATTAAATAGTAGGGATGCGGCTGGGGCGCACGCGGTCGCTTTCGAGCTACACGCCGGACCGTTAAAGCAAATCGCGCAGGCTGCTAAGGAAGACCCGAACCATAACTATGTGTTGATTATTGATGAGGTTAACCGCGTGGATATTGCGCGCGTGTTTGGGGAACTCTATTTCTTGCTCGAATACCGAAATGAGAACATTAGTTTGCAGTATTCGAAAGAGAACTTCTCACTGCCTTCAAACCTCTTGATTATTGGCACGATGAATACCTCGGACCGGTCGATTGCGCTGGTGGATGCAGCTATTCGGCGTCGTTTCCCCTTCGTGGAACTGCACCCGGACAGTGTCCCGATTCGCGACTTGCTGGCGAATACTTATGGGCCGGATCATTTGCTTACGCGTTTGCATGCGCGTCTGAACGCGAACTTGGGCGAGAAGTATCGTGAACTGCAGATTGGGCCGTCATATTTCATGCGCCCGGAGGCTTTGGAATCGGATGGTTTGGCGCGAATCTGGGAGTATGACATTCTGCCGCTTATGTCCGAGCGTCTGTACGGCACTTTGACCCCCTCTGAGCTTAAGCGTCGTTTTAGTCTGGAGGCGTTGCTGGCTCAGCTGCAGGATTACGATCAGGAACTCTAACGCACTATGGAAACCTCTTTGGAGTCTGTTCCGGTTCAGCGTTTTCGGACGACCGAGAATAAGGCTGAGACTTTCCCGATTCCGGATCTGCTTGCGCAGAAACTGATCGACTTCGGGCTGGCGGATGTCTTCCCGACGCCGGTTTCTGATCACTGGCGAGTGGTACCCAAGCTGAACCGGGTGGGTCTAGTTGCGGTGAATGGTTTTGAGTTCCAGGTGGAACCAAAGGTGCCGGTCCAAAACTTGTTTGCCATGTTGGCTTTCGAACAGGACTTGGAGTTACTTAATTTCTTAGCTTCGTCCTCTTGGCAGGATAGTAGCTTGAGTGATTTGTTAATCGGATTTTTTGCGCGCTTGTGTGACCGGGCTTTGAATTTGGGGCTGATGCGTGACTATCAGAAACGGGATGAGCGAAGTAATACTGTTCGAGGACGCATCGACTTTTCGGCTCAAATCCGTCAGTCCCCGGGAACTTGGCTTCCGCTTCAGACGACTTACCATCACTATTCGGTGGATTGTGCAGAGAACCAAATCCTGAAATCAGTAACTGTGGCCTTGCTGGGATACCAGTATTTGGGGAGTGAAAACTTTAGGGTATTGCAGCGTCTGGAGCGGCAACTATCAGAGGTCAGTGTGGTCCCGCTTGGGGCGGACCTGCCAGAGGTTTATATTAGTCGGCTTAATGAGCATTATGGGCCGGTGTTGCGATTAGCGAGGGCGATTTGGCAGGGAATGAATTTTAGCCAGAGCCAAGGGCGGGAGCGTAGTTTTTCCTTTGTTTTTGACATGGCAAAGATCTTTGAGCGTTTTGGTTCTGAGCTTTTGCGGCAGGCTTGGCAGGATGTGCCGGGTGCGGAAACTATTTTACAGGCTCACTATCACCTTGATGAGGGGCAAGAGGTTTCGATTTACCCGGATGTGGTGTTAGCTGATGCTGGTGATCCTGAGACAGTTCGGGTGGTGGCGGATATGAAGTATAAGCGCGCCTTGGCTAGGGAGGATATTTACCAGTTGGTTAGTTATTGTGGCCGACTGGGTTTAGCTGAGGGGCATTTGCTTTATGCCGGTGGTGCTGAGGATGTGGTGAAGGTACGCGGCATTGGCGTTCGGATTTTTGTGCATGTAGTAGATCTTTCTTTGCCGATCGGGCAGGTGTGTGAGCAGGTCCGCGGCTTGGCTGAAAGGATGCTTTTAGGGGAGTAGTCGCGCAGTGTAGTGCGTATATTGGGGGAGTGCGATGTTCCTAGGGCTTTTCCATATTTTGTTTCTTTTTCTTTTCTGTGGATAAGTTGCTGTGTATTTTTGGACTTATTGTTACTCTTGTGCCTAAAGAATTAACTTTTATCGTTTGGGGCTCGTCGTGTTTAAGCAAACTGAACAAAAGTTAGGGGTTTCTTTGGGGTGTCAGAATGGATCCTGTCTTTCTGGCCGTGCTCCTAGGGGGCTTTCAGCTAATCGGTTCCTGCTGGGTTCGGTTAGGCGCTTTTGGCGTTTGGCGGCAGTTTCGGCTTTGGTTGTCCCACTTGTTGCATGCGGTTCGCAAACTGATGTAGTTACTGCTGAGCGGAGTTCAGTGCCTACGAGTGAGTCTTCGACTAGTGCTGGTCCGGAAGCGAGTACGCCGGAAAGGGTAACGCCGGTAACTCCGGAAGGAGTCGAGGAACGGCGGGTTTTCACGTGGGAGAATTATCGGACTCCTGAGACCCCAGCTGGGCGTAAAGAACATTTGCCAGCTTGGGCTTTGGAGAAACCTGCAAAATATGATCCGAAGAATTTCCCTAATACTGTTGAGGGCAAAGAAGCGTTTGCGAAGTACTTCTTGAAGACTTTGATTTTGGAATCTCATACTCTGAACTTTGCAATAACTAAAACGCTGTATGAGGATTGTTCTTCTTGTGGGCACTTCGTAGAGAAAGCGGTGGCGCAAGGGAACGATAGAAAATTTGTCAAACTCTCAAAACTGAAAAATCTAACTACGGTTTTGAAGTTTCATCTCATGGCAAGTGATTCTTGTTCATTTGTACTTCGGGCTTCAATAGATAATAGGGACGGACGAGAACATCTCCAAGATTTTCGGGTAACAGTTGTTTCTCACGATGGGGCGCTGGAGGTTTCGGAGTTTTTCACGTCAGAGGATTATCGGACGATTGAGCCTAATGACCAGGTTATCGAGTTGGACTGAGGTTTTGTTTCTAAGGTTACTTGTTGAGATATTTTCGATTTATGGTGGCTTATTTTGTCCGATAACTGGTGGTATCGGGGAAGATTCGCAAGATTGAGAGCTAAAGATGGTCTTCGATAGTTTGCCATTCTGATTTGTTTTGTATTTCCAGATTGTATTGTGACCTACTGCTAAGAGGGGATGTGGAAAACTTGCGGCTCTTTTTCTTCTCTTTTGTTACTCTGTAGCCAGTTATTCGCCCTTTTGGTAGTGGGAGTTTAAGATGCGCAATCAATCTGAAGGGCTGCGAAGTGCTGATGGTACTTTGGGTGGATCGGGTGTGTATTCTGGCGTGCGCGAGGTTTTCCTTTCGGGCCGGTTCCGTAAAGCGGCGGTCGGGATAGCTCTGAGCACTGTACTTTCTATGCCTCTTATGGCCTGTGGGGTTGCACAAGATAGTAGTGTTTCGACTGGCTCTGGACATGGTGCGTCGACGGTTTCTGTCTCCCCTGAAGTGAGTGAGGTTAAAACTCCTGAGTGCGTGGAGGAGCAGAGGGTTTTTGTGTGGGAGCACTATCCAACTCCTGAAACCCCAGCTGGGCGTAAAGAACCGTTGCCTGCTTGGGCTCTGGAAAAGCCTAAAAAGTACGATCCGAAGAACTTCCCCAATACAGTTGAGGGGAAGGAAGCATTCGCGAAGTACTTCTTGGAGACTTTGATCCATGAGAGTAACTACAGGAGTGTTGTATTAACCGAAAACTTCTTTGAAGAAAAATGTGAATCCTGTTTGGACTATAAGACCGCTATCGCGAGCAAAGAAGTAGGAACTACGCGTGTTTGGAGAGTAAAGAGTATTAACTCTTTAGTCCGTTATAGCCATCGTGATAGTGAGGCGTTAACTTCCATAGAGAGAGTGTTGCTCGAGTCAGTTGGAGATGGAGAAAAAAATACCAAGTCGCTTGATTATGGAGTTACGGTAGTTTCGAAAGAAGGTCCACTATACATTTCTCGGTTCAGCACAACCGGTGATTTCAAAGACCGAACTCCCAGCAATGAGATAGTTCAAGTAGATGAGTGATATCAAAAAGTTATTTGGGACTCTTTTGCTTGTTTGCTGCATTATTTCACTCCCTAAATCTGCTTACGCGAAGGAAGCAGAATACGAGGTGATTGATGTTCATACCCAACGTGATCGCGTATTTCTCAAGGACTTAAAATGAGTTGAAACGACGCAAAATCACCCTAGAAAAGGTCAAGAGAAAGCGGGAATAAAGACTCCAATCTAGAGAACTAAAGTCGGCCCGAAGTTGGCTCGTTATTGTGGGGTTTGGCGGGTTGTAGTACCGGATGGGACGGATCCTGAGAAGGTCTATGGCGATATTAGATACCGTCGCCGATCAATGGAGGAGCGTGCACGATTCACGCCAGGTGGAGTGCCCGTCCCGATTAACGACTGCAACGCACTATACGATTATTTCTACGCAAAAGACGGTGCGAAAGGTACGGGGAAGAGTGGCGCGCCCTCGCCGAAGCCGGGCCCCTGCGTTCCTCACTGACTTGTCGAGTTGAGAACCCGGAACCTGGAGTGACTATTTTAGTGCGCACGCAGGAGTACCCCGGGTGGGTGGGCAAAGTTTTTACTTGGCTTAAGGGGCGACGTGAAGCCGCGGAAACCAGTGAATACCTTGAGCGTTGGGCCGCTTTTGGGTTGGGCCTAGAAGCTGAGGGTGCAGAAGATGAAGATTGTGGAGAAGGCTAGGTCGTTCTTGGGGGAGTTACTCGGCTGAGCCTATTTGCGTTGGCCAGTTTTTATTGTGATCTACTGCTAATAGGGCCTGTGGAAAACTTGCGGCACTTTTTCTCCTCTTTTGTTACTCTGTAGCCAGTTATTCGCCATTTTTGGTAGTGGGAGTTTAAGATGCTTAATCAATCTGATGGGCTGCGAAGTGAAAATGCTCTTATGGTTGGGGCCGGTGTGCGCACTGGTGGGCAGGAGATTATTTCTTCCGGAGGCTTCCGTCGGGGCGCGCTTGCAATGCTTTTAAGTGCGGGGCTTTGCCTGCCGCTTGCGGCGTGCGGAACTACGCAAAGTGGTGCGGTTTCAAATGAATCTGAAGGCCAGCAGGCTACGGTGTCGGCTTCGGCAGAGGGCGCTGAGGTTAAGACTCCTGAGGGCGTGGAGGAGCAGAGGGTTTTTGTGTGGGAGCACTATCCAACTCCTGAAACCCCAGCTGGGCGCAAAGATCCTTTGCCTGCTTGGGCGTTGGAAAAACCTACGAAGTATGATCCGAAAAAATTCCCCAATACAGTTGAGGGGAAGGAAGCATTCGCAAAGTACTTCTTGGAGACTCTGATCTTGGAGTCTCACACGCTCAACTTCGCAATGACGAAGACCCTCTATAAGGATTGTGACTCTTGTGAAGAATATATTGTAGGAGCAATCGATGCATCCAAATCAGAAAGCTTTATTCAGCTAACTCATATTCACTCGATAACAAAGGTTTTTCGAATCCACTTTCGAAAGAGTGGAGATGATTCATTTGTGTTGAGAATCGATAATGAGTCAAACGACGACAATGATAGACTCCGTGATTTCCGGGTAACAGTCACCTCTCGAGAAGGTTTGATGGAAGTTTCCGATCTTGCTTCGTCAGAAGAATATCGATCTGTTGACCCTACCGATCGTGTTGTGGAGCTAGACTAAGGTGCGGTTATCAAGGTTGCTTCTTGCAATCAGCTTGTTGATTGATATTAGCTTCGTTCATTCCACTGCTTTGGCTGGGGATAAAGGTTGGCGACCCGATGTTCGTATTAAGGATGACCAAATATTTGTCTCCACAACTGATATTTTGAATAAAGTGCCTAGTAAAATTCCAAATTCCCTACCCCAACTTCGCTCAAAGCCCGCTGTACACGGGCAATCTATCGGACCGAAGCTGGCTCGTTATTGTGGGGTTTGGCGGGTGGCAGTACCGGATGGGACGGATCCTGAGAAGGTCTATGGCGATATTAGATATCGTCGCCAATCAATGGAAGAGCGTGCACGATTCACGCCAGGTGGAGTACCTGTCCCGATTAACGACTGCAACGCACTATACGATTATTTCTACGCAAAAGACGGCGCTAAAAGTGGCGGGAAGGGTGGTGCGCCCTCGCCAAACCCGGGGCCGTCACTGACCACAATCATCACGCGTGAAGCGCAACAACAAGCCCAAAAAGCCGGGATGAAAATCCAGCCCGAAGGACGCCACGATCGAAAACACGACGCCATCGTCTACACCACCGCAGACACCCAGACCCTCCAAGTAAACCTGGATGGCCAAGTAATCCCCGTAAACCTAAAAGCCAAAAAGTGGGAAGCCGATTTCGGGGACGGTGGGCCCAAAGTAAGTACCGGGCAGCAACCTCGCCCCTACCCGGAAGGGTTAAAAGGAGGACTGCACCGAAAGTTCACCCGTGACGGTACCTTCACGGTCACCCTCACGACCAGCTGGGAAGCCAGCTTCACCAACCCGCAAACCGGGGAAACGGTCACCATCCCAGAACCTGTGATAACAACTGAGACCAGTGCTCCGCAAGAAGTCCGGCCCTTCACCGTGTACCTGAACGACCAAGCAGAAGAGCGAAACGGGCACTAAAATATCCGCTGGACCAGAAAGGGGAGCGGAATGAGTGACTTCGAACAGTTTGTGGCGATCGACTTCGAGACCGCTAACCGTAGTCGAGCCTCCGCCTGCGCCGTCGGACTAGCGCTAATCGACCCTAATGGAGAAGTCGCCCGCACCTACTACACGCTACTAAAACCGCACCCCACCGTCAGCTACTTCGACCCCGGAAATATTGGTATCCACGGAATCTACCCCGAGGAAGTAGTAGGCGCACCCACCTGGGAAGAAGCCCTACCCGCGATCCTCGACTTTATCGGCGACCTACCGCTAGTCGCACACAATATGGACTTCGACGGGTCCGTCATGGACGCCCTAGCCGAAATCTACGGGCAACAAGTACCAAACCGCAGGCTCTGCACTCTGCGGGTCGCTAGAGCACTCAACCCCTACGAAGGATCCAAACGCCTAACCTGCGTCGCTCAACACTATCTACTGGACTACGATTTTGAGCACCACCACGCAGAAGCCGACGCCATCACCTGCGGTCTAATCTTTGCTGAAATGCGCCGCCAACACGGAGATGAAACCCTAGCCAAAATCTTCGCCGGAAACCAAGGACGACGACGCTACGCAGGCGAGGACGGGCAACTACAAGACACTACCGGACGCATCTACCTGAACGTGCCCTACCGGGAAAAAGAAGCCGCCAAAAGCCTAGGTGCCAGGTGGGACCCAACCCGAAAACTCTGGTACGTCCTCGCCGAAAAGGTAGCGCCACCAATGGGGCCGGGCATCGAACCCTTCGCCCGCTGGGAACCGTTCGAAATACAATGAAATCGGCTATTAAGCGCTCACAATAAACGCTCACTTAGATTCCTAAACTTCCGCGATAATTCGGTTGTTTTTCAAATACAGCACGAGTAAGCTTCGAAATGAAAGCAACAACCATCCAAGCTAAATAGTTTGGATGATAGAAGCTAGATGCTGAGGACAACGATGACCAAGCCTATAAATGACGAATTAAGTATTGCGAAAACATCCTTAGGGAATACCGATCTGCCCTTGTCCAGCCCAGAAGCGGATTACTTTGAGATGGGCAAGTACTACGAGGGACTTGCAGATTTTATTGAACGTTGCCAGACCCCAATGACAATCGCAATTCAAGGAGATTGGGGGACCGGGAAAACTAGCACGATGAATATCATCGAAAATATATTGGAAGAACGCTCCATAAAAAGAACAACAGACGATAACAATAGTAAAAGCGTTGTTGCTAAAAGGACCCAAACAGTTTTCTTCAATACATGGCAGTTTTCTCAATTTAATCTGGGGGATACCTTAATTTTTGCCTTGATCTCGCAGATTACGCAGACACTGATGGAGAAAAAGGAGCTTAATGCTGATGCCAAGGAGAAACTGAAAGAGTTTGCTAACTCCGGCCTAAGGATTATGACAACGGTGCTTAAATATGCTTGGCGAAAAGTTGAGGACAAAGCCGGCATGAGCGGTTTGACCCAAGAAGTAGTTTCGGATTATCGACAAGCACAAGAAGAAATCAAGACAGGGCAAAAAACCGAACCCTCGCTCGTTGAATCATTAAGGAATCTTAGAGCTAATTTTGAGAATACAATTCAAGAATTCTTAAACCAAACCGGAAATGATAGGGTTGTTATTTTTATCGATGATCTCGATCGATTGGAGCCCGCTAAAGCAGTTGAGGTATTGGAAGCGTTAAAACTATTTTTTGAATCTAAAAATTGTGTTTTTGTTTTGGCAATTGACTTTTCAGTAGTCTCACAGGGGATATCTAGTAAGTATGGTTCGGATCTGTCAGAGCGTAAAGCTCGTTCCTTTTTTGACAAGATTATTCAAGTTCCCTTTCAGCTCCCCGTTTCCGAGTATGAACCCAGCAGACTTTTGAAGGAAACATTAGGTGAGATCGATCTTTCTGATGAAGCAGAGGGAGACCGTTCTTTGATAACAGAGATTACCCAGTGCTCTGTAGGTACAGTTCCGCGATCTATAAAACGTCTCGTGAACACCTTCTTGTTATTAGAGAACATAAATTCGCAAAAGTCAGATGACACAAAAAGGATTAAGAATGAGCGTCTTGCTCGTTTTTATTGGCTATGTGCACAAAGTGCTTATCCGGAGCTTAATGAATTATTGTCGTTAAGTAAAAAAGAGGAACTTCGAGAACGTATTAAAGCCATCGCTGATGAAATTACCTTATTCCTAGGTGATGATCAGGAGCTTTCAAAAGAACTTGAAACATGGCATTACGATGTAAATGAATTGAGTGGATTGAGAGATTTCTTGAAATTATACGAGGAACTTTCAATGAAGATTGGGCAGGAAGAAATCGAGGCTGGTCGTGCTGCGGCCGAACTTACTTCGCGCGGTGGGAAAAATATTTATAAAGGAAGGAAAGGCACAATGTCGCATGAAGATAGTATCGAGAGATTTAAGTGGCTCTTCCCCGAGTCTTTCCCTCTTCTAGAAGCGCTCCTAAAACGCATAGAGGATGTAGATAAGGACCATAATTTTACTATAGGCAAACAGAGTAGCGACAATGAGTATTCTGTTTATGCTTATCCCGCTGATAGCGATGATTCCTCTGCACGTCGTGTAGGACTTTTAAGAGTTAGCAAGATGAATTGCCGTATTAAATTCTCTTATAAATGCAAAGAGGACGTAATGAAGACCATCGGTGCCCAGTTAATAGAGGCCGCAAATGGTCTAGATAATGAACTCAAGGAGCCATACAAGGCAGATAGAAATCAAGAATTTTGGGTTATTTACACTGACATTTCTCAGGCTGACCAAGTAGCAGGAATTCTTCGATTGGTAGCAGATCATGTCGTAAAGTGACGGCTGAGTTTACCTTCTAAAATCATCTTAAGGTAACTGCCAGATAGGGAAAGTAAGTACTCAACAGGCCGATCATTCGTGGACATGAAGGATTAATGCTGAGCTAGAATTACCCCATGGCGACACCGGATTTTGTTTTGGAACTGCGTAAACATGTGGGGCACGCTCGGCTCTGGATGCCTGGAATTACCGCGGTAATCCTGCGCCCGCACCAGCTACCGGCAGATCAGGCCCTGCCTACAGAACTCCCCGAAGGACCCCTAGACCCCACCCAGTGGGACGTCCTAGTCGTACGCCGCTCCGATAACGGCAACTGGACACCCGTCACTGGGATCGTCGACCCCGGGGAAGAACCAGCCGTCGCCGGCATCCGGGAAGCCCTAGAAGAAACCGGCATTAACGTAATCCCGCAGCGGCTACTCAGCACCCAAGTAGTCGGACCAGTCATCTACGCGAACGGGGACGACACCATCTACCTAGACCTAGCCTTCAGCATGCTGGTCGCCGAATCCTCCCGAAACACCAAACCCTGGCCTGCGGACGGGGAAAACACCGAATGCGCCTTCGTCCGTGCTGACCAACTCCCACCCATGAACGAACGCTTCACAGAGATCGTCCGCCAAGCCCTAGAAAACCAGCCCTCCGCACGCTTCCACAGCCACTAAAAGATAGGGGAGTGCGCTCGTCACCGTTGAGAAGATTCTGCGCACCAAAACAGGCCTGCTCGCGTCGCTATCGCAGTAGAATAAACTCATGAACCAGCGTTACGTTACCGGCAGTATTTACGGCCTAGCCCTAGGGGATGCCTGGGGTCGGATCACCGAGTTCGTCAAATACGAGGACATCACGCCCGACATGCTGATCCTTCCGCCCTTCCTGCAGGTCACCGACGACACGCAGATGAGCCTCTACGCCCTAGCGGCCACCCGAGAACTCCTCAACGAACACCCCGACTGGGTACAGGCCCTACCTAGCACTAGGTCCGCAAACCAGATTCGCTGCTTCTACGCGGACCAATTCCTAGGCTACTTCCACGACCCGGATAATACTTTCGACCGCGCACCCGGACGCACCGTCATTGGTGCGCTGCGCGCCTGGGACCTGCTACGAAAGGCCCCAAACCGGGAAAACCTACCTGAACTAACCGGCCTAGAAGGCGCCCAAGGTAGCGGCTCCAAGGGCTGCGGCACAATCATGCGTTCACCCTGGATGGGCCTATTAAATATTGACGAGGGCGCTCTGGTCACCTTGGCGATCCTACAATCCCAGACCACTCACGATCATCCCTATGCTGACTGGGCGGCGGCTGCGGCCGCGCTACTGGTGCGACGGATAATGGTGGCGCATGAAGGGGCTCCCCAAGGCGATCTGTTTACCCCTGAGTGGTGGGCCGAGGCCGGCTATCAGGCTGGGGTCGATGCCCTAGAACTGGGCCGTCAATACTACTTAGGTTTCACCCCGGAACTGGAGGCCGAACTTCGAAAGTTCCTTCAGGCCGGAGCTGACGAGATCCGCGACCCGCAGGCCTACGAACGCTACCTAAATAACGATATTTCTGCTGCCCTTGGGCAGGGGTGGATCGCGGAAGAATGCTACCGAACCGCCTGGGTCGCAGCCGGACTATACGGTGGCAACCCGGAACAGGCCCTGCGCGTCCTCGTCAACACGACGGGGGATTCAGACTCCCTAGCTGCAGTCGGCGGGGCCTTCGTCGGTGCCGCCTACGGCCTAGACGAACTCCTACCCCAAATCCTAGGAACCTTCGAACCCCGTTACGAAAAAGAACTAAAAGCTGCGGTCGAACTCTAAGCGCCCAAAACCGATCAGTTCACCCAAATAGTGCCAAATCGGCCAGGTCACGCGGGTGGCTAGCATCCCAGTGCGCGGCCTCCTGGTCGGCCCAACGCTCCCAGTGCGGGGCAAAAATCTCACCATCGCGGCCCAAAGCCCGATCCTTACGACGCTGAGTATCCAAAATCTCCACCCAAATCGTAAAGTGTGCCGACAGGTAAGAGCGCGGAGTAATCGCCCCACAACCCTCAATAATCAACGGCACCGTCGGGTCAATCTTCACTGCTGGACCTGGAACATTCAACTCCCAATCCCACGTCGGATACTGTGGTTTCACCGAAGCTAAAATCTGCTGTTCCAAAATGGTCTGCGCAGCTGCCAAACCATCCCAACCCGGGTAGAACGAATCCATCGACAGTAGCTGTACGTTAGCCCACGGCTCGTACTCCGGGTGCTCACCCGAAGCAGCCCGAGCCCGCAACTCCTGTACCAGCCAACGCCCCATAGTGGTCTTGCCCGTACCCGCCGGGCCATCCAGCAACATCCGGTAGGGGCCCGGAAGGTCACGGACCGGACCGGCAGAAAGTAAGGTCCCAATCGTGGAACGCTGTTCGTCAGAAAGAAAGTCTGGCGCCGGGACGCAATCCTTCATCAATACCTCAAAGCTAAGCGCTATTACAAACCAAACCAGCGGAACGTGCCCGCCCAGACTGCCGCCCCCAAGGCGACGGCAGCAATACCTATACCTGCCAAAATAGTCAAAGTGTCACGCCCTCGCCACTCAGACGGGCGAGCCCACGACCTCGGATTCGACCCAAAGCCCCGCGCCTCCATCGCCGTAGACAAGTCCGCGGCCCGACGAATCGCAATCACCAACATCGCAAAAGCCATCTGCCCAAAGCGCTTAAACTTGCCCGTATCGGTCAAACCACGCGCCCGGCGAGCCAACTCCATAATCCGCCACTCATTCATCAACTGGCCCGTCATCCGCACCGCCGCCAAAGACGCCAAAACGAAACGCACCGGCAACTTCGCATTCTGCGCCAGCGCATCCGCCGCCCTAGTCGGGTCCGTATGCAAAAACAGGGCCACCGCCGGCAGGGCCAAAGCCAAAACTCGAATCAGGATCGCCGAAGCTAACTTGATCGAATTATCGCTAATGTTCATCAGCCACCAAGAGAAATAAACCTGCCCGGATGGCTTCGCATAAAGCAACATGGTCACCGAGGCCAGTGGGGCCGCCAGCAGGATCGGCCAAGCCATCCTAGCTAAGTGCCTAAACTTCACGCCCCCAGCAGCTAACGCAATCACTTCCAAAACCAGTGCGGTCAGGCCACTCACCCAGTCCACCGTCACCATCAGTGGGGTAGAAAGGCAGAACAGGGCCAAAATGCGCGCGAAAGGATTCGTTGAGGCAATAAAATACGGGGGCTCAGTTAGCGTGGGCGCCCCATAGGGGCCCAGATCCACGGGCTTCCCGCCCACCACGGGGCTCACCGCACCGGTGGGCTGTGCCAGCTCGCTTCCTTTCCCCGCCGAGGCCGCCTGCGAACTACTCACTTCACGCTCACCCCGCTTTCATCCACGTGCAAAATATGCTGACCCAAGGCCGCCAAATAATCCTCATCATGCGTCACCGACACCAGGGTCGTGCCCTGCTCAATCAGTGACTTAAGCAGGCGAATCAACTCCCGCCAAGTCCGCAAATCCTGGCCGAAAGTCGGCTCATCAAGGAAAATTACCTGCGGGGCACTAACCAGCACGGTCGCCACTGACAGGCGGCGCTTTTCCCCGCCCGACAGCGTGAACGGGTTCGCCTTCGCTAGCTTGTCCAAACGTAAACGAGTCAGCACCTCCATGGCCTGCTCATGAGCTTCTTCCTCCGCGATCCCCAGCGCCTGCGGGCCCGCCATCAGCTCACCGACCACGGTACTGGTCACGAACTGGTGCTCTGGAGACTGGAAGACCGTACCCAAACGGGGTAAAAGCTGCTTTGAGGACCAATCATGCGGATCAACCGGCAACAGCCCGTCCGCGCCCAGCAGGCCCTTCGGTGCTTGGCGACGCCAAAAATGTTTCTTCACGATCGGCTCATCCGGCAGGGGAGTGCGCAGGTCTTCTGAAGCGTGGACCGTGCCCGAAAGGGCCGGCAGCAGGCCCGCCAAGGTCAGAGCCAAAGTGGACTTACCGGCCCCATTCACGCCAGTAATGCAGGTGGAAACCCCGCGGGGGATCGAGCACTGTAGGTGCTGCCCGACCGGGTGTTCCGGCGAGTAGCCGATAGTCAGGTCATCGGCCCAAATAATCGGTTCTAGCTTTGCCGAGGACGCGTGCTGCGTATCCCTTGGCTCGCTAGTTTCGCCCGCTTCTTCCGGCGAAAGCTGCTTCGAGACAGCCTTAAATAGCGCCCGGTCCTTTACGCTCACCTTGGGGAGCGGCTTGGGGCGTTCAAAGTCCGCGACCCACACGCCCTGTTCAGCCAGTTCTGCGCCGTGCTCCGCTAGGACCTGAGCGGGCGGGCCATCGACGCGCACGCCGCCGCCCTTTTCTAGGACCACAATCCGGTCCACGTGCTCAGCCCAGATTGGCACCCGGTGCTCCACCACGATCAGCGTGGCACCGGTACGTTCCTGGGCGCGGATCACCGCATCACGAACCTCCAAAATGCCTTCTGGGTCCAAGTTGGCAGTCGGCTCATCCAGAAGCAGCAGCCCGGGGGCCATGGCCAGCGCGCCCGCCAGTGCCATGCGCTGCTTTTGGCCGCCGGAAAGCGCGTTCGTGGGCCTAGTTAACGGCACGTCCAAACCCACCGCATCCAGGGCCTCATAGACACGCTGCCAAATCTCTGGCCGGGGGACCTGCAGGCTCTCTGGCCCGAAGGCCACGTCATCCCCGACCTTACCCACAATCACCTGCGAGTTTGGGTCCTGCAGGACCATGCCCACTCGGCCGCGTTGGTCCGCCGGGGCCTGCCCGTCAATCAAAAGCTGACCGGCCTGTTCGCCCTCGTCAGCAGCTAAAACGCCTGCCAAGGCGTGCAGGAAAGTAGACTTACCCGCCCCGGAAGGGCCCAGTAGTAAAACCCGCTGTCCGGGCTGAACCTCAAGGTCCAACCCGGACAGGGTGAAGTTTCGTCGGGATGCGTGCCGCCAACCCCACCCGCGGGCGGAAACGGCAGCTGGCTTAATCTCCACAGTAAAAACTAATTAGCTTCAGCTCAGTCCACAATGCGGGCTTCGCGGCCCGAAGCTAAACGATCCAAGGCGCCAGTGGTAGCTAGTGCGCGAGTTAGGATCCAGCCCAGTAGGCCAGCTAGGATCGCGCCAGAAACCACTAGGGAACCCAAGTAGATGGCATTGTAGGTGAAGCCCAGGGCGATGTTCGGGGTGGAGCCGTAGAACAGTTCCAAAACCCAGGCGCCCACGCCTGCACCCGCACCGGCCAACATGGCGACCGGCAGGTTGAACTTACGGTAGGCGAAGAGTAGGAAGATGATTCCCGCGCCGGCACCCTGTGCTAGGCCCGAGTAAATCGTGGAAATACCCCACTGGGAACCCAGTAGTGCAGAGATCGTCGCTGCTAGGGTTTCAACGAACAGGGCAGCGCCGGGCTTACGGATGATCAAGCCACCCAGCACGCCACCGATCAGCCAAACGCCGGCCACCAGTCCACCCATACCGGGGGTGATGGCGTTAACGGTAGACCAGAGCTGACCGCCCACAATATTCCAGCCTAGGAAGATCAGGCCGGTGACGACAGCTAGGACAGCGGCGGTAACAATGTCAATGACTCGCCAGTTCAAGTTCGGCTTAGTTGCCATAAGAAAAGTGCTCCTTCATGCAGTTGCAAGGACGCACGTAGCTTTTACGTGCGCGGGGCACGGAGAAGAGAAAACCTTCCTGCGCCGGCATTACCCGGTTCAGGTCCAAACGGTCGAAAGCGAAAGTGCTTTCCTCTCAGCCCAGTCGGTAGGGCTCCCGTGTTCGTCGCCTATTGTGACACAATCCCAATAAGAATGACCAGTGAGAAGCCCAACAGTGGACAAAATGCACTAGCCCCAATCCACAGAAAACCGAATTCACAGGGCACGCGGAACAAAGCAAAGCTCCGCCGCCCTAGACGCGTTAATCTATGAACACTATGGATAGCCTCTTCGCCAGCCTCGGTCTAAACGCCCCCAAAGCCACCAGCGCCCCCGCGCGCCTACCGCAGCTTTCTACGGGCATCTACTCTGACCATGACGAGGACGCCCCCACGCCCCCTCGGCGCACCAACCCCGAAGACCTCCTAGAAGGCCTAAACCCCGAACAAGCCGCCGCCGTCGAACATACCGGCGCGCCCCTCCTTGTAATCGCGGGTGCAGGCTCAGGCAAAACTCGCGTACTCACGCACCGCATCGCCTACCTAATCGCCACCGGACAGGCCCGCCCCTCCGAAATCCTAGCGATCACCTTCACCAATAAAGCGGCCGCCGAAATGCGCGAACGCGTCAGCAATTTGGTGGGCCCCGCCGCCAACTATATGTGGGTCTCCACCTTCCACTCCGCCTGCGTGCGCATCCTACGCCAGCACGCCAACGCCGCCGGACTCAAAACCACCTTCACCATCTACGACCAGGCCGACGCTCAACGACTAGTCACCCTGATCTGTAAAGAACTAAACCTAGACCCCAAACAGTTCCCCCCGAAGAGCTTCGCCTTCAAAATCTCAGACCTCAAAAATGACCTGATCAGCCCCGAAGGGTACGAGGCCTCTGCCGCCAAAGACCCACAATCTCAGGCGCTCATTAAAATCTACGCCACCTACCAGCAGCGCCTGCGGGACGCGAATGCCGTCGACTTTGACGACCTGATCATGCTCAGCGTCAAGCTGCTACGCGAACACCCCGCGATCGCCGAACACTACCACCGGCGCTTCCGGCACATCCTAGTTGACGAATACCAGGATACGAACCACGCCCAGTACGAACTAGTGCGCGTCCTAGTCGGAAACGGGAAAGACGTTGAGCCCGCCCAGCTGACCGTCGTGGGTGACTCTGACCAGTCCATCTACGCCTTCCGCGGGGCCACCATCCGCAATATTGAAGAGTTCGAAAAAGACTTCAAAGACGCCCGCACCATCACCCTAGAACAAAACTACCGTTCCACCCAGAACATCCTGTCTGCCGCGAACGCGATCATTGCTGCCAACCAGGGCCGCCGAGCCAAAAACCTCTGGACCGCCCACGGTGACGGAGCCAAAATCGTTACCGACGCGGCCGAATCGGACCGGGATGAAGCAAACTTCCTGATCACCGAAATCGACGCCCTGCGTGCCCAGGGCCGCACCTACGGGGACGTGGCCGTCTTCTACCGCACCAACGCACAATCCCGCGCCCTAGAAGATGCCCTAGTCAAAAACGGTATTCCCTACCGGGTCATTGGCGGTACGCGATTCTACGATCGTAAAGAAATCAAAGACGCCATCGCCTACCTGCACGTGCTCGAAAACCCGGACGATACCGTCTCCATCCTGCGCATCATTAACACTCCGCGACGGGGGATAGGCGATAAAACCATCGCTACGCTCAACGCCTACGCTCAGCGAGTCGGCGTCTCTCTAGGTGCCGCGCTCTCACGCCTAGTTCTAAGTGACCTGCCGGTATTGCCGGAAGCTGCGACCTCGGAAGAGGAAAAGCCCGCGGAAAAGGCCCCCAAGGTAACGAACGCGGACTACCCGGACGCCGCCAAACTCCACGCGTTACTAAACCGTATCTGGCCCGAACTGGCCACCCTGCCGCCCTTTAACGACCTCAGCGCCCGCGTCACCAAAACCCTGCGCGAATTCTGGCTACAAATCCTGCGCCTCAACCCCGAAGAAGGCGACCCCATCGCGCCCCTCCTAGACCAAATCCTGGACGATTCGGGATACCTAGCGGCCCTGCGTGCCTCCACCGACCTGCAGGACGCCAGTCGTGTCGACAACCTAGCTGAACTTCACGCGGTCGCCCTCGAATTCGACCAAAACCCGCCCGCCCGGGAAGAAAACCAAAGCACCCTGGGTGCCTTCCTAGAAAGCGTCGCCCTAGTTGCAGACGCAGACCAACTAGAACATGACGAGGAAGGCCAAGTCACCCTCATGACCGTACACACCGCGAAGGGCCTCGAGTTCCCCGTGGTCTTCGTGACCGGCATGGAAGACGGTACCTTCCCGCACTCGCGTTCCCTAGAGGACCCGAACGAGCTGAGCGAAGAACGTCGGCTAGCTTATGTGGCCGTGACGCGCGCTCGCGAACAGCTCTACCTGACCCGCGCCGGCTCCCGCAGTTCTTGGGGAACCCCGCAGATGCTACCCGCCTCGCGCTTCCTGGCCGATATTCCGGCGGAGGTCCAAGAAGCTCGTCGCGCCACGACATTCAGTGAACAAAGCTTCCAGCAGGGGAGTGCCGGTTACGGTTACGGGTCTGGTTATGGTTCTGGCCGAGGCGGATACGGTTCCGGCGGTTATGGCTCTGGCCGCTATGGGCGCGGCTACGGCGATGACTCCTACAGCGGTAACTACTCCAGTAGCGACTACGGGGACGATACCGATTTTGCCCCCGCCTACGGTAGTGGCCGGGCCCGCCCCATGCCGGATCTGAGCCGCCGAGCCGAACCCACCATGGGGGCGACCGCTAGGGCCCGCGCGGCCGCCAAAGCCGCCAAAAAAGCCAGCGAAAAACAGTCCTCCCAAACCCGATTCCACTACGGGATCAAACCCGCAGACCGAATCGAGCACCCCACCTTCGGGACCGGTATAGTCATGGACGTAACCGGCAGTGGGGAAGCCGAAATCGCCGAAGTTACCTTCGACGATGGAAAACACAAACGCCTCATGCTGAGATTCGCTAAGGTAAAGAAGATATGAGTAACACCAGAACGAACCCTTACCCGCGCATCACCGGCGACCAAGGCGGACGGATCCCCGGCCTTGACGGCCTGCGCGCCCTAGCGATCGCGGCCGTGCTCATCTACCACCTGCACCCTGCCGCACTGACCGGCGGGTTCATTGGTGTAGACATCTTTTTTGTCCTCTCTGGCTTCCTCATCTCCACCCTGCTACTTCGTCACTATCAGCAGTTCTCCAACCTGAACCTAGCTAACTTCTGGGTTCGACGGGCCCGGCGCCTTATCCCGGCAGTCCTGACCCTAGTGCTGGTTTGTACCCCCATCGCGGCCCTAACCAACCGTGACCTACTAGTTGGGATCAGACGACAACTGGCCGGAGCCCTGACCTTTACCACCAACTGGGTGGAAATCTTTGCGGGCTCCTCATACTTTGACCGGACCTCACCGATAATCTACGCAAACCTCTGGTCCCTAGGTGTAGAAGAACAGTTCTACGTACTGTGGCCGCTAATCCTAATCGCCCTGATCTGGGCTGGGAAAACCTGGCAGGCACGCGCTGGCCTAACCGGCCTCATGGCCCTACTATCAGCCACCGCCATGGCACTGCTATTCGTCCCCGGAAACGACGCTACCCGCGTCTACTACGGTCTAGACACGCACGCCTTCGGTCTGATGATCGGGGCTATCCTAGCGATGGCCTACACCACCAGGATTCACAACCCCTTCCCCAAACTAAATCCCCGCGTCTTTGGGCCTACCTTCATCATCATCGGCCTAGGTGTCCTCATGACCCTCTCCGTGATGCTCACCGAAGAAGGCACCGCCACTTACCGCGGCGGACTACTGGGAGCCTCACTAGCAGCGGCACTCTTGATTGCCGGCCTGCTACTAATGCCGAAATTTTCTGAAACGATCGTTGACAACCCGGCTAGCGTCTGGATCGGGCAGCGCTCCTACGGTATTTACCTGTGGCACTGGCCCGTCCTACTAATCGCCGAACAAGCCTGGGTAGTTCCCGACGGTACCTGGAAGTACTGGGCGCTGCGCGTCCTCGTCGTGATCCTCTGTGTAGTCGGGGCGGACGCCTCCTTCCGCTGGGTTGAAACCCCCATGCGTCGCGATGGCATCACCTACACCCTGCGAGCCCTACGTGCCGCACCCCCAAAGATCTGGCGCCCCATCACGCTAGGGGTAACCACCCTAACCGCTTTCACCCTCTTCGCCGCCGCCACCGCCCCCAAACTATCAGCCGTGGGAGCACAAATCGAAGGTGAAGAACAGAGCAAACTAACCGTCGTCACCGACGCTACCGCCGCCGCTGCCCAAATGGAAGCCGCGCGCGAAGCCGCCGCCGCTAAAGCTAAAGCCGAAGCTGAGGCCAAAGCTAAAGCCCAAGCCGAACTTGAATCCCAAGGCATTGCCAAAGCCTACGAAGCTAAAGGCCTAGCCGACCCGACCATCCCCACCGGTGAAGAAATCACCGCGCTGGGCGACTCCCTGATCGTCACCTCCAAAGACGGCCTCAAAGAAGTCTTCCCCGGGATCGCTATTCACGCTAAGTCCAACTCGCAGTGGAAACACGCCATGGGCTTCCTCAAACAGGCACAGGATGCGGGCGAACTGCGCCGCGCCGTCGTCGTCGACTTCGGTACCAACGCCGGTCTCCCAGACCCGGCCCCACTGGAAGAACTAATCAAGGCCCTAGGGCCAAAGCGACAAATCGTCCTCGTCAATATTGGCTCCCGGTCCACCTTCGTGCCGCGAACCAACGAAATTCTTAACGAGGTGGCCGCAAAATACCCCAATGTGATCGTCGCAGACTGGGCCACAGTGGCCAAAGAAAACCCCAAACTACTGCAATCTGACCGGACGCACCCCAATGTAAAGGGTGCAACGGTCATGGGTGAGACCATTAAGAGTGCATTCGAAGCACTATCGAAAAAGCTCCAAAAAGCATACGATAGTCAGTGAGTAAATCCCATCACTAAGGGTTACAACTAAGAAAGGACCAAAGTGGACCTCTACGAATACCAGGCACGCGAACTATTCGGCGCCCACGGCGTGCCCGTACTACCGTACGCGGTAGCCACGACCGGCAGCGAAGCCGAAGCAGGTGCCAAAGAACTCAACGCCGAGTTATATGTAATCAAAGCCCAGGTGAAAACCGGTGGCCGCGGTAAAGCCGGTGGCGTCAAACTAGCACACAACCCGGAAGAAGCCAAGGAAAAAGCCGAAGCGATCCTACAGCTCAACATTAAGGGCCACGACGTCAAACGCGTCATGGTCGCCACCGCCGCTGACATCGCCGTCGAATACTACTTCTCCATCCTGCTAGACCGCGCCTCAGGGCAGCACCTAGTGCTCTGCTCCGCCGAAGGCGGCATGGATATTGAAACCCTAGCGAAAGAATCCCCCGAAAAACTAGCCCGCGTGGGACTACACCCCACCCGCGGCATTGACGAGGAAGTCGCCCGCGACATCTGCCGCCAGGCCCTAATCCCCGAAGAACACCACGACGCCGTCGTCCCCGTCCTCATTAAACTCTGGGAAACCTACCGCGACGAAGACGCCACCCTAGTGGAAGTCAACCCGCTAGTTATCACCCCCGAAGGTGAATGCCTAGCCCTAGACGCGAAAGTCACCCTAGACGACAACGCTCGCTTCCGTCACCCAGAACACCTAGAGCTAGTAGACAAGTCCACCGTAGACCCGCGTGAACAGGCCGCAAAAGACGCCGGCCTCAACTACGTTCGCCTAGAAGGCGAAGTAGGCATCATCGGTAACGGTGCCGGCCTGGTCATGTCCACCCTAGACGTAGTCGCCTACGCCGGTGAAGAATACGGGGTCAAGCCCGCGAACTTCCTTGATATCGGTGGTGGCGCTTCCGCCCAGGTGATGGCCGACGGCCTCAAGATCATCATTGAAGACCCGCAGGTACGCTCCGTCCTAGTCAACGTCTTCGGTGGCATCACCGCCTGTGACCAGGTTGCCAACGGCATCATCGAAGCCCTGAACATTCTTGGTGACACCGCCACCAAACCGATCGTAGTTCGCCTAGACGGCAACCGGGTAGAAGCCGGCCGCGCCATCCTCGAATCCGCCAACCACCCGTTGGTCACCATGATTCCAACCATGGACGAGGCCGCCGCTGCCGCTGCCAAACTAGCCGCCCAAGCCAACTAACCCGAACCTAGGAGAGAACTCAAATGGCAATCTTTTTAGATGAAAACTCAATTGTCCTAGTCCAGGGTATGACCGGGGCAGAAGGCATGAAACACACTGGCCGGATGCTCAACGCGGGCACCCGCATTGCTGGCGGCGTCAACCCCCGCAAGGCCAACACCGAAGTCGAATTCAACGTCGAACCCTACGGCCCCAAGGCTGACAGCCTCCAGGCCGGCCCGGTCAGCGTAAAGGTCTTCGGCACCGTCAAGGAAGGCCGCGAAGCAACCGGAGCAAACACCTCCGTCATCTTCGTCCCGCCGGCCTTCACCAAGGGCGCTGTCCTAGAAGCCATCGACGCCGGAATGGAACTAGTAGTCGTCATTACCGAGGGCGTACCCGTCAAGGACGCCGTCGAATTCTGCGCCTATGCCAAAGAAAAAGGTACCCGCATCATTGGCCCCAACTGCCCCGGCATTATCAGCCCCGGACAGTCCAATGTGGGGATTACCCCGGCAGACATCACCGGCCCAGGACGCCTAGGCCTAGTGTCCAAGTCCGGCACCCTGACCTACCAGCTCATGTACGAATTACGCGACCTAGGCTTCACCACCTGCCTAGGCATTGGTGGCGACCCGGTTGTGGGCACTAGCCACATCGATGCCCTCGCTGCCTTCGAAGCCGACCCGAACACCGACGCAATCGTCATGATCGGTGAAATCGGTGGCGACGCAGAAGAACGCGCCGCCCAGTACATCAAGGAACACGTCACCAAACCGGTAGTCGCCTACATCGCGGGCTTCACCGCCCCCGAAGGCAAGACCATGGGCCACGCGGGCGCAATTGTTTCCGGTTCTGCCGGTACCGCCGCTGCCAAGGCCGAAGCCCTAGAAGCCGTCGGCGTGAAGGTCGGTAAGACCCCCACCCAGACCGCTGAACTAGTCCGGAGCTTCCTGTGACCCAAACGGGCACTCAGGCGCAAACAGCAGCACCCTTCCACCTGCCTCAAGGCTGGTCAAGGGTGCTGCTGGCTGGCCTAGAAGTTGTCTTCCTCAGCTGGGCTCTAAGCCTAGCGATCACCTTCGCCGGCTACCTCAGCCAAACCAGTAACCGCTGGCTAGCGGAAACCTCTTGGGCAGACGTGATCGGATTCGGCACCAGCATCTGGGGTGCCTCCCTGTTCGGGGCCTACCCAATCGCCGACACCGCCGCCACACTACTGCCCGCCGGCATGACCCTAGTGATCATCCTGCTGGCACAAATGGCGCTAAAGCTTCGTTCGGATGTGCACCTAGCTGCCCTCCTGACCTTCCCCCTAGGTTTTACCTTTGGGGCATTGCTCCTATCCATGACTGCACCCAGCGGCATTGGAATCGGCAGAATCTTCCTAGGCTCACTCTTAGTCTCTGGCCTATCGATCCTCTGGCAAGGACTGCGTAGGCTACGAAAATACCGGATGGACCTAGATGAGAACCTAGGCTACCTAAACGATGATCGAGTTGATGATCAACTCCTAAACTTCCTCGCCTCCGGCCCACGCGACCTTTACCGGGGACTAGAAATCGGCTGGCGCGTGACCCTAGCAAACCTCGCTATTGGGCTCATTGCGCTGGTGGCAGCCGTAATCGTCGGCTTTAGCCGAATCAGCGAAATCGCTCAAGCTTTAGGGGCTGGAACCTGGGAGAAAATCCTCCTCGTACTAGCCCAACTGGCCTACCTGCCAGACCTCCTCGCCTGGTCCCTCAGCTGGATTGCTGGAACCGGCTTCTACCTGGGAGTAGACACCTGGTACGGTCCCGGATCCTACCCGCCCGGACCAGTCCCCGCGATCCCGGTCTTAGGTGCAATCCCCGCCAGCACGGAAAGCTTCTGGCCAGCCATCTGGCCCTTCTTCCTAGCTTGGGCCCTGCTGGCCGTCTGGCGCTCAGAACGGAAACTCTCCCAGTTGCGCTACACCGTACCGGTAGCTGGAGCCTTCATCTTCCTAACTACCTTCCTGCTGATCTGGACCTCGCAGGGAGCCCTAGGGCCCGGTCGACTAACCCTAGTTGGCCCACCCGTCCTCCGAGCCACCTTCAGTATTTGGTTCCAAAGTTTCGGAATCTACGCTCTGATTCGACTAGCTTTCGCTACAGAAGTCAAAGCCCGCTTTCAGGTCTACACTAAGAGTGTCTCGCACCGACTTTCCCGGGTCGGCTCACCGGCCGCACACGGGGTCATTGGCGTCCTGCCAAGCAAACCCAAACCCGCAACTGTCGTTGAAGAAGCGGCAGTGGAAACGGCAACAGAAAACGAAGGGAACTGATTATGCCGAAAGCACCCACCACCCGTCGAGCCCTAATCTCGGTCTATAACAAGACCGGCCTTGAAGACCTAGCCCGCGGCCTGGTGGCTGCCGGAATCGAAATCGTTTCTACCGGATCAACCGCTCAAACCATTGAAAAAGCGGGCCTGCCCGTTACCCCCGTCAGTGCGGTCACCGAATTCCCCGAATGCCTAGACGGTCGAGTAAAAACCCTGCACCCCAAGATCCACGGAGGCATCCTAGCTAACCGCAGCCTCCCCACTCACCTAGAGCAACTCAGCACCCTAGAAATCACCCCGATCGACATTGTGGTTTGCAACCTTTACCCCTTCGTAGAAACCGTTAAGTCGGGTGCGGACTTCCCCAGCTGCGTGGAACAGATCGATATCGGCGGCCCCTCCATGGTCCGCGCCGCCGCCAAGAACCACAAAGACGTCACCGTCATCGTGAACCCCGAACGTTACCCCGACCTACTAGCCGCACTCGCAAAGGGTGGCTTCGATGCCGAAGAACGTAAGCAACTAGCTGCGGAAGCCTTCCGTCACACCGCAGACTACGATCGTGAAATCTCCACCTGGATGGCCCAGCAACTAGCCGGTGACAACAAGCAGGAAGCTGCGGACGCAACCTCGGCCCCCGAAAAACCCGCCGCTCTAAACCCGCAGTGGGAAGCCCAAGCGACCCTACGCTACGGCGAAAACCCCCACCAGGCCGCGGAACTATACACCGACGGCAGCGGCCACGGAATCGCCAACGCGAAACAGCTCCACGGTAAGCCCATGAGCTACAACAACTACACCGACGGCGATGCCGCCCTGCGGGCCGCCTACGACCATGAAGAACCCTGCGTTGCCGTCATCAAACACGCCAACCCCTGCGGCATTGCCATTGCCGAGGACGTGGCCACCGCACACCGTAAAGCTCACGCCTGCGACCCGGTATCGGCTTTCGGTGGCGTGATTGCCGTCAACCGTCCCGTGACCGTAGAACTAGCCGAACAAATCGTCCCCATCTTCACCGAGGTCGTCCTAGCTCCCGCCTACGAAGAAGGTGCCCTGGAGGTCCTAAGCCGTAAAAAGAACCTCCGCGTCCTAGAGGTAGAGCCGGCCCCCCAAACCCAGAGCGAACTCAAGGTAATCAGCGGGGGAGCGCTAGCTCAAAGCGTCGACCAAATCGACCAGGATGGTGACGACCCGGCCAACTGGCAACTAGTTTCCGGCCCCGGTGCTGATGAAGCGACCCTAGCGGACCTAGCCTTCGCCTGGCGGACCGTCCGTGCTGTTAAATCCAATGCCGTCCTCTTGGTTAAAGACCAGGCCACCGTTGGTGTGGGCATGGGACAGGTAAACCGGGTTGACTCCGTGAAGCTAGCCGTTGAACGTGCCAACACCCTAGGTGCCCGCAGCACCGGTGACGCCGCCGCTGACATCGACACCCCCGGTGGGGCCCGAGCCGAAGCCGCCCCCAGCGCCCCCGAACGCGCCCGCGGTTCCGTCTGCGCTTCAGATGCTTTCTTCCCCTTCGCCGATGGGGTACAGTACCTGATCGACGCTGGCGTGAAAGCTATCGTCCAGCCCGGCGGTTCCATCCGTGATGAAGAATCGATCGCTGCTGCCCAGGCTGCTGGCGTTACCATGTACCTGACCGGTGTCCGTCACTTCTTCCACTGAGACCGGACGACCAAACACGTTAAGAGCTAATCGGAAAATCAATGCCTGACCATCGCCCGCCCAGACAGAACTACACGGCTGCCCTAATCCTAGTGTGCGCCCTGGTACTAACTGTCGTCGTTGCTATCTACGGCAGCGTAAAAGTCGCCATCTACATGCTGGCGCTAATCTGTGCGGTCAATGCGGTCTCACGTCTGATCTACCGTTCTGATCAAGCCTGGAACGCCGGCAAAAACTGGCGTTTTGACGCGATCTTCTACGGCCTGTTAGCCCTCGGACTGGTGATCTTGGCTCCCATGAGCCAGATCGGCGCGTCCTGAACGTCACCTTTCAACTAAGCTTATAAACAAACGAAACTTTCGTACCCAACTAAGGAGCAAAATGACTGCACCAGTAAACCCCACGCAGACCGAAGCATGGACCCGACTAGGCCAACTGCACGATGACCTGCAGGTAGACCTGCGTGGCTGGTTCGAAAGCGACCGTCAGCGCGCCGAAAAATTCACCTTCACCGCCGCTGACCTACACGTGGACCTATCAAAGAACATCCTCACCGAGGACGTCCTCAAGAACCTGCTAGACCTAGCAGCAGAAACCAACGTCCTCACCCGCCGTGACCAGATGTTCAACGGCGAGCACATCAACAACACCGAAGACCGCGCCGTCCTCCACACCGCGCTCCGTCGCCCCAAGGAAGACAAGCTGGCCGTAGACGGTCAGGAAGTTGTCCAAGACGTCCACCGCGTCCTCGAGCGCGTTTACGACTTTGCCCGTCGCGTCCGTAACGGCGAATGGGTCGGTATTACCGGAAAGCGCATCGAAACCGTCGTCAACATTGGTATTGGCGGCTCTGACCTAGGCCCCGTCATGGTTTACGAAGCCCTCAAGCCCTACGTCCAAGAAGGCCTAGAATGCCGCTTCGTTTCCAATATTGACCCCACCGACGTCGCTCAGAAGACCGCGGACCTAGACCCCGAGACCACCCTGTTCATCGTGGCCTCCAAGACCTTCACCACTCTAGAAACCCTCACCAACGCGCGTCTAGCTCGCACCTGGCTGCTAGAAGCCCTCGAGGCCGCTGGCGCCCTAGACGGTAAGGAATCCAAGGAAGCCGTCGCCAAGCACTTCATCGCCGTCTCTACCGCCCTAGAAAAGGTCGCCGAGTTCGGGATCGACCCCGCTAACGCCTTCGGCTTCTGGGACTGGGTAGGTGGCCGCTACTCCGTAGATAGCGCCATCGGCACCTCCCTAGCTATCGCCCTAGGCCCGGAAAACTTTGAAGAGTTCCTAGGCGGCTTCCACGCCCTAGACCAGCACTTCCTCACCGCGGCACCCGAAGAAAACGTGCCCCTACTAATGGGCCTACTAAATGTCTGGTACGTCAACTTCGTCAAGGCTGCCTCCCACGCCGTACTACCGTACGCCCAGCAGCTACACCGATTCCCGGCCTACCTACAGCAGCTCACCATGGAATCCAATGGTAAGTCCGTCCGCTGGGATGGCAGCTCCATCGATTACTCCACCGGTGAGATCTTCTGGGGCGAACCTGGCACCAACGGCCAGCACGCCTTCTACCAGCTGATCCACCAGGGCACCCAGCTGATCCCCGCGGACTTCATCGCCTTCGCTAAGCCGGCCTACCCGCTAAACGATGGCGATAAGAGCGCACACGAACTCTTCCTCGCCAACTTCTTCGCTCAGCCCAAGGCCCTAGCCTTCGGTAAGACCGAAGAGGAAGTACGCGCTGAAGGTACTCGCGAAGAGATTGTTACCGCCCGCGTCTTCGCCGGCAATAAGCCCTCCACCTCCATCATGGCGCCGGCCCTAACCCCGCGCGTGATGGGTGAACTGATTGCCCTTTACGAACACATCACCTTCGTTCAGGGTGCCGTTTGGGGTGTTAACTCCTTCGACCAGTGGGGTGTGGAACTAGGTAAGCAGCTAGCACTGCAGATTTACCCCGCAGTCGCCGGGGATGATGAAGCCCTAGCCGCTCAGGATGATTCCACCGCCGGCTTGATTCGCTACTACCGCGAAAACCGCTGAAACTAAACTAAAGGTTTGTGCCCCACTGATCTATTTCAGTGGGGCACAAACCTTTATAAAACTAGTTACGACCAGCGCAGCAGACTGGCGGGCTAACCGACGGTGCGCCGGCCGCTTCCCGGACTAGGGGATACTGGTCGATGCTCTACCTCAGGAGAGGGTCGGTTCCGCATCCAGCGTCAGAGCCAAACGAGCACGCTCTTCAGCGACATTAAAGTCAGCCTCGGGCCAAGTCAGTTCCATCTCTTCGAGGCTACGAGTCAGCGCTTCAGAAACCGCCGCCCGAGCGTACCACTTGTGATCTGCAGGGATTACCATCCAGGGTGCGTAATCGGTAGACGTCTGACGCAAGACCTCTTGGTAGACACTCTGGTACTTGAACCATTGGCCCCGAACCTCAAGATCATGGGGAGAGAACTTCCAGTGCTTATCTGGGCGATCCAAACGCTCTAGAAGACGACGACCCTGTTCTCCATAGGAGACCATCAGACAAACCTTCAAAATGACGCACTCATCATCCACTAGCTGCTTTTCGAAGTCGTTAATCATCCGGCCACGTTCAGCTAGTTCTTCTGCGCCCATGCCATTGACGCCGGGGACCAGCATATCTTCGTACTGGGAACGGTCAAAGAAACCGATCATGCCGGGCTTGGGGAGTGCCCGTTCGATGCGGGCCAAGAATGGTTCAGCACGTTCCTCGGGGGTAGGTGCTTTAAAAGCCTTTAGGGCCACACCCTGCGGGTCTACCTGCCCCATAACGTGACGGGCTAGGCCGCCCTTACCGGCCGTGTCAAGGCCCTGTGCCACGACGAGGATGCGCTTACGTGAACCGGTTTTCCCATTGGCGAAAAGCTGTTCTTGGAGGTCCGAGAGGTGCTGGGCCCGCTGCTCCATAAAGGCCTCTGCGGCCTTACGGCCAAGGGTCCAACCCGGAGTGCCGGAGCGATCAAACGCCGCTAGGTCAAAGTGTTCATCAACCCGTAGCGCGGTCCGGGGGTCTTGTTGCCAACCGCCCAGTTTCACGGGTTTTTCAGGCTTTGCAGACTTTTTCTTTTTATCTGCCTTAACCTTGGATTTCTTCTTTAGATCCTTGTCGTCAGACTTAGCGGCTGATTTCTTCTTTGCCATGGAATCTCCTTAGATCGGGGGTGTGAACTACTTTACACCCGATGGGACCTAGTTCCCAACCTCTTTAGCTAGGCAAAATTGGGCCGGTAGCTGCCGGAATAATGGGGGAGCGCAATAGGCAACGTGACCCTGATCGCGCTAAACTGGCAACAGTGCCCGAAAGGGTATCAAGGTTTGGAAATTCTCCAGCCAAAAGGCGGGATCAAACCCGCTCCGACATCTTTTTAGAAGGAGTCATAGAATGACGAAAGCCCCCGTAACCGTAACCGTCACCGGCGCAGCTGGCCAGATTGGCTACGCCCTACTGTTCCGTATTGCTTCCGGCGCGCTACTAGGCCCGGATACCCCGGTCAAGCTAAACATGCTGGAAATCCCTCAGGGTCTAAAGGCCGCTGAAGGTACCGCCATGGAACTAAACGACTGCGCCTTCCCGCTACTAAGCGAAATCAACATCTACGATGACGCTAACAAGGCATTCGACGGTGCAAACGTGGGTCTACTAGTTGGCGCCCGTCCCCGTACCAAGGGCATGGAACGCGCTGACCTACTACAGGCCAACGGTGGCATCTTCGGCCCCCAGGGTAAGGCCATCAACGACCACGCCGCTGACGACATCCGCGTCCTCGTCGTTGGTAACCCCGCCAACACCAACGCCCTAATCGCCGCCGCTTCCGCACCCGACGTTCCGGCCTCTCGCTTCACCGCTATGATGCGCCTAGACCACAACCGTGCAATCGCTCAGCTAGCTGAAAAGGTTGGCGCTCCGGTAGCCGACATCAAGAAGATGGCTGTTTGGGGTAACCACTCTGCCGACCAGTACCCGGACGTTTCTTACGCTACCGTTGCTGGCAAGCCCGCCGCCGACCTAGTCGAGGCTGCTTGGCTAGACGAATACTTCGTTCCCACTGTTGCTAAGCGTGGCGCTGCCATCATTGAAGCTCGTGGTGCTTCCTCAGCTGCTTCTGCTGCTAACGCTGCTATCGACCACGTCTACAACTGGGTAAACGGCACCCCCGAGGGTGACTGGGTAACCGCTGGTGTGGCCTCCGACGGCTCCTACGGTGTCCCTGAAGGCCTAGTCTACGGCTTCCCCTGCACCTCCAACGGTGGCGAATGGGAGATCGTTAAGGATCTAGAAATCTCTGACGCTACCCGCGCCGGCATTGAACGCAATATCAAGGCTCTAGAAGAAGAACGCGACGCCGTTCGCGAACTAGGTCTAATCTGAGACTAGCGGAGCTCAGCAGAGCCCTCTAAAACTCATTTAGGGACGTACTGGTTAATCCAGTACGTCCCTAAAATTTTGGTCAATTTTATCCAAACTATCTATTTGTCACCTTTGACGCTGAACAAAAATAACAGTTTGGAAACTTAAGGCAATAAATGTTGTGCGATGCACTACAAGTGTTAGACTATTCGGGAAACCGTTAGTTGTGTCATACAACAAACGGCCCCAACTAAAGGCACTAAGGTAGTGCCGGTCGGGCAGCAAAGTAGCTGCCCCAAAGAAAAATGGAGGAAAGAATGCGTCGTAAACTCTATGTTGTACCCATTGCCGCAGCAATGACGCTGTCCCTAGCCGCTTGTGGCGGGAGCGAAAACTCTGGCGGCGGGACGTCTGAAGCCGGCGGCGACAAGGTCGTCGACGTAGTCAGCTGGTGGTCTGCAGGCTCCGAAAAGGACGGCCTAGAAGCCCTCGTTAAGGTCTTTGAAAAGCAGCACGCAGGAATTAAGTTCGTTAACCAGGCTGTTGCCGGTGGCGCCGGTTCTCAGGCTAAGCAGAAGCTAGCCGCTGACCTAGCTGCAGGTAACCCGCCGGACACCTACCAGGCACACGCTGGTGCGGAACTAGATGAGGCTATTAAAGCCCAGTACCTAGATGACGTATCCCCGCTCTACGATGAGTTCAAACTCCGTGATGCCTTCCCCAAGACCCTAGTTGACCGCCTCTCTGTTGATGGCAAGATCTACTCGATCCCCACCAACATCCACCGCTCCAACGTAGTTTGGGCCAACACCGCGGTCCTCAAGGAAGTTGGTCTAGACCCGAACCAGCCCGCCGCTGACATGGATGCTTGGATCGCTGACATGGAGAAGATCAAGGCTGCTGGCAAGACCCCGATCACCATCGGTATGGAATGGACCCAGCTAAACCTATTCGAAAACATCCTCCTAGCGGACCTAGGCGCTGAAGGCTACAACGGCCTCTTCGACGGCAAGACCGACTGGAACGGCGACGGCGTCAAGAAGGCTATCGCTCACTACAAGAAGATCCTAGACCTAGCCGACAAGAGCATGTTGGGTGAAGACTGGGAGCCCGCCATGAAGCCCGTTGTTGACGGCTCCGCCGCCTACAACGTCATGGGTGACTGGGCCCTAGCCTCCTTCAACAACGCACAGAAGAAGGCCCCCGAAGACTACGTCTACTTCGCAGTCCCCGGTACCAAGGGCACCTTCAACTTCCTAGCTGACTCCTTCACCTTGCCTACCAAGGCAAAGCACAAGGACACCGCTAAGGACTGGTTGAACACCTGTGCTTCGGTAGAAGGTCAGGTTGCCTTCAACACCATTAAGGGCTCCATCCCGGCACGTTCCGACATCCCGGCCGCCGATCTAGAGAAGTTCTCTGATTACCAGAAGAGCGCTATGGAAGACTTCAAGAAGGACACCATTGTTTCCTCCATCGCTCACGGTGCAGCCGTACCTGCCCCCGTTTCTAACGCCATGCTAGATGCACTGGGCAAGTTCGCACAGGGTGCTTCCGATGAAGCCACTCTACAGGCCGAACTAGCAAAGGCTGCAGAGTCCCTCAAGAAGTAAACAAGCACGACTAGGGGAGCCCGCTGGCGCTATCAGTCGGGCTCCCCACTCGTCACTTTAATACTTGGCAAACCCGCCCTTAGGGGTATGGAAAAAGGGAACAAACATGGCAAAAAAGAAAAAGGCCGTTTCATCGCGGAAACGGATCTCTAGTTGGCTTCCGGGCCTATTGCTGATCTCACCATCAATCCTGTTGGTAGCCGTCTTCGTCTACGGCCTGATTGGCTCAAATATTTACACCTCCACCACCGACATGTACACCGCTCCGCAGGTGGCCGGGATTCAACCCGTCAAATTTGTCGGTTTCAAAAACTTCATAGACCTCTTCAAAGACAGCTCCTTCCAGCACTCGCTAATCAACCTGGTGCTCTTCACGGTCGTCTTCCTAGTCGGAACCCTAATCATCGGGTTCCTCTGGGCTTGGCTACTAGAACGCCCCCTCAAGGGCGAAGGAGTCTTCCGTTCCCTATTCCTATTCCCCATGGCGATCTCTTTCGTCGCCTCCGGTGTAGTTTGGCGCTGGATGCTAAACCCAGCGAAGGGTGAGAGTGCCTCCGGTCTGAACCGACTATTCCAAATGGTAGGCCTAGGGTTCCTACAAAACTCCTGGACCCAGAACGTCACCTTCGGTATTTTGGCCATCGCCATTCCCGCCATCTGGCAGCTAGCCGGTTACGTTATGGCTCTCTTCCTAGCCGGCTTCCGTGGCATTCCTGACGAACTACGCGAAGCCGCTCGCGTAGACGGTGCCACCGAATGGCAACTCTACCGCCAGATTATCTTCCCGCAGCTAGCTCCCATCGCGCTTTCCGCCGTGGTCATCATCGGTCACATGTCCCTCAAATCCTTCGACTTGATCATGTCGATTACCGGTCAGCGAATCTACTCCACCAAGGTTCCGGCCATTGACATGTACAACTTCATGACCGACAACAACTACTCCTTCGCTGCCGCCGTCGGCACCATCCTGCTGGTGATCGTAGCGATCTTCGTAGTTCCCTACCTAATCCACGATACGAAGGCAGGTAAGCGATGAGCCAGCAACTAGACAAAACCAAGCCAACGTTTAACTGGGTAACCTTCCTGCGCTACGTGCTGCTGATCCTCTCACTAGCCCTAGTGCTAATGCCCGTCTATGTACTCTTCGTGACCTCCTTCAAGGGCAGCGCTGACGCGGATCCCTCACGTACCTGGATGCTTCCGCAGGTCTGGGAAACCAAGAACTGGTCCAAAGCTTGGACCACTCTTTCACCAGCAATCCTTAACTCCCTAATGCTGGTAATCCCATCGTCGATTATCTCGGCAATGCTGGGATCCATGAACGGGTTCGTCCTGTCCAAGTGGCGCTTCCCGGGTGCAAACGTGGTCTTCACCCTGATCCTATTCGGCATGTTCCTGCCCTACCAGGCAGTAATGATTCCGCTAATGCGGATCGTGATTAACGCCGACATCGGTTTCGGTATCCACACCCTAATCCTGATGCACGTGGTCTACGGTATCCCGATCACCACCCTGATCTTCCGTAACTACTACGAAACCATCCCCGAAGAACTAATCGAAGCCGCCCGCGTTGACGGTGCGGGCATGATTCGTACCTACGCTTCGGTCGTCCTGCCCATCTCCATTCCCTCCTTCGTGGTGGTCTTGATCTGGCAGTTCACCTCCGCATGGAACGACTTCCTCTTCGCCCTGTTCTTCGGCGGAAACAAGAGCCCGGTAGTAACCGTGGCCCTAAACAACCTAGCGCACGGCTCCATCATGGCTGACTACGGTGCCTCAATGTCCGGCGCGCTACTGGCCTCCATCCCGACCCTGCTGGTCTATGTCCTACTAGGCAAGTACTTCGTTGGTGGCCTAATGTCCGGTTCTGTGAAGGGTTAAGAAAAACCTAAACAGAGCCAAACCACAAACTCTGGGGGCGTAAACAACGGCGTTTACGCCCCCAGTATTTTGTCCCCAAAAAGCGCCGCCCAGCGCGCTTGGGACTAAAGTCATCAGGTATGCTTTCCCTATGGAAAACAGCGTAATGAACCAAGACCTAGCCACCTTCGATCCCCAGATCGCAGAAGTCCTAGACAATGAACTAAAACGACAGCGCGAAACCCTAGAAATGATCGCCAGTGAGAACTTCGTGCCCCCGGCCGTCCTCACCGCGCAGGGTTCCGTCCTGACCAACAAATACGCTGAAGGCTACCCCGGACGCCGCTACTACGGCGGCTGCGAATACGTCGACGTAGCCGAATCCCTAGCCATTGAACGTGCCAAAGAATTATTCGGTGCCCAGTGGGCCAACGTCCAGCCGCACTCTGGCGCTCAAGCCAATGCCGCCATCTACCACGCCCTCCTACAGCCTGGAGATACCATCCTCGGTCTCTCCCTAGCCCATGGCGGGCACCTAACCCACGGCATGAAACTCAACTTCTCAGGCAAAAACTACCAGGTAGCCGCCTACGGAGTTAACCCCGAAACCTACCTGATCGACATGGATGAGGTCCGTCGCCTAGCGCACGAGCACCAACCCAAAATGATCATCGCCGGCTGGTCCGCCTACAGCCGTCACCTAGACTTCGCGGCCTTCCGTGAGATCGCCGACGAGGTAGGCGCCTACCTCTGGGTCGATATGGCCCACTTCGCGGGTCTAGTAGCCGCCGGCCTCTACCCCTCACCGGTCCCACACGCTGACGTAGTATCCAGCACCATCCACAAAACCCTAGGTGGCCCCCGTTCGGGCATGCTGCTTTCCCGGGACCCAGAAATCGGTAAGAAACTTGACTCGGCAGTCTTCCCCGGCCAGCAGGGCGGTCCCCTCATGCACGTGATTGCCGCAAAAGCCGTGGCCCTGAAGTTCGCCGCCTCGGACGAATTTAAGAATCGTCAAGAACGCACCCTCGAAGGCGCGGCCCTACTAGCCGAGCGCCTAAACCAGGCCGACCTAAGCGAAAAGGGGATCCGCGTCCTCACCGGCGGTACCCAGGTACACCTAGTCCTAGTGGACCTGCAGGACTCTGAACTAAACGGCCAAGAAGGCGAAGACCTACTACACCGCGTCGGCATTACCGTAAACCGTAACGCCATCCCCTTCGACCCGCGCCCGCCGCGCGTTACCTCCGGCTTGCGCATTGGTACCCCGGCCCTAGCTACCCGTGGATTCGGAAAGACCGAGTTCGCCGAGGTCGCAGATATCATCGCCGAAACCCTCAAACTTGGCGCCCAGGCCACCGATGAAGAACTCCAGCCCCTACAGGCACGAGTTCGCGCCCTCACCGACGCCTTCCCGCTGTACCCGCAGATTGGGAACCTAGTAGAAGGCGACGCCCAGTAATGCGCGCGCCTTGGGAAGGGCCCGCCCGCGTCCTCGACGGAAAAGCCACCGCGGCCGCCATTAAAGCCGACCTAAAAGCACGCGTTGCCAAACTAACCGAGCAAGGCCAACAACCCGGCCTCGGAACGCTGCTAGTGGGGGAGGACCCCGGTTCGCGCGCCTACGTAGCCGGAAAACACCGCGACTGTGCCGAAGTTGGGATTGCTTCCATCCAAAAGGAACTACCCGCGGACGCCAGCCGGGAAGAAATCCTAGCGGTCGTCGAAGAGCTCAATGCTGATCCTCGCTGTACGGGCTACATCGTGCAGCTACCGCTACCCAAGCACATTGACGCCAACGAAATCCTCGAAGCTATCGACCCGGATAAGGACGCCGACGGCCTCCACCCCACCAACCTAGGGCGTCTAGTGCTGCGTCCCAATGGGCCTATCGAATCGCCCCTCCCGTGCACGCCTCGGGCCTGCCTGGAACTGCTCAAAGCCGGTGGGGTAGAGCTAAACGGTGCCCACCTGCTAGTGGTCGGGCGTGGCGTAACCGTGGGACGCTCCCTAGGCCTCCTAGCGGGACGTAAAGAAATCAACGCGACCGTCACCACCTGCCACACCGGCACCCGCGATTTGGCTGAACTTTCCCGACAGGCCGATATTCTAGTGGCCGCCTCTGGGGTAGCCGGGCTGATCACCCCCGATATGGTACGTCCCGGCGCAGCCGTCCTAGACGTGGGTGTCTCCCGCGTAGTGGACCCAGAAACTGGCAAGGGCGTCCTTCACGGAGACGTGGCCGACGGGGTTGACCAGGTAGCCGGATACCTTTCACCCAACCCGGGTGGCGTCGGACCCATGACCCGTGCCCTGCTACTAGTAAACGTCGTCGAAACTGCTGAACGAAACCTATCGAATCGCTAAGCACAAACTGATACATTGGAAGTTACTAAAACCAGAATTTAAAGTGCCCAAGCACGGATCAAGATGGGGGAGCTTATGGACCAGCCACACAAACTCACAGCCGTGCAGTTTCAACGCTATCTGGAATCAGAAGGACTACCGGTCGAGCTAAAAGACGGCTCGCAAGCTCGCTTCCTACTGGAGTTAGCGAACCAACGCCTGACCTGGATTCTGGACCAAGAACCACAGGATCCTGAAACCGGCAAGACCCTGCATCCGAACCTAGTCCTGGAAACCGAGCTGGCCGCTCCAATTCCGGCCTCCCGGCAGCAAGAACTACAAGCATTCGTGGCCGACTGGAACGCTGACAATGTGGGACCGACCCTGCACTGGCTCCCGCAAGCCGCGGACGAACCCCCCAACGACGGGCCAGAGAGCGGACAGCTGCTGCTGCGCGGGCGACTAGCTCAGGTGGATGCCAGCTTTAACGAAGAACAACTAGACGAGTTCTTTGCCTTTGCCATGACTCAAGTCTTGCGTCTGGCACAAGCCGCAGAGGCTTTTCTATTCGAAGGGCAGGAAGCATGATGGGATTTTGGAACCTGTTCAAGAGCCGTAACGCACAAAGCCCAGAGGGGAGCGCTAGCATCCCCACGGAGCTAACAATTCGTCGAATCCGCAAGCAACTCCAAGCTCTGGGGTTCAAACTGGGGCAAAACCTTGGCTATGAACTCCTCACCGTGGTCAGCAGCCGACCCCAACCCACCCCCAAACGCCAGATTCCCTGGTTCAAAGCTGAGGATCAAATTATTTTCGAATACCCCACCGAGGGCGGCGTAACCCAGCTGGTGGGCGGTCCCGAAATCGAAGTGGGCCTACTACCAGAACAGCCGATTGCCTACCTGCGGCTAAGTGACCCCCGCTGGAGCTCCGCCCTAGAGGCCGCGAACCTAAACGAGGACGCGCACAACGACCTCGTTAACCGCCTAAATAGCCAGTTCAAGTTCGTTAAGGTACAGCAACAAGAACTGCTCCTAGAAACCTACCTTTACGGTTTTGGGGGCCTGACCGATAAACAACTGCGAGTCCAGCTAAAAGCCAGCCTCAAAAACCTAGCCCAGGCCCACCAAGCGCTCACCCTTGCCCTCCACCCCGCCGCCAACACCGAAAACTAAGCGAGAAACCCATGCCCAATTTTCAGGTCGACCTTCAGGGAGTAGTCGAACTACTCTCCCATAACCTGTACTCAGGGCCCCGGGTCTTCATCCGCGAACTGATCCAAAACGCCCTCGACGCGATCACCGCCCGCCAAAACCTAGGGGAAGAAGCCCGCAGTGAGGCACCCGCCCCCGAAATCATCATCCAGGCTCGGGGAAACTCCCTGAGTATCAGCGATAACGGCATTGGCCTAACCGAAACGGAAGCCCAGTCACTGCTGGCCACCATCGGGGCCTCCTCCAAACGTGACGAACTAGGGCTGGGGCGCTCCGACTTCCTAGGCCAGTTCGGAATCGGCCTACTGGCCTGCTTCCTAGTCAGCGACCAAATCAAGGTCACTTCTCGTTCAGCCCGGGACCCACAAGCACAGACCATCCTCTGGCAAGGAAACGCCGACGGCACCTTCCAGATCTCCACTGCGACGGAAGCTCGCGCAGAAGCCGGCACCACCGTGGAACTAGAATCTCGCCCCGGCGGACACTGGTTCGACTTTGCCCAGGTCATCCAACTGGTCAAACACTACGCGAAATATTTAGCCGTGCCAATCACCGTGGTGGGCCCAGAACACCAGGAAATGGTCAGTCAACAGCCCTTCCCCTGGCATGAGGGACAGGTCCGTCGGGAAAACTGGTGTCGAGAAAACTTTGGGTACTCCCCGCTGGATACCTTCGAAATTAGTGTCCCCGCCGCAGGACTAGAAGGACTAGCCTACGTACCGGAGAGTCGTGTCAGCCCCAACGCACAAGCGCACCAAATCTACCTGCGCGGCATGCTGGTAAACGAAGAACAACGCAACTTACTGCCCACCTGGGCTCCTTTCGTCCGCGTGATTGCTGACGCCCAATACCTACGGCCCCTGGCCTCCCGGGAAGGCCTTTTTGAAGACGAACTACTAGAAACCGTCCGCACCCAGATCGGTGAACAGGTACGTGACTGGCTTAAGAAACTGGGACAGTTCGCGCCCCAAAAGTTCGCGACCTTCCTTAAGGAGCACGCAATCGCCTTAAAAGCGGTGGCCGCCGAGGATGCGAGCATGCGTGAACTCGTAGTCAACAATCTGCCCCTCGAAACCTCTGAGGGCATGCTGACCCTGACTGAAGCGATGGCCACCCAAGAGACCGTCTGCTACACCCGCACCGTCGAAGAATACCGTTCCCTTAACGAGGTAGCCCGCGCCCAAAACATCTGCCTCATCAACGGGGGATACGCCTACGAGGAAGCGATCATCACCGCCTGGATTCAAGATACCGGCGCGGATCTGAGCCTACTGGACCCGGTCAAACTACTGGGCCGAATGGAGCCGGTCACCGCCAGTGAAGAAGCCCAAGCAACCGACCTTATCTTCCTAGCGCAAGAACTACTAAACGACCGCGAACTACAGGTCGTCATCCGCCGCTTTGAACCGGCCACCGTACCCTGCCTATTCCTACCCGATGCGAACTATGCCGCCCAGGTCGTAGACCGACGCGGACGCCAAGCCGCGCAGGGAGCCTGGGCGCAGGCCCTGGGGGCCTTAAACGCGCCCTCGGAAAACCACAATCAGCGGTTCGTGCTAAACCGAAACCACAGTATCGTGACGCGCCTGTGCGCCCTCGAAGACCTAAACCGGGCCGAAATTCTGCTCAAAGCCCTCTGGGTACAGTGCCTGCTTTCTGGGCATCACCCTATGAATGCGCAAGACCGCACGTGGGCCTCAGAAACCTACCGGCACCTACTGGCCATGACGCTACCTGAGGATGCTTCGGGGAGCGACTGGCCACCAAACGACACAGAAGGGGAAAATGATGCACTCTGAAGATGAGATCCTTGAACAGCTCTACCTGGCTCGCCATTACCCCTTCGGTGAAGCCCGCCTAGCTTTGGTCGCACAAGCAGTGAACTGGGCTGACGAAGCTGAAATCGGCTCCCTGCAGGTTCGTGCCCGCATCGAACTGTGCCTGTGCTACGCCAACGAAGGCCACTCCATGAACTGCATCCCGCCCTTCGTCTGGCTGCTAGAACACGAAAAAGCCCACCCGGAAGACTTCGATCACGAAACCATCGAAATGATGTGCTGGGCCTACAAGTTTGCCCTGGGGGAGCTACCCGCACACCCCGAGGTGGGCCGCGAACAGATTGAAGAAATCGCTCAAGAAATGCGCGACTACTACCTCAAAAATGGGGCCAGCCTGCAATCCTTCTACTCGGTCTACTACGATGTTTGCCGCTTCTTAGGTGATAACGAGGGAGCTGAACGTGCCTACCAGGGCTGGAAAACCGAGCCTGTGGACGCCAACTCGAACTGCCCCGGCTGCGACCCCATGCTGGAAGTTTCGCACCTGGTCCGCGAAGAACAATACGATGCCGCGCTCAAGCTGGGCTTTAAAACCATGGGCTCGCCCGAAGCCTGCGCCGAACAGCCCGCCGCTACCCAGGCGATCATCCTTGATGCCCTAGGGCGAACGCAACGCTTCGCGACCGCTTGGGAATGCCATCTTTCCGCTTGGCGTCAGCAACGAAACCGCCTAGAAAACCTGGGGGAGGGGTCCTACCACCTGATCTACTTGGCGCGCCTAGGGGCCGTTGAACGGGGCCTGAAATGCTTCCTTGAGCAAGCGCCACTCCTAGCCCGCTCCACCAACCCCTGGGGTGCCATGAACTGGGCTGCTGCCGCGCACCTAGTGCTCAGCAAACTCCCCGAAGAACAGGCCGAAAATGAGCTCCTAGGGATTCGCATTGCCGAACAGGAAACCGTTAGCTGGCCGGGTTTAGAGCCCGATCAGACCCTAGGCGAAGCACGCGACCTGCTAGGTGATTATGCGATTCATATGGCTATGAAGTTCGACCGGCGAAACGGTAACCAGGCGATCAGCCAGCAGGTGCAGCGAGTCATCGAAGCGGCCTCGTACCCCAATGCGCCCCAGGTAGAGGGCGCCACCGCGCTCCTGGAACCCGAAACCCAGGCGCGACTAAGCCCGGAAGAACTGGAACTGCTAAAAACCGCGAAGCTACCACTACCGCAGCCGGAAGAAACCCAACCGGACTTCCCGCCCGCCCAAATGGAACTACAGGAGCCGCCGGTTCTGCCCCAGCAACTCTCATTGGACGACCTCGAGGACGCGCCCACCGTCGTCAGCTACGATCGCGAATGCCTGACCTGGCTGGAAATGCGCCGCCAACCCGACATGGAAAGCACCCGCAGTCGCTACCAAAACCAATTCCGTCGGGAACTGTTAAACAAGGCCCGAAACGGGGAAGACGACTTCGATGAGGCAAAACTAGCCGCCATGACCAATGCGGAACTGATGGTCGTGGAAAAGCTAGGCCAACCCAGTCTGCTGCCTGGACTTTCAGAGATGGCCCTGTGGACCCTGCGGCAGCGCCTACCCGAACCAGAGGAAGTCACCGACCTGACCGACTTGGAATATCTAGCTACTCACCTGGAAGTCCTCCAGGATGAAGACCGACCCTTCGTACTTCCGGAAAACCCGTACAAGAAACAGTTCGCCTTCGAAATGCTGGGCGCAATGGTGGGCGCCTACGAGCAGTTGCGCGACCAAGACCAAAGCGGGCAACGATTCTTGACCGCCCTAGCGATCTACCAGGCCGCCTGGCGCCTAGAACACGATCCGATCCTAGGGGAGATGCGCGCGGAGATCGAAGAATTGGTCAAGGAGCATGTTGATTGGCAGCAGCGTTGGGATATCCGCCAAGCCTACCTGCTGGTAGAACAGGACCCGAAGGCCGCCCTGGAGATCCTTACGCAAGCGCGCGGGCGAACCACCAAGGATTCCCTGGTGGCTTACACCTGGATTCACTACTTCATGGGCTACGCCTATATCCAACTGGGTGAATACCGGCCGGCCATCAAGAACTTCCGGGAAGCCTATCAGCTGGCCCTTAAGCTCAATGAGCCCTTGATGATTGTCTCAAAGAACAATGGCCTGCTAAGCGCCCTGGTGGACCAGAGTCGCTATCTAGAAGCCGCCGAAATCCTAGAAGAATCTCTTGGGTATCTGACTGAGGACAAGCACACGCGACTTTACGCGGTACTGATCAAACGCTACCAAGAGATCCTCGCTGACCTCGATGAGTCCAAACTGGCCGCGAAAGTGGGGCAGGAAGCGGCGACACTGATTTGGGAACTGGGTGATCACGAGGTCGCGCAAGATACCCTAGCTAGTGCCGCAGAGCAGTTCCAACTGGCAGAAGAACCTCTAAACGCTATTGCCGCCTATGAGCTTTACCTAGAGCGGGCGGCAGGGATGCCTGCCCCGACCTCGGCGGCTGAACTGCTGGAAATCTCCAACGCGCGCCGACATCTAGCAATGGTTTTGGCCCATATCGCCACCCCCGGGCAGGCCGAGGAACACCGTAGTCGCGCGCTGACCCTGCTCACAGAAGCCCGCGAGGAACTCCTCGATTGGCTACCTAAGTGCGACCCGCACGAAGCCCAAATCTTCCGCTTCCACTTGGCAGACATTACGGACGATGCGGCCTTCGTGAACCTCTTTACCCGCAATCCGGACGAGGCCGCCCCCGGCTTTGTCGCGGCCGGAAAAGTTTTCGGGGAACTGGGAATGCCGGTAGTTTCAGCGGAGGCCTATTTACGGGCCGGGAAGGTCTTCCTGGAGGACCTCTTTAACGTCGAGGCCGCCGCGCAGGCACTAGCATCCGGCCAAGAACAGTTGGGCAACTACAGCAACCTGATTGACCCCCGCTGGGAGGGACGCTTCCAGCGAGCCAAGCAGCAGGCGGAAACCCTAGCGCAACTCTTGGAAGATTTTGGTTCAAGTCAGAGCTGGTAGTTCAATCCGTTAGACTAACAGGTATGAGCACACGAATTATTACCTGTAACGTCAATGGGATTCGCGCTGCCTTCCGTAAGGGCATGGGGGAGTGGCTGGAGCAGTCCGGCGCCGACTTCGTCCTGCTACAAGAAGTGCGCGCGAATGACCAGATCCTTAACGACCTGATCCCCGAAGGGTGGCATGTTTATGCCGCCGAAAGCGAGCTAAAAGGCCGTGCAGGCGTCGCGATCCTAGCGCGCACCCAGGCCCTAGAAGTCCGCAACGGAATGGGACACGAAGAGGAAACTGGCTCCCACACGGGACGCTGGCTCGAGGCGGATTTTGAGGTCGCCGGCCAGACCCTCACCTTGGTCAGTGCTTACCTGCACTCCGGCCAGGTAGACACCCCAAAGATGGATGCCAAGTACCAGCACCTAGACTGGGTTGATGCCCGCCTTGCCCAGCTACGTAAACAACCCTGGGCGCTAGTTTGCGGTGACTTCAACATTGTTCACACCGAACTGGATATTAAGAACTGGAAGGGTAACCACAATAAGACCGCGGGCGTACTAGATGAAGAGATCGCGCACGTGGACGCGTGGCTGGAGGCTGGCTGGGTTGATGTCCAGCGTCAGCTAGTCGGCCCCGAAACCCAGGGACCCTACACTTGGTGGTCCCAGCGGGGTAAGGCTTTCGATAATGACGCGGGCTGGCGGATTGACTACCAGTTGGCCACTCCCGAACTGGCCGAGCTGGCGCAGGAGTTCATGGTTGACCGCGCTGAATCTTATGATGCTCGCTGGTCAGATCATGCTCCGGTATTCGTTGATTACGAACTCTGAGGCGGACGCTACCTAAGCAAAGGGCCAGCGTTAAACGCTAAACGCTAAGCAAATAAACTTGGGGGGCCGGGAACTGTACAAGTTCCCGGCCCCTTAAGTCTGCCTGCTAGGTGGATTAACCTGCCTAGTGGCTAGTTTTGGGCTTTAGCCTTCCGTCTTTGCAGGCTTGGCAGTTACGCGGATTAGCGGGGCGCCAAGCGCGGCGGCATCAGCCATCGGGCCATCAACCTCGGCGAACTTCTTCGAGTTCGTGATTAGGACGGCGGTGATGGGGGAGTAGCCGGCAGCTTCAATCTTGGAACGATCGAAACGAATCAGCGGCTGGCCCGCAAACACCTGGTCGCCCTTAGCTGCTAGGACCTCAAAACCGTCACCATTCATGGCAACCGTATCAATACCCACGTGGACTAGGATTTCTAGGCCGTTATCGCAGCGCATGCCCACGGCGTGACCGGAATCGGGGATGATCAGGATCTTACCGTCGGCGGGGGCTACGACCTCGTTACCGGTCGGATCTACCCCGACGCCCTTACCCATCTTGCCGCCGGCGAATACCGGGTCGGGGATTTCGCTCAGTTCTAGCGCGCGACCCTGAAGAGGAGCGTCTAGGAAGGTCACTGCATCAGGTAGCAGCGCGGTCTTTACCGGAGCGGTCTTAGTGGCGGTGGCGGTGGCAGACGAGGTAGCAGCGCCGGTAACCGGGGCAGCTACAGCCTGACCGTGCTTGGCAGCCTGCTTAGCTTCTGCCTTGGCGCGCTTAGCGGCGGCTTCCTCACGCTGTTCCGGGGTCCGGTAATCAGAGATGATTACTAGGAACATGGAGGTGAAGAAGGCTACCGCAATGGCAATCAAGTACAGGTAGGTGGGGCTGAAGACCGGGAAGGTGAAGATGGAGGTGAAGACGAAGGCGCTGGCCTTGATGCCGCCGCCTAGGCCTACGATCAAACCGCCGGCGAAGCAGCCGACCAGCATCCTCGGGTAGATCCGCTTGTAACGCAGGTGGATACCGTAGAGGGAAGGCTCCGAAATACCACCTAGGAGGCCCGCGGCCAACGCACCGAAGGAAACCTGACGCATGGCGGTGTCCTTCTCACGCATAGAGATGTAAAGGACACCCGCGGTGGCGCCGAAGCAAGCGAAGTTCCAAGCACCCATGGGGCCCTGAATGAAGTCGTATCCAAGGGTCTGGATATTTAGCAGCATTAGCGCGTTCAGCGGCCAGTGTAGACCTAGCGGCACTAGGAAGGGGTAGAGCAAGGGGATGATGATCGCGAACACGATGGGGGCATTGGAGTTCAACCAAGCCAGACCCAAACCGATGCCGTTACCCAACCAGATACCCATGGGGCCAATCAGGTATGCAGTCATGGGGATCATGACCAGCATTGACAAGAAGGGGACGAAGACCATGTGTACCGAAGAGGGAATCAGCTTCTGGAACAGGCGGTAGAAGATCGCTAGGATCGCCACCATAATCAACGGGACGAAGACCTGGCCGCCGTAATCATTTAGCTGCATGGGCAGCTGGAAGATGTGTGCGGTGCACTGCTTCTGCTGAAGGGCTTCATTCATGACACAGGTGGTCGTTGCGCGTGAGCCCAAGGCGATGAAGTCCGGGGTCATTACTGCGGCCATGACTGCCGCTCCCACCCAGGGGTCGAGGCGGAGTTTCTTAGCGGCATTGTAAGCCACCATGATGGGCAGGAAGTAGAAGACCGAACGCCACATGGCATCTAGGAACACCCAGGAGGCACCCTTATTGGGATCGCGGAAGTTGTAGACCCCAAAGGCGTCTAGGACCGCTGCGATAGTAATAAACATGGAAGCGCCCAAGAGGACACCTAGCAGCGGGCGGAAGGAATCGGAAAGGTATTCGAAAAACGCATCCACCCAAGCGTTTTTACCTTTGGCTTTGGCGCGGATGGCGGCTTTGACGTCTGCATCTGAGGTGCCGTCCGAATCATCATCGTCGCCGTCAGCGTCACCGCGTCCGGCCATGCCCGGTTCGTGCATGATGTCATCGTAGACGGCCGCTACGCCGCCACCGATAACTACCTGAACGCCGGTGTTTCCTTGGGGAACAACACCTAGAACGCCGTCTAGGGCGTCTAGAGCATCAACATCGGCTTTAGAAGTGTCATTTAGAGTAAAACGGAGTCGAGTCGCGCAGTGTGTCAGGAACTTGACATTTTCTACGCCACCGACCAGGCGTAGAATTTCCGACTGAAGCGTGGTCATGCTAAGCCCTCCTTTGGTGAATAGCAGGCCAAAAGCCTTTAATTAACATTTATTACCCTCCACATTAAGTGCAAACGAGTAGCTATGACTAGCCCAAATAGGCTGATAAAGGCCGGAATAGAGATAGGTAACAGTTTCGCTGGAGAAAATGGAGGAAGGTGACGGTTATAGGTCCCAGATTTTGCGTCCTCGTCCCTGAGATGGCAAAATATCCAACGGACTTTCCGCCCTTGTGTAATGGTAGCACGCAGGCCTTTGGTGCCTTGTAGTCCGGGTTCGAATCCTGGGGGCGGAGCTAGCGTGGGATTTGTTCCACGCTTGGGACTAAACTCTAAACTATCCGTCCGCCTCGCTAAGGAGTCCCGATCGCATGACCGGCATTTTTACCACCGGAGAAAAACACCTGGTTCTAGTTTCGGGGCGTGCGCACCCCAAGTTAGCCGAGGATGTAGCCCGTAACCTGGGCATCGAACTACTTCCCACCACCGCCTACAACTTCGCGAACGGTGAGATCTATGTTCGCTTCAATGAATCCGTCCGTGGGTGTGACGTCTTCGTCTTGCAGTCCCATACCAGCCCCATCAATGAATGGCTGATGGAACAACTAATCATGGTCGATGCCCTTAAGCGCGCATCCGCAAAGCGCATCACCGTAGTTTCACCCTTCTACCCCTACTCGCGCCAGGATAAGAAGCACCTAGGTCGTGAACCTATCTCGGCCCGCCTAGTAGCTGACCTATACAAGACCGCGGGTGCCGACCGCCTAATGAGCGTGGATCTACACGCCGCTCAGGAACAGGGCTACTTCGATGGTCCCGTTGACCACCTCTGGGCCATGGATGTCCTAGTTGACTACGTTAAGACTCGCGTTGACCTGAACGAAGTTTGCGTGGTCTCACCTGACGCCGGCCGTATTCGCGTGGCCGAAAAGTGGGCCGCGAAGCTGGGCGGTTGCCCCCTAGCTTTCGTTCACAAGACTCGCGACACCACGCGCCCGAACGTAGCTGTTGCTAACCGCGTGGTCGGTGACGTCGAAGGCCGTACCTGCGTCATTACCGATGACCTAATCGATACCGGCGGCACCATTGCCGAGGCCGTCAAGGTACTACTGGCTTCAGGCGCCAAAGACGTCCTCGTGGCCGCTACTCATGGCGTCCTTTCCGGCCCCGCTAAGGAACGACTTTCCACTTGCGGTGCCCGTGAGGTCATCATTACTGATACCCTGCCTTTAACAGAGGATAAGAAGTTCGACAAACTGACCGTCCTCTCCATCGCCCCACTGTTGGCAAAGGCGATTCGTGAAGTCTTCGATGACGGATCGGTCACTTCTTTGTTTGACGGTGTCGCATAAACGCGTTTTCTGCTAGTATTTAGCAGTTGCCTCGGCGAGGGAGATCCCCAATGGGATACTCCGTTATCGACTGGGCCGTGTCCTTTGTTGTGACGTCCGGGGCTACTTGATATGAAAAGTACCCGGAGGTAAAAACAAATGGCAGTAACTCGCATCGCTGCAGAAGCACGTAAAGATTTTGGTAAGGGTTTTGCCCGTCGCGCCCGTCAGGCCGGCAAGGTTCCCGCAGTTATCTACTCATCTCACCTAGACGCCCCCGTGCACGTCACCCTAGACGCACACGAAATGTTCATGATCCTAAAGGGCTCCGACAACGCAGTTATCTCTGTGGAACTAGATGGCGATAAGCAGCTAGCACTTGTTAAGGACGTACAGCGTCACCCCGTGACCCGCGTTCTACAGCACGTGGACCTACTAGGCATTAACCGCTCCGAAAAGGTTGACGTTGACGTCGCCATCGTAACCACCGGTGAACCTGCACAGGGCACCATGGTTTCCGTTGAATCCATGACTCTAGCGGTTTCCGCTCCCGTTATGGAAATCCCCGAATCCATCGAAATCTCCGTTGAAGGACTTGAAGATGGTTCGGTTATCCGTCTAGAAGACATCACCCTACCGGCTGACGTGGAAACCTCCATCGATCCGGAAACCGTACTTCTAACCGTCTCCATCCCGCAGCTAGAACTGCCGGAAGAAGGCGAAGAAGCTGAAGGCGAAGAAGCCGAAGGTGAAGAAGCCGCTGAAGCTGAAGAAGCTGAAGCTGGCGAAGAAGCCTGAGCCTCCTCGCGTTTGCAATCCTGAACCGGCCGTCGGCCCGTTCATCTCATTGAAGGAGAAAAAATTGAAGAAAGCTCTTAGCGTAGTCGCGGCTGCCTCTGCTCTAGCTTTGACCCTGGGTGCCTGTGGCGCTGCCCCGGAAGATAAGTCTGCAGACGCTGGCAAGTCCACGGCTGAAGGCACGCCGAAATCTGATTTCGTAGCATGCATGGTCTCTGATGAAGGCGGGTTCGATGATAAGTCCTTTAACCAGTCCGGTTATGAGGGCCTAAAGCGAGCCGAAAAGGAACTAGGCATCAAGATCAAGACCGCTGAGTCTTCAAATGCCGCAAACTTCGCACCGAACCTAGACAAGCTAGCCGCTGAAAAGTGCAACATCATCTTCGGTGTTGGCTTCATGTTGGCAGAAGCTACCTACAACGCTGCTAAGGCTCACCCGGACATCAACTACGGTTTGATCGACGCGATCCCCACCGATCCGAAGACCTTCGAACCGCTACCCGCCCTACCGAACCTAAAGTCTCTAGTGTTCAACACCGCTGAAGCTGGCTTCCTAGCTGGTTACGCTGCTGCTGGCACCACCAAGACCGGCAAGGTCGGCACCTACCTAGGTATGAAGCTACCCACCACCGCCATCTTCGCTGATGGTTTCGCTGATGGTGTGGCCAAGTACAACCAGGACAAGGGCACCAATGTTGAGGTTCTAGGCTGGGACAAGGCCAAGCAGGATGGCCAGGCCACCGGTGACTTCTCTGACCAGAACAAGGGTAAAGCAACCACCACCAACCTAATCAACCAGGGCGCTGACGTGATCATGCCCGTGGCTGGCCCGGTTGGCGCTGGTACCCTAGCTGCCGTCAAGGAAGCTAACGGTCAGGGCAAGGACGTCTCCGTCGTGTGGGTTGACTCCGACGGTGTGCTAACCAACCCTGACTCCAAGGACATCATCATGACCTCCGTCATGAAGCAGATCGGTGAAGCCGTCTTCGACACCATCAAGGAACAGGTTGATGGCAAGAAGTTCACCTCTGATCCTTACATCGGCACCATTGCGAACAAGGGCGTAGACATCGCTCCGTTCCACGAGTTCGATGGCAAGATTCCGGATGACCTAAAGAAGCAGATCGACGCTCTTCGCGAGCAGATCGCTTCCGGTCAGCTAAAGGTTGAATCCCCGAACTCACCCAAGTGATCTAAACTGGTCAAAATGGCTTAACTCTGCGGATTATCCGCAGAAAGCGCCAAACTGATCAACGTTAAGTTCAGCACAGACGTGGCTTAGGCATTATGCTTAGGCCACGTCTGTTTTTATATCTGTGACTTAGGGTCAGGAGCCACTGTGAAGCTTGAGTTACGTGGAATCACCAAGGTCTTCGGACCACTCGTAGCCAACGACCACATTGATGTAGTCGTAGAACCGGGAACCATCCACGCCCTACTAGGGGAAAACGGTGCCGGTAAATCAACTCTTATGAACGTCCTCTACGGGCTCTATCAGCCCGACGGGGGCCAAATCCTTATCGACGACCAGCCGGTCTCCTTCAAGGGCCCGGGCGACGCCGTTGCTGCCGGTATTGGCATGGTGCACCAGCACTTCATGCTAGTTCCCGTATTCACGGTCGCCGAATCGGTCGCCCTCGGATACGAACCCACTAAGGCCGGTGGCGTCCTCGATCTTCCTAAGGCACGCAAGATCGTCAAGGACCTCTCAGCCCGATTCGGCTTCGACCTAGACCCGGACGCCCTGATTAAAGACCTTCCCGTGGGCGCCCAGCAGCGCGTAGAAATCATCAAGGCACTCTCACGCGACGCCTCCGTCCTGATTCTGGACGAACCTACCGCCGTGCTGACGCCGCAGGAAACCGATGAACTCATCGAAATCATGCGTCAGCTACGCCGCCAGGGAACCTCAATCATTCTGATTACCCACAAGCTGCGTGAAGTTAAGGCAATCGCCGACGAAATCACCGTTATTCGCCGCGGCAAGGTCGTAGGTAAAGAACACCCCTCCGCCTCGGAAACCCAGCTAGCTTCCGCCATGGTGGGCCGTCCCGTGGACCTCAACGTCCACAAGCAAGACCCCCAGTACTCTGAGTCCCTATTTGAAATCAAGGACGTTACGGTCGCTACCGACACCGGACACATCCTAGTTGACCAGGTCAGCTTCGATGTCAAGGGTGGGGAAGTGGTCTGTATTGCCGGCGTGCAAGGCAACGGTCAGACCGAACTAACCGAGGCTATCTTGGGTGCCCGCACGCTAGCCGCCGGACAAATGCTGCTAGACGGAAAAGACATCTCCAATCAAAAGCCCAAGGAACGTCTACGTTCCGGATTGGGATTTGTCCCTGAAGACCGTTCCCGTGACGGCATGATTGCCACCTTCAGCATTGCGGAAAACATGATTCTGGACCAGTACGATGAGGCCCCCTTCGCTAAGGGCATCGCGCTCTCCAAGTCCGTGATCAACAAGAACGCCGAAGATCTGCGTGACGAGTTCGACGTTCGCGTCACCTCAGTACATGACCCGATTTCAACCCTTTCCGGTGGTAACGCGCAGAAGGCGATCCTGGCCCGTGAAATGTCCAAGAAGCTCAAGCTCCTGGTCGTTTCACAACCCACCCGTGGTCTGGACGTCGGCTCCATCGAGTTCGTGCACTCACGAATCATTGCCGAACGTGATTCCGGTATCCCAGTCCTAGTAGTTTCTACCGAGCTGGACGAGGTCGTGGCTCTAGCCGACCGGATCGTGGTCATGTACCACGGTCGCGTCATGGGTATTGTTCCTGCTGATACTCCCCGTGATACGCTCGGCCTGATGATGGCGGGCGTACCGCTAGAAGAGATTGGAAACTCTGCAGCAGAAGGGAAAGAAAACTGATGGCAAACCAAAAACCGGCCGCCGAGCAGAGCTTCTTCAAGCGACTCTTCCGCACCGACGCCTTCACCATTTTCCAGGCCATCGTCTGGTCGCTACTGATCTGTGCGCTACTAGTTGTCTTCTTCGACAAGCGCGTCGAAGAAACCATGGGCTACCTATTCGCACGCCCCTCTGATTTCTTTAGCGCCGCTTGGGATGCCTTCTCCAGCTTCTTCATTGCACTGGTCCGAGGCGCCTTCTTCGACTGGGAAGCAACCTCCTTTGCGCGGATGCTTTACCCGCTCACTGAATCCCTAGTCTTCGCCACCCCGCTAATCCTTTCGGGTCTAGCAGTCACGGTCGCTTTCCAAGCTGGCCTCTTCAACATTGGTGTCCAGGGACAGATCATCCTAGGTGGCATCTTCGCGACCATCGTAGGCGTCAACCTACACCTACCGGTTGGTCTAGCCGTCTTGGTTGCCATGCTGGCCGCCCTGCTTGGTGGTGCGCTATGGGGTGCGATCCCCGGTATTCTTAAGGCCCGACTAGGGGCTAACGAAGTGATCGTCACGATCATGCTGAACACCATCGCGCTCCTTCTGGTCTCGCGGATGCTGCAGCTACCCATTTTGATCGGCAAAGGCCTGCCTTCGAAGTCCGCGAATATTAACGAAAACGCCTGGTACCCGCACCTCCTAGGAACTGGCTTCCGCTTGAACCTAGGATTCCTAGTGGCCCTAGTGGCCGCCTACCTAGTGTGGTGGCTACTCTCGCGTTCCACCTTCGGCTTCGAACTTCGCGCCGTCGGTGCAAACCCTGACGCCGCGGCTACTGCCGGTATGAACACCCGCAAGGTCACCGTCCTGACCATGGTGATTTCCGGTGCCCTAGGCGGCCTAGCTGCCACCGCCCCGGTATTGGGTACCGAACACTTCCTCACCGGCTCCAGCCAGGGCACCTACGGCTTTGATGGCATCACCGTCGCCCTGCTAGGACGTTCTAGCCCGCTGGGCGTAGTGCTAGCAGCCCTGCTTTTCGGTGCACTTAACGCCGGTGGTTCAACCATGCAGGCTGCCGCCGATATTCCGATCGATATCGTCACCATCACCCAGGCCGTCATCGTGCTACTGATCGCCGCCTCTGAGGGACGTAAATACTTCCGCATGAAGCGCGAACTAAAGGCTACCGCCAAAACCCAGGATGCCAGTACCAAAGCTCCACCAGAGCCACAGGAGGCAACCCCGGCAACTAGTGGCATGACTGGACAGGAGGGCACCAAATGAGCCGCAACGAAACTGCACTTAAGAAAGCCCCCGTGGAGGAGCAAATTAAGCTCCCCATGCCGGTCCGCAACCCGATCGTGATCTCGGTTTTCGCGGCCCTCCTAGTGGCCATGGCCATTGGCGCTAAGGGCAACTCGATCTTCTCTTTCGAGGGCGCTACCTCCTGGTTCTCAATCCCGAACGTTTCCCTACCCGCCAGCATCACCCTTTGGGTCCTGACGGTACTGACGATCGCACTAGCCGTTTGGGCCTGGATCCAGGCTAATGCCCGGAAGAGCCCGCCGGCTTGGATGCTGGGAGTCTCTGGCTTCGCCTTCGTCTTTGGCTTCCTAGTTTGGACTGTGGCCGACAAGCCCTCTTCCGTAATGCCCACCGTATCCCTGCTGATCGGTGGCCTAACCCTAGCAGTACCGCTCATCTTCGGTGCGCTCTCTGGTGTGGTTTGTGAACGCTCCGGCGTTATCAACATTGCCATTGAAGGCCAGCTTCTGTTCGGTGCCTTCATGGGTGCAGTCGTAGCCTCGGCCACCTCGTCCCCGTACGTGGGCCTAATCGGCTCCCTAGTCGGTGGCGCGCTGGTCGGTGTCCTACTGGCACTCTTCACCGTGCACTTCCGGGCTGACCACATCGTCGTCGGCGTTGTGCTTAACATGCTGGTACTGGGCCTAACCTCATTCCTGTACTCAACCGTGCTCACGCATTCCGCCGAATACAATCGCGCGGTCCCGCTAAAGCCCATCGGAATTCCGATCCTGAAGGACATTCCCATCATTGGCCCCATCATGTTCAACCAGTCCATTCTGGTTTACCTGGTGTACGTGGCCGTGATCGGACTCCAGTTCGCCCTCTTCCGCACTCGTTGGGGCCTACGTACCCGCGCCTGCGGTGAGCACCCCAAGGCCGCTGATACCGTTGGCGTGAAGGTCAACCGACTACGCTGGATCAACGTGATCGCCGCATCCGCTCTAGCCGGTTTGGGTGGCGCTTTCTTCACCCTAGGACAGAACCTAGCCTTCTCAAAGGAAATGACCGCTGGCAACGGCTTCATCGCCCTAGCCGCTATGATCATTGGTCGCTGGAACCCGAAGGGGGCCCTAGCCGCGGCACTACTATTCGGCTTCGCTACCAACCTAGCCTCCGTAATGCAGTCCGTTGGTTCCCCGCTGCCTGCTGAATACATGCTGATGCTGCCCTACGTGGTCACCATCCTGGCGGTGGCCGGCTTCGTCGGTTCAGTTCGTGCGCCTGCCGCTGAAGGCAAGCCCTACCCGGCCTAATCCCAACTACGGGAGACCGTCGAAACAAATAACTAAGTCAATAACTGACGCCCGGTCGGGTACCAACCCGGCCGGGCGCTCACTCTCTAAGAACCCAAATTGAGTCTGAAAGGAAGTCTATGAAAGCCAACCAAGAACTCGATAACCAAGTCTTTGAAATGCTTCAAGCAGAGGCACAAGAGGCCCTGCAGCATGCCTACGCGCCCTACTCAAACTATCCCGTGGGTGCAGCCGCCCTCACCGACGATGGCCGCATCGTTAAAGGATGTAATGTTGAAAACGCCTCCTTCGGGATGACCCTCTGCGCCGAATGCGGCCTCGTCTCGCAACTACTCCTTACCGGTGGTGGTCGCCTGGTAGCTTTCGCCTGTGTCGATAAAGAAGGCAAGCTCCTGGTGCCCTGCGGACGCTGTCGTCAGCTCCTTTGGGAACACGGCGGAGCCCAACTAATGATGGCAATGCCCTCTGGCGTGTGTTCCCTCAAAGAGGTGCTTCCAGAAGCATTTGGGCCTGACTATCTAGAAGCGTAGAATAACTACTTTATTGGATTTTAGGCTCGTCGTTTTGAGCCTGTTGCCGATCCCTATGACCGATCGAGGACGAAGGAGTTTCACGATGACCCCAAAGATTGAACCATTCGACGTAGTTGATATTATTCGCGCCAAGCGCGATCAGCAGGAACTAGACCCAGAACAGATTGCCTGGGTCATCGATGCCTACACCCGCGGCGTAGTGGCGGACGAACAAATGTCTGCCTTGGCCATGGCCATCTTCCTCAATGGGCTCAACCGTCCGGAACTACAGCAGTGGACGAACGCCATGATCAAATCGGGCGTGCGGCTAGACTTCTCCAAGCTCTCAAAAACCACGGTCGATAAGCACTCCACCGGGGGCGTAGGCGATAAGATCACTCTGCCGCTAGCACCACTAGTCTCCGTCTTCGGAGTGGCCGTCCCACAGCTTTCTGGTCGGGGACTGGGGCACACTGGTGGCACTCTAGACAAGCTAGAATCCATTCCGGGATGGCGCGCTAACCTTAGCAATGAAGAGATCTTCCAGATGCTCGACAGTGGCCCGGGCGCCGTTGTGTGTGCGGCGGGTGCCGACCTAGCCCCGGCGGATAAGAAGCTTTACGCCCTACGGGACATTACCGGCACGGTCGATTGCATCCCGTTGATTGCCTCCTCGATTATGTCAAAGAAGATCGCCGAGGGTACCGCCTCGCTAGTCCTTGACGTCAAGGTCGGCTCCGGGGCGTTCATGAAGACGCAGGAGCAAGCCGCAGAGCTGGCTCGGACCATGGTTGACCTTGGATCCGACGCTGGCGTAAATACCGTGGCGCTACTAACCCGGATGGACCAGCCCCTAGGCCGCACCGTTGGTAACGCCCTAGAGGTCCAAGAATCCCTTGACGTCCTAGCCGGCGGGGGACCGGAAGACATTGTGGAACTTACGGTTGCACTGGCACAGGAGATGCTGGCCTGCGCTGGCAAACCTGACGAGGATGTGGCCGCGGCCCTGAAAGACGGGCGCGCCATGGACCAGTGGCGAGCCATGATTAGCGCTCAAGGTGGGGATGTGGATGCACCTTTGCCGGTTGCTCCGTGCCAACATCAGCTCCTTGCTGAGGATGATGGTTACGTAATGTGTCTTGACGCACTACAGGTTGGTGTGGCAGCATGGCGTCTAGGAGCTGGAAGAGCTCGCAAAGAAGACCCCGTTTCTGCAGTCGCAGGCGTCGAGATTCACGCCAAGCCGGGCGAAGCCGTCCGCAAGGGCCAACCGATAGCCACCCTGCACGCAGATTCAGACAGCCGATTTGACCGCGCCCTAGACACCCTAGAAGGTGCCTGGACGATCGGCCACGACGTGCCTGAACTACCGCAGTCACTCATCTTGGATCGTATTGCTCAAGAGTAAAGGAAACCGATGAGCGCAACTTCCTACCAAGCGATGACCATGGTCATCTACCTTTCAGTCATGGTACTGATCGGTTTCTTCGCCTACCTTCGTACCACCAACCTAGATGACTTCATGCTAGGTGGCCGTGGTCTAGGCCCCTTCGTGGCGGCCCTCTCTGCCGGTGCCTCTGATATGTCTGGCTGGCTACTTATGGGCCTCCCAGGGGCCATCTACAGTGCCGGTCTAATCAACATGTGGATCGCAGTTGGTCTGACCATCGGCGCCTGGCTTAACTGGAAGTATGTCGCTCCTCGACTTCGAGCCCAGTCTGAAGTAATGGATAACTCGATTACGATTCCATCCTTCCTCTCCAACCGAGTTCAAGACCAACGGAACATCATCCGGATTACCGCCGGCTTGATCATCCTGCTGTTCTTCACCTTCTACGTTTCCTCCGGCATCGTCTCTGGCGCCGTCTTCTTCCAATCCTCCTTCGGAATGGATTACCGACTAGGCCTAGTGCTGGTCACCGCGATTACCGTGCTCTACACCCTGATCGGTGGTTTCCTAGCGGTTTCTTGGACTGACCTAGTCCAGGGCCTGATGATGGTCACCGCCCTCGTTATGGTCCCGCTAGTGGGCATTTACGAACTAGGTGGCGTTAGCAATCTAGTATCTGCCGTAAACCAGGTCAGCCCCGACCTGCTAAGCCTAGGCCTAGCCGCACCCACCTTGGGAATGGTCTCAGCTCTGGCATGGGGTTTTGGATACTTCGGCCAGCCGCACATTCTGGTCCGCTTCATGGCGCTACGCAACCCCCAAGAAGCCATCAGCGGCCGCCGTATCGGTATCACTTGGATGCTGCTAGGCGTCTTCGGCGCTGGCGGTACCGCACTAGTCGGAATCGCCATGTACAGCGCCAAGGGACACCCGCTAGATAACCCGGAAACCGTTTTCATCGCCCTCGGCCAGCTACTGTTCCACCCGATCATCGCGGGCTTCATGCTGGCAGCTATCCTAGCCGCGATCATGTCCACGATTTCATCCCAGCTGCTGGTGACCTCATCAGCCTTGGTTGAGGATATCTACCGGGGGATTCGCAAAAAGGAGTTTAGCGGGAATAATGGCGTGATTCTGGGACGTGCAGCCGTCCTAATCGTCGCAGTGGTGGCGGCCCTCCTGGCGCTAAACCCGAACAACACGATTCTGGACCTAGTCGGTTTCGCCTGGGCCGGTTTCGGTGCCTCCTTCGGCCCGATCATCATTCTTTCCCTCTACTGGAAGCGCCTGACTCCCGCAGGGGCAATCTGGGGCATGATTTCCGGCGCGGCCACCGTGGTCATCTGGAAACAGCTAACCGGCGGCATCTTTGACCTGTACGAAATCCTGCCCGGATTCGTAGTGAACCTGCTGGTCACCATGATTATTTCGCACCTCACCTACCGCCCGAATCCGCAGGTGGAGGCAAAGTTTGAGGCGGGAAATCAGGCGGCCCGTAGGTTCGCGTCCCTCGCCCCCTCGGACAGTTAAGCAGGAGCGGGGTAAAATAAGCCCCGTTAACGACTTAAACGACCATTTAGGAGTTCAAATGCAAAGCGCAGAGGTTGCCGTCCTGATCGACCACACCCTACTAAAGCCCGAAGCTACTACCGAGCAGGTTCAGGCCCTAGTTGACGAGGCCGCTAAGCTGGGCACTTTTAGCGTTTGCGTTAGCCCTAACCAGCTACCCATTCAGGTGCCGGCCGGTTTGAAGGTAGCCACCGTTTGTGGTTTCCCCTCGGGTGCCCACGCCGCTGCTATTAAGGCAGCTGAAGCGGCAGATTCCGTCGCTAAGGGCGCTGACGAGGTCGATATGGTCATCAACCTGCAGCTGGCTAAGGAAGGCCGCTGGCACGCCCTACAGGGCGAAATCCAGGCCGTTAAGGAAGCGGTGGGCGATCACGTCCTCAAGGTGATTATCGAATCTGCCGCCCTAACCGATGATGAAATCGTCATGGCCTGTGAAGCCGCGGCGGCTGCCGGGGCGGACTTTGTTAAGACCTCCACCGGTTTCCACCCGGCAGGTGGTGCCAGTGTTCACGCGGTGGAACTGATGCGGAAGACCGTTGGCCCCGATATGGGGGTGAAGGCTTCTGGTGGTATCCGTGATGCCCAGACCGCTCAGGCCATGATCGAAGCTGGCGCTAACCGTTTGGGCCTGTCTTCTTCAGCTGCCGTCCTAGCAGGCTTTGACGCACTAGAAAAGTGAAACATATTCATCGTCCGTCACCGGAGTCCATTTCTCTTGTTGTTCTGACGATTGTTTCTTCCCTCGTCGGGCTGCTAACCGGTGCTGTCGCTGCCACTTTCCGGCTCTGTCTACACTGGGCTGCCGAATTTCGCCTCTGGTTCCATGAAGGCATGTCGTCCAAGGACAACTTGGGCTTCGTGCTCTACCTGATCACCGTGGTAGTCGCGGTGATTGTTGCCGCTGAACTAGTTAAGCGTATTGAACCAGCTGCTGAAGGTTCGGGTATTCCCCGGGTTGAAGCGATTGTGGCTGGGCATATGAAGCCGGGACGTTCGCGAATCCTACCGGTGAAGTTCTCTGGCGGTGTGCTCGCAATCGGCTCTGGCATGATGCTTGGTCGTGAAGGCCCGCTGGTGCAGATGGGTGGAAATATTGCGATCACCATCAATAAGCTACTGCACCTTGATAAAGACGACCTGCGCGTCATTATTGGTGCCGGTGCTGCTGCCGGTTTGGCGACCGCTTTTAACGCTCCTATCGCTGGTGGCGTTTTCATTTTGGAAGAGCTGGTTAAACGCTTTGATGTCCGAACCTCGCTAGCGACCCTTTCGGCTTCTGCCGCGGGCTTCCTAACCTCGATTGTGATCGTGGGTGATGACACCGACTTCCGCATGGGACAGCTGCCAACCCCGGACCTAGGTGATATTCACTGGACGATCCTAGTGGGGCTAATCTGCGGTTTGATGGGTATCGCCTACAACTGGTATGTGATGTTCTGCCTGCACGTTGCGGACCGGGCAAAACTTCCGATTTCGGTTCGTGCCGGTGCTATTGCCCTCGTGATTGGCCTACTGGGTTGGTTCCACCCTGATCTAGTGGGCGGCGGTGACAACCTCACTCAAGAAGCACTCTTTGCCCACGGGGACCTCTACATTGCCCTCTCGATTTTGGTGATTCGTTTTGTGCTGGGACCAATCTGCTACGCCGCGGGAACCCCGGGCGGTCTGTTTGCCCCGATGCTGGTTATCGGTACGACGACCGGCGAACTGATTGGTTTTATTGCGGAAAAGTACGATTGGCTAGGCGGACACCCGCCCATTCACGGTATGGCAATCGTAGGTATGGCAGCCTTCTTCACGGCTACCGTACGCGCTCCTGTTACGGGTCTCATCCTTGCTACCGAAATGACCGGCACGACGACCATGTTGCCGCCGATGCTGGGTGCCTGCGCCGTGGCCATGCTAGTGGCCTCAGCGGCACACTGCGAACCAATCTATGATCAGCTGGCACGCCGTTCAGAGCAGCGGGAACGATTCCAACCGGTCTTTGACGCGGTTAGTTCCTTGCCTCGGGCTGCTAAACGCATGAGTACCGGGATTACCAAGTTCACGGCCTCTGGCCGACGGGTAAACCGGACCAATGCTCCGCATACGGGCGCTAAGAACCGAGCTCAAAAGCTCCGCAAGGAACAAAAAGAAGACTAGGGGAGCGACGCCCTAGAAAGGTGAAGCTTGCCGTTAGCAAAGCAGAAAAAGCTGTGGGGTGGTTCCCTATTGGAACCACCCCACAGCTCTATCTAAACTCTCTGGCTACCAACCCGTTGCCTAGACCGGAGAATGATCCCCAAGCGCCGGGAAGGTAGCCTTAAGTGCGTTCTACGAACACCTACTAGGTGCAGCCTAGATACCAAGTACCTGACGGATTTCCACCTTCATCTGTGCTAGGCGGCTCTGAGCCTCTTGGCGGACCTGAGTGAGGTCTGCATCCTGGTCGACCGGGAGGATTACCTCTAGGTAGCACTTAAGCTTTGGTTCAGTACCAGAAGGACGAACAATGACACGATCCTGGGCCTCAGTTAGGATCAAGAAACCATCAGTGCCTGGAAGACCCTGATAGCCGGTGGATAGGTCAGCAAACTCAACGACCTTTGAGCCAGCTAGGGACTCAACCCCGCGTTCCTTGAGGTTCTTCAAGCCCTCTTGAATCAAAGCTAGATTCTCTACCCGGATCGACAGGGGAGAAGTCAGGTAAAGACCGTGTTCGCGGGCCAAATCATCTAGGACATCCTGTAGGGTGCGACCTTCACGCTTCAGTTCTTGCGCTAGGGAAGCTAGACGGACGCAGGCGGTAATCCCGTCCTTATCGCGAACATGCTGCGGGTCGACACAGAAGCCAATCGCTTCCTCGTAACCGAAAACTAGATTCTCAGTCCGGGAGATCCACTTGAAGCCAGTCAGTGTGGCCTGGAAGTTCATCTGGTGACTCTGAGCAATCTGAGAGAGCAAACGGGATGAAACGATCGAGCAAGCTAAAGTGCCGGTCGTGCCCGGACCAAACATATTCAGGCCGTCGGCTTCGCGCTGCTGGGCATTCTCAGACCAGAATTCAGCCGCCTGCCAACCCAGCAGGGCGCCGATTTCATCGCCCGCAAGCTGACGGTACTTGCCCGGGTTCTGTACATCAGCAATCGCTGCAGAACAACGGTCAGCATCCGGATCATTAGCCAACACTAGGTCAGCACCAACACTGGCAGCCAACTCCAAGGCTAGGTCCATCGCGCCGGGCTCTTCCGGATTCGGGAAGGCCACGGTGGGGAAGTCAGGATTCGGTTCCTGCTGCTCGTTCACGACGTGAATGTCTTTAAAGCCCGCCCCATTCAAGACGCGCAGGCAGGTTTCGCCACCCACACCATGCATGGAAGTCAGCACAATCTTCAAATCCTTACTTCCCGGGGTGGCTAGGGAAATACCCTGTGCGATGTAGCTCTCCCACAGGTCTTCACCAATCATCTCCCAGCCCGATTCGGCTAGGGGCACTTCATTGGCGGGCGCTGCCGACTGAATCTGAGCGTAGATTTCCGCATCAGCTGGGGGCACAATCTGAGCACCCTGGCCAGAACCCGAAATGGCACGGCCGCCTAGGTAGACCTTGTAGCCGTTATCCTGCGGGGGATTGTGAGAAGCGGTAACCATCACCGCGGCATCTGCCCCCAGGTACTTAAGCGCATAGGCAGTCACCGGGGTAGGTAGGGAACGGGGGAAGAGCTTGGCTCGGCCACCCGCTGCTACCGCCACCGCCGCGGTATCTTCAGCAAACTGCTTGGAACCGTAACGGGCATCGTAGCCAATGACGATTTCAAAGTCAGGACCGACTTTTTCCTTCAGGTAGGCACATAGGCCGGCAGCTGCACGGATAACCACCGCACGATTCATACGGTTTGGGCCAGCCCCCAATTTGCCGCGTAGGCCAGCGGTACCAAAACGTAGTTCGCCGGCAAAAGCATCATCAAGCTCAACCTGGGCGGCAGAGGCCTGATCGCCACCGTTTTCTAACTGTTCTAGTAGTCCTTCAAGTGCGGCAACATCACGAGGCTCAGGGTCTTGAGCAATCCAAGCTGCGACCTTTTCTTTCGCTACCATCGGGTAACCTCCCAATAAAAAGCAATCCAGAAAGGTACTGGAGCGCACCCCATTGGCCGCTAAAGGACAGTACCTTCTGTCCACATAGGTCTCCATTATGGCACGCAAGACACAAAAACAGGTAAGATTTCCTCATTGAGAAAACCTTGGAGGACACATGGCACGCCTGAAACGTGGTTTGATGCTAACCCTAGCCTGCGCGACGCTGACACTCTCTGCCTGTGGAAGCGACCTCGCAGATAATCCGTACTACCCGGCAATCAAGCAGGATAAGACGCAGACCGCCCCCGCCCCCTCAAAGCCGGCACCGACGCAGGAAGCCCCCTCAACGGCCCCCAAGGAAGAAAGCCGCCCTGGGGAAACTAAAGAATCCCCCGAAGGCCCCCAAACCCCGGGTCTTAACCCGCAAAAGAACCAGCCGTCCACCCCGGAAGCGCCGAAGCCTCCTCGTCGGCAAAAACACTCTTCAGACGCCGCTAATAGCCACTTAATGGCAGAAGCGCTAGACGCCGAACCGCTCTTCGTGCCGTCCTCAGAAAAGGCTATTTTTACGCAACCAGGGACACCCACGATCTCATCCGATGGAATCATCGAATCCCAGCGTTTCTTACCCCTACCTTATTCCGTGCAGGGGAAACTAGTACTGGTAGTTTCCTACCTAGGAACCGGTAGTATGGAGATTAAGGTCGGTGACGAAACCTATGAGCTTAACGGGCGTGGGGCAGAAACCCGAGCCCTACAAGCCATCACCCTCCGACCTGATGAAGCAAAACGACTACCAACCGTCTCAATCCTGCCGGAAGATGACTCAGTCGGTGCCTGGGACGCATCCCTGCGCTGCCGGGAAATCGAACCAGGCGACTGCCAAACCAAGTAAGACTTAAACGTCAGGGGAACCAATGGAACAACGAAATACTCACCAGACGGGCTCACTGGTCTTCCGGGGAGTCATGACCCCTAAAGAAACCTACGATACTCGACTCCTAGCCAGTCAAGAAAAAACTAACTGGCTGCACCAAGACCCATGGCGGGTGCTACGTATTCAGTCCGAGTTCGTGGAAGGCTTTGGCGCACTAGCCGACCTTGGCCCTGCGATCTCCGTCTTCGGATCCGCCCGTACCAGCCCTAAAGACCCCTACTATCAGGTGGCCCGTGAGGTCGCCCAAGGCCTAGTGAAAGCCGGTTTTGCAGTCATTACCGGTGGTGGCCCCGGCATGATGGAAGCCGCTAACCACGGCGCCAGCGAAAGCGGAGGCCGCTCGGTGGGATTGGGGATCGAACTCCCTCACGAACAGAGCCTCAATGAATGGGTCGACCTAGGCATTAACTTCCGTTACTTCTTTGCCCGTAAGACCATGTTCATGAAGTACTCCTCGGGCTTTGTGGTCATGCCTGGCGGCTTTGGCACCCTAGATGAGCTTTTCGAAGCGTTAACCCTTGTCCAGACTGGGAAAGTCCGTAACTTCCCCGTGGTTTTGGTGGGTAAAGACTACTGGCAGGGTCTGCTTGATTGGGTCCAGGGAACCTTGCTGCCGGCCGGCATGATCAAGGAAAGCGACCTCCAGCTACTGCACGTAGTTGATACGGCAGAAGCTGCCGTAGCTCATGTAACCGCCTGCCTAGAGCACCTAGCTAACGAGTCAGCCTCAGAATAATGACCCTGCGACCCGAAATCGGGGAGATTCTAGCTCCGCAGATCTCCCCCCTGGCCCAGCGCCTCTACCGTGAATGCACCACCGCCAAGACTTGGATCGGTCGCGCCTTTAACGATGATGGTCCGCTGGTTGTCCGACTAACCCAGATTGTCCTCCAGGGGTACTGTCAGGCACTGCTTAACGACCAGGAGCGACTGGACCTATCGGCTTTTCGGGCGGCTATCAACCAGGCTCTTCAAGAACTACTGGTGGGACGCTCGCGTGAAGAGTTTATTGCCTACCTGCGTGCTACCGCTGAGCAGTTCCTTCCGATGTTCGGCACCCAGCTAAGCTCGGCTCAGCGTGAATGTCTTACACACACGCATCTGGCTTACACTCGTGACTTGGCTTTCTGGGCTGCTGACTATGCGGTTCGTACTGGGGCCCGCGGGTCTATTCAGGACGAGGAAGCGCAAAATATTGCCGTTCAGGCCCTGTTGGCAGGTAGACAGACGGCCGCTGATAAGCTGGCAGACCTTGGGTGGGGACAGCTTGGAACCATCGTGGTTGCCCATGGTGAAGGCCTGGTTTTACCAGAACAGAGTGCCGCGGTCCGTCGACGTTTGGCTAGCCAAAGTATTAAGTGGCAGTGGTATTCCCAAGATCAGCACTACCTGTTGATGCTGGGCGCCGAACAACCAATCCTTGAGCGCATGACCGAGCTGGTCCATGAAATCGCTAAGCTGCTGGAAAAGCCTATGGTGATGACTAATACTGAGTCTGGACTAGCCAGTCTAATACCGCTTATGGAGTCGCTTAAGCTAGCCTCGCATGGCCGCACCGCGAACCCCCAGGTTGAACAGGTGACTTCGGTTGAAGAGCTGCTCCCTGAGATTATTTGTCTTTCCGGGGCCGAGGTCGCTTCCCCCTATCTAGAACGCTTCCTCGCCCCCATGGAGAACCTAGATGAGGAATACGTCCAAACTCTAAGAGCCTACCTTTCCGCGGGGGCAGACCCGAAACTGGCGGCCAAACTACTTTACGTGCACGCCAATACGGTCCGGTATCGAATCACTAAGATTTCTAAACTGACCGGTTGGGATCTGGGTAATCCGCGTTTCAACTTCTGTTTGCAGGTAGCTTTGAGTGCGCAGCAACTAGGCGCTGAAGGCAACTAGGTTCCTATCCTAGCTTGCGGTCAGCGCTTTAGGGAGCAAGCCGGCTAAACTTTCCCGCAAAACTAAAGGTCGCTAATAGTCCGAAGACTACTAGCGACCTTTAAAACGTCCAGACCGGACTCTAAGAATCCCGTTACGTTAGGTGACCTAGAGCAGCGTCTAGTTCATCAACCCAAGCCTGAGCGGAAGTGTCAGAAGGCATCCGCCAGTCACCGCGAGGTGAGAGCGCCCCACCAGCCATTACCTTCGGGCCATTGGGCAGTGCCGAACGCTTGAACTGGTTCGAGAAGAACCGCCACAGGAACAGGCGTAGCCACTTGTAGATGGTGGGTAGATCATAGGCAATCCGATCCTCTTGTGGGTAGTCACGAGGCCAATCGCCCTGGCTGGCATCAGACCAAGCGGCCTGCGCTAGGAAGGCAATCTTGGAGGGCTTCATGCCGTGACGGAGCAGGTAGTAAAGGTTGAAGTCCTGCAGCGCGTAAGGGCCGATCTTGTCCTGCGTGGACTGCGGTTTTTCGCCTTCCTTTGCGGGGATCAGTTCGGGTGAAATCTCAGTGTCTAGGATTGAGAGCAGCACCTTATTGGTGGCCTCATTGAACTGTCCATCAGCGACCACCCAGCGCACTAGGTGCTGAATCAGGGTCTTCGGGACGCCCGTGTTGACTGCGTAGTGGGACATTTGGTCGCCCACCCCGTAGGTGCACCAGCCTAGGGCTAGCTCAGAGAGATCACCGGTTCCCAAGACAATGCCGCCCAGGTGGTTGGCTAGTCGGAATAGGTAGTCGGTTCGGAGGCCGGCTTGCACGTTCTCAAAGGTCACGTCGTAGACGGAATCGTCGGTGACGCCCGGGTGGTAGGGGTGCTTGAGGTCCTTGAGCATCTGGGTTGCCGCGGGGGTGATATCGATGGTTTCGAATGAGACCCCTAGGCCTTCGCAGAGTAGCTCCGCATTAGAGCGGGTCCGCTTGGAGGTGGCGAAACCGGGCATGGTGTAGGCCAAAATATCAGTCCGAGGACGCCCCATCAGGTCCATGGCGCGAGCCGCCACGATTAGCGCTTGGGTTGAGTCGAGGCCGCCCGAAACACCGATTACGACCTTCGCGTCACCAATCGCCTTGAGGCGCTTAATTAGGCCACTAACCTGGATGGAGTAGGCCTCGTAGCAGTCTTGATCCAGCTGAGCCGGATCGTCGGGAACGAAGGGGAAACGATCAATGCTGCGAACCAGCGGAACCTCACCCTGTGGGGCCTCTAGGTTGAAGGGGATACGCAGGTAGCGTTCGCTTTCAGGCTGAGTGGCCGAGTCGATCCCTAGGGCGCGACGGTTATCATCCAAAGAACCATTGCGGTGACGCTCGGCGGCAATGCGAGCCACATCTAGGTCGGTCAAGGAATAGTGCACGCCGGTTTGGAAGCGCGGAGATTCGGCCAGTAGGGAGCCCATCTCGTAGATCATGGTCTGACCATCCCAAGACAGGTCCGTAGTGGATTCGCCCTCGCCGGCAGCAGAGTAAACATAGGCGGCTAGACAGCGGTTGGACTGGGAAGCACAGAGCTGGTGACGTTCAGCTGACTTACCTACCGTAATCGGGGAGCCTGAAATATTCGTTAGGACGGTAGCTCCCGCTAGGGCGGCATGAGCCGAGGGCGGTACCGGGACCCAGAAGTCTTCACAGACCTCGTTGAAGAGGCGGAACTCGGGCAGGTCTTCACATTCGAAGATCAGCTTATTCGAGAAGGGAACGTAGGCCTCATCTAGGTAGATGAAGTCTTCAATGTAGTCAGTGCCCTGCGCGAAGTGGCGCTTTTCGTAGAACTCACGGTAGTTGGGCAGGTATGACTTGGGGCTGACACCTAGGATCTGACCCTTATGGATGGTGACTGCACAGTTGTAGAGGCGGTTACCGTTCAGCAGGGGAGCGCCCACTACGATCACCGGGAGCAGCTCAGTAGAGGCCTCCCGAATGGTGCCAATGGCGGTGCGGACATCCGCTAGGAGCTGGTCTTGGAGCAGCAGGTCATCAATGGCATAGCCTGATAAACAAAGCTCGGGGAAAACGGCCAAAGCCGTATCTTTTTCGTGTAGTTCCTTAACTGCTTCGATTACAGTTGCAGCATTTTTAGCCGGTTGTGCGGGAACTAGAGGCATAGTGACGGCCGCGGCACGAATCATGCCATGACGATAAATATTATTAAACTCCATGCCTTTGATTATGCCATGTCCACCAAGGGGATGGTTCCAGCTGTGCAAAATCTTCCCGAAAGCAAAAAGCAGAGCCCCGAAACCATTGCGGTTCCGGGGCTCAACGCTGCTAGACAGCTAGTAAACCTAGCTGTTTATCAGGGGCTCAGATCAGGGTCATGGCCTGCTTGGCGATGGCTAGTTCCTCATTGGTGGGAACAACTAGCACGGTAATGGTGGAATCCGGGGTAGAGATAACCCGAGCTTCCTTGGAACGAACATTGTTCTTTTCCTGATCTAGCTTTAGACCGGTGTACTCGAGGCGAGCACATAGTTCGCGGCGTAGATCAGAGTCGTTCTCACCAGCGCCAGCGGTGAAGGTGATGGTGTCTAGACCACCCATGACGGCGGTGTAGGCACCAACGTACTTGAGCAAGCGGTGGACGTAGACGTCCATGGCTAGGCGGCAGTCAGCGTCGCCAGCTTCAATGCGAGAGCGAACCACGCGCATATCGTTGTCGCCGGTTAGACCCTTGAGGCCGGACTGCTTGTTGAACAGGTCGTCGATCTCAGAGATTTCCATCTTGGCTTCACGTACTAGGTGGAAGACGGCAGCCGGGTCAATGTCACCGGTGCGGCCGCCCATGACTAGACCTTCAAGAGGGGTTAGACCCATGGAGGTGTCAACGGCGTGGCCGTTAACTACGGCAGAGGCGGAAGCGCCGTTACCTAGGTGTAGGACAATCTGCTTTAGGTCATCACGGTCAAGGAAGCGAGCAACCTCGCCGGAAACGAACTGGTGGGAGGTGCCGTGAGCGCCGTAACGACGAATCTGGTACTTCTCAGCTACTTCCTTGTTTAGGGCGTAGGTGGCAGCCTCGTCGGGTAGGCTCTGGAAGAAAGCGGTGTCAAAGACGGCTACGTGAGGCACGTCGGACATGAGCTCGCGGGCGACCTCGATACCCTTCAGGTGAGCCGGGTTGTGTAGCGGGCCTAGCGGGCACAGATCGCGGATCTTCTGCTCAACAGCCTCATCAATGATGGCGGGGCCAGAGAAGAACTTGCCACCCTGAACGACACGGTGACCAACGGCTACGATGCCAGCTTCGTGAAGGTTCGGGCCGACCTCGTCAAACAGGGCCAGGACCTTACGGAGGCCGTCGCCGTGATCCGGGACCGGGCCGTCGATTTCGCGGGTGACGTCACCGAACTTGTGCTCGATGTGACCGGTTTCTTCACCGATGCGTTCTACTAGACCAGAAGCTAGCGAGGTGCCGGCTGCCGGATCAACTAGCTGGTACTTGATGGAAGAGGAACCAGAGTTGATGACTAGGACAGTCTGTTGAGTCATTTTTAACCTTTTATTTTGGGATCTTTTATTGACGTGAGAACCCTCCGGGAAGGCGAACCTCCCCGGAGGGAAAAGCTGGGGTCAGGCCTGCTTGTAAGCCTGGGCCTGAACGGCGGTGATGGCGACAGTGTTAACAATGTCTTCCACCAGGGCGCCACGGGATAGGTCATTAACCGGCTTGGCTAGACCCTGTAGTACGGGGCCCACAGCAACGGCACCGGAGGTGCGCTGCACGGCCTTGTAAAGGGCGTTACCAACGGATAGTGACGGGAAGATGAAGACGTTAGCCTGGCCGGCAACGGGGGATTCAGGAGCCTTCGAAGCAGCGACCTTGGGGTCGTAGGCTGCGTCGAACTGAAGCGGGCCATCTAGGACCAGCTCCGGAGCCTTTTCCTTAGCGATGCGGGTAGCTTCGACCACGGCGTCAACGTCCGGACCGGAGCCAGAACCAAGAGTCGAGTAGGAAATCATGGCCACGCGCGGCTTCACACCGAAAGCTTCAGCGGTCTGAGCTGAAGAGATGGCGATATCAGCAAGCTGTTCCGGGGTCGGGTTCGGGTTCACAGCGCAGTCACCGTAAACGTGAACTTCCTTGGGCATGAGCATGAGGAAGACCGAGGAAACAATGGAGGTTCCCGGGGCGGTCTTAATGGTCTGGAAGGACGGCAGAATGGTGTGAGCGGTGGTGTGAGCAGCGCCGGAAACCATGCCGTCAGCATCGCCGAAGTAAACCATCATGGTGCCGAAGAAGGAGACATCCTGAACGGTCTCGCGGGCCTTTTCGATGGTCATGCCCTTCTTGGCGCGCAGCTTAGCTAGTTCTTCCGCGTACTTTTCGACGAGGTCGTGATCGTGGTTAGAGACAACGCGCGCGGCGGCAATATCTAGGCCTAGTTCCTGAGCGCGGTTACGGACCTGGTTTTCGTCACCAATGAGGACGATATCGGCCACGCCAAGCTTGAGTAGCTGGTCGGTGGCCTGCAGGATGCGATCGTCATCGGGTTCCGGAAGTACGATGGTGGTCTTCTGGGAACGAGCACGTTCAACTAGGTTCAGCTGGAACTGTAGGGGAGTGGTGATCTCAGTGGAGCGGGCAGCTAGCAGACGGCCTAGCTGATCGCCGAAGCCGGCGCGCAGCGCGTTGGCATTGGCGTTGACATCGTCACCGAGCTGGCCCACGGCACCGATGGGTAGCATCAGATCAGCGAGCTTTTCGTTTAGGTGAGCAACCTGAGCGGCCGGATCGGGTGCGTCGGTTAGTAGTACCCCAGCTAGGGTGGCGCCCTTGGATTCTAGAGTTTCTAGAGCGGCGCGGGTGGTCTTGCAGGGGCAGCCGTGAGTGCGGCTGAGGACTAGCAGGACGGGGGAGTCGCAGTTCGCGGCGACGGAGGCATTGAAGCCAAACTCATCCCAGCCAGCGACGTAGTTGTAGGCGGAACCAGCAGCGAGGACGAAATCTTCGTCCTGAGCGCGGAAGGTTTCGACGATCTTGGAAAGAGCAGCCTCGGAGTTCTCGCGAACTTCCTGGTAGCTGGCGGCGTAGGGGTTGGTACCCATTTCCGAAACTACCTTGTCGCGACCAAAGGTCCGTAGTACCTTGACGTTCTTGCCGGTTTCTTGAACTAGGACTTTTAGTCCTTCGATGACGGCGTCACGTGCGGGCACGTTGGCGACGGTTAAAACGGACAGGCTTTGAGGCATGATGTTCCTTCCTTGAACTTTTCGAGCTTTTACCCTAGTTTACGCCTCTAATGTTAGTCCTCACAGCCGCCAGACTAAACCCAAAGACCTATGTACCTTCACACACTATTACTTTGCTCAGTGAGAGAGCCTAATTAGTACTGCCTGCGGTAGGCTATTGACGTGACTAAAGATAAACAGACTCCATTACGTCCGGTTCTGGTCGTTGACTTCGGGGCGCAGTATGCTCAGCTGATTGCTCGTCGAGTCCGCGAAGCCAGTGTCTATTCGGAAATTGTCCCGCACACCATGCCGGTGGCTAAGATGCTAGAAAAGGATCCTGCTGCGATCATTCTTTCTGGCGGCCCGGCTTCTGTCTACGCCGAGGGTGCGCCCTCCATCGACCCGGCGATCTTCGAATCCGGCGTGCCGATTTTGGGTATTTGTTACGGTTTCCAGACCATGGCCGCCGCCCTGGGTGGCAAGGTTGGTCGGACCGGCACCCGCGAATACGGGCACACTGAGACCTCCGTGCAGGACCAGTCCTGCCTCTTCGCTGGCACCCCGCTTGATCAGTCCGTGTGGATGAGCCACGGAGATGCCGTCCAGGAAGCTCCGGCAGGTTTTACCGTTACCGCTTCAACTGAACAGACTCCGGTAGCTGCCTTCGAAGATCCCAAGCGTCGCCTCTTTGGTCTGCAGTGGCACCCGGAAGTGCGTCACTCTGCTTTCGGTCAGGACGCCCTAAAGAACTTCTTGTACCACGGTGCTGGGATTGAACCGACTTGGACCACCGGCAATATTATTGACGAACAGGTTGCGAAGATTCGTGAGCAGGTCGGCGATAAGCAGGTTATCTGCGCGCTTTCCGGTGGGGTTGACTCCTCCGTGGCCGCCGCTCTGGTTCACGAAGCCGTGGGCGATCAGCTCACCTGCTTCTTCATCGATCACGGTCTGCTGCGTGCCGGCGAACGTGAACAGGTGGAACGTGACTATGCCGAATCCATGGGGATTAAGGTCGTCACCATCGATGATTCTGAACGTTTCCTAGCAGCCCTTGAGGGCGTTTCCGATCCGGAACAGAAGCGTAAGATCATCGGTCACGAGTTCATTCGCTCATTCGAGGCCGCCCAGCGCCAGCTCATCGCTGAGGCCGGTGCTGACGGTAAGGAAATCGAGTTCCTAGTGCAGGGCACCCTCTACCCGGATGTGGTTGAATCCGGTGGCGGTGAAGGCGCGGCAAATATTAAGTCCCACCACAACGTTGGTGGTCTGCCGGAAGACCTACGTTTTGAACTGGTCGAACCCCTACGTGAACTCTTTAAGGACGAGGTCCGTGAGATCGGTCGTCGCTTGGGTCTAGCTGAGAAGCTAGTAGCCCGCCAGCCCTTCCCGGGTCCCGGCTTGGGCATCCGCATTGTGGGCGCGGTAGACCGTGAACGTCTAGATATCCTCCGTGCCGCCGACTTGATTGTTCGTGAAGAACTAACCAAGGCCGGTATGGATTCTGAAATCTGGCAGTGCCCGGTAGTGCTCTTGGCTGATGTGCGTTCTGTGGGCGTACAGGGCGATGGCCGTACCTATGGTCACCCGATTGTTTTGCGCCCGGTTTCTTCCGAGGACGCGATGACCGCTGACTGGACCCGCCTACCTTATGACCTGTTGGCGCGGATTTCTAACCGCATCACCAACTCGGTTGAGGAAGTTAACCGCGTGGTCCTAGACTGCACTTCCAAGCCGCCGGGGACCATCGAGTGGGAGTGATTTCCCAATAGTCTCTGAGAGCTGGGCGCTGATATAGGCGCTCAGCTCTCCGTCTTTTTGGTAGTCATAACTCTGCAGGGCATAACGCAGACTACGGCCACCTTTTCGGAGTAAAAGTTGGCGCATCCAAGGTTTGCGGACGGCGGCCGAGCCTAGGCAGAGGGCATTGGTGAGTTCCACAATTAGCGGCTGGTACACCCAGAACAGGTGCTGGAACGCGGATTGACCAGCTTCTGCCAGCGCATTGAGCTCGGCAGACTTACCTCGCGGGCTTGGTTGGTTCAGACGATTAGTGGCGACAAGTCCAGCTTCTACTAGCCGAATCAGTTCGATTGTCGCGGCTTCATCTTCTCCTCTTAAATGCCCCGGAGGTAGCTTTGGCAGCTTCTCCATGTGGATCCCCTCTCTCAATGTGATACCGTGCACTCTACTATGTGTTGAGAATCACGTCAAATTTCGCTTGATAGATGTTAAGACTTCCACATTGTTTGCTCAGAGGGCAGAAAAGTGAATCTGCTTGTGCAAAACGCCTAAAATGACATTTATGGGTAAAAAACGAAGCCGAAACTGGCCAGAAGCGCCAGAACCGCTAGCTGCACCGATCACCGACAACCATACGCATTTGCCTTTGCGCTCCTCGGAAATTCCGAAAACCGAAGGACCTTCGCTCTCTTTGGAGCAGCAACTGCAACGCGCCACCGAAGTCGGCATTACCCAGGTAATTACCTCCGCCTGTGAAGTAATGGATCTAGCTCCGGCCCTTGCACTTGCCGAACAGTATCCGCAAGTACGCGTGGCAGTCGCGATTCACCCCAACGAGGCCGCTTTGCACGCCGGCTTTAACGAGCCCTCTCCAGATGGCTTGGAGCCGGAATTCTCTGCCCATCATTCCATGTCCCTAGAATCGGCCATTGCTGCCGTGTGTGATGCTGCCGCTCATCCCGCCGTAGCGGCGATCGGGGAAACCGGTTTGGATTATTTCCGTACTGCAGGACCCGGTCGTGAAGCCCAAAAAGTCTCCTTCCGTGCTCATATTGAACTAGCGAAAGCCTTAAACCTGCCCATGCAGATTCATGATCGTGACGCGCATGAGGACACGATTGCGATCCTAAGAGAGTGTGGGGCACCAGAAAAAACTATCTTCCACTGCTACTCGGGTGATGAACAGATGGCTCGGGTTCTAGCTGAAGAAGGATGGTATGCCTCTTTTGCTGGGCCGGTAACTTACCCCGCTAATCATGACTTGCGAGCTGCCCTAGCGGTACTACCTAAAGAACTTATCTTGGTAGAGACTGATGCTCCCTATCTCAGCCCTAAGGCACATCGTGGACAGCCTAATGCCTCTTATCTAATGGCGGACACGGTTCGTTTCATGGCTCAGTTCCTAGGCTTGACGGAGCTCGATTTTATCCAGCAAATTCAACGAAATACTGAAGAAGTTTACGGACAGTGGTGAACCTTAAGGCTAGGTGAAATACCTTAATCTCTGCGCTAGGACTATCCAATTAGGTAACAAATCGGTTACGCTAAGCAGGTATTGTGTTTCCAAACAGAAGGTCCCTATGACTGTCAATGAAAACTCTGCGCCCAATTCTGAGCTGCAGAACACCGACGATCAAGGCCAAGGCAAAAAGAAACGCCTATGGATGATTGGCGCTGGCGTACTAGCCGTAGCCCTAGCCGGAGGCGGATCAGCCGCCTACCTAAATAGCCAGTACCGTTCTTACGAGATTAACGTAGACGGCAAGACCCTAACCGGTAGTCTCTACCAGGGTACCGTCGGCCAAGCACTTGAAAAGTCTAAAGTTAAGCTTGGCGACCACGATGAGGTGCAACCAGCCCTCGACACCAAACTTACCGATAACAGCCAGATCAAGGTCCTGCGTGCTGAACAGTATCAAGTACTACTGAATGGCAAAGAGACTCCAGTCTGGAGTACCGCTAAGGATCTGAACAGCATCCTACAGGCGGCTGTAAAGCAGAATCCGGGTGCCACTCCCACTCTGAAGGCTGACGCCAAGAATACTTACGCTGGCCACCCGCTAAGCGACAAAGAACAAGAAGCCAACTTCATGATCGGTGGCAAACCGGTCAAGGTGAAGCTGACCAAAGATGCGGACCTAAGCTCAGTTCTTAAGAGTGCGAACGCTGACCTACAGGACCAAGACTCTGCCATCCTGACCCTAAAGGACGGCCAGATTACCGCTGAGGTAACCCAGATCCGTACCAGTCAACGGACTGAAACCCAGAAGATTGACTTCGAAACCCAACGGGTAAACGACGATTCCCTAGCCGAGGGTGAAACCAAGGTAGTCACTAAGGGACAGCCTGGTGAACGAACCCTCACCATCGAAGAAACCAAGACCAATGGGGTGGTGACCAGCGCTAAAGAGGTAGCTAATGAAGTTACCAAAGAACCCGTAAAACAGGTTATTAACGTGGGCACCAAAGTCGTAGTGGCAGAACAGCCCAAACCCGCCCCTGAAGAAGCTGAGCAGAAGCAGCCTTCCTCGGACGGAAAAGCCCCGGCTGCGAAGCAACCGGAAGCTAAAAAGCCGGAAGCTAAGAAACCCGAAGCCCCAGCAAAGGGCAGCGTACCCAGCAGCGGCGTTTGGCACGCCCTCGCCATGTGCGAATCGGGCGGTAACCCGCGCCTAGTGCACGGACCCTACCACGGCCTATACCAGTTCACCGTTTCCACTTGGCGTTCCGTCGGTGGTAGCGGCCTACCCTCCCAAGCTTCTCCCGCAGAGCAGCTAAAACGCGCTAAGATCATCCAGGCTCGCTCTGGCTGGGGTCAGTGGCCCGCCTGCTCTAGGAAGATCGGGGTTCGCTGAACATGAGTGAAGAGCTAGAAAACCACGAAGCGGAAGTAGCTCAAGCAGCCAGTGCCGAAACTACGGCACCCGAAGCTGACGCAATCCCGCATCGAACCCACCGCGAAAAGGGGATTAGCGCTCGCCTGCGAGCCCTACCCGCCCGCGGAGTCTGGACCACTGCCGTAGTGGCCAGCCTCGCAGTCGCCGGACTGAGCTCCTTCCAGATTGCCTCCTCCCACCACCGGGTCACCCTGAATGTCGATGGCACCACCAAAGAGGTCTCCTTCTTTGGTAATACCGTCGCCGACGCCCTCAAAGCCGGTGGAGTCGAGGTCAGCCCCAAGGACCATGTCACCCCCGCGCTGGACTCAGAAGTCTTCGATAACTCGAAGATCACCTTCCTCAAGGCCCGCCCATACCAGGTACAGCTGGATGGCAAACACGTGGAACTCTGGTCTACCGGAAAATCCAGCTCAGATGTACTTGCGGATCTTTCTGCCCGAAAGGGAAACGTTGCCATTGCTGCTTCCCGCTCGGAAGTGCGTAACGCTCTGAACATCCTCACCACCAAGGACACCAAAGGTCTCCTAATCGAGGACGGAAAAGCTAAAGAAATCCAGGTCAAAGCCGGTCAAACGATCGACCAGGTTCTAGCCGCAGCCAACGTGAAGGTCAGCCCCATTGACCAGGTAAAGTACCGCCACCAAGACGGAAAACTACAGATCCACGTTGACCACGTACAGCGCGGGACGGTAGTCACCGAAAGTGAAGTCCCGTTCAAGACCGTAAAAAAGGATGACGCGAACCTACTAAAGGGCGAAACCAAGGTCGAAAACGAAGGCAAAGTCGGAAAGCACCGCAAGGTTGTGTATCGGGAAATCGTGGGCGGTAAAGAAGTCCTCTCCACGGTCACCTTTGACGCCAACGTGGAAAACCCAGTCGACCGCGTTGAACTAAACGGCACCAAGGAACCGCCCAAGCCGGAAGAGGAAATCCTCGCAGCCGGCGGTGACACCCAGGGCGCTTCCGGAATGAAACTTGATGAGCCCGCAGCCGGTGGCGGAAGCGGAACCACCCCCGCTGGCGCACAGGCAATCGCCCGTCAGATGGTAGCCGCCCGCGGGTGGGGCGACGGCGAATTCCGCTGCCTAGTTACCCTTTGGAACCGCGAATCCAACTGGAACTACCGCAGTCTAAACCGCTCCTCAGGAGCCTACGGTATTCCCCAGTCCCTACCCGGTTCCAAGATGGCCTCTGCCGGTGCTGACTGGCGTACCAACCCGGCCACCCAGATTCGTTGGGGACTTGGCTATATTTCCGGCCGCTACGGTACTCCCTGTGCGGCACTCAGCCACTCCTACGCTAAGCACTGGTACTAAGCCGAAAAGTAAATCCAAGATTTACTTAGCTAAGATCAAGTAAGCGAAGTCAAAACCGCTGAAACAGCGACCTAATGGGCCCGCGGCATACCTCACCTGAGGCAGCCGACGGGCCCATTGGCAGGTAATCTATAAACGTGAATGAACAAGTAGCTCCCGAAACCGTCACCCTACTGGGGAAAGCCCAAGTACGGGACCTGTGCGAATCCCTCGATATCCGGCCCACCAAAACCCTAGGCCAAAACTTCGTGCACGATACCGGAACGGTAGCCAAGATTGTTCGCCTCGCCCCGGACGTTGCCGGACACCACGTCCTTGAAGTCGGACCCGGCTTAGGATCCCTGACCCTAGCACTACTGCAAGCCGGCGCTAGCGTGACCGCGGTAGAGATCGATCCCAAACTGGCTCAAATCCTGCCGACCACCATTCAGCATCATGCCGGACCTTACGCCGGGCACCTGCGGATCCTAAACCAAGACGCGCTGACCATTAAAGACCAAAAAGACTTCGAGGCCGCCCAGGCGGTACCGGTAACGGCCAGCACCAAAGCGACCTCGGAACCAAATTTTGGTCCCATCACCCACCTGGTGGCAAACCTACCCTATAACGTGGCTGTCCCGGTCCTGTTCACCCTGCTGCCTCAGCTACCGGACCTGCAGAGTATCCTCGTCATGGTGCAAGCCGAGGTCGCTGACCGCCTAGCCGCCAAACCGGGCAGTAAAGCCTACGGGGTTCCTTCCGTCAAGGCTCAGTGGTACGGAAAGGCCTCGCGCGTGGGCACCGTCGGACGCAATGTCTTCTGGCCCAGCCCCAATGTTGACTCGGCCCTGGTACTACTAGAGGTGCAGCCTCGTCCAGAGGGACTTGAGGAACTAAAAAATGAAGTCTTCGCAGCAATCGATGCTGCCTTTAGTCAGCGCCGCAAAACCCTACGCAGTGCGCTGGCAACCTGGGCCGGCAGCCCGCAAGCGGCTGAAACCTATCTACGGGCAGCCAATATTGACCCGACCCTGCGCGGCGAAAAGCTCGAAATCGCCGAATTCATCCGCCTGGTTGAGGCCCGCCAAGCACTCGATTGTGGGCCGGCAAAAACCCTAACTGACTCCCCAAAACCAGAGGCCGTATGAGTCCAACTTTCACTGCCTCCGCGCCTGCCAAGGTCAACCTGCTTTTGCGCTGTGGCCAGCCTGACGAAAAAGGCTACCATCAGCTATTCACCGTTTTTCACTCGCTAAATCTACGGGAAACCGTCAGTTTGACGCCCCGTGAAGACGGGAAAATCACGGTCACTAACCAGCCGGCAGACCTCAGTCAAAGCGCAATCACCTGCCCACCCGAACTCGATGAGCTGCCCGCAGAAAAACACCTAGCCGTCAGGGCCGTGAAACTCATCCAAGACACCTATGGGATTAAAACCGGTGCTGACCTAGTGGTCACTAAAGCCGTTCCCGTCGCCGGAGGCATGGCGGGAGGTTCGGCTGATGCCGCTGCTGCACTCTGGGCCGCTAAACATGCCTTCGGGCTGAGCGTTCCAAAAGTTGAACTGCTGCCTTTGGCCCGCCAACTGGGGGCCGATGTCCCCGCTTGCCTCCTGGGAGAGATCCTCTTAGGAACGGGGTATGGAGACCACTTGAAACTACTTGGTCCCGTCCCGCAACGCTACTGGGTAATGGCCACCAACCAGACTGGTCTATCCACTCCGTTAGTTTTCCAACAGGCTGATAGGCACCCAGAGCAGTTAGCTGCCGAACTACCGACCGAAATTAGCGAAGCAGAACTAAAACTGCTGCAGGGTACCGACTCATCTGATACTTGGACAGATTTTCTGGAACTACTAGAAAATGATCTAACACTGCCTGCCTTAGAATTGCGCCCGGACTTAGCTGCCCCCTTAGCGGGCGTCAACGCCCTCAAAGACGTTGATCAGCAGCCCCTCACAAGGGCCATACTCTCTGGATCCGGTCCCACGCTGGCAGCTCCAGCTCTGGATCTACCCAGTGCCCAAAAGATTGCCCAAACCTTCCAGACTTATCCGGGGATTGAACGCTGCTATATCCTGCAGGGTCCCGTCCCAGGCGCCCAACTTCACTAGGCACCTCGTAACAGAAAGACACCTATGGCCCACCTGATTGGTTTACAAGACGTCCGCGCCCTAGCCGGACCAAGAATCCTCCTTGACGAAGTCAACCTAGGATTCGACGATGGTGCCCGAGTTGGCGTGCTAGGACCCAATGGAGCCGGTAAATCAACCCTTTTGCGTCTAATCGCAGGCACGCAAGCGCCCGATGCCGGCCTCGTAACCCGAGCTGAGGGAACCAGAATCGCCATGTTGCAACAGGCCGACCAGATGGACCCGCAAGCGACCGTCCTAGAAACCGTACACCCCGGCAAGGAAGCTTTCGAATGGGCCTCCAAGCGTGCCAATCGGGAAGTACACGAAGGGCTGCTAGCAGATCTTGACCTAAACCAGCGTTTGGGGGAACTCTCCGGTGGGCAAAAGCGACGCGTGGCCCTAGCCGCTCAACTCTGCATTGAAGCGGAAGTACTACTACTGGACGAACCCACCAACCACCTAGACGTGGAGGGCGTAAACTGGCTGGCTCAACACCTCAAAAATCGCTACCAGGGGGCCAGTAAGGGAACAGGTGCCCTGATCGTAGTAACCCACGACCGCTGGTTCCTTGACGAAATCTGTACCCGTGTCCTTGAGGTCGTGCCGGGTGTTGATCCGGGTGGCGGCCGCCCCCAGATACCGGGCCGAATCGAACAGTACGAAGGCTCGTACGCGGCCTATATTTTGGCCCGTGCGGAGCGCGCCCGACAGGCCCAAGTGAACGCAGCGAAACGCGAAAACCTACTGCGCAAAGAACTAGCTTGGCTCCGACGCGGGGCACCCGCGCGGACCTCCAAACCACGCTTCCGCATCGAGGCTGCCGAAACCCTAATCAACGACGTGCCACCACCTCGTGATCAAGTAGAGCTGATGCGTATGGCCAGCGCTCGTCTTGGTAAAGACGTGCTGGACCTGGAGAACGTCACCCTGAGCTACCAGGCTCCTGACGGTACTGAAAACACCATCCTGAAGGATGTCACCTGGCGACTAGCCCCCGCAGAACGCGTCGGGATCGTAGGCGTGAACGGGGCGGGAAAAACCACGCTCCTGCGTTTACTGGAGGGCGTTCTGGAACCGACCGCGGGTCGGATTAAACGCGGTAAGACGGTATCCGTGGCCGTGCTATCGCAGTCGACTCATGAGCTAGATGACCTGCTAGAGCTCCGGGTCGTCGAGGCAGTAAACCAGGTGGCGGCCTCGGTTCAGGTGGGCAAAAAGGAACTAACCGCTTCCCAGCTGGTCGAACGTCTTGGGTTTACCAAGGAACGCGCTTGGACCCCCATTGCTGAACTCTCTGGTGGTGAGCGTCGCCGACTGCAGTTGATGCGTCTATTGATGAGCGAACCGAACGTGTTGCTATTGGACGAACCCACTAACGACCTTGACACCGACACTCTAGCTGCCATGGAAGACTTACTAGATGGTTTCGCGGGCACGCTCGTGGTGGTCTCACACGATCGTTACCTATTGGAGCGCGTCACTGACCATCAGGTGGCTCTACTAGGTGACGGGCAGGTGCGTTTCTTGCCCGGCGGGGTAGAGCAGTACCTTGAAATGCGGGAGGAAGCTAAACAGGCCGATAGTGCTAGTGGTGCGGCATCCTCGGCGACAAAAACCGCAGAGGCGGAGGCTACTGATTCACCTCAAGGTGGCCAGGATGCTTCTTCCGCTGGTCCTACCCTTACCTCCCAGCAGCGTCGCGAACTGGTGAAAGAGGTTGCGCGAGTTGAAAAACGACTGAACCAGACTCAGAAGCAGGCGGCCGCTCTAGAGGAAAAGCTGGCGGACATCGCCAATGGGCGAGCTGGTGATCTGGCCCAGACTGCGCGCGAACATGCGCAGCTGTTAGCGCAGGTTGAAGAGCTGGAGATGGACTGGCTTGAGCTAACTACTCAGCTGGATGAAGCCTAAACCTCGAGGGGCTGTTCCCACTTGGCCCGAGGTCGCTGCCTCCTTAGCGCCGGGCTTGAAAGTACTCCTGTAGTTGGGTTTGACAGGCCTGTGCTTGGATGCCGCCTTTGACCGCTGGATTATGGTTGAGACGATCATCGCGTAGCAGGTCCCTGAGACTGCCAGCTGCGCCGGCTTTGGGATCCCAAGCACCAAAATAGACGGCCCCTAGTCGAGCTTGAATGATTGCTCCAGCACACATGGCGCAGGGCTCTAAGGTTACTAACAGGCTGCAGTCTTCTAGGTGCCAGCGGTGCAGCTGCTCCGCGGCTTGACGGATGGCGTTAACCTCGGCGTGGCCAGTGGGATCGAGCTGGGCTTCTTTGGTGTTGTAACCTTCTGCCACGATGTTCCCCTGCGCGTCTACAACTAGTGCACCTACCGGAATATCACCGTTTTGGGCGGCCTGATTGGCCAAGCCCAGGGCACGATCCATTAGTTTTAGGAGCGTGTCTCCGGGAAGGGGAGCGGGGGACGCAGTGGGCATTATTAGGATCCCTTGTAATTTTGAGGGTAGTGCTCTGGAGTCTACTAAGGTTTGCTCTGGCGGACTTTTAGCCTGATCTGAGCAGTTAGACTTTGAAGCGGGGGACTAGAGCTTCAGTTTAGCTTTAGCTAGGCGTCGTTCTAGCGACTTGATTCGCTGACGCTTGAGGAATCCAATCAGGCCACCCCAGTAGGGTTCTGGTTCGCTAACCGGTTCAGGCTTATTGGGATCCTCTTCCGGATCGGCATCAACATCACCAGTGATGGTCTGGTGGGGCCAGTTGAGAGTTTCCGGGCGAGTCAGCGTCACGTAGTTCGGGCGCTCATCTAGGTGTAGTTCTTCAAGTGAGGCCGGGGCCGCCGGGGCGGGTGGGTTCGCGGTGAAGGCTGCGACCATTTGGGTGACACGAGCTAAGAGGTTTACCCAGAGCATTAGCGTGGCCAGGGCCGCGAAAGAGGCCAGTAGCGGCTTGTCCGCCACGGAGCCAACGGCGCTGGTGCCTAGGTAGCGAAGTACCCCAGAGAGCACGCCGAAGATGGCGCCACCAATCCAAAGATCCTTTAGCGGAGGGTGTACCCCAGAGACGAAGGTGATTAGTAGGACGAACACGGTGGCATCGGTTAAAGCTGCGGCACTGAGCGAGCCCAGACGCAGGAGGAAACTGCCCCAGGGGCCGTCGAGCTGTAGGTACTGTAGGACTAGGGAACCGACTTTAGAAACCAAGATTCCTAGAACCGTGGTAACTAGTACACCCAGCGCCAAAATCAGGAAGCCTAAGATATCGCGTAGTTTTTCAATGAGGAAGTTAACCGGGTAGCGGGCGATTCCGAACATGGCGCGAATGGAGATTCTTAGGTTTGCCATGACGCGAGTGGCTGCGAAGATCAGGGTGATGATGGCGATTACTGACGCGATCGAGAAGGAGGAGTCCATCACTAGGCTTGCCGGGTCAATCAAGCCCTCTTTTTCGGGGGTGGTCAGCAGGCCCGGCATGGACTGATTAACGCTTTTAATCACGCGGTTAAGCAGTTCCTCGTTCGTGCCAAGGAAAGCCATGAGGATCGTCCAAGCAATGGTCAACGCAGCACCGATTGAGAATAGGGCGCTGTAGGCAATACCACCGGACATCATGGCGCCACGTTGCATGCCGTAACGGGACATGGTGCGCCCTAGGCGGGAGCCGCTCCAGTAACGTCCGGCCAGTTTGGCCTTGTTGAGTAGACCCGGTTCCGTAAAGACCTCTTTTAGCGTGGGCGGTTTTGCTAGGTAGCGTTGTTTGGTGGTCAGGTCTTCGAATTCGGTCCCAACCACGGTAGTACCGTCGGCTAGTTCTAGTGTTGCTACCTTTTGTTTTTCAGCCGAGGAGGCTTCGGCAGCAGTATTTTTCTGGTCTTCGTGGGTGTCTAGTTTAGTCGGGTCTTTGGTCACACTCATGAGCATAAAAATATCGTATTTACTTGTTCTTTGCCCGCGCTAAGCAGGAAAAAGCTAGTGGTCGGTAGGATTAACTCCCTACCGACCACTAATGCAGCTAGTTTTTATTAATTGCGAACGATGACCGTTTGTCGGGGTTCGATGGTGTCCACGGTTTCGCCCGAAACTAGGTCCATCACCGGTTCGGGTAGAGTCTGAGTTAGTTCTCCATGGTTTAGGTAGAAGACGTAACCGCCACGTTCGGCAATTTCTAGGCCGGCGGGTAGCCAATCGGGCTGTAGGAGCCCAGCTTCTTGTCCGACCAGCTCTAATAGTAGGGCACGACCTAGATTGTCTAGGTCAGTAGCGCTGTACCAAACCTGGCCTTTTCCGCAGGGGTTTACGGTGAGGGCGGGCGAACCAGCCAGCTGGCCGACGGCCCCATTGGGAGCAAACTCTGCCAAGACCTTAACGGACTCATTTTCTAGCTGTACTCTTTCTGCCCAGACACCGCCCTTAATCTGGCTTTCTTCAGCCAGATCAAAATCAGGCAGGATCTCAGAGAGGGGACCGTGGGCACGAATCAGGATTGGTTCGTTGTAGCCCGGAGTGTAAATCACCGAGGTAATGCGATCGGTACGCGGATCGTTATCTGCTAGGTCCTCGCAGGGAGCGGTGGTCTTGGGAAGCACATCGGTGACCTTAACTCCGGTGAACCGGCTGAAGGGACCGTGGTATCCGCCTAGGTGAACCCGCAGGTCTTGGTCATAAACTCCGAAGGGGGCCGTGATGATGACCTGAGCGCCGGCTTCAGTGGCAGAAGTCAGCGACGCTTCCAGGCCCTGACTGGTAGCCATCTGGGCGACGACAATGACTACCTGGTAGCGGCTGAGGTCGTCTCCGGGGCGCACGAAGTCAACGCGCTGACCGGCCTCATAACAGGTCTTGTACCAGTTACGTAGCTGTTTTTGCACATCGATATCGGCCGGACCAATACTGCTGGCAGCGGCCCACAGGGCCTCCCAATCAAGGACGATAGCTACCTTTGCCTCAACGGGTAGGGTCGTTAGATCTAGCTGCTCCTGGTTTTCTGAACCAAGGGCGCTCAGGTCTTTCAGCAGCCTGCCGTGTTCACAGACCTCATCCCAAATATAGGAAGCTTTTCCGCTGTGGGGAACCATCGCAGAGTGCATGGCTTCGGCACCGCCGGGGGACTGACGCCACTGGAAGTACAGGATTCCGCGGGCTCCGCTGGCCAGTCTGGAGGTGGACCAGAGTAGGTGGGTTCCCGGTCGCTTAACGGCATTGCCTTCCGGTCGCCACTGCACGCCCGCAGTGGTTTGTTCCATGAGCAGGTACGGTTTTCCGCCGCCTAGAGAGCGCATTAGGTCCCCGTCCATGGCAACCCGAAGGGCACTGTTGCGATCCGTTGGATCCGGGTAGGTATCGTCCGAAATTAGGTCCAAATGCTGGGCCATCTTCCAGTAATCGATGGGCGGGAATAGTCCCATGAAGTTGGTGGTGATAGGAATTTCCGGGGTGACTTCACGGAGGGCCTGAACCTCGTTTTCGAGGCATTCGATCAACATATCTGAGCTGAAACGTCGCCAATCTAGACGATGTGCTGGGTTATGGAAGGTTGGTAGGGAGTCGGGTGCCCCCACCTGTGAGAAGTCCTGGTAGTGCTGGGACCAGAAGTTGGTGTTCCAAGTGTGATTGAGGGCTTCAATATTCTGGTATCGCTTCGCCAGCCAGGTTTGGAAGGCCTGGATCGTAACGGGGTCGAAGGATTCGAAGATATGGCAGCCGTATTCGTTAGAGACGTGCCAGAGTTTTAGAGCCGGATGGTCCTTCACGCGCTCCGCGAGGGCGCGCACTAGACCAGCACACTTTTCCCTAAAGATCAGGCTGGCCGGGACATACTGCTGTCTGGAACCAAAGCCCAGTACTTGTCCCTGTGCGTTCATAGGTAGGGTTTCGGGGTAGTTGCGAGCTAACCAGACGGGCGGCGAAGCCGTTCCGGTGGCAAGGTCGACCATGATTCCGGTCTCATGGAGTCGATCCATGTAGCCAACGAGCCAATCGAAGTCGTAGCGGCCTTCTTCGGGTTCTAGCTTGGCCCAAGAGAAGATTCCTAAGCTGACCATATTGACGCCAGCTTCTTGCATTAGCTTTAGGTCTTCTTCGAAGGTTTGTTCATCCCACTGTTCAGGATTGTAGTCAGCGCCATAAAGCAGTTCTGGGATTTGAAGTTCGGCCATTAGTACTAGTCCTTACGCTACGTCGCGGATATTCTTGGCATTATTTGAGGTGTCTATATTTTAGGGCTTTCCCGGGGTACTCGCGCGCTCGAAGTAGGCGCCGGAATGGCCAAAACTGACTGGTCCATTTTGGCCATCCCGGCCGGTTGCTAGGAGCGATTAAAAACCAGATCGAAAAAGTCCGGGAACCACGGGTCAAAGCTGGGGTCGCTGCCTACCTGTTGTGGGGTGAACAGGGCGGCCACTCGTCCGGTGCGCGGGTCTGCTTGGGCTTTTACGCCGGTTGAGCCGGACCAGCCGAATACTCCCGCCGGGTAACCGTATCGTCCGGTAGAGATACCCACCCCGTATCCATAGGTTTCGGCGGGGCGGGGATAGCGACTGGCAGCGCCCTCGGGTAGTTGGCCGGATTGGAATAGCCGTGCCGAGGACGCAGAAAGCAACCTTGGTTCTGGCTTAAGTAGGTCTGCCAAGATGGCGGTGTAGTCCCTAGCGGTGGTCATTAAGCCGGTTCGCAGGGGCCAGAAGGTGGGGCGGCGTAGATAGTCACCTGAACGAGGGTCGACTAGTTCCAGTTTTCCTTCGCCACGACGGTAGTAGCTGGTGGTTAACTCGGGGTCATTAATGAGGTATGACAGGTAGCTTAGACCCAGGGGCTGACGGATTTTAGTTTCAATGAGATCCGGCAGGGTTTTTCCGGTAGCTCTGGCCAGTACTGTGGCTAGGACATCGAATGAGTAGTTGTAGGTCCAGTATTCGCCGGGCTGGGCTGCTAGAGGCAGTTGGGAGAAGCGGGTAATGACTTCAGCTTCGCTCAGGTTACGCTGGTATTGGCCCGTGAACTGAGCTTCGGTATAGGCGGCTTCTAAGTCGGTGCGAGGTAGGTAGCCTAAGCCCGCGGTCATGGTGATTAGATGGGCGACCGTGATGGGTTTACGCTGTGTCTCTAGGTCTCCCTTGACTTCCAGGTTGCCATCGGAGCCAAGCTTGACTTTGACCTTGGCTTTCGGGTCGGTAAGTACCGGAGTGAGTGCGAATTCAGGGATGAAGTCCGAAATCGGGGTACCCAACTCTAGGTAGCCATCTTCCTGGGCTTGTAGTGTCAGAATGGCGGCGATGGGTTTGGTTAGAGACGCGATGCGGTAGATTGAATCTGGATCAGCGGTTTTTCCTGACTCTAAATCAATTTGTCCATCAGAAATCTCTAGGCAGTGCTCGCCGTCGCGAATGGCGGCAGTGTAACCGGGGATTTGGCGCTTATGTAGGTAGGGCTGGAGCCGCTCGATCACCTGGGATTTACTTAATGGACGCATATCGTCATTTTATCGGTTTTATATCTAGGTGGCTGGACTTCTATCCTTAGGAAGTTGAGTTTTTCGCTGTCTGCTTGCATTAGCGAATTAGTGTTCTTTGGCATTAAGATGGAATCTATAGAGAGGGACAGGTCACATGCTGGTTTTCTGTGTCGAAGATTAGCTGACCCGGTACCGACCGAAGCATCTCAACTGCATAACCTAAGGAGTTACTATGGCATCGGTGCGCAAGACCGCTACGAAACTTGCAGATGGTCGCGATTTTTTCTATTTCGATGATTCTGAACCCTATGTTTCTGGACAGGCTACTAGACGTTTAGATGATCCTCGTCCGCTAGCGGATCGTTTTGCTCCGGTTCCCGGACCTGATGGGACGGAAACTCCTTTCACCGGCCCCATCATGCGCTATGACGTCCTTACGGGTGACTGGATTCCCATGGCCGCTCACCGCATGAACCGTACTTTCATGCCGCCGGCTGATGCGAACCCCTTTGCTCCTGCTCGCGAGGGCGCTGAGTACCAAGACGGCGAAATTCCGGATACCGATTACGATGTCGTCGTTTTCGAAAACCGGTTCGCCTCTCTAATGCAGGTTCCGGGAGTGCCCGACAAGGTTCGTTACCTAGACAATAACCACCTGTTCCCAGAGCGTCCGGCTGCTGGTCGCTGTGAGGTAATTTGCTTTGGGCCGCGCCTAGACGAAAACCTTGTTTCCATGGGCCCCAAGCGCATGCGGACCGTTATTGAAGCCTGGGTTGACCGGACTCGTGAACTGTCTCAGATGCCTGGTATTGAGCAGGTTTTCGTATTCGAAAACCATGGTGAAGCCATTGGCGTTTCCCTGCACCACCCGCATGGCCAGATTTACGCCTACCCCTACATCACTCCTTACACTGAAAAGATGATGCGTCAGGCTAAGGCCTACCGTCAGTCTCACGGTAAGAATCTACTTTCTGCCGTGCTGGAAGCTGAACTTGAGTCGGGTGAGCGTATCGTTGCCCAGAGCGAACACTGGGTGCTGTACGTGCCCTCGGCCGCCCGCTGGCCTGTTGAAATGCACCTTGCGCCAAAGCGTCAGGTGCCGGATCTGCCCTCTCTGACGGAAGAAGAAAAGGCTGATCTATCTGAGTTCTACCTTAAGATGCTACGAGCTGGAAACAAGTTCCACGTGGCAGCTGATGGTTCTCCGGTTGACCTGCCCTATGTGGCTGGTTGGCACCAGGCCCCGCGTGAAGCCCAGCTGGATCTACGTCTGCACTTGCAGTTGATTTCCATCCAGCGCAGCCCCGATAAACTAAAGTACTTGGCTGGTTCTGAATCAGGCATGTTCGCCTGGATTTCCGACACCACCCCGGAGCGCATCGCCGCGCGTCTGCGGGAAGTCTGGGAAGACTGAACTAGTTACCACCGATAGAAAGAGGAAAAATGGCCCAATTACAGTGGTTGGCACCTGAGTCGCTTGAATCTGGCGCCCAGGCTGCCGTGGACCTATTCAAAGAACGTTATGGCTATGAGCCGGTGGGAGTCTGGTCGGCTCCCGGTCGCGTTAACTTGATCGGTGAGCATACCGACTATAACGGTGGCATGTGCTTGCCGATCGCGCTTCCGCATCGCGCTTTCGTGGCCGTCGCCCCCCGTGAAGATCGACTGATGCACTTTACGGACCGCTTTGTGCCGGAAGGTTTCGTGGAAGTTGATCTAGACAAGATGGGCCCACGGGGAACCGAAGGTGAATTAACCGATTGGACCGCTTACCTGGCAGGTGTAGCCTGGGCAATGGAACAGGTTGGAATCGGTCCAATCTCTGGATTTGACTTGGCGCTCTTCTCTTGTGTTCCTCGCGGTGGTGGCTTGTCCTCCTCGGCGGCATTGGAATGCGCTACCGCCGTGGCGCTTGATGAGATTTTCAACCTGGGTCTAGCCGGCACGGTCGAAAATCCCAATGATGAGGGGCGCGCCCGTCTGGTTGAGGTCTGCCGTGCGGCGGAGAACCAGATTGCTGGTGCCCCCACCGGTGGCTTGGATCAGTCTGCTTCGCTACGTTGCGCAGAGGGTGCTGCCCTAGAATTGGATTGCCGCGATAACTCAACCGCCCTAGTTCCTTTCGAACTAGAGAAGGCCGGCCTAGCGTTGCTGGTTATTGACACTCGGGCACCGCACTCCCTAAATGACGGACAGTACAAGGCTCGTCGTGATGCCTGCGAAGCTGCCGCAGAAGTGTTGGGAGTTAATCAGCTAGTAGATGTTGATTTCCATGAACTTGACGATGCCCTTGAGAAGCTTTCTGACCCGGTTCAGGTGCAGCGGGTTCGCCATGTGGTCACCGAGATCGAACGCACCCACGAGGCAATTGCCGCGCTTCGCTCCGGTCCGCTGGAAGGTGAAGTTCTCGATCATATCGCGTACCTCTTTGATGCTTCTCATGACTCCTTGCGTGACGACTATGAGGTAACTTGCCCAGAACTCGATCTGGCTGTTAATGTTGCTCGTCGCGAAGGCTCGCACGGTGCCCGCATGACCGGTGGCGGTTTTGGCGGCTCGGCGATCGCCCTTGTTGATAAAGAACGAGTAGAAGAAGTAGCTGAAGCCATTGCTCAGGCATATCAGGAAGCTGGATTCAACGAACCGGCATTCCTCCGGGCCTTGCCTTCGGCGCCAGCTGGACGGGTGAAGTAATGAAGCGACCTCAATCGAGGGAACTGCCTGGCTTTAGTGAGCTAGTTGAGATTTTAGCCAAGATGAAATCCGAACTGGAAGTAAAAGCCTTCCTTGAGGATCTGTGTACGCCAGCCGAATTGGAAGCCATGTCTGATCGCTGGCGCGTAGTTCAGCCTTTGCAAGAAGGGCTTAGCTATCGGGTCATCGCCGCTGAGACTGGTGTTTCAGTAACCACAGTCGGGCGAGTGGCGCGCCACTTGTCCACCGGTGCTGGTGGTTATCAGGCGGCCTTAAAACTCATTGAACAGGGTTGATTTAATCCTTCACGGTCCCACCTCCTATTGAAAGGAGGTGGGACTTTTTTGTGAGCTAGCACAATTCAGCTTGCGTATTAATGTGTTAACACATTAATATGTTTCCTGTCGCTCAGGAACGAGCAAAATCAACTTAAAACTGAAGGAAAGAATCATGTCCGTCATCCGCAACACACGCAAAGCTTCCAAGCCTAACCTCAAGCGCGGCCTCGTCGTAGCTGCCACCCTAAGCATTGCCACGCTTGGCCTGAGTGCCTGCTCCAGTGCGGAAAGTGGAAACTCCGCCGCAGGCGCTAACTCAAGCTCAGCGGAAGCCGCAGGCTCCGCCCTGGATAAAGACACCCTAGTAATTGGTTTCGACAATACCTTCGTCCCCATGGGTTTCGATGACAACGGAGAGACCAAAGGCTTCGACGTGGACTTGGCCAAGGCCTTCGCAGAAAGCCTCGGGAAAAAAGTTCAGTTCCAAAACATTGACTGGAACCTAAAAGAAGCTGAACTAAACTCCGGAAAGATTGACGCCATCTGGAATGGCTACTCATCTTCACCCGAACGCGCAGAGAAAGTCGGGCTCAGCAATCCCTACATGAACAACCAACAGGTCATCATGGTCATGGCTGGATCGCCCGTCAAAACCAAGGCTGACCTGAACGGCAAGAACGTCGCCACCCAAGCTGGCTCCACCGGTGAAGAAGCCCTGTTAGCCGATAAAGACTTCACCGCCGGGATCCAAAACGGCCAGCCTACCGCCTACCCGACCTACGACCAGGCCCTCCGTGACCTACAGGTAGGTCGCGTAGATGCCATCGTCGGTGACGCCGTCCTTCTCAAGTACTACGCCAAGCAGCAGGGCGCAGATAAGTTCCGCGTCTTAGACGAAAACTTCGGCGATGAAGAATACGTAGTCGGCGTACGTAAGAACGATACCCGCCTAAAGGAAGAACTAAATAAGTTCCTCGAGAAAGCCAAGTCCGACGGCACCCTCGAGACCATCACCAAGAAGTGGTTTAACTGATGATGCTTAGTAACCCCATGTTCTATCAGGGTCTCCTGATAGTCTTTGAAGTCTTCACTATCACCCTGGTTGCTTCATTGCCCTTGGGGTTACTAATTGCACTCGCAAGGCTCTCTAGACTTGCGCCCCTGCGCTGGCTAGCACAGGTCTACATTACGGTCCTACGCGGAACCCCGCTGCTGCTGCAGATGACCTTCATCTACTTCGGCCTCCCGGCAGTGGGACTAGTCTTCGATCGCATGCCCGCGGTCTATATCGCGTTTGTCCTCAACTACGCGGCTTACTTCGCAGAGATCTACCGAGGGGGCCTAGAAAGCATCCCGAAAGGCCAGTTCGAGGCGGCTCGGACCCTAGGTTTCTCTACCGCCACCACCTACCGTCGGATTATCCTGCCTCAGGTTGTAAAGCGGGTCTTACCGCCGATTTCTAATGAAGTCATCACCTTGGTTAAGGATACTTCGCTGGTTTACGCACTGGGCGTGAATGACATTCTGCGCGTCACCCAGATCGAGATGAATAAGACTGCCTCACTTATGCCGCTGCTCTATTCTGCCGGCGCCTACCTGATCCTAGTGATTGCCCTAACCTATATACTGCAGCGCCTCGAAAAGCGCCTAGCTTACTACGCGTGAGGAGGAAGAACTAATGAATAATGTCGAATCAAACTTCGCCACTCCAAGCGCCTCCCAGGTGCAACTGGAAGTCAAGCAAGTCAATAAGAGCTTCGGGGCAACTCAGGTACTAAACGACTGCGACCTAAGTTTGAGCGCCGGAGAGGTCGGAGTCCTTTGGGGGCCATCTGGCACCGGCAAGACCACGCTAATGCGTTGTATTGCCGGCCTCGAAACTGTCGATTCTGGTGAAATCTGGGTTAATGGGATTGAGCGGGGGAGCGTCACTAAGGACGCGGACTGGCACCGGCAAGTGGGAATGGTATTCCAAGGTTTCAACCTGTTCCCACACCGAACTGCCTTAGAAAACGTGACTGAAGCTTTGATCTATGCCTACGGGGAAGACCCGAAGCTAGCCCAGGAGCGCGGCCGCAAACTGTTAACCGAAATGGGGCTGGCAGATCGGATGGATGCCTATCCAGGGGAACTCTCTGGCGGGCAACAGCAGCGGGTCGCAATTGCTCGCTCCTGCGCGCTTGAACCTAAAGTCTTGTGTTTTGACGAGCCCACCTCGGCGCTGGATGAGGCTGCCACCGGCAGGGTCGTTCAGATGATCAAGGATCTAGCGCAAAGCGGCATGACCATTTTGGTGATCACCCACGATCGTCCCTTCGCAGATGCTGCTGCCGACCGACTATTCCGGATGGATCAGGGGCGAATCCTACTTCAGACGTAAACTGGGCTAGACAAGAGGGCCAGCAGTTGGCGCAGCTAGTTGACGTGCCCGCAGGCTGTGTCCCAGCCCCGAGGCTAGCGCAAAACTGTGGCTTTTGCCGCCCTAGGTCTCATCAATCGTCGACGGCAGCCATAATAGAGGTATGTCTGATTCCCCTTGGTTAATCATTGGGCTGGGTAATCCCGGCAACCAGTATCGTTTAAACCGCCACAATCTTGGCCACATGGTGGCTGACGCGCTCGCGGATGAGATGAACACCAGTTTTACCCGCCACAAAGCCCGAGCACAGGTTGCTGCAGGCCGCTTGGGGTTTCTGCCGGGCGGTATTCCGGGGCCGGCCGTTTCGGTGGCCAAATTAGATTCCTTTATGAATGTTTCTGGCGGACCCACCAAGGCACTCGTTGATTTTTATGGGGTCGACCCCGATCACCTGCTGGTTATTCATGATGAACTAGATATTCCACCTCATGAATTGCGCCTAAAAAAGGGCGGGGGAGAAGGCGGACATAATGGTCTGCGTTCTATTACTTCGGCCTTGGGAACCAAGGATTACCTGCGCCTGCGCGTGGGCATCGGGCGTCCGCCGGGCCGGATGGATACCGCAGACTTTGTCCTTGGTGACCTTCCCGGGAAAGAACGTCCCGAATGGGCGACTACCATTGCCCAAGCTGCCGAGGCCGCCGCGGACGTAGTCCTTAAAGGTTTCTTAACCGCACAGCAGGATTTGCACGCGCGTGCCTAGCTTCACCCCGAGCTCACCTTCGCCAATACTTACCTAATACGAAAGACAGGGAATAGGAACGTTTTGAAACTCCTGGGCCTCTTAGACTTCCTCCTAGAAGACGAACAGTTCGCGCAAGCGCTTAACCTTGGGCAACCCGGTCAGCCAGCCGGGACCGTGATCGCGCCCGAGGGCCTCTGGCCGGTACTCACGGCGGGTGTTTCGGGCCGTCGCGACCTGACCGTAGTGGTGCTGCCTTCTGGGCGTCAGGCCGAAGAGTTCGCTCAAATGTTGGAGGCCTATACCTCCGGTGTCAGTATCTTGCCCTCTTGGGAAACCCTGCCGCACGAACGCCTCTCACCCCGGGTCGATACCATGGCCCAGCGCGCGGCCATCTTTCGTCGGCTCACCCACCCGGATGCTACCGACCCCTATGGGGCCATGCCCAAGGTGCTGGTAACCTCCGCCCGCGCATGGCTACAACCCGTATTGGCAGATATTGCCCAGGTTGAACCGGTCCGACTAAAAGTCGGTGATTCCTACGATTTTGAAGCGTTAATCGAACGTCTAGCCCAGCTGGGCTATGAACGTGCCGAGCTAGTTACCGGACGCGGCCAGTTTGCGGTTCGCGGCGGCCTCGTCGATATTTTCCCGCCCCTCGAAGACCAGCCCCTGCGCCTGGAGTTCTTTGGTGACGAGGTCGATGAAATCCGCTACTTCTCGCTCTCTGATCAGCTAACCACCGGCATGGCCACTGATGGCCTCTGGGCGGGCCCGGTAAAGGAACTTCTGCTTACTCCCGAGGTACAAAAACGCGCTGAAGCGGCCATCCCGGCCTACCCGGCACTTGCGGAAATGCTGGAGCAAGTCTCCCAGGGAGCCTACGTGCAGGGAATGGAAGCCCTAGCACCCCTGTTGAATGACTCGCTGACTCCCTTCTGGGATCTGCTCCCAGGTGGAACCCAGCTACTACTTTGTGACCCGGAAAAGATCGTCTCTCGCTGCGTGGACCTAGTGGCCACCACCGAAGAGTTTTTGGCAGCCGCTTGGGATAATGCCGCTGAGGGCGGTAAGGTCCCCGCCCAGTGGCGGGCCGCCACCTACGCCACCCTCGATGCCTCTCGAAAAGCTGCCGAGGCCGCCGGCTTCGGCTGGCTAGCCGTCCCACCTTTTAGCGGGGGAGGGGAACTCGCTGCCGGTAACGACCTGGAACAGATGTCTGCTGACGTCGACCTAGGTGCCCTGGACGAAGAGACCTCGGCTAGCTTTGCCTACTTCCTAGACCCCGGTGAGACCACCCTTAACCTGCACGCGCGGGATGTAAACCCTTACCACGGTGACCTGCCCGGCGCGATTAAAGATCTTAAACAACTCCTTTCCCAAGACTGGACCCTGCTGGTCACCACTCAGGGGGCCGGCAGCTCGCAGCGCCTAGGGGAAGTGTTCTCTGAGGGGAGCTTGCCGGCGCGCGTACTGAAATCTTCGCCGGCCGCCTTTAATGACCCGGTAGTTTACCTACTACCCGGACTAGTGGGCCCGGGCTTCGTACTAGAGCGCGCCCGACTGGCAGTTATGTCCGAGCAGGACTTTACCGGCCGTCGTGGAGTGGCCACCGCTCAGCGGAAACGCCCCGCCCGCCGCGCCAAACAGCAAACTCTAGATCCCCTTGCCCTCAAAGCCGGGGACTACATCGTTCATGAACAGCACGGCGTAGGACGCTTCGTAGAAATGGTCTCCCGCACTACCGGACGCGGGGCTAACCAGGTAACCCGCGACTACCTAGTAGTGGAGTATGCGTCCTCGAAACGTGGCCACCCCAACGATCGACTCTTCGTCCCCACTGATTCCCTAGACCGAGTCAGCAAATACTCCGGTGGCGACGCCCCCACCCTAAACAAGATGGGTGGCGCCGACTGGGAAAAAACCAAGTCCAAGGCCCGCAAGGCCGTTAAGGAAATCGCGGCCGAACTGGTTCGCCTCTACGCCGCCCGTACCGCCAGCCCCGGTTTTGCCTTCAGCCCTGATACCCCCTGGCAGCAGGAACTGGAAGATGCTTTCCCGTATCCGGAAACTCCAGACCAGCTAGTAACCATTGCCGAGGTCAAGGCCGATATGGAAAAGCCCTACCCGATGGACCGCCTCCTGTGCGGCGACGTCGGTTATGGCAAGACCGAGGTGGCCGTCCGCGCGGCCTTCAAAGCGGTCCAAGACGGGAAACAGGTGGCCGTACTTTGCCCCACTACCTTGCTGGCCCAGCAGCACCTCGAGACCTTCACCCAGCGGTTCATGGGCTTCCCTGTGCGCGTCGAATCCCTCTCCCGATTCTCTACTCCCGCTCAGGCCCAGAAGGTTAAAGACGACCTGCTGACCGGCAAGATTGACGTGGTCATCGGAACCCACTCACTAGTAACCGGCCAAGTGCGCTTTAAGGACCTAGGCCTAGTCATCATTGACGAAGAGCAACGCTTCGGGGTGGAACACAAGGAAACCCTAAAGCAGATTCGTGCCAATGTGGACGTCTTGGCCATGTCGGCCACCCCGATCCCGCGTACCCTTGAAATGGCGGTCACCGGGATTCGCGAAATGTCCATGCTGCAGACCCCGCCGGAAGAACGCCACCCGGTGCTCACCTATGTGGGTCGCTGGCAGGACAAGCAAATGGTCGCAGCCATTAAGCGCGAGCTGATGCGCGATGGCCAGGTCTTCTTCGTCCACAACCGGGTCGAGGACATTGACCGTCTGGCCGCCAAAATCCAGGATCTAGTCCCGCAGGCCCGCGTGGCCGTGGCCCACGGCAAGATGAACGAGCACCAACTAGAAAAGGTGATCGTCGACTTCTGGAACCGTGAGTTCGACGTCCTCGTCTGTACTACCATCGTGGAAACCGGCTTGGATATTTCTAATGCCAACACCCTGATTGTGGACCGGGCCGACGCGATGGGCCTGTCTCAACTCCACCAGCTCCGAGGCCGCGTGGGTCGCTCTCGCGAACGCGCCTACGCCTACTTCTTCTACCCAGAAAATAAGGTCCTCACCAGTACCGCGCACGAGCGCCTGCGGACCATTGCGACGCATTCCGATTTGGGTGCGGGCATGGCGGTGGCCATGAAGGACCTTGAGATCCGTGGCGCCGGTAACCTCCTGGGTGGACAGCAATCTGGCCATATCGCGGGGGTGGGTTTTGACCTTTACGTTCGCATGGTGGCCGAGGCCGTAGCTGATTTCCGCGGCCAGAAGGTCGAATCGTCGCGTCCGGAAGTGAAGGTGGAACTGTCGGTCGATGCGCATATTCCGCCCACCTATATTCCGGGCGAGGCCTTGCGCTTGGAAACCTATGCGAAGATTGCCGCCGCGAAGCGTCCCCAAGAGCTGGATTCGGTGCGCGAAGAACTGCTTGACCGTTACGGGGCGATCCCGAAGGTCGTGGAACGACTTTTCGCTTTGGCGACCCTCCGTCAGTTGCTGGCCGAAAAGGGGATTGCCGAGGTCGTCACGCAGGGTAAGTACCTTCGCTTCAGCCCGGTACAGCTGGGGGCAGCACAGTCGGCTAGGCTGCAGCGTCTGCATCCGGGCTCGGTACAGAAGGCAGCTGTCCGCCAGGTTTTGATTCCGGCTCCTACCACCGCGAAGGTCGGTGGTAAACCGGTGACCGATGAGGCTCTAATTGAGTGGATTGAATCTGTAGTCGTCAATATCTTGGCGTGGGAAGGCTAGTTTCTATCCGTACAGCGAACAAGGGACTTTAAGGCTATAACCTGACCCACACAGTGGAATAGAATGAAGGGGTCACAGCAAACTGTGCTCTGAGACCTCTTCGGGGGATTTATGGGCACTTTTACAGATTCGGCAAACCCGCCGAAAAAAGACGTATTGCCCGGCATCAGGTCGGGTGTGCACCCTAACAAAAGGAGATAGCGTGGCACGTATTGAAGCTATTGGCGCTCGTGAAATTCTGGACTCTCGTGGTAACCCCACCGTCGAGGTTGAGGTCCTTCTAGAAGACGGTACTCTGGCTCAGGCTGCAGTTCCCTCCGGTGCCTCCACCGGTGCTTTCGAAGCAGTCGAACGTCGCGACGGCGACAAGGACCGTTACCAGGGCAAGGGTGTAGAAGACGCTGTTGAAGCTGTTATTGACACCATCGCTCCGGAACTAATCGACATCGAAGCCTCTGAACAGCGCGCGATCGACGAAGCCATGATCGACCTAGACGGCACCGACAATAAGGGCAAGCTCGGCGCAAACGCCATCCTAGGCGTCTCCCTAGCCGTTGCTAAGGCCGCTGCTGACTCCGCTGGTCTACCCCTATACCGTTACCTAGGTGGCCCGAACGCTCACGTTCTACCGGTCCCCATGATGAACATCCTAAACGGTGGTTCTCACGCTGACACCAACGTTGACATTCAGGAATTCATGATCGCCCCGATCGGCGCTCCGACCTTCCGTGAAGCTCTACGCTGGGGTGCAGAGGTCTACCACACCCTGAAGTCCGTTATCAAGGAACGCGGTCTATCCACCGGTCTAGGTGACGAAGGCGGCTTCGCCCCGAACCTAGACTCCAACGCTGAAGCTCTAGACCTCATCGTTGAAGCTATCGAAAAGGCTGGCTACACCCCGGGTGCTGACATTGCTCTAGCCCTAGACGTTGCCTCCACCGAATTCTTCAACACCGAAACCAAGACCTACAAGTTCGAAGGCGAAGAGCGCGACACCGAATACATGGTGAAGTACTACGAAGAGCTAATCTCCAAGTACCCGCTAGTCTCCATCGAAGACCCGTTGTCAGAAGACGAATGGGATGCATGGACCCAGCTAACCAAGGCCATTGGTGACCGCGTCCAGCTAGTTGGCGACGACCTATTCGTCACCAACCCCGAGCGTCTACGCAAGGGCATCGAAGAAGGCGCCGCTAACGCCCTTCTAGTTAAGGTAAACCAGATTGGTTCCCTAACCGAAACCCTAGACGCCGTGGAAGAAGCACACCGCAACGGTTACCGCACCATGACCTCTCACCGTTCCGGTGAAACCGAAGACACCACCATCGCTGACCTAGCCGTTGCCACCAACTCCGGCCAGATCAAGACCGGTGCTCCGGCCCGTTCAGAGCGCGTTGCCAAGTACAACCAGCTACTACGCATCGAGGAAGACCTAGACGAGGCAGCAGTTTACGCTGGCCGTTCCGCCTTCCCCCGCGCCAAGTTCTGAGCTTTAGACTCTAACGCCACAAAACCTTAAGGAAACCGTCTTCTCTCTCTTGAATGGTTTCCATAACGGCGAATAGAGTACTCAGCGCGAATCATGACGCTGGAGCGCTACCAATGGGTAGCCGCTCCAGCGTCATATTTTATTCACCGGGATTTTTCCACTCGCACTCAAGCACTAAATAGGCGAAAATCTAAAGCATGAAAGAGCAGCCCTCACGCGGACGAAACCTTCCTACCCCGAAGGTTCGTATCCCCAAACGATCCAGCTCTTCCAGTATCCCTTCCCGAAGCCCCGAAAAAGCCAGCGCTACCAGCAATCGGCCCACCGGATCGCCGGCCACACGAAGCCGACAAAAGGCGCCGATCACCTATGCCACCAGCACTGGCTTAAAAACCTCGCGGGGAGAGATCTCCTACCGGGCCTTCAGTATCGTCCTAGTCTTAATCGTCTTGGCCGCTTTCTTGGTCTCTCCAGTTAAACAGCTTCTGCAACAAGAGCAATCGAATCGTCGGATGCTAGCCCAAATTGAAGCAGAAAAAGAAAAACAAGCAGAGCTTAAAGAAATGTTGGCCCGCTGGGATGACCCGGACTACGTAGCGGCACAAGCCCGTGAACGACTAGGCTACCTTCGCCCCGGACAAACCCAATACGTGGTGATTGATCCTGATTCAAAGTTCCTGAACCAAAAAACTGTCGAAGCCCCCTTCCAAGGTCCGGTTCGCCCCTGGTTCCTCACGCTTTCTGAATCTATTGCCGCTGCCGGGGCCAGCCCCAAGCTCACCACAGTCACCACCCCGACCCCAGAACCGCAGCCCGCGAACTCAACCCCAGAAGCTAAACCAAGTCCGGAATAGAATCGACCCGGCATTAGGACTGGTGAAATCAGCTAAGTCCCCGAACGTCGAAGAAAACTACTAGCCCTAAAGACAACTCCTAAAACTCGTCTCTTGCCCAAAGGAAAAGAATGAACCACCAGGTAACCGAAACTGACCTAGCTGCCCTAGAAAACCAACTTGGACGGGTTCCCCGGGGCGTCATCGAGATCGCTGCCCGAAACCGTCAGGGAGAGCCCCTGGTAGTGACGACGCGTCCTCGGCTAGAAGACGGCACCCCTTTCCCCACTACCTTCTACCTGACCCACCCGGGACCCGTAAAAGCTTGCTCTACCCTAGAAGCACGCCACCTAATGGACGAAATGCAAGCCCTGATTCAACAGGATGAGGCCTGGAAGAGCGCCTACGCCAAAGCACACCAAGCCTATATTGACGCTCGTTCTAAATTCGGTGAGGTCCCCGAAATCTCAGGCGTTTCCGCCGGCGGTATGCCTGAACGTGTCAAGTGCCTACACGCCCTCGTCGGACACGCTTTAGCTGCCGGACCCGGCGTCAACCCGGTTGGCGACTGGGCCCTGAAACTAATGACCATCTTTGAACTCTGGGAAGCCCCTGAAGCCTACCAAGAAGTCGAAGTTCCTGAGGGCCTTCTAGCTTCCGCCAAAGCCGCCTTGCAGCCGGGGGCAGAACTATGAGCATCCTCGCTGGCATTGACTGCGGCACCAACTCAATTCGCCTACTAATCGCCCAGCAGCAAGAAGACGGCACCCTTAAAGATCTAGTCCGTGAAATGAAAGTCGTGCGGCTGGGGCAAGACGTAGATAAGACTGGACGATTGGCTCCAGAAGCCCTAGAACGGACGTTTGCGGCCGTAGAGGAATACGCTCAGAAGATCCGCGAATACGACGTCCAGAAGGCGCTTTTCGTGGCCACTAGCGCTTCGCGCGATGCCGAAAACGCTGCTGACTTCGTGTCGGGGGTTAAAGCTCGTCTAGGGATTGAACCGGCAGTCATCTCTGGTGACCAGGAAGCCCAATTCTCCTTCTCTGGGGCTCTCTCCGGGGTGGGCAGCTCGCTAACCGGTCCACTACTAGTGGTGGATATCGGCGGTGGCTCAACCGAGTTTGTCCGCGGAACCGAAACTGCTCAAGCGGCCATTTCAACCGATATGGGTTGCGTCCGCGTTACCGAGCGCTTCTTAAAAGATGGCCGCGTCGAAGAAGCCAAAGAGTTCATCAATGGCCTATTGGATGAAGCAGACCAAGTCGTAGACTTTTCATCCATCAACACCCTAGTGGGTCTAGCCGGTTCGGTTACTACGATTACGGCATATGCCCTAGGGCTAGAAAAATACGACCCGCAGCGGATCGATGGCACACAGCTTTCCCCGCAGGACGTGATTAAAGCCTGCGAAGGGCTGCGTCAGGCCTCTGAGGAAGCGAAAGCCCAGATGGGCTTCATGCATCCGGGACGACGTGATGTGATCGCCGCGGGAGCGCTAATCTGGCAGCTGATTGTAGAGCGTTTATTAGCAGCCAGAGAGGAAGCGGGCCAGGAACTCAACCCGGTCGTTACCAGTGAACACGACATCCTAGACGGGATCACGCTGGCAGCGGCCCAGCTTGGACAGACCCCACAGTAGGGGAGGCCCACGGTCCTCCTAGTCGCTTAAAGGAACAGGTAACGTCCTACTAAGTGCCTTGAGAGAGTCCGACAGTCTCTTCTGATATATCCTCAGTCAAAAAACTTTGGGCCCCAGCAGATTTGCTGGGGCCCAAAGTGTAGCTAGAAGTGAGCGGCTCAGTGGCGAATATGGCGCTTGGCGCGCTTGGATACCAAGTAAGAACCGAGAGTAGCGGAGATGATGGTACCCATCAGGACCGCCAGCTTGCCGTGCTCCACGTGCTCTGAACCCGGCGGGAAGGCCAAACCGGAAATAAGCAGTGCAACGGTGAAACCAATACCGCAAAGAACGGAGATCGGTAGGATGTCGCGACGGCCCACACCATTGCCCAAGTGGAGGCTGGTGAACTGAGTCAAGATGACAACCGAACCGAAGACACCCACGATCTTACCGATCGGCATGCCGATAATAATACCCACAGTGACCGGATCGGTAAGGGTGGACATAATACCGGAGGAATCAACAATGTTGACGCCGGCAGAGAAGAAGGCGAATAGCGGTAGGGCCAAACCAGCAGACCACGGGTGTAGCTTCTCTACGAAAGCGTGAGTCATCTGGGGCTCACGAGCACGACGGACCGCAGGTACGGATAGACCCATCAAGACGCCAGCAATAGTCGCATGCACGCCAGAAGCATGCATTGCAGCCCAAGCCACTAACGCAATAGGAATCAGCAGCCACCAGTAGGTAATCCGACGATTCACCAGCAGGGCGAAGAAGGCTACGAACAGTAGCGATAGGCCCAAGGCCATAAAGTTAATATCGGAGGTGTAGAAGACTGCGATCACGATAATCGCCAGCAGGTCGTCAACTACTGCCAAGGTCAGTAGGAAGGTGCGGACCGCTGGGGGTAAGCCGCGACCAAAGATTCCCAAAATTGCTACCGCGAAGGCAATATCGGTAGCGGTTGGAATGGCCCAACCATGGAAAGCTGGGTCCTCAGATCCAAACTGGATTACTACGTAAAGTAGCGCCGGTCCGATCATGCCGAAAACGGCCGCCAACATGGGCAAAGCTGCTTCGCGAAGATCACGGAGTGAACCGGTGACAAATTCGGTCTTGAGTTCTAGACCAACCACGAAGAAGAAGATCGTCAGTAGACCATCGCCAGCCCAGTGAGCAACTGAAAGGTTTAGATGCAAGGACTCGGGGCCAAAGTGGAACTCCGAAACGGCCTCGTAAATATGACGCCAGGGGGAGTTGGCAATAATCAGTGCCGCAAGTGCCGAAGCCATCAGCAGGAGGCCTGCTTTGGTTTCGTCTTCTAGGGCGTGGGGAATGTTGTTAATTCCGCGGCGAATTCGACGCCACCAAGTTTCCTGGGTGGAGTGGGTAGTGGAGTATAGGCGGCGGCGCGAACTCTGCAGCGTGTGCGGCCTTCCCACACCCTTCAACGCGGGACTGTTGAAGCGTGAACTCTTTCTAATACCCTGCTGTTTGTAGGGGATCTTTGCGCGCTTCTGTGAACTCATAGTTCTAGTTTTGCTTTCCGTTGATTACAATTTTCTAGGGACTACTATTCTAGTAAATTTGTAGTGGTTTTCGCACTAATTTCGCGCTTGACGTGGTGGACATCTCCACCCGCTTTAGGTATAGTTGTGCCCTGCATGTTCGCATGCGCCCCCATGGCCCAATTGGCAGAGGCAATCGACTTAAAATCGATGTGTTGTGGGTTCGAGTCCCACTGGGGGTACCACTCTAACTATTGAAATTTTGCCAATTTAGTCGGCATTTTTTGTTCACTCTAACCATAAAACCTGCCCCCTCCGTCTGGGTGGAATACAAATCTTGTAAAATTAGTTAATAGTTGTATTAGATACCTGTATGACATTTAGAGGCAGGTACTTCACTGAAAGGACAGCGAATGGCAAATCCTGTACTAGATAAAATCGCCGTTGGGGCGGAAAAGGCTAGCTACGCCCGCACCCCCAATGGATACCCGGCAATGCCTGGCTACACCCCGCAGGGGCAGGCCGCACCGCAGGGATCCGTAGACTACGCACCTCAGGGTGATACCGGGTACGGTTACGGTTCAACTGCTTACCAGCAACCGCAGTACCAACCCCAGCCTTACCAGACGGGGCAGCAGCCAGGTTTCGATATGGCTTACGACCGCACTGGTTATGGTGCCGATGCGGTGACCGTAGATGACGTGATCGTAAAGACCGGCCTCCTGCTTGGTCTAACCGTCATTAGTGCGGTGGTCTCTTGGTACTTGACGCTGACCAGCCCGCAGCTTGGTCTCATGCTAGGCGTAGGCGGTGCGTTCGTCGCTCTGATACTTGGCTTTATCATTATTTTCAAATCTTCCACCAACCCGGGCTTAATCAGCACCTACATGGTCGCTGAAGGTTTAATGCTGGGCGCGGTGTCGCTCATGTTCGAAACCGAGGCTCCCGGCGTGGTTGGCCAGGCACTAATTGCTACCGGTGTGGTTTTCGCTGTGACGCTATTGCTATTCCGCAGCGGTAAGGTCCGGAACTCCTCAAAAGTACAGAAGTTTGCCCTGATCGGTATCATTGGCATTTTGGTTCTTCAGGTCCTTGACTTAATCCTAACCATGACCGGTGTGATCGATAATCCTTGGGGCCTAGAAGGCATGACGATTGCTGGCTTCCCCCTAGCTGGTCTGCTGGCTGTCTTCGTGGTTCTAGTTGGTGGCGCTAGCCTCATCGGTGACTTCGATTCAGTACAGCGTGCCGCTCAGGCGGGACTACCCAAGAAGTCGGCTTGGTTGCTGTCCTTCGGCATTATGCTAACCGTAATCTGGCTGTACGTTCAGCTACTACGTTACCTAGCAATCATCGCTTCTAGCCGCGACTGAAGGTCGCCAGCTCTGACTAACCAAAGTCTGATCGGTAGCTTTGCTTCGGATTAGCAATAGTTAGTCGTGAACAACTTCAAGCTAGGAACTTTTCTTAGCGTGTAAATATCCGCCTCCTAAAGCTGGGGGCGGATATTTGCTTTATATTTAGAGACATGGAAAATATGCTAAAAGTTGAACAGCCCTTCGGGGAAAAGCCCGTCCTAGAGTTCCTCGAAGAAGAAGCTCCTAAGGAACTAGTCGTCACCGTCCTCTCTGAAGGAGACGGCGAGGTAGTCGAGCCCGGTGACCAGATCGCCGCCCACTACCTAGGCCAGGTCTGGAACGGTCAGGTATTCGACAACTCTTTCGATCGTCGTCAGCCCCTAGTCTTCCAGGTTGGCGTAGGCATGGTCATTCGCGGCTGGGACGACGGACTAGTCGGTCAGCGCGTTGGCTCCCGAGTCCTACTATCAATCCCGTCTGAACTGGGCTACGGAGACCGTGGCGTGCCGCAGGCCGGCATTAAGGGTGGAGACACCCTAGTCTTCGTCACCGACATTGTTGGTAAGCTCTGATTCTTTAATCAAGCTTAAGAAGTCGCAAATGTCTGAACTCGGACTAACGATTAGGCCGGCCCAACCGCAAGACGCAGTTGTGGCCGGCCTAGCCGAGTTCCGCCATTTAGAAAGCCTGCTAAAGCCCGCTAATGCGACGAACCAAGCAGCTACTGGTCTGGCTAGCAAACCAATTGGAAATAGCTCAGATCTCCAAACCGAGGCACAAGCTACTATCGAGAAATGGGATCGACTGATTGAAGGTATCCCGCACGGTAACCGGGTAGCAGTAGCAGTCATGAATAAACGAATCGTCGGCTCTGCAGCGGTCACCTACACTTCTCAACTCGGACGCTCAATCGTCGCCGTACGAGAGCACGAACTAGCTGGACTATGGGTCGATGAGCTGGCCCTAACGGAACTTGGGTTTCATGACGAAGCCCCGACAGAACCACATTTCCGTCCCCTGTGGGAGACAGCTGCTACCTCATTCCAAGAAATCCCAAGTGCAGATTCACCAGCACCGGTAGCTGGTAATAGCGTTGCTCGTCAGATCCGTCAGCGTTTACTAGACTACGTACTTCCCGCCCTAGGCCCGGCCCAGACTTGGGTGCATACAGCCGATCGCGTCACCTGGGATTTTCTTCGTTCCCAAGCTTTTATCCCCGATGGAATGGCAAGGATTGAATCCGAATGGGGACAGAACCAGGAACGGCTAGTCCGTTAGGGCTTTAACCGCACTTAATACCGGTGGCATGCACCGGACAGTAGCCATCAGGATTCTTTTCTAAATAATCCTGGTGGTATTCTTCGGCCGGCCAAAACTCGGGTACTTCAGAGGGGCCATAAATCGTGGTGGTGACCGGCCCATAACCAGCTGCACTAAGTTTATTTTGGGCTATTTCGCGCCATTTCTGGGCAGCTTTGAAAGCGTCCTCGGTGGTAGTAAAAATTACTGAACGGTATTGCGTTCCGTGGTCGTTTCCTTGCCCATCAACCTGAGTCGGATCGTGATTCTCAAAAAAGAATTGCAACAGTTGATCGATGGCATCAGTGTCGGCCTGAACACGAACGGTCTCTGCGTGCCCGGTTAACCCGGTACAAACTTGCGTGTAGCTGGGGGTCGGGGCGTGTCCACCCATGTAGCCAACTTCGGTGTCATGTACTCCCGGGAGCTGTTTGAGGGCTTTTTCTACTCCCCAAAAGCATCCCATAGCGAAGTAGATCGTTTCTTGACTCATGGGGATTACCTCCTGGATGCCGGTAAAATATGGAAATCGGACTTAATGCCCTTAAACTAGAAAAACAACTGGTCGTTTAAGGACCTGTCTAAAATACTAACGGTTTTTCTAAACCCGAAAGGTAACGACGTGACAAAATCACGTGAGAAGAAAGAAAAGAAGCAGAAGAAGGAAAAGTTTCTGCCCTCTCGTCGTCCCGCACGGCCTAATGAGGAAGGGGAACTAGTTTCTGCCTCTGGTTTGCGCGTCAAAGATACTCTGCCCTGGGGTATCCAGGTAGCGGGTGCTTGGGCTTGGCGAATCTTGGCTATCTGTGGGGTAGCCTGGGTGATGCTGCAACTGATCGTAAAGTTCAGCATGGTGGTCATTCCGATCGCTATCTCATTGCTCTTCACCGCAGTACTAATGCCGCTCGTTAAGTTCTTGAACGGTAAGCTGCACTTGCCTAAGGGACTCGCGGCAATTTTGGCACTGCTAATCGGTACTGGCATTGCCAGCTTGGTCCTCACCATTTCAATCAGTCAAGTTGCTACCGATGCCCCCGACCTTGCGACCAAGGCCGCCGCCGGCTTTAGCCAGCTCACTGACTGGCTCTCAAAGGGTCCGCTAGGGCTGCAGGAGCAGCAGGTTACGAACTGGCTGAACCAAGCCAGCGCCCAGATCGTCACCGCCGTGAAGTCTAACGCTTCCTCCATTGCCTCTGGTGCTTTCTTTGCCGCTTCCTCGATTGCGTCCTCCATGGCCACCATGATCACCATTCTTTTCTGTGTGTTCTTCTTCCTGAAGGACGGCAAGCAGATCTGGGTTTGGTGTGTTCGCCTGTTCCCGCGCATTGCCCGCCGCCCGATCCATGAATCCTTCGCTGCCGGCTGGAGCACCGTTGGTGCTTGGGCTCGCGTACAGGTCCTAGTGGCGGCCATCGATGCTGTCGGTATCGGCCTAGGTGCCTACTTTGTTGGTGTTAGCCTATGGGTGCCCATTGCACTGCTGACCTTCATGATGGGCTTTATCCCAATTCTCGGTGCGATCGTAGCCGGGTCAGTAGCGGTGCTAGTCGCACTGGTAGATGTTGGCTCCACTGCCGCCATCATCATGGTGGTCGTAGTACTGGTAGTCCAACAGACCGAAGGTAACGTCCTACAGCCCATGTTGATGTCTTCTGCCGTAGCCTTGCACCCAGTAGCGGTGGTCCTAGGGGTCGCCGCCGGTGGGTACCTTGCAGGTGTAACTGGTGCGCTGTTCGTCGTTCCGGTGATGGCTTTCGCTAATGAAGCGATCAACCGCGCTAACTCGGCTAAGGCACTTGAGAATCACTCGAATACTACCGATGAAGAACTGGGCCTAGTGCTAAAGTTCGAAGATGGCGAGGAAAGTAACGAAGCCCTGCCTGCCTGATAGCTCAATAGGGGAATGAGCGATAACAACTTCCCTGACTTAGCTAAAGATTTTGCCCCGATAGTGAAAACTATCGGGGCGAAATCTTATTCCGGATTAGTCTTAGCCTTGGTAGGGCTTTACGCTTTCAATCTTCACCTTCAGGGTCTTACCAGAGGGGGTCGCGTAATCAACGGTATCGCCTTCCTTGGCGCCCAAAAGAGCTTTGCCTAGAGGAGCCTCGGGGCTGTAGACCTCAAGGGCAATATCGTCATTGGCTTCGCGCAGACCTAACAGGAATTCCATCTGACGCGGACCGACTTTAGCTTTGACTACCATGCCGGGGGCAACAACGCCGTCATCTTCGGGTACTTCCCCAACCTCGCAGTTTTTAAGTAGTTCTTCAAGCTGCTGAATGCGGGTTTCGTTCATGGCCTGTTCATCGCGGGCGGCATGGTAAGCGCCGTTTTCTTTTAGATCGCCATCCTGGCGAGCTTCATCAATCTTACGTACGATTTCAGGACGCTTTTCTTCGGTGAGGAACTTTAGTTCAGCCTGAAGCTTGTCGTAGGAGCCTTGGTCAATCCAGCGTTTTTCGGTCATAGTCTTTCTTTTCTTTGCTTAGTTCAGATTTTTAGGTCTGAGTTTTAGGTCAGATTAATGCCCTTATCCTAACTCAAGCTAGGCTTTCGGGCTGTATTTAGCTCAGGATTGCAATGTAGGCAGCGACGCACATTAGGGTCCAGCCGGCTACGGTGCAGGTATGGAAGAACTCGTGGAAACCAAATATGAGCGCGTATCGGCCAGGCCAACGGAAGCCATAGAAAACGGCGCCAAGGGTATAGGTGAGTCCGCCGGCGATTAGTAGCCAGACCACAGCCCAACCCACTGAATGGGCAATCGGGAATAGGTACCAGACCGCAACCCAGCCTAGAATCACGTAAATGCTGGTGTAAATCCAGCGTGGTGCTTCTAGCCAAAAGATCCGCATGAGGATTCCAATGAAGGCCCCACCCCAGACAATGCTCAAGAGTACGGTTGCATTGTAGGTATCAAGTGATCCCACGGCAATGGGCGTATAGGTACCGGCGATTAGAAGGAAAATATTCGAGTGGTCCATTCGCCGCAGGATCGCATCGCCTTTAACTCCCCAAGTTCCACGGTGATAAACGGCTGAAGTGCCGAAGAGCATTAGGGTAGAGGCCAAATAAACTGCACAGGCGATCTTCCTGCCGGTTGTTGGTGCCAAGACCAGAAGCACAATACAGGCCGCTAGAGTTAGGGGTGCGGAAATGGCGTGAATCCAGCCTCTTAGTACCGGTTTCAACTCATAATCATCTGGGAGCAGAGTGTGGTTCGGGGGGATGGATTCTGGCTGGGTACTCATATTCTCATTCTACTCGGGTGCACTAGTGCGCGTAATCTTTGCTCAGGTTTTAGAATGTGAGTACCGTCAATTCTTTGGAAGGAAGAAAAAGATGGCTTTCCAGTCGCTGCTTTATGATGCCTATGAGCGTCGCCTCTTGCGTGAGATCACCAATCAAGGTGTGATTCCACGGCATATTGGCGTGATCCTAGATGGAAATCGACGCTGGGCAAAGGCGGCGGGTTTCGATACGGCTTCGGGACATCGGGAAGGCGCCCGGAAGATAATCGAGTTCCTAGGCTGGGCTGAGTCTGTTGACGTTGAGGTGGTTACCTTATGGATGCTTTCGACGGATAACCTGGAACGTGATCCGAAAGAACTAAAAGCACTTTTGGGAATTATCGTCGACTCGGTTAAGAAAATGGCTGGTTCTAAGAGGTGGCGTTTACAACTGGTGGGCGATACTTCGGCCCTGCCGGTTGAGGTTGCCGAGGAACTCGCTAAAGCCACTGATTCGACTGCCGATCTCAAGGGACTACAGGTGAATGTGGCGGTCGGCTATGGTGGCCGGCAAGAGATTGCGCAGGCGGTTCGTCGCTTGTTGGCTCGTCGTCTAGAGGCTGGTCAGGATCTGGCACAAGCGGCCGCAGAGGTCTCTGAGGCTGAGATTACCGCTAATCTTTACACTTCAGGTCAACCTGATCCGGATCTGGTCATCCGTACCTCGGGGGAGCAGCGACTTTCTGGTTTCCTGCTTTGGCAGTCGGCGCACTCAGAGTTTTATTTTTGTGAAGCCTACTGGCCTGATATGCGACGGGTGGACTTCTTGCGCGCTCTGCGTGACTATTCGCAGCGTGAACGCCGGATGGGACGTTAACTAAACTTTGTTGCCTCCCCGCCTAGTGCGTATTATTCTGCTTTCGCAGCGTCGTCTTGGGCTTTCTGGACGCGGTTTTGGGCATCGCGTAGGATGTTTTCGCAGACTTTTGCTAGTTCCTGTCCCCGTTCCCAGAGCTTGAGTGCCACTTCAAGTTCGATATCTCGTGATTCTAGTTGCCGAGCCGTTTCGATTAGCTCCGCGCGGGCTTCCTCATAGCTGAGGTTTTGTAGGTCCTTGGTGGCATTGTCCTGGCTTTGGGCCTCGTTGGATTCTGGGTTTAGATTTGCCATTTTCTTCCTTCGTTCTGCTTTTTTCTTGTGCTGGTAAGTGGTACTTGTTTTAGTGCTTGGGGTTCCGCTTTGGGATTCTGGGCTACTGGTTAGCTGGGCTTTAGCGTCCAATATTTTTTGCTTGGGCTCCGATCACTTGGGCCACGAAACTGCCCTGGGCCAACATACCTTCAATCAGCGCGCCTTTGGAGAGCTCGCTAGCGTCGGTTATGACTGACTTATCGGGTTTACGGATCACCGCATAACCCCGGTTGAGGATTTCTTGCGGCGAAAGGGCTTTTAGTTTGCCCTTCAGACCTACTAGTTCCGAGGCCGCTAGTTCAAGTTTTTTACTTAAGCGTTCGTTAACTTGGATTTTGGTTTGTTGGATTAGCTGCAGCTGGTTATTGATGATCCCCTCTGGGGAGGCCAGAGAGGGACGTGAGAGGAGGTTCTTTAGGCCTTCCTGCTCGTAGGCAAGACGTTTTAGGAGCATTTGTCGCGCCCGGTCTAGGGTGCTCTGTAGGCCGGCCCTTTCGGTTTCAAGATCTGGCACTACTTTTCGGGCGGCATCGGTGGGGGTTGAGGCCCGGTAATCGGCTACCAGGTCCAACAGGGGACAGTCGGTCTCGTGGCCGATTGCCGCAATGATCGGGGTTTTGGCATTGGCGGCAGCCCGAACAATCCGTTCGTCAGAGAAGGGGAGTAGGTCTGCGACGGCACCCCCACCGCGGGTAATAATAATGACGTCAACGTCAGGGATTTGATCTAACTCTTGTAAGGCAGCGGTGACAGTGGGAGCACAGTGATCGCCTTGAACATTGGCGTATCGAGTTTCGAACACTGCACCGGGCCACCGTAGTCGAGCGTTAACGATGACGTCTTGTTCTGCCTTGGCGCCCTGACCGCAAATCAGGCCGATCTTTCGTGGTAGGAAAGGGAGGGGCTGCTTCCGTTCGGCGGCGAATAGTCCTTCGGCGGCCAACTGTTGACGGAGCAGTTCAATCCTAGCTAGCAGATCGCCTAACCCTCGTAGGTGGATTTCTGCCCCCTGTAACTGTAGGGAACCGGTCCGTTCCCAGAAGGTGGGTTTGGCCCTCACGACTACTTTTGAACCGGGGGTGAGCCCATCTTTTACCGGTGCAATGGCATTAGCCCAGAGGGCAACGTTAATACTGGCATCGCTTTCAAGATCGCCTAGGACTAGGAAACTCATCTTGTTACCGGGGCGAACTTTAAGTTCTACTACTTCGCCTTCTACCCAGACGGGCGACATCTTTTCAATGTAGCCCTTCATTTTTTGGCTGAGTAGGCGCAGGGGCCAGGGATTTTCTCTGGTGGTTTGCGCGGCGGTAGGGGCAAGGGTACTTTCCATGGTTATAACCATGACATTTTCGGCCACCTTTTTCCACTTTGAGATTTTGCATTTGGGATAAGCCTAGTTGGGGATAATACTTAGGGATAAGTCACGTGAAGGATACCCATATTCTTCACATCTCATCGGAACCTGAGCGCTAATGCTTGATAAAGTGCCCATAGCGATCCTAGAACGTTAAAAGGACTAGAAAGATAAAAGAGAATGGAGGTGAGGCAAACATGTTCCTACTTGGAGACGGCGACTACGGCTTTCTAAGCCCACATCAGTTACCTAAAGGACGCTATATTGCCCGCACCATTGATGATGCGAGCTCAGTAGCCTGGATGACCACCTCGGAAGTATCAGACCTAGCCAAAAACCACTGCGCCGCCGTGGCCGCAACAAATATTGCCCTCTACCACGCGCATCGGGGAGCTAAACAGCTACTGGTTAATGATGACCGCGTAGCGACCTTCCAAGCCCTTCACCGAATCGTCAACAACGGCCCGGTCGCCATGCTGGTCCCCAAAGTTCGGATCTTCTATCGGCAACGGGGCATACCCATGCACAGCCAGACCAGCCGTAACCTTAAAGCCCTCAAATTTGGGGTGCGAAACAATCTAATTCAGGCAGCTCTGCTAGTTGACGGCCTGTTTAACTGGCATTGGGTGCTAGTCGTCGGGTATCGGCAGTACCAGGACGGTCGACTCTTCCTGCAGCTAGTCAATGGCTGGGAACAGACCACTGAGAAGTATTACGAGGTGGGCGCGGGTTCCTTCTGGATGAGCAGCACCACCTACTGGCTTGAGTAGTATCTAAGCGCCAGCAGCGGAATCTAAATCCTTTAACCTGCCTGAAAAGCCCGCTTGCTTTAGGCTATTGGTTATGAGCGAATCCGGAAAGAAGATCCTGCTAGCTGCTCCTCGTGGTTACTGTGCCGGCGTAGACCGGGCAGTAGAAGCCGTGGAACGCGCCCTCGACCTATACGGGGCTCCCGTCTACGTGCGTAAGGAAATCGTCCACAATAAGTTTGTGGTCCAGTCGCTAGCCAAAAAAGGCGCGATTTTCGTCGACCAAACCGATGAGGTTCCCGAGGGCGCACGCGTCGTCTTTTCAGCCCACGGCGTGTCTCCCGCCGTCCACCAAGAAGCTGCCGAACGCTCCCTACTGCCAATCGACGCTACCTGCCCGCTGGTTACCAAGGTGCACCGGGAAGCTGTCCGCTTCGCCAAAGAAGACTACGACATCGTCCTCGTCGGCCACCCTGGCCACGAGGAAGTCGAAGGCACCTACGGGCACGCCCCTGAACGCATCCAGATCGTGGCCAACCCCGACGAGGTCGACAAGGTCGAAGTCCGCGACCCCGATAAGGTAATTTGGCTCTCCCAAACCACCCTTTCCGTAGATGAAGCGATGGAAACGGTCCGCCGCCTGCGGGAACGCTTCCCGAACCTGAACGACCCGCCCTCGGACGATATTTGTTACGCCACCCAGAACCGGCAGGGAGCCGTAAAAGTCATGGCCCCCAAGTGCGACATGATGATCGTGGTAGGGTCTGGTAACTCTTCAAACTCGGTCCGTCTATTAGAGGTAGCCCTCGAAAACGGCGCCAAGGATGGTCACCGTGTTGACGGTGCTGATGAACTCGAAATTGAGTGGTTCGAAGGCGTAAAAACCGTTGGCGTCACCTCCGGCGCCTCCGTGCCTGAAATCCTAGTCCGGGAAGTTCTCCAATGGCTTTCCGACCACGGCTACCAGGATGTCGAAACGGTAGTCACCAAGGAAGAGAAGATTACCTTCTCCCTGCCTAAGAACCTCCGCGCCGACCTGAAAGCTGCCGGTGAGGTCGAAGTCCACGCTGACCGGAACTTCAAAAATCTGAACCACCAATCAGAGTAGTTCGTCAGAAAACGTCCCCAAGCGCAGGTAACGCCAGTGCCGGGGACGTGATTTTTGACCGTCAGCAATACAGTCTCCCCGCCCTTAGCGTAGAATGCTCCTGTGGCTTTAACTATTGGAATTGCAGGACTGCCCAACGTTGGCAAGTCAACATTGTTTAATGCGCTAACTCGCGCAACCGTACTAGCAGCGAATTACCCCTTCGCGACCATTGAACCGAACGTCGGCGTAGTGCCGCTACCGGACGAGCGTCTGAACCAGCTCTCAGAGCTTTTCCACTCAGAACGCATTGTCCCCGCAACGGTCTCTTTCGTTGATATCGCCGGTATCGTTCGTGGTGCTTCTGAAGGTGAAGGCCTAGGTAACCAGTTCCTAGCCAATATCCGTGAGGCAGACGCGATCTGCCAGGTAACTCGCGCATTCGCGGACCCTGACGTAGTCCACGTGGACGGCAAGGTTGACGCCGCAGCCGATATTGAAACCATCTCCACCGAACTTATCCTGGCGGATATTCAGACCCTCGAAAAGGCCATCCCGCGCCTAGAAAAAGAGGTTCGCGGCAAGAAGACTGAACCGGTCTACCTCGACACCGCAAAGGCCGCGCTAGAGCTACTGGAAGACGGCAAGCTACTCTACGCGCACGCCGCTAAGGCCGGACTTGATGCTGACGCGCTAAAGAGCTTCCAACTAATGACCACCAAACCGTTCATCTACGTTTTCAACATGGATGCTGACGGTATGGAAGATCAGGACCTAAAGGATCGCCTCTCGGCGCTAGTCGCACCGGCTGAAGCTGTCTTCCTCGACGCCCAGTTTGAATCTGAGCTAGTCGAACTAGATGAGGAAGAAGCTGCTGAGATGCTCGCCGACGCTGGAGTTGAGGAATCGGGCCTCGATAAGCTGGCACGCGTCGGTTTCGACACCCTTGGACTGCAGACCTACCTAACTGCCGGACCTAAGGAAGCACGCGCTTGGACCGTCAAGAAGGGCGCTACCGCCCCCGAGGCTGCCGGCGTTATTCACACGGACTTCCAGAAGGGCTTCATTAAGGCCGAGGTCGTCTCTTTCGCTGACTTGCTAGCTGCCGGTTCTATCAGTGAGGCTCGGGCTGCCGGTAAGGTCCGGATGGAAGGCAAGGACTACATCATGCAGGACGGCGACGTAGTGGAGTTCCGCTTTAACGTCTAAAGCCCCGCTAAAACAGCACTTTCTTTGCTATAAGACCATAGCAACGCATCCCCCGTTTTGACACATAATCGCTTGTCAAAGCGGGGGATTTTTGATGCGCTTCTCATTTGTACGGAGAGCCTTCAAAGATTACGGTTTTGAAAACTTTACTGACTAAGCATTCGTAACGTCCTATGATGATTTGTATCTGAATCAACGTGGATTTCAAGGAACCTAAGATCATGAAACATTCTTCGATTACGGCCCTAGCAGTACTTTCAGTGTGCGCCGCGGCCTTGAGCGCTTGTTCGAAAGTAGAAGCGCCGGTGGTAAGTAGTCCAGAACCGACCGTTAGCGCCGGTAAGACCACCGAAAAAGAAACGGCCCCCAAGGTTCCGGCGCCTACCGCTGCACCCGCAGTGGCAACACCAGAGCAACAAAAGAAGATCATTATCCCACAGCACTTTAATGCCAATGGGATCGCCATGGGCGACTATTCTTCCGCTGCAGGGACTTGGAAGAGCACAGATGGTGGGAAGCTTGAAATCAACGGGGATAAGATCCTATGGACCTACCCTGACGGCAGGAAATTTGCCCAGATCACGAAGCATGATTTCAAGTCGATTATGGATCCTGATGGTGACTACCGTGGGGGACCGGTAGATGATGGTGACTTACCCAAGGGCAGCGTACTGTTCCAGTGGGTTTTTGATAAGCAGTATGGGGCACATGGTTCGGTTCTGATTTTCTACCCGGCCGGGGTCCCAATGAAACTCCCCGCCGGCTTCGCCCAGGGAACGGTCGCTTCAGATCAAAGCAAGGACCGGATCCTAGCTCTTCCTGGCAACGGTGTCGGTCGCCTAATGCCTGAGAAATTTGAAAGCTATGTGATGGTTCGCAGCGGGCAGGGAAGCACAAACGGTGATTCGCAGGCTCAAAAACCGGGTGATGAAAAGCCCGATTATTCGGATTGTCCACGCTACGTAAAGGGAGGGCATCCGTGTGCGGGTGGGCCTAGGCCTAAAGACGCCAAGCCCATCGAAACGGTCGGTAGAGGTTACGCGACCCTACGTAGTCCTTCAAAGAACATCGGATGCGAGATTAACTATCGGGGAATTCTCTGCGTAGTGGGTGGCTGGAAGCCAAAGATGGACCCGAACTATAACCCACATATGGGAGGGGTAGTAGCGATTGGGCTTTCAGATCAGGGACCAGTTGGATTGGGACAAAAAACCGATGCGCCCACCTGGAAGGGGGGAGTTGAGGGGATCCCGGCAGGGCAAATTCTTCCCTATGGAACCGTGTGGTACTACGGTGACTACGTGGTCGCCTCAGAGAAAACGGGGATTACTTTCTGGAATGTTAAAACTGGTTTCGGGGCGCTAATCGACCGTCAGGGCTATTCGCCCTTCGGACCATCGCACTAAATATCAGCCCAGACTCGCTTTATCTTTCGCGGATTTTAGAGGCCAAATGCATTGTGGGGAGCCCCTTGGGGCTCCCCACAAAATAGTTTCTAGTTAAATCATCCGATTTAAACTAGCGGGTTTATAACCTAGGCAACGCGCTTACGACGGCTAATGCCGTAGGCACCAGCTCCGGCAAGAAGCAGGATGCCAGTTAGAGTAAGCAGCGAGGTTGCGTCCGAACCAGTCTCAGCCAGGTTTCCCTTTCCGGGTACGGAACCGTGTCCACTACCCGGGGCGTGTCCACTTACCGGAGTGCCGCTAATCGGCTGCTTCGGGCTGGTTCCCGGCTGGGACGGCTTGGTCGGCTCCTTCGGGCTGGTTTCAGCGCCTCGAGCGCAGTCTAGGTTCAACATTAGCTGACCATCAACTAGGTACTGGTAGGTCTTGCCGTCCTTGTCGAAGCTGACGGATAGCGGTAGGGTGCCCTTAGAGCTGCCCAGACTCTTGCAGAGTGCGGCAACTTCGAAGTCAGCGACGGCCTGACCGGCACCATCGGTGGTAATGATGGCGGACTCGTTATTGGCGTTGCTATCAGCAAGGTCATTGTTGACCTTTGCCGTTACCTGATTCTTGCCTAGGTGAACGGTCACTTGGTCGGGACGTCCTGGGCCTTCAGTGAAGGATAGACCGCGTAGTTTTACCTGCAGCTTTGAATCAAGGGTTTGCATCTTTTCATAGGCCAAACCGAATACACCAATCGAGCGCTTGACCATGGCCGGATGTAGCTTGGCGGAGTTTTCACGTAGATACTGGTTGAACGCATCACGATCTAGGACACCGTTGGTCTTAGCCTTTCCATTGGAGGTAAGAGCCGTAAAACCATCGCCACCATCAAGGAGGAAGGTAACAGAACCGACAGTGTAAAGCTTCGCCATATCAAGCGGCTTACCATCGATTATCACTGAGGTGATCCGCTGACCAAAAGGTAGGGTCGGATCATAGGTGTACTTGACGTTTTCAGATAGTCCTAGCTTTAGCATGGGGCGAGAGTTCTGAGTGTTGAGGTTCGTCTTCCACTGCTGTTCGAGGGCTTCCTTGAACTTCGCGCCAGTAATCTTCACGTAGCCCAGCTGGTTACTGAAGGGCATAACTTCGTAGGTATCACGATAGGTGACTACCTTGTCATTGGGGATTAGGTCGGCACGTAGACCGCCCGCGTTAATGACGCCAATATCGACCGGTTTCTGATTCTCGTCAAGGATCGAGCCGCGCATCGCATCAGCAACTAGATCACCCAGGGTGGATTCGGTACCGCGGTTTGAACCGGGGCCCTTATCGCCAAAGATACCGCGATTGTAGTCGCCGGCAAGGTTGTTGACGATTACTTCATTACCCGCTTCTTTTGCAGCTGCAGAGGCCTTTTCGACCAGTGCTGCAACGGCCGGATCCTGACCACACTCTGCGACCTTCGCCGCCGGGATCATAATGACCTTCGAGGAGACTACCTTCTTGGTCTTGGTGTTATAGACGACCTGTAGGTTCGCTAGGTTATCAGTGTAGGAGCCGGAGGCGTCTGCGGATAGGTAGTTACCATCCGCGCCCTTGACCCAGGTGAAGGAGTAGGGGACGTGAGTGTCGCCGCCCATGAGTCCGTCAACGTAGGATCCCATCTTCGGGTAGTTATTCTTAACGTCGTCATCGAGCATGGCGATCACAACGTCAGCCTTACCGCTGTCCTTTAGCTTTTTAGCTAGGTTATTGATGACCGGGATCGGGTCGTTGAAGGTTAGTCCCTTGGTGGTTCCAGGGCTGAGCTTGTAGGGGACATCCTGTGCGATGGCACCGATGTAGGCGACCTTAACACCGCTGGGTGAGGTCCAGATCTGGTAGGGCTTTAGATACTTGCCAAAGCCGTCGACATTAGCCCCTAGGTAGGGGAAATCAACCTTGGTGAAGTCTACTTTCTTACCGTTTACTAGGGCACTGGTGCCGTCAATGCGAGCACGGAAAGCATCTTGGCCTAGATCGAGCTCGTGGTTGCCGATGGTGGAGGCAATGGGCTTGAGTAGGTTTAGAGCGGCAATGGTGGGATTGTCGTAGAGTACGCCGGAGGTGTACGGCGAGGCGCCAATATTGTCACCTAGCAGGGTTAGGGCTGAGTTCGGATCAGCTTGGCGAGCTTTATTCATGTAGCAGGCTACCGAGGCCACGCCGGCTTCAGCTACAACGTCTGACTTGCGTTTCTTGACCTGTTCAATGTGGCCGTGGATGTCAGTCAGGTTGTAGAGGTTTAGGGTAACTGTATCTTCACTGTTACCGGCAGGCGCTTGGGGTTCCGGGGTTTCAGTGGTTGCAGTTGGGCTTTCAGGAGTGGTCTTAGTTTCCGGAGTGGCAGACTTTTCTGGGGTCTTTTCGGAAACGGTGGGTTGTCCTTCGGTGGTGGCGGTACCGGTTTCAGTACCGTTTCCAGCAGCGTTGGCAACCATCGGAGTCATCAGGAGGGCTAGGGTGGCGGTGGCCCCCACTAGGCTTCGTTTTACGCGCAAGCTCATGCGGTCTCCTTCGAGGTTTTCGATGAAGGTCGAGTATTTCCCGACAGTCGCCAGTATATTGAAAGCCGCGTCACACTTCTAGTGTCTTTTGGAAATTGCTTTTTTCTTTCGCAAATGTAGAAATGGTGAGCCCAAAAGACTCACCATTTCTACATTTTGATTCAGTTATCAGAGGCCGTGATTATTAGAGTTCACGACGTCGGTAGCCGTAACCCAAAGCTGCGGCACCTGCCAGTAGCAGGATTCCGCCGGTCGCCAATAGGCCGAGGGCGTCCGCACCGGTTCGTGCAAGGGATGGTTCCTCAGGGTGGGAGGAGTTTCCGGTTATCGGAAGAGTGGGTACCTCTCTGGAAGGGCTTGGTTCGGGGGTTGGGTTTACCGGAGGTAGCTCAGGTGTTGCTTCGGGAGTTGGCTCGGGTGAGGGCTCCGGGGAAGGCTCTGGGCTGGGCTCAGGTGAAGGTTCGGGGGTTGGGTTTACCGGAGGTAGCTCAGGTGTTGCTTCGGGAGTTGGCTCGGGTGAGGGCTCCGGGGAAGGCTCTGGGCTGGGCTCAGGTGAAGGTTCGGGGGTTGGGTTTACCGGAGGTAGCTCAGGTGTTGCTTCGGGAGTTGGCTCGGGTGAGGGCTCCGGGGAAGGCTCTGGGCTGGGCTCAGGTGAAGGTTCGGGGGTTGGGTTTACCGGAGGTAGCTCAGGTGTTGCTTCGGGAGTTGGCTCGGGTGAGGGCTCCGGGGAAGGCTCTGGGCTAGGTTCAGGTGAGGGCTCCGGGGTTGGTTCTGGAGTATTTTCAGCCTTTGTGGAAACTAAACGAACGGCCTGATCTTCAGTATTGGGCTTTACCTCAACATCGACAAAAGTGTCTGGTTCTAGTTGGTAGCCTTTGGGAGCTGCAACTTCCTTCAGAGCGTACCGGCCAGGTTCGAATAGAAGACCTTGGTCGGTCTTTATCAAGCCATCCTGGTCAGCATAGGGGAGCTTCTTGATGGCCTCGGGGGACAGTTCATTTAGATCTCCTTGGTAGAAAGTGATCTTGCCGTCAGCATTGGAGGTGTATAGATCCTCGACTAGCTTCTTGTCGTGGTTGGCATTCCAAAGTTCGAACTTGGCGCCTTCAAGGTGTAGGTTGGCATCCTTAGTTGATACCTTTTCCAATTCTAGAGCAGAAGGAATCGCACGGTAAGTACGGTAGTACTGTTGGCGAAGCATCAATTTCGGCGCTTCCGGATCAACAAAGAAACGGAAAGTTAGCTGACGATTCGGGATATCAGTATCTACATATACATAGCCAGGGATCTGCTTATTTCGGACTTCTTCCCAAGCGGCTTGATCTAGGCTCGAACGATAGTTAGGTTGGATGAAATCGTAGATACGGTCGCCTGAAGCGTAATCAGTATCCTTGTGGTAAACCTTGAGCCAAACGCGATTCTTAAATAAATCGGGCTTGGAGTTGGCAAGATCTTCAAGAGGTAGAGCAGTGTAAGTGCCTTCTTTAAGCTGGGGAGGCATAGCAAAATTTTCTTTATCTCCTGTACCAGGGAAAATCTTGCCGGTTGTCTTTGTTAAGCGCTCTTCGAAGGGAGCTTCCGGGGTATAACCAAGGAGTTCACGGTACTGCTTATCGGAAACATCGTGAATCTCAACTTCGGGTACACGCCAGTAGCGTTGAAAACTATGGATTACTGCCGCGGACATGCCGTAGCCAACGGTGTGCATGTCATTGGTGTCGTAGATACCGGTTACTTCACCATCAGGAATTTGGAAATCGTACTGGAGTAGACGGTTGACTTCCGGTGCATCAGTGTTACGGTCCCAAGCCTTAATCCACACTGGAACAACACCGGAGCGTTTCATGATCGGATCGTAGTCGGTGAACTGAGATTGAGCATCCGCATATTCAGGAACGGGTTCCTTATCTAGCAAAACATTGGTTGCCGGAATATAGAAGTAAGGGTCGCAAGGATCGGCCCAATCATAGGTGCCATCTGGTTGAACGCGGCAGAAAGTAGCCTTAGGGCGCAAAACCGTGTTCTGGACTCCGGAGTTGGGCCCAAATTTGACCACATAGTTGCGTACGACGTGAATGGTGTCCTGCGGTTGGAATGGGTAGATTCCCGCATCGACGAATGAAAGCTCACCCGTGTTTGAGGACTCTATAAACCTCCAGTTGAGCAGGTTGATTCCATCACGCCAGCTGTAGGTAGTAGGGTAGAAGCTCTGGAAAGCCTTTACCATTTCCTTTTCGCGGCCTTCAGGCAGTGAATCCAAATGTTCATGGTATTTTTTCCAAGCAACGAAGTAGGTGTAGGAGGCATTAACCTCTTTACCATTTTTCATCGTGAAGGTAATGTCCTTGCCGCGGAATTGCCAAATCTTACGGAACTCTTCGGGGTACTCGTCGCCATGATCGGTGCCATCGAAATACATCACCTCAAGACGCTGATGAGTGGCATTGACTGGTTCAATGGGCATGATCGTTTCAGATGCTTTCGGCAAAGTCTCTGGATCTAGGTCAGGGCCGGCGGCAGTTGCTGTCAGTACCCCAGCTGATGCTAGCGAAATACCTACTGAAGCGGCAAAGAGTTTTTTAACGGAGCGTTTCCGGATCAAGGGTTACCTCTCAAGTGATTTTGGTGCTTCGGTGGAAAAGTCTGTCATTTCTGAAATCGTTTTCCTAAGAGTTTCTACATTACCAAAGTCCTAATCGTTGGGCACTTCAGAGCGGCGTTTCGGTGTCTGGTTAGACAAAATATTCCCCCTGCCGGTTGAGGCAGGGGGAATAAGAACCTATAGGTTCAGTTTTGCTCAGTGATTGTTACGACGACGAGCAACGATTAGTAGCGCACCACCACCAGCTAGAGCAGCGCCAGCAACACCTAGGGTGATTAGGCCGTTAGAACCGGTCAACGGGAGGTTGAAGCCACCGTTCTTCTTGGTGTTCGGAACCTTGATTTCTAGGGGAGCGGTCTGGTTGGCGTCCTTCAGGGTGAAGCGGATTGCTTCGGGTAGAAGTTCGTGATCATCAGGAGCCTTGGTTTCAGTCAAGCAGAACTTGCGATCCTCACCCACAGCCGCGTTGTTTGCGAAGTTGGTTAGCTGTAGACCCTGGATGGTGACTTCGCCATTTTCACCGGTGGTGAAGGTATTGGCGGTGCCCACGGTCAGGTTCGTGTTCATATCATCGCAGTAGTTCAACTTGAATTCCGCGCCCTTTAGCTTGGTACCTTCGGCACCAGCCTCGAACTTAATAACCTTGACCTGGCCTAGCTTGGTCGTAACCTTGTTAGAAGGAACTGCAGGCTTTTTGACCGCATTGTTGTCATCGTAGGGTGCCTCTGGGGTCTCCTTCTTAGCATTCTCTGAGGAAGGTAGACGGCTTAGGTCGTTTTCGTTGAAGTCAGCCGAGGGGGCAAGGTAAGCAACATTGTCAATGTTGCCATCTGCCGGGAATGATTCCAAGGTAGCCTTAAGGGTAACGACAACCTTTAGGTCAGCATTGGTGGTACGCTCTGCAGCTAGCTTTGTAAGGCCTGAGTCGTTGAAAGTAACGACCAGCTTGTGATCTTCCTTCGTAAGGGTGTAATCGTCAGCGGTCAAATTAACGCCGGCAGCAGTGACCGTGATATCACCGTCACCGGTCTTTAGCTTAGCTGACTCAGAGAGCGTATCAACGACAACGTACTTGCCGTTCATATTCAACGGAACGGAGGAAGTAAGGGTATAGGTGACGTCTCCACCCAACTGAACCTTGTCATCAGCTAGACCCTTTTCGATCTTGATAACTTCGTTCTTCGGGTAGACATGAACGGTATCTAGCCACTTAGTGGTGTCATCGGGGTTGGTCAGCGGTAGCGCTACCACAAAGGGCTTCGCCGGAACTAGTGAACCAGCGGGGGACTTGCTGGTACCAACTTCAGAAACAAGGTAGTAGCCGGGAGTCAGAGCGTCGAAGGAAGCAACGCCATCAGCATCGGTAACTTTACTTGTACCTGTTTCATCCAGAGCACCTAGAAGGGAAGTGTCGTGGTTTTCGTTGAATTTTTCGGCAACCTTGGAGCCATTTACCCAGCCTTCGTTAGTGGTCAGATCAAAAGCGGTAAGCTTCTGGACCTTGAAGGTCACGCCAGCAATTGCCTTGGTGGTGGGGGCGTTCTTTTTGGTACCGTTACCTTCCGCACCGGCGGGGGTGGGCTGTTCATGCTTGTGAACGCGTAGGTTGGTGCTCTGGTTTAGAGCAGGCAGGGTAGCAGGGATGGTGCCCTCGACGGTGCCCTCGGTGGTGCTGGCGTCCGGGCCTGGCTCTACTGCCATAGCCGAGGTTGAGAAACCTAGGGCGCCGATGCTTAGAACTGCCGCTGCAGCACAAAGCTGGTGCAACTTCTTATTGGTTTTCATTGAAGAATCCTCCATAGATTCGTTTGTTTTCACTGTTTTCAGTTGCGCATAGCCGAACGGCGACGCAATACGATGGCGGCACCAAGCAGCAAGCTGCCGGCGGTAAGTGCCCAGATGATCCCGCGACCGCCAGAAGCAGGCAGATGTCCAGCCTCCACGTCGCGAACCTTGATCACACCGAAGGGCACTTTATCTGCCCCTAGGCCCTTGTCCTTGGTGATGAAATCAGAGAGACCATCACCAAAGGTAACTTCACCTTGGGGCGAGAGCTTAAACCGCACCGGCTGTGCCATCAGTTCATGACCGGTTGGTGCCTTTGTTTCAGCTAGCCAATACCAAGTGCCTGGCGTCAGATCACGCCAAGTAAACTCACTTGCTGCTTCGGCAGGCTGACCATCATTAGGCAGCTCTACACCCTCGATTGTTGGCGAGGTATACAACCCGCCAACATTTCCGTCCTTGTCATTGAAGACCTTAAACTCAGCTCCCCTGACCGGGTCGTTATTCCCGTCAAGTTTCTTCACTATTAGGTCTGCAACTACGACAAGGCCGAAGTCATTATGCTGGACATTTTCCATTCGTCCACCGTTCTGGAAGGAAGGAATGCCCTTGACAACTACGTTTTCAATAAACGTATTGCCTTGTTCCGTACCAGCCTGAAGTACACGTTCGCGCTTGTTCTTCAAAATCAGTTCAATCTTGAAGTCTCCCTTAGGAACTGTGTAGAACTGGTAATCACCCGAAGCATCCGTAACTTGAATGATCTCCTGGCGCCCCATTGGTTGACCCTCAGTGTTACGAATAATTACCGGGGTCCCATCCGGACCAGGTTCAGTGAGAGCCATACAGTGGTCTTCATCAGAATCCTGGCCATCAGCAGTCAGTGCCGGGGTACAAGGAGCACCTAAAACCGGAGTGCCGTCCATATGCAGAAGGCGCAACTTGTATCCCTCAAGAGGTAGGTCTCCATCGGTAAAGTCACCAGTGCGCTTACGGTCTAAATAGACCCGGCCAGAAATCAGTGATGCGTAAGCCTTAGTAGAGACTTTTTCAGGGTCGGGAATCGAAGACTGTCCGGGCGCAAAGCCAGACATATGAATAGACGTGGTACCAAAACTATTCACGTAACGGTCAGCATTGTGATTTGCCCAAGTTTGGAAAGTTAACCCAAAGGTATAGGTATTTTCACTCAACATCTTCGGAATATCGAAACGCAAGGCAGTAATATGCTTTGCCCCAGGTTGATCCTGGGCCTCGATAGCCTCCTGAGTCAGCAACTGCCAATTCGTATCCAGCGTCGGGGTCTTATCGATGGCGCGCTTAGCACGACCCTTACAGATCGCAATATCGTTCTCATCCGCATTCGTCGGACACATCGAAACCTTTGTTGGATCGTCGGTGGTGTAGTAGATCTTCGGGGTTGATTCTTCATCAAGTGACTCATCAGAGGTCTTAGTCATCGAAGGAATCTGCTTCAGCCAGTACTCGCCAAAGTAGTCAGTTTCACGATGATCCCCACGGTAGGGAAGAACGTCAATAAGCTGGCCAGAACCAAACGGCGTATTCGTCGAGTTCATGACCGTAACCTCATGACGGAAAGTACCTTCAATCGGTACCACCTGATCAGAAACCGACTTATTAGAAGTAAGTACCGAAATAGAAGGGATAATAACCGACTGCGTAGCAGTCCCAGGGGTTTCAACCTCGTAAGCACTTTCCTGAGGCAGCTTAGCCGTTTCTGCCGGGGTAGAGTAGATCAGTTTCCCATCTTTGATCTCTTTGAGATAAGGCATGCCGGTCACCCGGTAGACGTCAAGAACGTCAAACTTCATGCCCGGGGATGCCCACGGGGGAGTGTTCAAAGGTAGCTTTAAACGGCGATTCCAATCCTGGAAGTTCACTGAAGGACGAGCAGAATTCTGTGCCACCCAACCCTTGGGGAAGAAGGGGTCTTTATTTGGGTCGTCGGTTAGATTAGGCTCATCACCTAAACTCCAACGGCGTTCAATGTAGTTATTTAGCGAGATGGAACAGTCGCTAGGATCGCTAATATCGTAACCATCGCCTACATAGGTATACTCCGGTCCCAAGATCTGTTCACCAGGCGAAGAACGCTCTAGATTCGGGCGTAGACACTTTGAGAGGTAGAAACGAGCAATGTACTGGTTAGGATTACCATCATCATCGTTCTTATTCAAGGCCACATTAACACCGTTTTGAACCGTGACCGCAGGTACTGAGTAGAAATCCACGGTAGTGCTACCAACGTTATTGGCTTTCAAAGTACCGGCATTAGAGCCTCTAGTTCCGACGATTGCAGAGGGAAGGACAATATGGTTTCGGTACGGGTCCGTCCAAACTTCCTTAGTAACCGGTTTTTCCGTATGGGTTTCTTCATCCCATTCCGAATAAGTGACCTCTTTAGAAACACGCAAGGCGTTAGTAGTGATGTAGAACTTCTTACCATCCTCGTACTTGTATCCAGGGGTATTAGGATCGACGATTACCGGAGTTTTGTTACCCGGATAGAAGATCTTAACTTGGTTATCCTCATGGATAAGACGAGGGGAGTTGGCAATAATGAAGTTCGGGTCGCCCAATGAAGCACGATAGCGAATCGTCAATGGACGTGTTAAAGCAGGTTCTCCGGGGAGCTTAATCATAAAGCCCGAGATCTTTTTCATTGATCCAAATGCACTTGCCGGAGCAATTTCGATATTTTCTTTGGTATCCGCAGGGTTCTCCGGGTCTGCATGTTGGTAGATCAACTTCCACTGATCCGGATTAGTGCAATCGGGAGAGTTATCGGCTCCCATTACGTCCTGGCTAGTGACGTAGATTTGCGCGAAGGGGAATGCCTGCACTAGGGAAGCATACGAGGAGCCGTTAATCGAAATGAAATCTTTAGCGCCGAAGCCACTGCCGCCCTGCATCACCTGAGTGCCAGGCTTCCAAGCAACACAAATCGAAGGATTATTAGTCGCATCTTCGTTAGAAACCGTTAGTTCTACGAAGGCGTTGGAAAGGGGAGCGCGGTTCTCGATCTGAGGGTTGGCTACAAAGGAATCAGGGATGAAGGTGGTTAACTTGGGATTGTTGAAAATCGAAAGTGAACGACCATTAATAGGGTAGTCGTCTTTGAAAGTGGGTGAGCATCCAGCTTCGCCTAGCTTGCAGACTTTAAGATTCACGTCCAACTTGGCGCAGTTGTTATTCGGCATACCCCACTTGCCTGCCCTAGGTGAATTGACGCCTAGAGACTTATCGGCGGTAGGAGTATCACAAGATTGATTACTGCCTGGATCGACTTGATTGTCTCCTTGGAAGGGATGCCCGACCAAAGCTGGGACATCAAAGGCTGAACCATTTTCAACCTTGACCTTAGTGAAGTTTCCATTCTTGTCTACGACATCCAGACGAGTGACTAGTTTATTAGTCTCCGTACGGCTTAAGTTTTCCGTAGGAACATAAATCTTGAACGGAACTCGATTGTAAATGCCGCTAGCATAACGACCCTGGACATAGGGGTTACCATTATCGTCTACTTGAGCGCGTTCAAACTTGCCATCATCGTATTGAACAATTACATCTGAGGCAGAGAAAAGGCGTAAACCGTCGGGAGAGGTTGGGATTTCAAGGGTGTAACGGCTAATTTGATCCATCGCTACACGATAAATCTGACCATTCGTGCTGTAACCGCCACCAAGCCAGGCCTCTGACATATTCCATGTATGTGTAAGATCTGAATAAGCGGTTAAGCCAATATACCGCTTGTTATTGATAGTAATTTCAGCTGGATCCACAAAAGTGGAAGTGATTGATTGGTCTAATCTGGCGATCGCAAGAACATTCAGATCTTTATCGGAAACCACGGTGTCCATTGGTTCGTTGTTCCAGTCGGTTCCCTTTAGATGAAGCTGGAATGAACCAGAGGTGTTTCCTGAAGTTCGGCGAGGTTCAGTGGTACTTACGTCGATGGTAAATTCAGCTGAAACGTTCATATTAGGTTGGATGTCAACCTGCCAACTACCATCGGGATTTACTGAAACGCCAAGACCTGAAACCTTAGCTTGGTTTAGACGGTGGGTAGGGTAAATAATCGAACCTGACTCATTACCCAAGAGTGTGCCGGTGCGAATCCACTCTGGGCGAAGCTTGAACGAAATGCCTTGTTCCTTGGTTTTCGCATTAAGGTTGATATGGTACGTGGCTAAACCACCAGCACAAACATTGTTGTCAGTCGGGGATTCATCCCCAATCGGGTACCCGTTTTCAGTGCTGATAATGCATCGTGATCCGCGGAGAGAGGGATCCTGTCCTACACCTGCCTGATCCAATGTGAGGCGATAGGTCACTAGAGATTTTCCGCGTTCAACTACTCCCTGTTGGCCCGGTTTAAGCACGGGAGGCTCGGGGGAAGGGTCTTCCGCTGCGCGGCGTGTTCGAGTTTTAGCGGCGCCGACTTCTGAAGATGGTGCTGTGTTAGCATTCGGCGCTTCAGGGGAAAGCGAATTGCTTTTAGCTCCCTCTGTGGGTGATGGCTTTGCGTCGGGCCGATCAGCCTCTTCCACTGTGACTTTGTAGTTTTCAGGGGTGGGCTCAGAGGTAGACGCTTTCGCTGTCGCAGTACCTTCAGTGGTATCGGCGGCCTGTGCGAAAGGTCCCGCCTGTAGCAGAGGTGCAACACCTAGTGAGAGGGCTGCAAAAAGAGATGCAAGACCTGCTCTAACCTGATGTCGAGATGGATTGAACTGCATGGTTCTCCTAAAATCCGAGAGAGTGCACAGCTGAGTTGCTTCGTTAAATTAAGTATGGCATCGATTTCATGGCGTGTGTCTGAAAAATAAAACAAGATTAGTCACACTCTGTAAGTTGCGTGTCCGAACTTAACAAAAGTGCCCAGTAAGCTGTTGTTTTCTTGCTCACAGGAGAGCTAAATGTAGTTTCGGTTACAAAAAATGACTATAATTTTGACAATTAGAAAGTGAGGATTTCGAGGATGAATAAGACTCAACAACAAGATGTGCTAGTGATCGGCGAAGCACTAGTCGATATCGTCAAAAAAGCTGGGAATGTCGCGGAACATCCCGGTGGATCCCCGGCGAATGTAGCCTTGGGGCTCTCCCGTTTGGGTACTCCCGCCGTGTTGCTGACTTGGTTAGCACATGATCGGTATGGAGAAATGATTGAAGCTCACCTAAAAGCAAATGGGGTTCAGGTCCAAACTGCTTCTTTTGCCGCGCATAAAACTTCCTCGGCGCTGGCTACAATTCAAGAGAATGGCTCGGCAGTATACGATTTTGATGTTACTTGGGAGCTTCCGGCCGCGACTTTGAATGGTACTGAGGCACTAATTCATGTGGGCTCTTTTTCGGCTTTAATGGCCCCTGGTTCGAAACGGATCTTAGAGCTTCTGAAACAGGCCAAAACCCGGACCGTCATCTCTTATGATCCCAATGCGCGTCCAGCCCTGATGGGGACGCCCGCCGAGGCTCGGGAAGCGCTTCGGCAGCTCTTACCTCTTGTTGATGTCGTAAAGCTCTCTGACGAAGATTCACAATGGTTCTTTAATCTTGATCCTACTAAAGCGGACCAGCGCTTGAAACTGGCCGAAACGATTTTTGAATACGGAGTAAAACTGCTCTTTATAACTGCCGGTAAGTCAGGAGCCTACCTACTTAGTGCTTCAGGGTATGAGCTCGTGCAGCAAGCTGGAGAAGTTGAAGTCGTGGACACCGTAGGAGCTGGGGATTCCTTTATGGCAGCTATTCTGGATGGGCTCAGGAGGCTTGATTGTCTAGGGGAGCAAGGCAAGGAGAAAATCGGCAAATTGTCTATTCCAGAACTTGAAAAGTTACTGAATTATGCCTCGAGGGTTGCTGACGTGACCGTCTCGCGGGCGGGGGCTAACCCGCCCACCCAAGACGAGGTCGCTTGGTAGGTTTTTTGAATGGGTCATCTTAGGGGCGTTAACTAGTCCCCTAGGAAAAGGTGGGAACTTAACGCTTCCTCGGCCAATATGACCCTTATTTCGCTGTTTGTGGCCCCTTTAACGCGCAATTTTGTGCCCGAAGTGCCTGAAATCCCTTAAAGTTGGGATATGCGAAAAAAGAGTGTTGCGAAAATCGCCCTTGGGGCTGCCGGTCTGGGTGGCGCCCTTTACGGAGCCTACCAGTTAACCCAGCCCAAGTACTTTGAACTTGCTGAGGCCCAGAAGCGTCCAGTTAAGGTCATTGTGGCCGGTGGCGGCTACATCGGCCTGATCGCGGCCCAGAATCTGCGTCGTCGCTTCCGTCCTGAGGACGTGCAGATCACCGTGATTGATCCGCGTCCCTATATGACCTACCAGCCGTTCCTACCTGAGGCTGCCGGCGGTAATATCGAGGCTCGCCACGTCGTGGCCCCGCACCGAATCGCACTGCCCGGTTGTGAACTGGTCGTCGGCTCCATCGCCGGAATCAACCACGCCCAAAAGAAGGTAACTATCCGTCCGGAAACCGGTGAAACCCACCAGGGTGAAAACCCCACCTATGAGCGCGAATACGACCACATCATCATTGGCCTGGGCGCCCAACCGCGCACACTGCCCATTCCAGGCCTAGCCGATATGGCACTTGGGTTCAAACAGGTCGAGGAAGCCATTAACCTGCGTAACCGCGTCCTAACCAAGATTGAAACTGCCTCATCTACCCTCGATGATGCTGAACGTGAACGCCTATTAACCTTCGTCTTTGTGGGTGGCGGATTCGCTGGTATTGAGGCTATCGGCGAGGTCGAAGACATGGCCCGTGCCGCCGTTCGCCGCATCGATAACCTAGAGATGTCGCAGTTGCGCTTTGTGATGGTGGAAGGCGCCCGTCGGATTCTTCCTGAGCTAGGGGAGGAGCTAGGCGGCTACGCCCTTGAACAGCTCACCAACCGTGGTATCGAAGTAAAGCTAAACACGTTCCTCTCCTCTTGCGAAAACGGTCATATCGTCTTGTCTGACGGTACCGAGTTTGAAGCTGACACCCTAGTTTGGACTGCTGGTGTAAAGGCTAATCCGGTCCTTGGTGAATCCGACCTTCCGCTGGATGAACGCGAGCGCGTTATCACCAACGCGAAGCTTCAGGTTATTGATGGCACCGAGGTTGTCGAGGGTGCTTGGGCTGCCGGTGACTGTGCCGCCGTTCCCGACCTATACGCACCGGGAGAAGCTACCTGCCCGCCCACCGCACAGCATGCGGTCCGTCAAGGACGCGCCCTCGCCGAAAACCTTGCCGCTCACCTAGCAGGTCAGGAACTTCAGAACTACGCCCACAAGAACGTTGGTACCGTAGCTTCGCTGGGCCTGATGAAGGGCGTAGCAGAGATTATGGGTGTGAAACTTCGTGGTCCCATGGCCTGGTTTGCCCACCGTTCCTACCATATGCTGGCTATGCCCACTTGGAACCGTAAGGCACGGATCGTTGCTGACTGGACGATGGCAATGCTCTTCCAACGTGAAATCGTAGCCCTTGGGTCTCTGACCTCTCCACGGGCAGCATTCCAGCAGGCAGCAGAAGCTGATGCAAAGCGTCGTGAAGCACGGAGTGCAGACAAGAGTCCCGCTAAGGTGATTTCCTCGCCGGCAACTCCGCAGCAAAAGGCGCGGATGGCATAACAAACACCCACTAATCGATTGTCCCCAAGGTTCATAGTCTGCTTCCTTGGGGACAGTTTTTTGCGCAGGGGCAAGTTTAAATCGCCCACTTTGCGGGCTACAATAGCACTATGGATACAAAGACACGCGAATGGGCCGCCAATTTTGCCCAGTTTATTGTTGACTCACCCTCTTGCTACCATGCTGCTGCTTCGGTTGCGAAACGTCTTGATGCTGCTGGATTCCGACGTCAAGAAGAAAGTGAAACTTGGGACGCTACCCCCGGCGGGCACTACATTGTGCGCGATGGTGCAGTGTTGGCTTACTGGATTCCTCAGGGGGCTACGCCAAAGACCCCCTTCCGTGTAGTTGGCGTACATACTGATTCACCTGGTTTAAAACTAAAGCCACACCCGGATGCTACGACTCCAGAAGGTTTTAAACACTTGGGAGTGGAAGTCTATGGCGGCCCGCTATTTAATAGCTGGTTGGACCGCGATCTTGAACTAGCCGGCCGCGTCACCACCCGCGATGGTCGAGTTCTCTTGGCTCGTACTGGTGCGATTATGCGAGTACCGCAACTTGCTATCCACTTGGATCGAACCGTCAATAATGAGGGTTTGAAGCTTTCTGCTCAGAAGCACCTGCACCCGATTTGGGGTATCAACTCTGAAGGTGACTTCCTTTCCTTCCTTGCTGAGAAGCTGGGATTGAGCAATGCCTCTGAAATTGTCGGTTATGACCTCATTACGGTAGATGCGCAAGCACCTAACTTCCTAGGTGCACAGGGTGAATTAATGGCCGGCGGGCGTATGGATAACCTAGTCGGTACTTACGCCGGCTTGGTGGCCATGGAGGAACTAGTGGCCAACGGTGGTCCCGCCGACGGCGCGATCTGCGTTCTAGCTGCTTTCGACCATGAAGAAGTTGGTTCTTCCACCCGTGCAGGTGCAGCCGGTCCGATCCTTGAAGACGTGCTACGCCGCACCCATGATGCGCTTGGTGGTACCGAAGAGACCTTCCGGGCGGTAATTTCACTATCTAACTGTATGTCCTCTGATGTCGGCCATTCAGTACATCCCAACTATTCAGAACGCCACGATCCTGACAACCGTCCGGTCCTTGGTGGCGGTCCCATGCTTAAGGTTAATGCGCAGCAGCGCTACACCACTGACGCCCTAGGTGAGAGCATCTGGGAGAAGGCCCTAGTTGATGCCGGTCTAAAGGGACAGGTATTCGTGTCCAATAATGACATGCCCTGCGGCTCCACCATTGGCCCCATCACAGCTACCCGCTTGGGTCTCTTGACCTTCGATGTGGGTATTGCGATCCTCTCTATGCACTCTGTTCGCGAACTCTGCCACGTGCAGGATCTACTAGATCTTTCAGCCGTGATGGGGACCTATTGGCACGGGGCAGCTTATAACGGTAAGCACTGAACCCGATAAGCGAGCTCAAAGCTCTCACCGGGTGCTAGGTTGACTGCCTGATCGTAAATTCGACCAGCTTCAACACAAATCATCTGCCGGTATTCTTGATCTTCCATATCAGGGATACCGGCAGCACCTGTTTCTGCCGGATTCCAGACAATCATGTTGCTGGCGTTGGTCGCTGAGATCCGAACTCGGCGGTTTAGCACCGGATCGACGATCTCAACTGGTTTGCTCTCATAGAACACTCGGTCGATGCCCACTGGGTTCACTAGGGGACCTTCTTGGGAGAAGTGTTCCGGGCTGAGGAACGGGTTACAAGCGTCGAGTCCGTCAACGCCTTCGACCTGTACATTTTCGATATCGCCGATGCGGAAGTACGTATGTAGGGCAAGTTCAAAAGAAAACTCTTCATCGGTTAGGTTCTCTACGTGGAAGCGGACGTTTAGGTCTTCTCCCACAGTAACCTCGTAGCGGGCCTCAAACTGATAGGGGAAATGCTCAGGACCGTTTAAGCCTTCTAGATCAGCACTTTTTAGTGTCCAGGTGGCTGTCGTGCTGGTAGAGTCGCTGCTTTCGCCCTCAAAGTTCCAATGGGCAAAACGGGCAAAGCCGTGTTTGGGTGCTAAGCCTGGGAAACGGCCGGCATTAAACCATGGGAACATGACTGGGATGCCGCCTCTAATGGGGGCTGAGGGAGAGAAGTCTGCCAGATTTGAAGTCCATAGTACGGAGGTTTCAGTACTATTGGGGGTCCATTGGGCAACTTGGGCACCGTAGTCTGAGACTAGGGCTTTTGAGGTGGGTGATTCTAGTTCGTGTAAGTGTTTTTCCATGGTTAAAGCGTAGCGCGATCTAGGTCACTTTTCACTTGCAATACTGCCTTTAGCTGGCCGTGTGACTGCGCTCCTCGCTTGCGAGGGTAACCGTTGGTTGACAATACAAAAAGGGTGTGGGGCTGGAATACTTTCGTATCCCAGCCCCACACCCTTTGAGGTGTTTAGCTAAAAGCTATTTCACTTCTTCCAGCCCAGCATCTGCTTGGGGAAGGTGGTGTAGCCGTTGGCGCCTAGGTTAGCTAGGCCTTCCTTGGTGGCCACCATTGAAGGACCAGAGAAGAGCGGTAGCCAGCCAGCCTGGGCTAGAGCAGCCTTTTCAGCTTCGTTACCAAACTTCAGAGAGTCGGCTTCGTTGTCAGCTTCAGTTGACTTACGGATCATTTCATCGATTTCCGGGGAGCCTAGAGAGGTCTTGGATAGACCGGAATCGGAGCCGTAAACCTGGCCGACGTCAGCCATACCGAAGGGGTTGGACTGAGCGAAACCGGATAGCACGATGTCGAAGTTACGTTCTGACATGACGCGCTGGAAGTCGGTGGGCTTGTAGCTGTCTAGTTCAAGCTTCATGCCGACGTCCTTGGTCATCTTCTGGAGTGCGCCTAGCAGACCCTTGGTGATGGGGGATTCGCTGAACTGCGGGATGTGTAGTTCTAGAGTCTTGCCATCCTTGGTGCGGTAGTCGCCTTCCTTCTTCCAGCCGGCTTCGTCTAGAAGAGCATTGGCCTTGGCAGCATCGAACTTGCCTAGCTCGCCCATGTTGTCTTCATAGGAATCCTGGAAGGGCTTTAGAAGTAGCGAGCCTAGCGGCGGTTCCTTGTAGTCCATGCCAGCGAAACGGATGTTAACTAGGGTTTCGCGGTTAATGGCGTGCATGAAGGCTTCACGGACCTTCTTGTCCTTGAAGGCTTCAGACTTGGAGTTTAGCTGGATTAGGGCTAGGGACTTGGAAACAGCCTTGTAACGGCTAATGCCGTTCATGTCCTTGGTCTGGGCCAAACGGTCCTTGTTACCAATGCCGACAGCGTCAACAGTGCCGTTCTTGAAGGCGTTGATTTCAGCCTGGGCATCTAGTGCACGTAGGGTAACTAGGTCTAGCTTACCGGGCTGTCCCCACCACTTTTCGTTCTTTTCGAAGGTTACGTGGCCGGCGTTGAAATCAATTTCCTTGATCTTATACGGTCCTGCGCCCCACTCGGGGTGAGCGTTCTGGACGTAACCGGTGTTGAAGGTGTTTAGATCCTGTAGTGCCGGGTGGGCGATCATTTCGAAGTTCTTCTTCCACCATGGGTACTTGAACTTGTAGGTAACGACAACTTCCTTGTCGTTGGCGCCAGGCTTGACGGATTCCATATCCTTGTAGCCGTCGGTGTCATTAACGGCAATATCGTTGTTAGTGCCGTTACACATCTTCCAGACGGTTTCGAAGGCGCGCCAGTCAATGGGGGTGCCATCGTTGAAGGTAGCCTTGGGGTTAATCTTCCAAGTAACAACGGTCTTACCGTCGACTACTTCGTCCTTAACGCTTTCAATGTAATCGGGGTTAGCGTACCAGTGAGCGTTCTCATCGTAGAGTGCGATCTGCGGGTTGTACCAAGCGAAGATGGCGCTGGTATCGGTGTTCATATCCGCGTGGAAGGGGTTCATCTGCTTGGTGACTTCACCGACCGCTAGGGTAAGGTTGCCGCCGTCCTTTAGCTCGTCGTAGGACGCTGCTAGGTAGTCAGATGACTTTAGTGCGTTGCCGCCCTTGTCGCCGCCAGCTTCGCTGGTGCTAGTGGGGTTCTTAGCGTCGCTGCCGCTCTTATCCTTGTTGTCGGCGCTGCCGGAGCAGGCGGAGAGCAGCATTGAGCTGGCTGCTAGCACTGCTAGTGAGGCTTTGGTTAAACGCTTCATCGTTTCCTCCATGTTAGTGGTATTGCAGCTTCAATAGTGAGTAGCTGCGTAACTCATGCATAAAACTTTACTAAAGTATTAACAAAAAGGAAAGCTGAAACACATTTCTTTATTTAAATGTAATATTTTGCCTACTTTGATTGGTGGGAAATGTAGATTTTTTCCCGAAAATGCAACGATTGATGGATTTTAGATGGTTGGTAAAATTTAATAAAATCTTAATGCCTGTTTTGAGGACTGATGCTAGTTGCCCAAATGAGACTAGGTGCCTAGTCCTCAATAGAGGGGAGCTAGGCACCTAGGTTAAAAAGTAGATAATAAACTACTTGGTCCAACCAATTAGTTCCTTCGGGACCTTTGCGAATCCCATGGAACCGGTATTGGCTAGTCCCTTCTTGGTAGCTACAGAAACCGGGCCGGTGTACATCGGTAGCCAACCAGCTTGCTCAAGAACAGCCTTTTCGGCTTCGTTGCTGAGCTTCAGGGCTTCCTCTTCGCTGGTTGCCTCTCCTGCCTTCTTTAGCTTCTCATCAAGCTCAGGCGTACCTAAACCAGTCTTTGATAGGCGTGACTTGGAGTTGTAGAACTGGTAAAGGTCAGCCATACCAAAGGGGTTGGTTGGGGGGAATCCCTGGAAGAAGAGGTCGAAGCTGCCATCCCGGATAACCTGCATGTAGTCAGAATAGGGGTGGGTGTCGATTTCGACCTTAAAGCCAGTTGCCTTGCCCATGGCTTGGAAAGTTCCGTAGATTGCCGAAGTGGTCGGCTTAGTTCCGAACTGAGGAATGTGGACCTCGAGGAGCTTTCCATCCTTCTTACGGTAGTCTCCGTCCTTGACCCAGCCAGCCTCATCTAGGAGCTTGTTAGCAAGAGCCGGATCGTACTTACCCAGCTCACCCAAGTTGTCGGAGTAGCCTTCCTGGTAGGGGCGTAGCAAAGCTGAAGTCAGCGGATCCTCGGTGTAGTTGATGCCGTTGTAGGCAACCTTGAGGACGGTGGGACGATCAATGCTGTGGAAGAAGGCTTCGCGAACCTTCTTGTCATTCATAATTTCGGAACGAGCGTTGGCCATCATAATGGTGAAGCTGGTGCCTGCGGCCGTGTAGACGTCCACATTTTCCATCTTCTTTACTTCGGTCAAGGTTTCCTTGGTGCCCGCATTAGTGACATCAATCTGTCCGTTCTTGAAAGCGTTAATCTCGGCTTTGTCAGCTAGTTCGCGCATGGTGATGCGATCTAGCTTGCCGGGCTTGCCCCACCACTTTTCGTTCTTCACGAAGGTGACGGTGCCGGCTTTGCGGTCAATGGATTCAAGCTTGTATGGGCCCGAACCCCACTCAGGATGGGCATTGTCCAAGTAGCCATTGTTGAAAGTCTCAGGATCAGCCATCTTGGGGTGCAAGATGTATTCGAAGTTCTTCTTCCACCAGGGGTAGGGAATCTTGTAGGTGACGACTACTTCTTTGTCATCGGCGCCAGGCTTGACTGACTCGATGTCGCGATATCCGTCGGTGTCCTGCGGCTGGAAGCGATCATCAGTGCCATTACAGGTCTTCCAGACGGTTTCGAAGGCGTGCCAGTCGATGGGGGTGCCGTCGTTGAAGGTGGCTTTAGGGTTGATCTTCCAAGTAACAACGGTTTTGCCGTCCTTGGTTTCGTCTTTAACACTCTCGATAAGTTCAGGATTGGCGTACCATTTCGCGTCTGCGGTGAATAGTGATACCGGTAGGTTGTACCAAGAGAAAATATCTAGAGTTACGGTGTTCGCATCAGCATGTAGCGGCTGCATCTGCGCGTTAATAGGGCCTTGTGGAAGGTGAAGTTCTCCGCCGTCTTTAAGATCTTCGTACTTTACTTCTTTGTAATCTGCACCCTTGAGATCTGACGAGGTGACCTTGGGGCCTTCCTCTTTGCTGCTGCTTGATCCGCATCCTGCCAAAAGTAAGGAGCTTGCGGCCAAAATCGCGATAGAGGCGCTGGTTATACGCTTCATGTTTCCTCCGTCATTGGAATGAAATGTAGCCTTGAAAAGAGTAGCTACTTAACTCTTGTTTACAAAACTAACTATTACTTGCAGCTTTATCAAGCGCTATTTTTCCGGTTTACAAAACTGTAACAAATTGCATTAGATGAGTGTGCATTTTGCGCAAAAAAAAGAAGAGAGAATCTTAAGCTGCTCTTTACGATAAGTTTTATTTAAGTCTACTGAAAATTGATGATTTGTGAATTTAATTATGATTCCCCCTAGTAACTAATATCGTTACTAGGGGGAATTGTTCGGCTTTTCGCTAGATTTTCTCTAGTTCAAAACTTTAGTTGAAGGGTTACTTCTTCCAACCGATTAGTTCCTTGGGGACCTGCACAAAACCCATCGCGCCCATGTTTGCTAGGCCCTTGCGGGTAGCAACCACTGAAGGGCCGCTAAACAGAGGAAGAATGCCGGCAAGCTCTAGGGCTTTCTTCTCAGCCTGATTGCCAAACTTGATCGAAGTAGCCTCATCATCTGAACGGATTGACTTCTGGCAAAGGTCATCGATCTCTTGAGAGAATAGGCCAGTCTTATTCAAAACTGACTTGGAGCCGTAGACCTGGCAAGTGTCGGCAATGCCGAAGGGGTTAGAGGATCCGAAGCCGGTGATTAGCGCATCAAAGTTCCGGTTCTTTAGGATTTGAGGGTATTCGGACGGCTTATGCTCGTCGAAGACGACCTTGATACCAACCTCTTTGGCCATGGCTTGAATTGCACCAAATTGAGCCTTGCGGTTCTGAGAAGAGGGGAACTGAGGGATGTGTACCTCAAGGTCCTTACCGTCTTTCTGGAAGTAGTTATCCTTCTTGGTCCAGCCGGCTTCCTTAAGTAGCTTTTCGCTCTTCTTCGGATCGTAATCGCCAACTTTGCCTACGTTGTCTTCATAGCCCTTGACAAAGGGGAAAAGCAGCATGGAACCAAGGGGTGGTTCGGTGTAGTTCAAGCCCTTGAAAGCAATCTCAACAATCTTAGGTCGGTTGATCGAGTGGAAGAATGCTTCGCGGACGCGCTTATCCGTGAATACATCGGACTTTCCGTTCAGCTCGAGCATACCCTGGTAGATGCGGACGCCCGTGTACTGGGAGATATTATCCATGTCTTTGATCTTGGCTAGGCGCTCCTGGGTACCAACGCCAATAGCGTCCAGCTGGTTGTTGAGGAAGGCGTTTACTTCAGCTTCAGGCTCGAGGGCGCGGAAGGTGACCTTGTCTAGCTTGGCTGGCTTACCCCACCATTTTTCGTTTTTCACGAGTACTAGGGTGCCGGCTTTGAAGTCGATGCTTTCGACCTTGTATGGACCTGCGCCCCATTCTGGACGAGCGTTCTCAAGGTAGGCTTCGTTGAAGGTCTTGGGATCTTTGGTGGCAGCGGGGTGAATTAGAAATTCGAAGTTCTTCTTCCACCATGGGTATTGGAACTTGTAGGTGACAATAACCTGTTTGTCGTTCTTGCCGCGTTCAACGGATTCCATATCCTTGTAGCCGTCAGTGTCAGCCACTGCGTATTCATCATTGGTTTCGTTGAAGGCCTTAAACATTCCTTGGAAGGCTCGGTAGTCGACAGGGGTACCATCGTTGAAAGTAGCCTTAGGATTGATGTCCCAAGTTACGACGGTCTTTCCATCTACAACTTCGCTCTTGACGCTGGAGATAAAGTTCGGGTTTGCGTACCAGTTTGAATCTTTGTCGAATAGCGCGATTTGTGGATTAGTCCAAGGCCAGAGATCGGAAGTGCCGGTATCCATGTCGGCGTGGCCGACATTTAGCTGGGGGTTAATTGCCCCACCAATGGAAAGGTGTAGTTCTCCGCCTTCTTTGAGCTCATCATAGCTGGCCTCTAGATAGTCAGAAGACTTCATGTCGGTTACGGTGGCCTTCTTATCGGCCGAGCCGATGCCCGACTTTACTTCTGCCTTGGAGCAGCCGGTTAGAAGTAGCGTTAAGGCTGCGATTGATGCGATAGTCGCTTTGGAGAAGGATCTCATTGATTCACCTTTGTTCCTGTTTCTTAATTGTTTCTATTCAAATTTAGCTGACAATGTTCACGATGTGAACATTTTTTGGGGGGTCCTCACAAAAAAGCGACGAATAGCTCAGTGTGAGTGTGGCGCAGGAGTCAAAATGTTTGGGGATAATTTGGAAATCCTCAATTTTTTACGGTTCCAAACCAGAAGTGAGCTGGTTTGGCACCGTAAGTCGGTATTTGGAAGTAAGCTACTTAGTCCAGCCGATCAGCTCTTTCGGGAAGCTAACGAAGCCAGTTGCGCCATAGTTCGCTAAACCAGACTTGGTGGCGACTGAGTGGGGGCCGTTGAATAGTGGCAAGAAGCCGGCTAGTTTAAAGCTCTCTTTTTCTGCCTCATTGCCGTACTTGATTGCTTCCTCCTCGGTGTTAGCGCGCACGGATTGCTTAGCAAACTTGTCAACGTCAGCATTTGAAAGGTCGGACTTGTTGTAAGTCGAGGTAGTGGCGTAGAGCTGCTCAATATCTGCAATGCCGAAAGGGTTGGACTTGCGGATTGCTGAATATAGTACGTCGTATTGACGACCCTTAATGACTGCAGAGAAGTCCTTTGGCTTGTGGGTGTCGATGACGAGTTTAATTCCAGCCTTCTTGGTCATGCTCTGGAGAGCACCAAATACTGCGGTAGCGCTAGCATTTGAGCTGAACTGTGGAATGTGGACTTCGAGATCTTTGCCGTCTTTTTGGAAGTAGTCGCCTTCTCGCTTCCAGCCACTAGCCTCTAAGTACTCAGCGCTCTTTTGAAGGTCGTACTTGCCTAATTCGCCTAGGTTATCTTGATATCCCTTTTGGTAGGGGAATAGGACTGAGGAGCCTACGGGAGCTTCGGTGTAGTTGAGTCCATTGAAGACAATTTCTAGCAGCTTGGGGCGATCAATTGCCGTAATAAAAGCCTTGCGTACGTTAATGTCACTGAATACTTCAGACTTTCCGTTTAAGGCAAGCTGTGTGACCCGATCCTGAACGGCGGTGTATTTATTAATATTGTCGACCGTGTCAACCTTCGCTAGACGTTCTTTGTCTGAGATATTTACGGCATCAAGTTGGTCGTTTAGGAACGCGTTGATTTCTGCGTCTTTTTCGAGCGCGCGGAGCGTGACTTTTCCAAGCTTGCCAGGTTTGCCCCACCATTTTTCATTCTTCGTGAAGGTAATATTTCCAGCTTCGAAATCTACGTTTTCGACCTTGTATGGGCCTGCGCCCCATTCTGGGTGAGGGTTCTTAAGGTATGCCTCGTTGAAGGTCTGTGCGTCTTTGGTGGCAGTGGGGTGAATTAGGAATTCGAAGTTCTTCTGCCAAGAAGGATACTGGAATTTGTAGGTGACGATGACCTGCTTATCGTTCTTGCCGCGTTCTACGGACTCCATATCCTTATAACCGTCCGGATCAGAAGGAGCAAAGGCGTTATCGCTTAGATTGGAGACCTTGAAAGTGCCTTGGAAGGCCCGGTAGTCGATGGGGGTGCCGTCGTTGAAGGTAGCTTTCGGGTTAATGTTCCAGGTGACCACCGTTTTGCCATCTTTGACTTCGGCGGAAACGCTCTCAATATAGTCCGGGTTTGCGTACCAGTTAGCGGATTCGTCAAAAAGGGCGATCTGGGGGTTGTACCAATACCAAATGGTGGAAGTGGAGGCATTGGCGTCGGTGTGACCGACATTCATCTGAGGGTTAATTTCGTTAATCGAAAGGCGAAGCTCACCACCGCTTTTTAGGTCTTCATATTTTGCCGCCTGGTAATCAGCAGCCTTGATAGTGGTGTTGCTAGCGGGAGGCTGAGGGGCGGCAGTGTCGGATTTGGAAGTGGTAGTCGAGCAGCCGCTCAGAATTAAGGCAGCGGCAGTAAGTGAAATGATAGGGAGAGATTTTTTGCTCATTGTGTTTACTCCATGTTTAGAGATGTGATGGAATGTGGGATGTGGCTTAATGTTAAGCCTGAAATGAGCAAATAGTCAAAAAATATTAGTCAAAATGATGAAAGTGTGAAATCTGTATCTTTTTAATGGGGAATTATTTTGGGGGTAGTGAACAAAAGTTCACTACCCCCAAAATTAGGTCAACTCTTAGCTTTCGAGATGATTCCTCTCAGCATGATCATAGAAGTGGCATGACACTTCGTGATCAGTGCCAGTGGAGCGAAGCTCGGGACGCTCGCTAGCGCAGCGTTGCTGCTCTTTTTCACCCAATAGCTTGTAGAGGGGGCAGCGAGAGCGGAAGGAACATCCTGAGATGTCCTCGGCAGGTCCCGGCAAGTCGCCCTCTAGGGTGATGCGTTCGCGGGTCTTCTCGATTTCCGGATCCGGGATCGGAATCGCGGAAAGTAGTGCCTTAGTGTAGGGATGCTGGGGGTTATCGAAGAGTTCGTTAACCTCGCCAACCTCTACGAAACGACCTAAGTACATGACCGCCACTCGGTGGGAGATATGACGAACCACGGAAAGGTCGTGAGCAACGAAAACGTAGGACAGGCCGAGTTCTGCGCGTAGGTTATCGAGCAGGTTAATCATGCCTGCCTGAATGGATACGTCTAGTGCTGAAACGGGCTCATCCAAGACAACTACCGCTGGATTGGACGCTAGGGCACGTGCGAAGCCAATACGCTGACGCTGACCACCAGAGAAAGCGCCGGGGAATCGGTCGACATGCGATGGATCTAGACCCACCGTGTTCATTAGTTCTTCAACACGATCCTCAATATCGCCATCGTACTTGAAGGCGCGAAGAGGTTCAGCAATAATGTCGAAGACCGTCATACGGGGGTCAAGAGCGCCCATCGGATCCTGGAATACCATCTGAATATTCTCACGAGCAGCGCGACGCTCACGACGGGACATCTCAACGACGTTTTGACCCGCAAGAGTGATCTTGCCTTCGGTGAGTTCGACGCCCATGTCCATGATCTGGAGTAGGGTAGTGGTCTTACCACAACCGGATTCACCTACGATTGATAGGGTCTCACCTTGGCGGAGTTCAAAGTCAATCCCGTTTACTGCTCGAACCGTACCGATTCGACGCTTAAGTAGGGCGCCCTTTAGCAGTGGGAAGTGCTTTTGAAGATTTTCAACCTTTAGCACCACCTCGCGCTGCTCGCGCGGGATGTGTCCTAGGGATTCTTCAGCCTTCTTGGGGGTGGGGTACATATCCACACCATCGAGCTGCTTGCGGAAGATGTGTCCCTTACGAATACAAGCTGCACGGTGTCCTTCTGAACGTTCTCCGTGTCCGGTATCAATCGGAAGTAGCTCCGGTTCTTCGACTAGACATTCTTCGGTGGCAATCGGACAACGCGGGGCGAAGGGGCAACCCGGAGGAAGGTTAATAACCGTCGGCGGGTTACCTTCGATCGGGATTAGCGGTTCTTCGCCAGGTTGATCAGCACGCGGAATAGCTGAGAGTAGACCGATGGTGTAGGGCATACGAGGAGAATCGAAGAGCTCGTATACGTTTGCCTGTTCGACCGGCTTGCCGGCGTACATAACCAAGACGTCATCCGCCACGTTGGCCACAACACCCATGTCGTGGGTAATCATAATTACCGCGGCATTGGTTTCACGCTGTGCGGTCTTGAGGACATCCAAGATCTGTGCCTGGATGGTCACGTCAAGTGCCGTCGTTGGTTCGTCAGCGATAATTACCTCAGGGTTGTGTGCTACCGCCATTGCGATGACCACACGCTGACGCATACCGCCGGAGAACTCGTGCGGGAAGTTCTTTACGCGACGATCCGGGTTCGGGATACCGACAAGGTCTAGTAGCTCAACAGCTTTTCGGTAGGCTGCGGCGGTGGAGATATCTTCGTGGCACTGGATGGCCTCGACGATTTGGTCACCTACGGAAAACACCGGAGTAAGCGAAGACAAGGGATCCTGGAAAATCATGCCGATCTTCTTACCGCGGATTGCTGACATCTCACGGTCACTCTTACCAAGTAGCTCTTCACCAGCTAGTTCGATCGAACCCTGGATCTTTGCGGTTTCGGGAAGCAAACCCATGATAGCCATCGAGGAGACGGACTTACCAGAGCCAGATTCGCCCACGATACCTAGGGAACGTCCCGGGAGAAGATCGAAGCTAACGCCACGTACGGCGTCAACACGTCCAGCCTCAGAGGGGAAAGATACAGTTAGATTTTTAACTGAGAGGATTGGGGTCTCTGAGTTACTCATGCTTTACCTCCAGCTTGGGAGTTCGGGTCTAGGGCGTCACGTAGACCATCAGCGACGAATGCTGCCGCTAGGGTGATCATGGTGAGGATGCCGGCAGGGAAATAGAAGAGCCATGGTGATGACACTAGGGAGTCGCTACCGATAGATAGCAAGGAACCCAAGGAAACGTCGGGTGCCTTAAGGCCTAGGCCTAGGAAGGAGAAGGAGGTCTCGGCCATAACCGTGGACTGTACCCCCAAGGTCATCTGAATGACTAGAAGTGAGCCAATATTGGGAACCATGTGGCGCCATAGGATCTTGATGCCGGGGACACCCATATAACGTGCGGCAGTCACGAATTCACGCTCGCGAAGAGACATCGATAGTGACCAGATAACACGGGCGGAACCCATCCATCCGAAGATAATAAGTACTAGGATTAGCAGCTGCCAAGAGCCGCCCTTACCGGTGATGATTAGACCAATGATTAGGAAGGCCGGCATGATCAGCAGGAAGTTGATGACTGAAAGCATGGCCTTTTCAAGCCAACGACCACGAGGACCAAGAGCACCAGCGTACGCGGTGGCGGTACCGACGATAGCTGAGATCAGCGTCGTCGCAATAGCTACGGAGAAACCAATAGTCAGGGAGCGTCCCACTGCGTGTGCACATTGGGCGAATAGGTCATAACCGGCGATCTGAGTGCCGAACCAGTGTTCTGCGCTCGGCGGCTCACCTAGGGCCATGAAGTCGGGGTCTTCCCAGTTCCACTCGGTTACCCAAGGGCCGATGATGGCGAAAAGGATCAGCGCTAGGAGGATGAAGACACCCACCACTGCCACCTTGTTGCGCATGAAGCGGCGGAAGTACAGCTTCTTCATGCTGGTGCGCTTTGAGCGGCGTTCGTTCACGCCTGCGCCCGGATCTTCTAAGTTCCGCTCGGTTTGGAGTAGCGTGACCTCGTCACTCTCGACGATTTCTTTGTTAATTTCAGCCATTTCGATCAGCTCACTCTCACTCGTGGGTCAAGGGCAACGACTGCGATGTCCGCTAGGGTAGCGCCAATAGCTGTTAGCAAGGCACCGAAGGCGCTAGCGGCTACTAGGCCATGGATATTATTCGTGGTAATAGTGGCCACGGAATACTTACCCATGCCGTTCCAAGCGAAGATTGTTTCGGTCAGGATGGCACCACCGAAGATGCCGGGAATCGAGAAGGCGATCTGCGTAGCGACCGGAATGATTGAGGTACGCATGGCGTGCTTACGAATAGCTGCGTGGCGGGTCAGGCCCTTGGCGCGAGCAGTGCGGACGTAGTCGGCGTTGATGTTGTCCAGCAGTAGCGAACGCTGCAGCATGTGTGTACCAGCGAAGGAGACCATCACTAGTGCCAGGGTAGGCATTGCCACGTGCCTTAAAGCATCTAAAAACTTGTGCCACGTACCCTCAACGCCGATGTTTGCAGCACCGGTGACGTAGAAGACGGTGGTACCAGCCTTCTTGTTGATCCACAGGGCGAGGAATACGACCAGCATTGAGGCAACGATTACGTGCAGGTTCAAGGCCACAATGGATACGCCCTGCCAGAAGCGGTCAGCAAACTTGTACTGACGGGAGGCGGTGTAAATACCTAGTGAGATACCAAGAATCGTGGCGATGATCGTAGCGCCAATGACTAGCTCGGCGGACACCCAAATACGGTAGGCGATTTCGCCATTGACGGGTACGCCCATAGGATCCTTACCCCAATCCCACTGTGTGAAGATGCCGGAAATCCAGCGCCACCAGCGGACGAAAATAGATTCGGTGGGGTTTAGATTGAGCGGCTGGAGCTTGGCTAGGATGACTTCTTCCTTGGGCGGCGGCTTCATTTCCATGTAGCGGGCACGCGGATCCAAGAACATATTTGCCAAGAAATAAGTAATATTCGTGGCAATGAAAATCATCAGGGTCCAGGACGCTAACTTCCTGAGGACGTATTTGATCACGTCAACATCCCTTCTCTGCGTAGAAACATTTAAAGCTACTAGATACACCACTTGTATCTTGCTTCTGGTCTTAAAGAATAAATCAGAAAACCTTAAAATGCTTGTTCAGTTAGTGCCTGGATCACATTTTATGTGGTCTGAAATACATAAAAAGTGCTTGGCATTTGCCAAAAAAACTCTCTTTTTTCGGCGTTCAGTGTGAGGTGCGACTTATCGGTGACCTTGATTGATAGGTGCATTATCTAGGTGCGCTATTCTCTAAATGAACCAATAATATGCTCCTAAATACGCAAGGTGCATGTTTCCTATTTTGAAGTAAGGTTGAAGATATATGGCAGTACGCCCGGATATGCGAAATGTAGCGATTGTGGCCCACGTTGACCATGGTAAAACCACCCTGGTAGACGCCATGCTTTGGCAATCTGGAGTGTTCTCAGACCACGATACGGTCGAAAAAACCGGTGAACGCGTAATGGACTCTGGTGACCTAGAGCGCGAAAAGGGCATTACCATCCTCGCCAAAAATACCGCTGTCCACTACCGTGGCCCGGCCGCCTCAGCCTTAGGGCTGGAAGACGGCGTAGTAATTAACGTCATCGATACCCCCGGACACGCCGACTTCGGCGGCGAGGTCGAACGCGGTCTATCCATGGTTGACGGCGTGGTACTGCTGGTCGATGCCTCTGAAGGCCCGCTGCCGCAGACCCGTTTCGTTCTACGTAAGGCCCTAGCTGCGAACCTTCCCGTAGTTGTCGTCGTGAATAAGGTAGACCGTCCCGATTCGCGTATTAGCGAAGTTGTCTCTGAAACAACCGACCTGCTGCTTTCGCTAGCTCAGGACCTAGACGATGAAGGTGGCGAGGTCGACCTTGACGCACTCCTAGACGTCCCCGTAGTTTACGCGAGCGCCAAAGCCGGTAAGTCTTCCTTGAACCAGCCGGAAGACGGGGGACTGCCTGACTCTGACCTGCAGCCGCTATTCGAAACTATCCTTAACCGGATCCCCGGACCCTCATACGATCCGGAAGCACCACTACAGGCGCACGTCACCAACCTTGACGCCTCTCCCTTCCTAGGACGTCTAGCACTGCTGCGCATCCACAACGGTACCCTCAAGAAGGGACAGACCGTTCAGTGGGTCAAGCAAGACGGTTCCACCGCTAACGTGCGAATCTCCGAACTGCTAGTCACCGAGGGGCTAGACCGCGTTCCCGCTACTGAGGCTCACGCCGGTGAGATTGTCGCCGTTGCCGGTATCGAAGACATTACGATTGGTGAATCTCTGGTGGATCCGGAAGATCCGCGCCCGCTACCGCTCATTCAGGTAGACGACCCCGCAATCTCCATGACCATCGGTATCAACACCTCACCGATGGCCGGCCGCGTCAAGGGTGCTAAGGTGACTGCTCGACAGGTAAAGGACCGTCTTGATCGTGAACTGATCGGTAACGTCTCACTCAAGGTTCTGCCCACCTCACGACCCGACGCCTGGGAAGTGCAGGGACGTGGTGAACTAGCCCTAGCCATCTTGGTTGAACAGATGCGTCGCGAAGGCTTCGAACTTACCGTCGGTAAGCCGCAGGTAGTTACCAAGATGATTGACGGCAAGAAGTACGAGCCGATGGAACGCATGACCATCGACATCCCGGAAGAACACCTTGGTGCCGTCACCCAGCTCATGGCCGCCCGTAAGGGCCGGATGGAAACCATGGCGAACCACGGAACCGGCTGGATTCGACTTGAGTTCGTGGTTCCGGCACGTGGCCTCATCGGTTTCCGTACCGCATTCCTCACCGAAACTCGCGGAACCGGTATTGCCGCCTCGATCGCGGCTGGACACGAGCCCTGGCAGGGTGAAATTGTTCGTCGTCTGACTGGTTCGCTAGTTTCAGACCGTCCCGGACAGGCAACCCCCTACGCTATGACGCAGCTGCAAGAGCGCGGTTCCTTCATTATTCAGCCGGGTTCTGAGGTTTACGAAGGCCAAGTTGTGGGTGAAAACCCCCGCGGCGAAGATATGGACGTAAATATCTGCCGCGAAAAGAAGCAGACCAATATGCGTTCAGCAACTGCCGAACAGTTTGAAAACTTGACCCCGCCGCGTCGACTAACTCTAGAAGAATCCCTCGAGTTCGCAGCTGATGATGAATGCGTTGAGGTTACGCCGGAAGATATCCGTGTCCGTAAGGTCGTCCTTGAATCTCAAGAACGCTTCAAGATTGCTGCTCGACTTCGCCGCGAAAACAAGGCATAAATAGACCCGCCCGGAGAGGGGAGCTTCGGCATTCCTTCTCCGGGTTGTCTATACTGCTTTGAGAAAGTAGCCAAACGGGGCTAAATCCCCAAGGCAGATTAATGTGTCGGCAAAGCCCGTCCCGTTGGAGGTCCAATTTTGGAAACCGAACAGAGCAACGCATCTAAGAAACCGTCGACTCGACGCTGGTATGTGTTTACTGGTCTTGGGATTCTTCTCGTACTCTGTTTGTCCTATCTGCTATTAGCTTGGACAGCTTCAACTCGAGTGCCAGCTAAGGCACATGCACTAGGTGTTGAGATCGGGGGGATGGACGCCAAAACGGCCACCTCTACTCTGAATGAGGCGCTAGAAAAACGTAACTCTACGCCGCTTAATCTAAAAACTAAGCAGGGTAAAAGCACAGCAATAAGTGCCGACGAGCTGGATCTAAAAGTAGAAATTGAACCAGCGATTCAAAAACTAACCACCTTCAGTTTGAACCCTAAGCTTGTTTGGGCGCACTTCATGGGCATGGGAGACATCTCCCTTGAAGTTAAAGAGTCTCCTAAGGCCAAAGAAACCGTTCTTAAAAAAGTAGAAACTGAACTTGCGCAAGCTCCGCAAAACGCTCAGATCGTGATTCAGGATGGTCGCGCTCAGGTCAAAGCCGGCGTGAATGGAGAAAAGGTCGATGCCAACGAAGCTTGGAAAACGCTGCAAGAGGCATGGCTAAGTGGCCAAAAAGAGGCCACCGTGGGCACTCAAGCCGAAGCTCCAGCTATCTCTACTGAGGCCGCGCAAAAAATCTACCAAGAAACCGCCGAGAAACTATTCGCTGGTCCGATTACCCTCCAAGTGAAGGACCAGAGCGTCACCCTAGAGCCTAAAGAACTAGCCAAATTCACCAGTTTTGTGGAAGAGGAAAAAGACGGCGCTAAAACTCTAGTAGTTAAATATGACCAGTCAGCTCTTGATGAGCTGCTTAAAGAAAAGAATCCTAAACTGCTGCCGCAGCCTAAGGATGCATACTACGTTTTCAAGAGTCTAGATGCCCCAACACTCGTGGAATCTCAGACGGGCCAACAACTAGATGCGGAGGCCTTACCCGAAGAATTAATGCGAGCAGCCTCGGCTGAAGGTCGAAAGATTGAACTCAAAACCGCCGAAAAAGCCCCGGAGCTAGATACCGAAGCGCTTAAGAAACTAGGCATCAAGGAAATCGTTGCCGAGTTCTCTACTCCTTACCCTTCGGAGCCAGGTCGCGACCAAAACCTACGCGTTAGCATGGAGCGAATTACGGGCAAACTAGTAAAACCCGATGAGGTTTTCTCTCTCGAAGCTGCCCTAGGCCCGATCACTAAAGAAGCCGGCTTTACCGAAGCAGGCGTGATTTCTGATGGCATGCATATTGATGCTTTAGGCGGCGGTTTATCTCAAAGCTGCGTAACCACCCTAAATGCGGCTTTCTTTGCTGGCTTAGATATCTTGGAACACAAGCCTCACTCGCAATACCTGCGCCGCTACCCGATGGGACGTGAATGTACGCTTTGGAGTGGGGTACTAGACCTCAAGGTTAAGAACAATACTCCCCACGGTATCCTCTTCCAAGGGTTTTTAAAAGACGGTAAGATGACGGTCCGCGTCTGGTCCACCAAGTATTGGGATGTTAAAGAGAGCACTTCTGAAAAGACCGATATCGTGCCTCCTAAGACCGAATACCGGACTGAACGAAACTGCGAGCCCTCAGGCGCCGGCAACTCGGGCTTTACTGTCTCAGTTGATCGGGAAATCACCCACGATGGGAAAAAGGGAAAGCCCCTACATTGGACTTGGACCTACAAGCCAGCTAACCAAATTGTTTGTGGCCCTAAGCCCTAATGCGCTTTTCTTCCACCCTCGGGGCGCAGCCATCGGCAGCGGCTACCCCGATCTTAGGAAGCTAGTTGTATTATTAGATTTAAAGATTTTAAGGAAGGAAGCTAATGACCTACGTAATTGCGCAACCTTGTGTTGACGTCAAAGACCGTGCCTGCGTTGCTGAATGCCCAGTCGATTGCATTTACGAGGGCGCTCGTACCCTTTACATTCACCCAGACGAATGCGTAGACTGTGGCGCTTGTGAGCCGGTATGCCCGACCGAGGCAATCTACTATGAGGATGACGTGCCGGAAGAATGGTCGGATTACTACCGCGCCAATGTTGACTTCTTCAAGGACCTAGGCAGCCCCGGCGGTGCCTTCAATACTGGCGTTCTAGATTTCGATGACCCCATGATCGCCGCTCTTCCGCCGCAGAACGAAGAATATCGTCAAGAACACGGGCTGGACTAAATCAGCTTTATTTAAGGAACAAGAGTTAACGTGAAACGACCTTTGAGCGAGCGAGAGCTGAATCTACCGTCATTTCCCTGGGATTCGTTGAAGCCGTTCCAAGAGCAGGCCGAACAACATCCAGATGGGATTATTAATCTCTCGGTGGGAAGTCCCGTAGATCCTACGCCCGAGGTCGCCCAGCAGGCACTTTCAGCCCACGCCAACTACCCAAACTACCCGCCGGCAATCGGTAGCCCCGAACTTCGACAGGCCCTAATGGCCTGGGCAAAGAATCGGAATCTTGGTCTCAGTGCCGACAATCCGCCCTTGCCTACGGTGGGTTCTAAAGAGGCCGTGGCGCTAATTCCCGGTCAGCTCGGTATTGAACCAGGGGACCGGGTACTAATTCCTGACTGCGCCTACCCAACCTATGAAATCTCTGCTTTGCTAGCTGGTGCTGAGCCCATTTCAGTCGGTCCGGATCCCAGCACTTGGCCCGAAGCAGAGCTGGCTTGGATTAACTATCCTGCGAACCCGACCGGCTATGTCGCATCGATTGCTCAGATGCGTGAGATCGTTGCTTGGGCACGTGAACATCAGGCGGTAGTAATCGCTGACGAATGCTATGCCACCCTTGCTTGGGAAGTCCCCGAGGCTGGTCCCGAGGGCGTGCCTTCACTTCTAGACCCGCGGGTTACGGATGGTGACAATACCGGCCTATTAATCTTGTATTCGGTTTCGAAAGAAGCCAATTTTGCGGGATACCGCGCAGCTCTAGTCGCGGGAGACAAAAAACTGATGGCTCGCCTCACCGAGGTGCGAAAGCATTCCGGTTTGATGGTTCCAGGCCCAGTACAGGCTGCTTTCGCGCAGGTTTTAACCGACCGTTCCCATGTGGAAGTGCAAAAGGCTCGTTACGCGCGTCGCCGGGAAATCCTCCGGGAAGCTCTTCTAGCTGCCGGTTACGAAGTTGACCCAGAGAGTCGCGCTGGACTCTATCTGTGGGTTAGCAAGGCTGGGGTAACAGACGCTTGGGAATTGGTTGCCGAGTTTGCTAAAGCCGGCATTCTAGTTGCCCCGGGAGCTTTCTACGGTACCGGCTCGGAGACCCTGCGTCACGTACGAATTGCTTTGACTACCACTGATGAGCGTATGGCCCAAGTGCCCAACCGTTTAGTGGCTCAGAGGTAAAGACCTTCCCTACTGCTTGATCGTAGAGAGCAGCTAAAGCCTTCGAGGCTAGCGCGCTCAGGCTTGCAATAACCCTGGCTTCAGCGTGCCCAAAAGTAGTGCCACTGTAAGCCGGCCGCATAGGTCATCATTCGTAGTAGTGGGAGCGAAATCCCCACCACGGAATGAGGATCTCCCGTTAAACCGTCGATAAAGGCACCGCCTAAACCATCGATCGTAAAAGCACCAGCTACTTTTAGCGGTTCCTTACTTTCAATGTAAGCCTCTAGATCGCTATCTGAAATATGTCCGAATTCGACTCCGGTAAAGGCTGCCGCCGTAAGCTCTAGAGCATTCTTTGGGGTTCGTATCTGCTCAATTGGTGTGAAACCAGTGGGGAGTGCGCTATCTGCCTGCGGGACCGAGCTACCTAAGGCTAGTGCGGCCTGATTAAAGAATAGAGCGTGCCCGGTGTAGAGAGTGCCGCTGCGTCCTCTTTGCTGCTGCCAGCGTTGTTCAGCTTTATGTGGTTGATGAGGTTTACCCTGCAAGACCCCGTCAAGGAAAAGCATGGAGTCGGCACCGATCACCGCAGTAGGGGTGGAAGAGTCTGCAATCTGGAGACGATGGGCTACCTCGTTGGCCTTAGCTTGAGCCAGTAGTGTTACGGTTTCGGCAGGCGAAAGGTCAGTGGCAGCGGCTAAAAGCGCATCCTCGTCAACCTCAGAAATTTCAACCGTTGGCTGGATTCCGGCATTTTCTAGGGTATTGAGACGCGCGGGAGAAGCGGAAGCTAAAACCAAGTTTATGGAAAAGGTACCTTTTTTATGTGTCATACTTCCTATTTTGGCCTAGAATAGTGTCGTGAGCCAAAGTTTTGACGAAATTAACGCCTCGGAGATGCGTGCGTCCCGCACCCATCCCGAGTCTACAATTGCGCAATTACAGAAGCTCCTAATCGGTGGAGAAAAACGTTACACGCTGGCTGAATTAGCCGAGCAAGCCCAAGTTACGGAACAGGTAGCAGCCGATTTTTGGCGCGCAATGGGTTTCGCCGATACCCACCCCGATCAGCGAATCTTCACTAATGAGGATGTAGCCGCACTAGTTGACGCCCAACAGTTGCTGGCGTCGAAGGTCATCGATGAGAGTACCTTAATCTCAATGCTGCGAGCCCACAGCTATATCTCTGATCGTCTGGCCCTTTGGCAAGTTGAGGCGCTAGTAGAAGACCGTGCCCGACGGTTGGCCTTAGATGATACTTCCGCCCGTCTGGTCATGCTTGACCACATGCGAATGGTGCAGCCCCTTTTGGAAAAGCAAACCATCTACGCGATGCGTCGCCATCTCTACTCACTTTTGGAACGTACCGACGCTGAATATGCCCGCCGAGGACGCGATGAATATGCTCCCAATCGCTATCCGCTGCGTCGTTCCCTAGGCTTTGTCGATATGGTTTCTTACACTTCGACTTCAGCTCGCCTTGGACCCATGGCCTTGGCTCGTCTAATTAAGAAATTCGAATACCTAGCGCGAGATGTAATCACCTCTCGCGGGGCGCGAATCGTAAAGAATATTGGTGACGCGGTCTTTTATATTGCCGATGACCTTCAGACGGCAGCCGACGTAGTTTGCGCCTTAGTCGAAAGATTTAACGCCTCGGAAGATATCCTGCCGGTCCGTGCCTCCCTTGTGGAAGGCTATGTGGTATCTCGCTCTGGTGACGTTTTTGGGCCGCCGGTGAATCTTGCTTCGCGACTGGTCGATTCTGCGCCACAGGGAGGGGTCTGTCTCGACGCGCAAACGGCGCAGGCAATTGAAGCTGCCGGTTGGGGAGAGGAATATTACCTTCGAGAGATCGAACCCTTACCAATGCAAGGTTTAGGTATTGTCGAACGGTACCTGCTCAACAGACGTAATACGATTACCCCTAGTGTGTAAAGTGGACGTAAAGCGGACCTAGCGATAATATCTAGGTGTGAGTAAAGTTTTATTAGTCGAAGACGATATTGCCATTCGTGAACCGCTCGCCCGAGCTTTACAGCGAGAAGGCTATACGGTCGTTTCCCATGAGACTGGCGCTAGTGCTTTAGAGGACGTCGCAGATTGCGATCTAGTGGTCCTCGATCTGGGCCTGCCAGATATGGATGGTCTTGATGTAGCACGTCAGATTCGTGCACGTGGCCTTGGGCTTCCGATTCTGATCTTGACCGCTCGTACCGAAGAAGTCGATATGGTCGTCGGGCTAGACGCCGGTGCGGATGACTATGTGACTAAACCTTTCCGCTTGGCTGAACTTATGGCCCGCGTTCGGGCTCTACTGCGCCGCTCAGTTACCGACGAAGCGGTACCTTCAGATCTTTCCTGCCAAGACATTCATATTGATATGGCAGCACACCGTGCCTACCAGGGCAATCAAGAACTACAGTTAACCGCCAAGGAGTTTGATCTACTAGCATTGCTAATCTCCGAAGCTGGGAACGTCGTCTCCCGGGAGGTGCTAATGCGCAAGGTCTGGTCGACCGATCCGAATAGCTCCTCCAAGACGCTCGATATGCATATCTCTTGGCTACGTAAAAAGCTAGCAGATGAGGCCTCTCAGCCGAAGTACATCTCGACGGTTCGAGGCATGGGCTTCCGCTTCGAAGAGAATCCTATCTAAGTGATCGATGGCTAAACGCCGAAATCGTAGTAACCCCGCTGTGAAACGTTCGCAGCGGGGCACTTCTATCCAACACTTCGCCGTCCGCATGACTGTCGGGGCAGTGTTCTTTGCAGTGGCCATGTTCGCGATCCCGACGGCCTTCTTCTCTTCCTTGCTGCTGTGGCGCAATGAGCAGTATTCATTCGAACTGCAAATGGACGCACTAGCAAAAGTCTTAAACTCTTCCTCCCGGAATATCTTCCGCGAAGAAATCTGGTTAAACAACTGGCATGCTGACGCCACCCGCCCAGTAGGTTATCTGCAAATCTACGAAGGGAACCATACTATTGCTCACGTGGGTAGCCCCTTGGGATTCCCCCATGTCGACGTCTCCAAAGCCCTAGGCGATGGCTCAGTCCTATATGCTCAACGTGATGCCACTTCAGTCCTGCGCTGGATCATTCTAGCGAACGTCTTGGTGATTGTGGGCGCTGCCGTTCTATTGGCTATTAGCTACCTGTTGGCCAAGCGGGCCGCGCGAGTGATTTCTGCCCCAATGATTTTCCTAGCCGCCCAAGCAGAACAGCTAGGGTCGGGACAAATTCGTGGCCGGGCACAGCAGTCCGGGATCGAAGAAATCGACCTAGTGCAGGCCGAGTTGGCCCGCACCTCTGAACGAATGGCAGCCCGAATCGCAGCCGAACGTCAATTCTCTCGCGATGTCTCCCACCAGGTACGTACGCCGCTTACGGCCTTAACCTTAAGACTTGAAGAACTCGATTACCTTAATCAAGATCCGGAGTTAACCCCCGAAATTCAAGGCTGCCTATCCCAAACGGAACGCCTAGCAGAAGTTATCGAAGTACTACTAAAACAATCTTCCAAGCGCGGAGGCGGCAGTGGACAAAGCATCTCGATTCTTGAAATCTTCTCCCCGCTAAGAGAAGAGTGGGAAGAGGTCTTTGCTCGCAAGCAACGTACGCTAGCTTTCCAAGATGACTCACAGGGCAATGTTATGGCTACCCCGGCGGTAATCAGCCAGATTTTGGCGACCCTGCTAGAAAACTCCCTTGCATACGGTGCGGGTGTGACTCGAGTCCACGCCCACGGCGCTAAAGATGGAAAAGCCTTTATCATCGACGTTAGCGACGAGGGAGAAGGCGTTGAAGACGAGATCGCCGAAAAGATCTTCGAAAAAGGTTTTTCTGGTCGAGGTTCTTCCGGTCTGGGGCTAGGCATCGCCGCAGAACTAGTAGCCGCAGACGGGGGAAGCCTAACGCTCTATACCCGCCGGCCACCCACCTTCCGGGTTTCCCTACAGGCAGCTCCCAGCTCCCTGAAGGAAAAAGGTGCCTTTATTGTCTCTGGAAGACGCCGTTCACACCTCACCTAAGTCTCCGTTACCCTCAACCTGTTCATGTCCCGACATGACCTTCTCGGGTTCTAGCGGCAGCTTGAATTGGGCAGAAACACAGGCCTTTTGATAGGCTAAGCCCCGTGACTACCTATCATGTAAGCGTCTTGGGTGGCGGACAACTGGCCCGAATGATGCAACAAGCAGCAATTAGTCTTGATATTGAGCTTAAGGTTCTAGCTGAAGCCCCTGATGGCTCTGCAGCTAAAGTAGTTCCCACCGCGCCCGTTGGTGACTGCCGCGTAATTGATGACGTGCAAGCAGTCCTTGCTGAGCCTTTAGATGTCATTACTTTTGAGCACGAACACGTACCAGACCCGGTACTTAAGGAAATCCAAAAGCACTATCCGGTGCGACCTCGTCCAGAAGCCCTAATCTACGCGCAAGACAAACTAGAAATGCGCCAGAAGATCGCCGAACTGGGGCTACCGGTACCCGCCTTTAAAGCCATCGAAACAAACTCAGAGCTGGAAACTTTTATTGACCAATATGGTCCCGAGGTAGTCGTAAAAACTACCCGAGGGGGTTACGACGGCAAAGGCGTCAGAGTAGTCAGTCAAGCATCCGACATTGCCGATTGGCTAAGCCAGGACTACGGTTTGATCGCAGAACAAAAAATCAACTTCAGCCGTGAACTAGCCGTACTGGTCGCTCGCCGACCCTCAGGTGAAACTGAAGTGGCTGGGCAAAAACGAGCTGGCGAAATGAAGTGCTGGCCCATCACCCAAACTGAACAGCGGGACGGAGTCTGCTACAGTGCCATCGCTCCCGCCCCAAACCTCGATCCAAAGGTTGCCGAAAAAGCGCTCGAAGCAGCCCAGATTATTGCCGCCGAACTAGACGTTACTGGGGTCCTAGCAGTTGAAATGTTCCTCTGCGATGATGAGGGTACTTTCTATATCAACGAACTAGCCATGCGCCCCCACAACTCTGGACACTGGACCATCGATGGAGCACATACCAGTCAGTTTGCACAGCACCTGCGGGCTGTTTTGGATCTACCCCTGACTTCTCCAGAACTGTCCTGTGGCACTGCCGTGATGGTAAATCTACTGGGATCCAACTTGGTTGACCCGGCTGCCGCAATTGGCCAGGTCGCTCAAGTAGCGCCAGAAGCCCGCGTCCATCTCTACGGAAAAGGCGTACGACCTGGCCGAAAGCTCGGTCATGTGACTGTAACCGGCACCGACTACCAAAGCTGCCTCGAACAGGCAGAACGCGCCGTTAATGTATTGAAAGGTAACTAGGCAAATGACCGTCGCAATTATCATGGGATCAGACTCGGACTGGCCCGTCATGCAAGAAGCCGCAAAAATCTGTGAAGAATTTGGGGTTGAATACCAAGCAGAAGTAGTTTCGGCTCACCGCATGCCCAAAGAAATGATGGAGTGGGCCAGTACCGCCCACGAACGGGGGATCGAGGTAATTATTGCTGGTGCCGGCGGGGCAGCACACCTCCCCGGCATGGTAGCTTCTCTGACACCGCTACCCGTAATCGGGGTACCGGTTCCCCTTAAACACCTTGATGGCATGGATTCTCTACTCTCTATCGTGCAGATGCCCGGGGGAATCCCTGTTGCTACGGTCTCCATTGGGGGAGCGAAAAATGCGGGCCTGCTAGCCATGCGCATCCTAGGGGCCAGCGGCAAACCCGAGATTCAAAAACAGCTCCAGCAGTACGCCAAAGATCTAAACGAACTTGCAAAAGCAAAAGGACGCGCACTAGCTGACCGTTAGCGTTTACATCACTTTTGTGTAGGCGGTATCATATTTAATATGAGTATTTTAGTTGCCGGCGGAGCCGGATATATTGGTGCACATGTAGTTCGACTACTTCAAGAACGTGGCGAGGAAGTCCTAGTTGTCGACGACCTTAGCTACGGAACTAAAGAACGTATTGGCAAATCAGAACTCCTCCAACTGGATGTCTCAGCCCCTGAGGCTCCCAAGGTTCTGGAAGCTGCCATGCGGGAACACAACGTAACCGGCGTGATTCACTTTGCCGCCCGAAAGCAAGTCGGTGAATCCGTAGAAAAACCCATGTGGTACTACCAGCAAAACGTTGGTGGACTAGCAAATATGCTGATCGCCATGGAAGCTGCCGGGGTCAAAAAGATGATTTTCTCATCCTCGGCTGCGGTCTACGGTATGCCGCCGGTAGAGGTTGTTAGTGAAGATATCATTAAGCAGCCTATCAACCCCTACGGCGAAACCAAACTGATCGGCGAATGGATGATGGCTGACTGTGAACGAGCTTGGGGCCTAAACTGGGCAGGCCTACGCTACTTCAACGTCGCAGGCTCCGGTTGGGATGACCTAGGTGACCCGGCCACCCTAAACCTAATCCCCATGGTGCTAGACCGCCTCGCCCGCGGCGAAAGCCCCAAGATCTTCGGTGACGACTACCCGACACCGGACGGGACCTGCATTCGCGACTACATCCATGTCCTAGATCTTGCCAAGGCACACCTAGCAGCACTTGACTACCTAGGCTCAGACCGAATCTCTGAACACCACGTCTTCAACGTAGGTACCGGTCAGGGCAACTCGGTTAAGGAAGTTATCGATCAAATCGCAAAGACCACCGGACTAGAGTTCGAAACTGAAATCCTAGGACGCCGTGCCGGTGACCCGCCGCAGTTGATCGGTGACCCCAGCCGTATCGGTATTGAACTAGGGTGGAAGGCCCAGCACTACCTACCTGAAATCATTGAATCAGCATGGAGCGCCTGGCAGGCCGGCCCTCGCCGGATCGAACGCTAAGCATCCACAGCGGATCAAAACTTAGCTAGGTAAAACATAGTAGGCGGTGACCAATGAGTCACCGCCTACCTTTATGTTCTAATCTTCAAAAAACCTAATCAGTCACCATTGGTGAACTGGTTAAGCTGCTCTTTCTGAAGCGTGCCATTCTTTAGGTCCTCAAAGAACTTCCCAGCCTTCGCCGGGGAAAGCAGGACCGCCGCCCCATGACCATTACGGTAGTTCAAATCAGCAATCGGCGGGGTGCCCAGCATTTCGTTCTTATTCGCAGCACGGTAGGCCAACGCCAACTTACCTAGGGCAAAAGGTGAGGTGCTTTCATCAACACTTAGCGCCTGGGAAGCCGCCAAAGCTAGATCACGAGTCGCAATCGGGTTCAGGATAGTCGAAGCGGAACTGGCGTTCTTCACGACCGCTGCAATCACCTGACGCTGTCGATCCTGGCGACCAATATCGCCCCGCGGATCCGAATAGCGCATGCGAGCAAAGGCCAAAGCCGTCTTACCATCCGCCAGATGGCAACCCTTCTGCCAGTTAAGCTCTGACTTTGGGTCGTGGACGTCAGCGTCATAGCAGAGCTCGACGCCGCCAACGGCATCCACAATCCGCTCAACGCCACCCATATGAACCAGTACGAAATGGTCAATCTTGAGTCCGGTCAGATCCTCAACGGTAGAGACCAACAGGGGAGCACCACCAAAAGCGTAGGCAGCATTTAGCTTTTGATGGCCATGACCGGGAACCTCAACATCAGTATCACGAGGAAGCGATACTACGACAGCCTGGCCATTATCCGCCTTGTGGATCAGCATCATCGAGTCGGTACGTTCACCTTCCGTACCGTCATCGGGAATACCATCCGGACTACGTGCATCCGAACCGGCAACCAAGTAGGTGACGCCGGGCGTTTCGGCCATTTCGGAAAGAGCCGGGACCCGATCCAGGTTCCCTGAAACTAAGAAGTAAAGGTAAGTCGGCCAAACTACAAGCAGTACTAGGATCAGTAGCAGTACGCGACGCACCCAACGGAAGGGCGACTTCTTTCGACGAGGACGCGGCGCCTGCGGTCCACGCGGGCCCGATGGCGCACCCTCGTGCGAACCGCTTTGGGGAGCAGCCGGGTAGGTTCGCGGATTTGCAGGGTTGCTTTGTCCAGGGGAACTCGGGCGTGCTACCGGTCTGGTCGTACCGGCTACGGCTGGCCTAGGTGAGCCACTCACCGGCGGCCTAGAGCCATCGTTTCCCTGAGACCTAGGCATGCCAGTGCTTTGACGCACCGGAGCTACTGGCTGAGGGGCGCTAGCCGGAGCGGACGCGGGGTTTCGCCGTGCGCGTGGTTGAAAAACGGGGATTTCGGCATCTGGGGTGGTGCTACTACTAGCAGAAGCCTGAGTCGAGCGAGGAGGGGTATGAGGCGTGGCAGAAGCCTGACTCGAGCGAGGAAGGTTACGAGGCGTGGAGGAAGGCTGGGGGGAGCGAGAAGAGTCGCGAGGTGTGGAAGCAGCCTGTGGTTCACGAGCTGGGGTCTGCGCATTACTAGCCTGGGAAGAGCTATCTCCAGATGGCTGACCGGCGGGAAATGTCGGTCTCTTCCGGGGTTTTCGAGGCTGAAAAGAAGGCAGCTGCTCGCTCATTAATTCCTATCCTTTTAAGTAGAAAATGCTTTTTAAGCATACCATTGCCGATTTCGAAACCGGCTTTACAGGTTGGGAAGTTTCAATAATTAACGCATCACACGGAAGCTTAATATTCAGGGAAAAATAAAGTCCGCAGGAATCATAATTGCGAATTTTTTATTTAAAACATGGTGGGGTAACTGTGCTAGGATAACGCTGTTTAAACCCTTATTGGAGGTCTTCTAATGGCACGTATTGCTCCTTCTGCGGATGTTAGTGAAGCCGCAAAAATTTCTGATTCTGCTAGCATCTGGCACCTTTCTCAGGTACGCGAGGAAGCAGAGATCGGCGCTAACTGCGTAGTCGGCCGTGGTGCATACATCGGCACCGGCGTACATGTTGGTGATAACTGCAAGATCCAGAACTACGCCCTTGTTTACGAACCCGCATACCTCGAAGATGGCGTGTTCATTGGTCCCGCTGTGGTCCTCACCAATGACCACAACCCTCGTGCCATCAATGCTGACGGCACCATCAAGTCTGCTGATGATTGGCACCCTGTGGGCGTACACATTAAACAGGGTGCTGCAATCGGAGCTCGTTCTGTTTGCGTCGCCCCCATTACCATCGGTGCTTGGGCTACGATCGCAGCTGGCGCCGTAGTCACCAAGGATGTTCCCGACTTCGCCCTGATGGCAGGTGTTCCCGCTCGTCAAATCGGTTGGGTTGGTAAAGCCGGTGTTCGTCTTGAAGAAACTGATGACCCGCAGCGACTCCGTTGTCCTAAGACCGGTGACGAATACGTACTACAATCCGGCACCTTGACTGAAGCCTGAGGGGAGTATTAACCCACTTGTCGTGCCTCCTAGTAGCCATAAGATGTTAGGTCTATCCGGAACCCTAAATTCTGTGCACTATCTGTGCTAAGTTTTAGTGTCCAAGCTTTAACCTAAAAGCCATCAGCGGCGATTAACGCTACTAGGAGGTGCGATGAACCTGTTACTGACAGGAGCTTTTTTAGTTGCCCTCTTAGCCGTCCTGTACGCTCCCGGTTATTTAGCAATCAGGAGCTTCGGTGCAAAGGGGGCACTAGGGCTGGCCATTGCCCCCAGCATTTCGGCATTAATGCTCACCCTTACAGGAGTAATTCTGCATGCCGTGGGGATCCCTTGGAATCACCTGACAGTGCTGGCCCTGTTAGCGTCGCTTACCGCGATTGTTTTTGGTCTAAGTAGAATCCTTCTACCCTTTAAACCACTCCAGGCACTTAGTTCAGCCGCCCATCCCTTCGCTTACTGGGGGACAAGGGTAACCGCCGGAATCGTCGCAATACTCTTTCTAGCGATGCCTATCTGGCTGGGGACTTTCTCCATGATCCCACAGCACTCAGATTCGATCTTCCACTTAAACGGGGTCTGGGTGCTCGGCCACTACCATGATGGTTATCCCTTTGGTGGTTTATCACCTCTATACGGGGTGGCCGTAAAAGATATCTCCTATCCGCTGGTTTGGCATCAGTGGATTTCGACCGTCTCACCCCAGTCACAAATTCTACTTGCCACCAACGTAGCTTTAGTATCGCTACGTTTGATCTGGTTACATGGAATGGTAGTTTTAGGCTCGGTACTATTCCCAAACCGAAGAAGAGCGCAGGCTGCGATTCCACTTTTGGTTCTGATCTTACCTACCGTGCCAATTGGACTCACCAACGTACTTAGCCGTTGGCCCAACGCCTTAATGCTCTGCTTACTGCCAGGTTTAATTGCCCTGGCCACCTTCCTTAGCCACTTCCCGGGTCTTTTTACTACCGGTCAAAGAATCGCTACCAAAACTCTTATTGTTTTATCCTTTGCCGGAGCTTTCTTCACCCACTACTCAGCAGCGGTGTGCCTGCTCTTTTTGTTGATTCCCAGCATTCTCCAATACTGCTATCACACCGTGCAAAAGTGGCGTTCTCAGCAACTCGAGCTAACCCAGAAAATCTCGTTCGTAACCGCTTGGGTGCTGTTCGGGCTCTGGACGGCTCTAATCTTCAATCAGGCTTGGACCTTCTTAAAATACGCACAAATTAAAACCAGTACGTGGAATCTTTGGTTTCCCAAGCTGCTCTCACTACTGCGCATGTACCAAAGAAATGACGGACTCTGGTGGCAGACAATTCCGCTCAACCTGATTATTCTGTTGTTGATTGTAGGAATTGTTGACGTCCTACTTTCAAAACGTCGTGACTACCTCTTACCCTCATTCCTCTTCTTTGGACTGCTCTGCTATGCTTCGCTAGTTCCGATGGGAATACTTACCACTTTCACTGGTTGGTGGTATTCCGATCCGATTCGGATGATGGGCGTGCTTTCACTCGCGGGTATTCCACTATCAGCCCTAGGGGCTGACCGTATCTACAAATTCATTGAACGATACTGGTTGAAACTACTAGGTAGCAATGAAAACGCCGCCGATACCAAAAAGACTAAGACCAAGTCACTAATCGCTAAATACTCATTATTGGCGATAGCTATCACGCTGCTTACAACCGGCTCGTGGAATCTAAGGGCAACCTTAGAGTCTAGTCTCTACTCAACTATTCTCGACCCAAGTCTGCAGCAGATTAGCCCCGGAGAAGAAGCATTCCAAAAACGAATCGCGAAGCAGATCCCACCTGGAGAACTAGTGCTAGGTGAGGCGGCGAACGGGTCGGCGCTCCTAGCCTCCCTCCACAACACGGATGTGGCACTTAAACAACAAAACTACTCTAAGCACGATTATGTTGGACGATACCTGCGGAAGCACTTCTCAGAAATTGCTACCGACCCCCGAGTCTGCATGTACCTGCGCAAGTACCACATCAAGTACTTCTACTACGACCCTCAGGACAAGTTCGCAGAAATCTCCATGCGTGAGCGATCGCCGGGTCTCTACAACGTTCCTACTGGACTACCAGGGTTTACCCTGATCGACCACGTCGGGAAGATTCAACTCTGGAAAATAGACTATTGCGACACGCATTTTCTCGATTACCCGCCAGCGCCACTAGCGAGATAAACTATTCCATATAGTTCCCCTGAAAATAAGGAGTATGTCCGTGCGGATCGCAGTAGTAGCGCTTGGGAAAATTGGTTTACCTCTAGCAGTACAGTTTGCTGATTCTGGGCATGACGTAATCGGCGTCGATGTAAACCCAGAAACTGTAGCGACTGTAAATGAAGGCAAAGAACCCTTCCCAGGAGAAGCCTTTCTAGCGGAAAAGCTAGCTGAACTAGTTCCCGCAGGACGCTTGAAAGCAACCACCGACTATGCCGAGGCTATCCCCGGCGCAGATGCAGTCGTACTGGTAGTTCCCCTCTTTGTAAACGATGAAACTTGGGAACCCGATTTCGCTTGGATGGACGCCGCCACCCGTTCCCTAGCCGAACACCTCACCGAAGGCACCCTCGTTTCATACGAAACTACTCTGCCCGTGGGAACGACCCGCAATCGTTGGAAGCCGCTTCTAGAAGAGATCTCTGGACTCAAAGAAGGTAAAGACTTCCACCTAGTATTCAGCCCCGAGCGCGTGCTCACCGGGCGAGTATTCGCAGACCTACGTCGTTACCCGAAACTCGTCGGCGGCCTAAGCGAAGCCGGAACCAAACGCGCTATCGAATTCTACGAATCAGTACTACAGTTCGATGAGCGTCCGGATCTGCCCCGCCCGAACGGTGTTTGGGACATGGGCACCGCAGAAGCCGCCGAAATGGCAAAGCTAGCTGAAACCACCTACCGCGACGTAAACATCGGCCTAGCAAACCAGTTTGCCGTCTACGCTGACAAGGTTGGTATTGATATTGAACGTGTGATTGACGCCTGCAACTCGCAGCCTTACAGTCACATTCACCGTCCGGGCATCGCCGTTGGTGGCCACTGCATCCCCGTCTACCCGCGACTATACCTATCCACGGACCCTGACGCTTCAATCGTTCGCACCGCCCGTACCTTTAACTCGGGCATGCCACAGTATGTAGTTGACCGACTAACCGAAATTCTTGGTGACCTAAAGGGACTCAAGGTCGCAATCCTAGGCGCTTCCTACCGTGGGGGCGTAAAGGAAACCGCGTTCTCTGGTGTTTTCGCAACCGTCGACGCCCTCAAGGCAGCAGGTGCTGAAGTCGTCGTTCACGACCCGATGTTCAACGACGAAGAGATCAACAAGTTCGGTTGGGAAGCTTACCACCTAGGTGATTCCGTCGATGCCGCGATCGTCCAGGCTGACCACGCCGATTACCGCGAACTAAAGCCGGCAGATCTACCCGGTGTTCGTCTCCTCGCTGACGGACGTCGCGTGACCAACCCTGAACTCTGGGCCGGAACCCCGAGGATCGTTATTGGCCAGCCGTGAACTGACCATGAAGGCAGCCGAAGCGACGAAGACCGTAGCGGTCATTGTCGCGTACAATCGTGAGGTCCTCCTTCGCAAGTGCCTAGACGCCTTGGGGGAGCAAAGCTCACCTTTAACGGCTGTAATCGTCGTTGATAATGCCTCTACAGATGGAACTGGGAAGGTTGTTGATACTCATCCGGTAGTAACTGACCCGGTCCATCTGGCCCAGAACACTGGTGGTGCCGGTGGATTCGCAGCCGGCATCGCCTATGCCCAAACCCATTACCCGCAGGCGGAGTGGGTCTGGATCATGGACGATGACACAGTACCCGAGCCCACCGCCCTAGCTGAACTGCTAAAAGCAGAATCCGCATACCCCGGTAAACCAGCGCTGCTGGCTTCAAAAGCCGTCTGGCATGACGGCAGTGAGCATCCGATGAACCGCCCTCGTCCCCGTGTCGGTTTAGCCGGCAAGTTAAGAGTGCATGCCCAGCAAGCGGGAGCGATCCCGGTCCGATCAGCCTCCTTTGTCTCCATCTTGGTACGCAAGTCGGAAATTAGCCGGATCGGGCTTCCTCGCGCGGCCTACTTCCTTTGGAATGACGATTTCGAATTCACCGCCAGATTGCTAAAGAACCGGGTCGGACTCTACGTACCTGCTTCAGTGGTAAAGCATCTGACTCTAAAACTTGGCGATAGCCAAGCAGATCCAGGACCGCGCTTCCGCTTCGAAGTACGAAATAAACTCTGGCTCTTCAGTCGTCATAATCCCTTCCACATCTGGGAATACCCGCTCTACTTCGGATCCTCAGTACGACGCTGGGGCAAAACTTTTAAGGCCTCAGAGAACCGCCCGGTGCTGTTCGCCGCCTTCAAGGCCGGAATCAAAGAGAGCCTAACCGCCCCAAAGTCGAATCGTGAAGTATTTGCTGACTCAGTCGCCCTACCTTGGATTGAAGCAGCCGATGACTAGTAAATTCTCTGTGCTAATGGCGGTCTATCAGGGTGATGACCCCCAATACCTGCGGCGATCGCTAGAATCTGTCACAGTTGAACAGGCCCTACCACCAAATCAGTTGGTCATAGTCGTCGATGGTCCCATAGGGGAGTCCTTAGCTGCAGAAGTGCCCGAAAGTGGCACTAAGCTGGGGCAAACCGAAGTTTTAACTATTAAGAAGCCAAAAAATGAAGGCTTGGCTTTAGCCTTGGTGACCGGCTTGGAACACTGTGAGCACCGCTTTGTGGCTCGTCACGATGCCGACGATATTTCCCTACCGGAAAGATTCGCCAAACAAATACCACTGCTTGAACAGGGATTCGAGCTAGTCGGTGCCGCGATTCAAGATATGTATTCGGAAACAACGGAGGATGGTCTGATTCGTCGCCATCCCAGTTCGGAAGCTGAGATCAAACGGGCTATTAAATACCGTGACCCCTTCAACCACCCTTCAGTCGTTTATGATCGCGAGGCTGTCGTCCGCGCCGGCGGTTATGAACCTCTGGATCTGATGGAAGACTATTGGCTTTTCGCACGGATGGTTCATCGGGGGGTAAAGTGCACTAACCTTCCAGATGTCTTAGTCCGTTACCGGGTCTCCTCTGGAGCCTATAAACGACGTGGTGGTTTCAGGTTGCTGAGGAGTGAGATGAAACTACAGAGGCTACTTCTTCGTGAGGGAATCATCACCATTCCGATTTATTTCAGAAATGTTTTGATTCGCGGCGTGTACCGTTTAATTCCCGCATCTGTCCGCAAAGTACTATATAAGTACGCGGTAAAAATATGGAGTAAGTAATACTCGCTAGCTTAGACACTCAACGGTAATAACCTAAAACCAATTCTAAGCGTGGTAACTTAAATGAAAATCGAAGCTTCATCTAGCCAAAAGGGGTATTCCAGTGGAAGCTGATATCGTAATCGTCGGTTCGGGCTTTTTTGGTCTTACGATCGCAGAACGCTGTGCGAACGAACTAGGCTTGAAGGTCCTAATCGTTGAAAAGCGTAGTCATATCGGCGGTAACGCCTACTCTGAGGCAGACCCCAAGACTGGTATTGAGGTACACAAATACGGTGCGCACCTATTCCACACCTCCAACGAGCGGGTCTGGGAGTACGTAAATCGCTTTACATCCTTTACTCCCTACGTCCACAAGGTTTACACTAACCACCGTGGCGTGGTTTACTCCATGCCCATCAACTTGGGCACCATCAACCAGTTCTTTGGCGCCGCTTATGGCCCCGAGGAAGCCCGCGCGCTTATCCAGGAGCAGGCTGGGGAGCTTTCGGGTAAGGACCCGGAGAACCTTAACGATAAGGGAATTTCTTTGATTGGCCGCCCGCTTTACGAAGCGTTTATCAAGGAATACACCGGTAAGCAGTGGCAGACCGACCCTAAGGAGCTGCCGGCCTCGATTATTTCTCGCTTACCTGTGCGTTACAACTACGATAACCGCTACTTTAACGACACCTACGAGGGGCTACCCACTGAGGGATACACTGCTTGGATTAACAAGATGGTGGAGCACCCGAATATTGAGATCCTCACGGATACTGACTTCTTCGATGATAGCCAGCCTTATTCAAAGTCCGCGCTAGTCGGTAAGAAGCCGGTAATTTACACCGGTCCGCTAGATAAGTACTTCGATTACTCTCAGGGTGCTCTATCGTGGCGCACCATTGATTTCGAAACCGAATATCCGGAATGCGGTGACTACCAGGGCACCTCGGTGATGAACTATGCGGACGCAGAGATCCCCTTCACCCGTATTATCGAGCCGCGTCACTTCCATCCGGAGCGTGACTACCCGACTGATAAGACCATCATCATGAAGGAATACTCGCGTTTCGCCGAAGCTAACGACGAACCCTATTACCCGATTAACTCGGATAAGGACCGCGAGGCCCTGCTGGAATACCGTCGACTGGCTGAGCAGGAAGACGGGGTACTTTTCGGTGGACGTCTAGGCACTTACCAGTACCTTGATATGCACATGGCTATTGGTTCGGCCCTTACCGCTTTCGACAATAAGGTCGCCCCGCACTTCCGGGATGGAAAACCGCTAAACTCCGCTAAGTAAAAATATGGCTTCTAAGTCTTCAATCGAGAAAGAATTTTGGACTCCTGGGATTAGCCCTAGGCTGACTGAAATTTTTAAGCGACGATATCTATTAAACCTGCTTGTTCACAAGGAACTTAGGGTTCGATACCGCGGATCATTCCTTGGGATGCTCTGGTCCTACGCTAAACCGGCGGTGCAGTTTATTGTTTTCTATGTGGCCTTGGGTGTATTCCTAGCCCAAAATAGAGCAATCGAAAACTATGTCGTTTATCTATTCTCTGGTGTCGTAGTAGTTAACTATTTCAGCGAAATCTTTAACAACACTACTCGTTCTATTGTTTGGAATGCGCCACTAGTTAAGAAGATCTATCTTCCTCGACAGTTGTTCCCCGTCTCATCACTATGCGTGGCTGTGGTGCACCTAATTCCACAGTTGGTCATTCTAGTACTGGGTGCCCTTATCTACGGATGGCGACCCGGATTCTATGAACTGGGACTGGGAATATTGGGCTTTATGTTAGTCTCGATTTTTGCCTTAGGATTGGGGCTTTTCACTAGTGCCATCAACGTGATGTTCCGGGATGCAGAAAACTTCGTCGATCTGATTCTGATGGTCGTCACGTGGGCCTCCCCGGTACTGTACAAGTGGCAAGATGTCCACCGTATTCTAGGTGGGACCATCTGGTGGTGGATCTACATGCTCAATCCGATTACCCCCATTGTGCTGATCTTCCACCGGGTTTTCTGGTTCCCCACAGCTGGGGTCGGGGGAGTGTCACCGGTAGCTCAGCTCCCTGAAAATATGTACATGTGGGTAGGCATCTGTGCACTGATTTCATTCTTAATGCTACTAATCGGCGACTGGTATTTCCGCCACCTAGATGGCCGCTTCGCGCAGGAGCTCTGAGATGAACGAAAAAGAATCACAGGTAGTGAACCCAGCGCAGTCTGAAAATGATGTCATTCGCGTCGAGGACGTAAGTAAAGTCTTTAAACTTCGCCGCACCCATACCCTTAAAGAATCATTAGTTTGGGCCCTAACCGGGCGTCGAGCTGAGATGGTAAATATCTTCCACGCCCTAGATGATGTTTCCTTTAACATCCCATCGGGACAAACTGTTGGCTTGCTCGGATTTAATGGATCCGGTAAATCCACCATGCTCAAACTAATCTCTGGCGTTATGAGGCCAGATCAGGGCTCTATTAAAGTCCGCGGAAAGATCGCCGGTCTCATTGAGGTGGGTGCTGGTTTTCATCCGGACCTAACTGGACGTGAAAATGTCTATCTAAACGGCGCCATCTTAGGGATGACCGAAGCCGAGATCGATGCCGCTTACGACGATATCGTAGCTTTTTCTGAGATCGAGCAGTTCATCGATACTGAAGTTAAATTCTATTCTTCCGGCATGTTCCTGCGTTTGGCCTTCTCAGTCGCCGTGCACACTAACCCCGATATCTTCTTGATTGATGAAATCCTAGCGGTGGGCGATGCTCCCTTCCAGAGAAAGTGCCTCGATCGGATTCGCGAACTGCGAGCCTCGGGTAAATCTCTAGTGATCGTCTCTCACGATCTAAACATGGTAGAAGAACTGTGCGACCGGGCAATTGTCTTGGAAAAGGGAAAGGTCGTATTCGACGGTCCGGCAGCAGAAGGCGTCAAACGACTGCGCCCCGAAGACTAGTTCTAAACCTCTAGCTAGCATTTCGAATTCACCTAACTAAAAAGAATCTGTAGCGATACAATTACTAAAAATCGCTTTTGGAAAGGAACAAAATGGCATCGAAAGTGGTACAGCGGGTAGTTTTCTCCGCTGAAAACGATTCAGACACTCAGCCGTTATACTTCGAAGGTGCCTTGAAAGGTGGCCGCAAGCCCAGCCTCGACAAGCCGGGCATTGTCAGCTACGACCGTTCTTCGGCTAAGTTCAAGAACGCGGGTTATACCTCCTTTGGTACCTATTTCAACGCTTTCCCGGCTTCCTACTGGCGCCGCCACACGGTGGTTCGCGAAGTAACACTGCGTGTTAAGACCGCCGGTCAGGGAACTCTAATCCTTTATCGTTCCAATGCCAAAGGCGATTACTACCGCCTAGAATCACACGAACTCTCAGGTTCTGTGACCAAGGATTTCAAACTTCCATTAAATAACTTCCTAGATGGCGGTTGGTACTGGTTTGACCTAAAGGCCAACTCGAATGATTTTGAATTGTTGGAAGGTCAGTGGCTAGTAGATGAGAAACCACGTTTAGAAGACCCGAAACTAACTATTGCCATCACCACCTTCAACCGTCCAACTGACTGCGCGCTGATGCTTAAGCAGTTGTCATCATACGAACCTCTGCGTGAGGTCCTACGCGAAATCGTCGTGGTCGACCAGGGCAATAAGAAGGTTGCTGAGGAAGACAATTATCAGGTTGCGAAAGCCCTCTTGAAAGATCAACTACGGGTAATCGATCAGATTAACCTTGGCGGATCGGGCGGCTTTAGTCGCGGTATGTACGAATCGCTACAAAACAACTCTGATTTCGTGCTGCTACTTGATGATGACGTTCGAGTTGAGCCTGAAGGTATGCTTCGGGCCCTAGCTTTTGGTAGCTACACGAATGTCCCCACCATCGTGGGTGGCCATATGTTCTCGATGTATCAGCGAACCTTCCTGCATGCTTTTGCGGAAACTGTCCGAGCGAAGGAATTCCTCTGGGGACCGACGCCTGGGGTTCCGGATGCCATTGACTTCAACAAGGTGCCGCTAAGGGTAAACCGTAAACTTCATGCACTAGCCCCGGCAAACTACAACGGGTGGTGGATGTGTTTGATCCCGACCTCAGTAGTTGAAGAAATTGGTCTATCCCTACCATTCTTCATTAAATGGGACGACTCGGAATACTGTCTACGTGCGGGTAAACATGGTGTTCCCACTGTCACGCTACCGGGCGCCGCTGTCTGGCACGTGCCGTGGACCGATAAGGATGACTCGGTCGACTGGCAGGCATACTTCCACTACCGTAATCGACTGGTAGCTGGTCTAATGCACTCTAAGTTCTCCCGCGGTGGGGGAATGATTAAGCACCTGTCACTGGTGTCCTTGAAGCATTTCCTCTCTCAACAGTACTCTGTGTTGGCACTGCAGATTAAGGCCCTAGAGGATATCTTGCGTGGACCCGAACATATGCACGATGAAATCGAGACGGTAGTACCGGAAGTGCGGAAGATTCGGGGCAATTACAAGGACGCGCAACTAGTTGCTGACCCCACCTTGCTGCCGGCCCCTCGTTCGTCATCGAAGTTACCTAAGTGGGAAACCTTGAAGACCCCGAAGTCGCTACCGGGCCGTGCCTTGATGGCCGCAAAGGGAATTTTGCGAATCGCCAACCAACCCACTGAACTATCCCGAGAATACCCAGAAATGTATGTATCTTCGGGTAACAGTAACTGGCTAGTACTTTCGCAACTAGATTCTGCAGTAGTAACTAACTCTGATGGCTCCGGCGTATCCTTCTACCAGCGAGATCCGAGGCTAGCTCGTAAGCTCTATGGTCGTCTGAACCGACTGGTAGCTGAACTCGTTAAACGTTGGCCTGAGCTTTCGCGCCAGTATCAAGAGGCCTTGGATGGTGTAACCTCTCCGGCAGCATGGGAGCCGCACTTCCATAACTAAAGATGTAAAGCTGGACTCAAATACCCCACTATGATATGTGAAATATGTCATAGTGGGGTATTTTGTGGCGGTTTATTGGCTAACCATCGCCTGAAAGTGGTAATCCGGCCTTAAATTGACCTCTTTTCAAGAGTGCCAAGCACACCAAAATATACTAAGGTAACCCTAGAGCTCATCGAATAACATCAATGTAGTTTATTGATGTAGTGAGATGTGGAAGAAAGTTTCTAGACCAATAAAGGAGGGAAGCACCAGATGTGGAACATCCTAGGCGACGGTGATTTAGTCGTCGATCAATTTCAATCGGCTTTCCTCGAAGATGATGGAGTCCTAGCTTGGCAGGAATACGCACTGTGTGCGCAGACTGACCCGGAAGCTTTCTTCCCCGAAAAAGGTGGATCCACTAGAGAAGCCAAAAATGTTTGTGCGCTATGTGAAGTCCGCCAGGAATGTCTAGAGTACGCCCTCGCCAATGATGAGCGATTCGGAATCTGGGGCGGGCTATCAGAGCGTGAGCGTCGGAAACTTAAGCGCGCCTCCGGGTGATCTGGGTGGCTGAAAAGTCTGTCCACGCAGTTCTAGTTACGCAAGGGGAAAGCCAATACTTGGCCGAAACCCTTGATCTGCTCAAGTCACAAACCAGAACTGCAGAACTAGTGACGTTAGTAGATCTGTCCGAAACTGCCAATGCCGAAGAAGAGTTTCGTAAACTCTTCCCCACTGGATCATCCGGAAAATACCTTTCGGCTCCAAGTATTACAGACTTTGGCACTGCGGTCAGCAAGGCAGTTAATGAAGCACCAATCGAAACTGATTGGCTCTGGCTACTCCATGACGACTCAATCCCAGACTCGCAATGTCTAGCTGAACTTTTAGCGGCCACTAAAAAAGGTGCGACTGTTGGAGTCGTCGGACCAAAAATCCGTGACTACTTCCAAACCGATAAACTAATTGAAATCGGTATTTCCGCAACCAAAACCGCCCGCCGATTCGATCACCTACGTGGCGAATATGACCAGGGGCAACACGACCGGATGGAAGATGTCCTTGCGGTTTCCACGGCAGGCATGCTGGTCAGCCAAGCACTCTGGACAGAACTACGGGGGACCGACCCCTCACTATCACCGTTTGGAGTTGGCCTTGAATTTGGCCGACGGGTAAGGCTTGCCGGCTACCGGGTAATCGTGGCCACCTCGGCAATCGTCTTCCATGCGGAACAGTCCTACCGGGGACATGAGGGGCTACTGGACGCCTCAGGTACCTATTCAGAACGTCGAGCCGCCCAAATTCATAACTGGTTATTGGCGCTAGGGACGGCAAAATTTGTCCTCTGGTTATTCTTGCTGCCATTTTGGCAACTGGGACGCATGCTACTGCGATTGGCTACCAGACAGTGGAGCCTAGCGGTAGGGGAGTTAGCTGCGCTATTTAAGGTACTGTTCCACCCGCAAGCTATTTTGCGGGCCCGCGCGAATCTTTTCCGGACGAAAAAAGCTTCCCGAGCTAGCCTTAAGCGACTAGAGGTGCCAAGGTGGTACCTGCTTAGAGAACGCTACCTAGTTCGTAAAAACCGCCATCGCAACGTCAGTCAAGAGGCATTAGAACCGGTGGCGGCCAGCGGTCTCAAACAGCGTCGCGAAATCGCCTCAGCCGGGGCCCTCACGGTAGTTTTTGTGACCCTGTTACTCACGGTCTTAAAAACCTATTCCACGGCGGTAAATAGCAATGGCGCTGCTAGGCTCTTCCTGCCCGAACAACTTTCCGATTTCTGGAGTTTCGCTTGGAGCGGCTGGGTCCCAATCAAGATGGGCATGGCCGCCCCCGCTGATCCTTTGCTGCCCTTCTTATCTTCCGTTGTCGCCCCGTTCTGGCTTCTAGGACTCTCGCCGAACCAAGTCCTGACTGCGTTTCTTGCCTGCTGGCCGCTACTTGCCGGAATCGGCGCGTACCTCGCGGCTGGAACTTTTACCAGGGCAGTAGGGCTCCGCCTATTTATGGTATTTACATACCTGAGTCTGCCAGCAGTCTGGATCTCAGCAGCACAGGGACGCGTCTCAGTACTGGTTCTGACTATGGCGCTACCTTGGTTTGTCTGGGGTTTGGTGCGGGGCACCAATCGCCACCGGGCCGAGGTGGTTTTGGGAGTTCGCGGTCAGATTGCGGTTAGGAATACCGACTACCAGGTGCGCTTTCTGGCCATCTCAGCTTTCGCGTTAACTTTCGTGATGCTCTCTACCCCGAGCCTGCTACTTCTGGCCCCCTTCTTTGTATTACTAGGTTTGGCCTTAGTTCCCAAACGCCCTTGGCGGGTAATGCTCTTACCCATTCCGGCAGTACTGTTTGCAATTCCCTACCTAGTATCGATTTATCGAAGCGGTAACTATCGGGCACTACTAGGGACCATCGATCACCCGGTTGACTTTAAAACCCCCAGTGGCTTCCGCCTGCTTTTAGGAATTCCTGATGGGGCTCGTTATGAAGCCGGTGGTTTGCTGCAGATGCTCATGAATGATGGGCATGCCTGGCTATCGGGACTTCGCCTATTGCCACTTGCAATGCTGATGCTCGGGCTGATCTTGGCCCTCCTACGTCTTACTTGGCGCACCGGCTGGATCACCCTAGGCATGGTGATTTCAGCTTCTTGGATGGCAGCGGGCTATTACGCTGGACAGATTGAAATCGCTGCCCAAGAAAGCAACGTATTTACCTGGACTGGCCCCTACCTGCTACTTGCTTACTTCTCACTTTCCGCCGCGGTAATCGGGGGCCTAGACCGCTATTGGGCAACCTTCCGTGTTAAAAAACCAAACAGCAACCTGCTGCTAACCGGTGTGCAGCTTCTTAAAGCACTAAGTTACGTGCTGCTGTTTCTGATACCAGTTTCTTTCCTCGCCAACGACGGCTGGGCCCTAGCATCTTCTACCGTGATGTCACGTGAAAGCACCGTTACGGTGCCGGCTTCTGCGAAACTAGGGCAGAACTCCGACCGTCATTCAAGAGTCCTACTGATAAAAACTCTGACCGATGACCAACTGGAAGTCACCTGGCAACGCTTCGCTCAGCCAACCTATCTTGAACACTCCACGATTGACGACCTCACTCAACTAAGACGTCGAGAAGCGGGGACCAGTGAGAACCGACTACCCGATCGGATCAACTCGCAACTAATCACGCTACTACGCGGACACCAGACCCCCGAACTAGCTCAGCTTCTGACCTACGCGGCCGTTGACCAAATGGTTATCGCACCCGATTCGAATCCCCTGAACGACGCACTCGAGGGCCTAAAAGGGCTAGAGAAAATTGGGCCCACCCCGGCAGGAGTCGCTTGGCGTGTAAGTAGCGCGGAACTAATCAGCGCTGACGGCTACACGGCCTATCGTCTCTGGACGGAACCCGAAGTTCCCCAGTTACTAAAAGCCGAAGTACAAGCGACCTCCTCGTCTGATGAAGAAAAGGCCCCAAATCGTACTGGACTACCCGCAAACGCCGTGACCGCAAACGGGGAAACGAAAACCCCCGGAGTGATAGTCCTAGCGGAAAACCCGGACCCGCACTGGCAACTATCAATCAACGGGAAGCAAGCCAAACAGCTACCCCAGGTCCAAGCGAACGTCTTTGAAACCTCAGAGACTGGCAACTACGCTTTGACTTGGCACCAACCCAGCCTACGAATCTGGACCTACGCCGGCATCATCAGCGAACTGTTACTACTATCAATGATGATCTTTACTAGACGAAAGAAGGTGGATCTCTGATGAGAGAAGAAACCCGAATCGTCACGGTCATCAAGGCCCTAGTGGCGCTGGTAGTACTATTGGCAATGACTATTGGCGGCTGGATACTAGCCACCAGGCCTGCTGCTCAAACGCGTCTAGTTCCAAGCATTCCGGTAGAGGCAGCCGCGGGTACCCTGCAAGAAGTATGTTTGCCACTGCCCGCTAATATCGCACAGGTCCGGAATAACCCCGATGGCTCAACCAGCGCGCCCGAAATCGATCAAATTCTGGCCTATCAGGCGGAATCAACCAAATCAGCAGTTGATCCCAAAAACTCCGTCTTCGAACCGATCGAGTTAGAAACTTCAGACGCTGGAATAATCAGCCTAAACTATCGAGCTGCTTGGGATAAGTCGGAAGGCGGGGCCTTCCTGAGTTTAGACGCCTGTCAGCCGGCCGCAGATTATTTTTCCTTCACCGTGCCCGGCAGTGAACAGATCAGCCAACGTGCCACCCTGATGATGGTCAATCCCTCCGCTAACTCCAGTAGCATCACCCTGGAAGCGTGGAACACCTCGGGGGACCTACTAAAGGGACAGGCTTATACTCTAAGGGGCAACGAGAAACTAGAAATCTCGATTGACTCTCTAGTCAATACCAAAGAAGCCTATCAGCTGGAGCTGAAGATACAGGGCCCTAAGATTGCCGCCGGGGTCTATCTACAGCGGACTCAGGGCCTAAACAGTTTGGGACAAGAATGGCTGCCCCAAAATCCCCAGCCAAGTGAGCAGTTACAACTCCTAGGGATCGACCTCTCGGATGCTCCTGCTCGTCTTGAACTTGCTAATCCCGGTGATGAGGAAGCCACCGTATCATTAAAGATCGGCCCTAATGGGACTGATACCTTTAAGGGACTAAATGAGATCAAGGTGCCGTCCCGGGCTGTCTTGGAATTAGACCTAGCTGGACTTCCAATAGGAGCCCAAGTATTTGAACTGAAATCAAAAACCCCTATCATCGCGCAGGTGGTAGCCCATTCCAATACTCCCTCGGAACAAGCCCAGAACCGACCCAAGATCGTTTCTGGAACCTTCCCGAGCGATAAGAAAAACCTAGGGATGAGCATATACAGCCCAGCTCACGGCGTCACCGCAGTGGATATTCCCATTGCTAGCGGATACGAAACCCAGATCACCATCCGAAACTTGGCGCAAAAATCAGAAATAAAAATCAACGGGGCAGAACAACACCTAGAACCGGGCCAAGTTCTAAGAACACCGCTGACCGAAAGCACCAAGATTGAAGCTAGCAACCCGGTTTTGATTAGCCTGACTGCCATGAACAAGGAGATCCCCAGCTTACGGGGAACCATTAACCTAGGAAGCCTAAGCGGCTCACAGGGACGCGTCAGCATCCGCTAGGGTAGCGGCCACCCGCACCATTAGTGGCGGGCGAAGATAGCGGTAATGGATGCCCTTGAACGCGCCGGGGAACAGTAGCTTTTAAATACTTGGGTCAATGTCCTCTGGAGAACACCCGAAAAGGGCGCTGAGGTTCTCAACCAGTACCAAGCGAATAAGTTCAGAAAGCCCCGCCGGCCCGTCACAGCGATCAGAAATTGGTAGACGAAATAACACAATGCGGCTAGGTAACCCGGCCTTGCGATCCGCAGAAAAAGCCCTTCCTAAACGAATCGAGTCACGCTCCCAAGGTGCCGGATCAGAACGGGGAGCCTCTTCCACCACGACCTCGACTTGGTTAAGTTGGGGGAACGAAGTCTCGATGCTCTGTAGCTGTTGTACTACCAGGTCATCAAAAAGCTTTTGACGGGAGATATAACCGGGCAAATGTGGGCCAATCAAAGGGCCTCGCTGGGTTCTACCATGTCGATCCCGGCGATGGATGAGCTGTAACTCGCGAGCCGAGACCTCGCTAGCAGAGACGTTTACTTGCCACTTTAAATCCGACATGTTCTAACGATATCGCAGACCTGAATATTAAATGAGTTAGAATGTGCGCGTGCCATATGCCAGAACTTGTTCCAACCCCGGCTGTTCCAACCCTGCCGCGGCCACGCTAACCTACGACTACTCTGATCAAGCAGCCTTTATAGGCTTTTTGGCTAGAGAAGCTAGGTCCGGATGCTACGACCTCTGTCAGATGCATGCCCAGAGGTACAAGGTGCCACAAGGTTGGGAACTGACCGTGCATCCCGACCTCTTTAAACACCCCATTCGAGACTTTGAAGGAGTCTCAGAAGAACTGGTCGACGTAATCGAGGTGGCCCTCAACCTGCCTTCCTCGCCAGTCCAAAAAGTACATCAAGAGCAGGAAGCAAAACAGGTACACCCCGCCAAAGGTGGCGCCTCAGCAAGTCGGGATTTGCAGAGTATTACCGGCGGCAATCCTGCAACTGTCGCATCACGGCCTAATCAGGTCCCAGGACGTAAACGGGGCTTCCTGCGAGTAATCGATGGTGAGGGCTAAACCTACTTTTGCGGCAGCTGCCGCCAGAAATCTTCCTTAATAAACCGGGCATTTACGTAAAGCAAGCACCAGGTGATCGGAACTAGGGGAGAGAATACCGCCTGCAAAAGAAGCTCATTAAGAATCTCTAACGAACTAGCTAATGCTGGATTCGAAATCATTTGGGTGATCAGATTCTGAATAAGGGTCAGCACTACCGCCACCAAAAACGCTGCCAATGTTGCCATAACAGCCGTAACGATCGTGGTGAATAGGTTGATTAGATTCAAACCGCGGCTTAGATCCCATGATCGTTTGATTGCCTCAATCGGTTTACTACCTTCAAGCACGGCAGCAGCGGGAGCAAAAAGAAGCTTCAGCTCGATGTACACAATGATGATCATTGCGGCAAAGAGAGCCAGAGAAACCAAGCCGATTTTTTCCGGGGTCAGTCGTCCCTGCGAATCGGTGAGCAAATTCGTCAGTAGGAATACTGAACCCAGAACGGCCGCCATCATCAAAAGATGTACGAAAATGATGAAAATAAGCGCCGGGATCGCTTTGCCGGTGGCCTTTAAGGTCTCACCTAGGTTTGCTTTCCTAAATAACAACAGTCGTGAGACGACGAAGGCAATCGTGCCCGAAATGAAGACCATGACCAATAGGCTGACGCAGAAGTTGATCAGTGACGACTGGAAGAAACCCTTAATAATCGTTTGGAACTCGGGCCCATTGGTAGTCTGTTTTCCCTCTGCTAGGGGGATCCAGATTTGGTTGAAAAACTTGTCCTCCCACTGCTTGCTCTGCGTCAAATACGAAGATAGAGAGTTAATAATTCCAACTAGTAGACCCAAAAAGATGATGACTAGTGGATTGCGCAGCAGAGCTAGGAAAGTACCGCGAACAACCTCGCCAAAACGTAAAGGACGTAAGGGGATGATGGGTAATGTAGCGCGGGAATCCTGAGGCAGCTCCTCCCGGGGCTGATAGTTTTGATCATCAAAACTCGCGGGATCGTAGTCCATGAAGTCGCTTGACATATTGAATCCTTTGGGAGAAAGCTGTGACTAAGCTATAGTTTATAAGAGATTAAGATAATACTCGCCGTCTAGGATGCGACCAAACCTAGCAGAGAAGTGGGAAAATAAGCGCATGAGTGCACGAATCTTAGTGATTGATGATGATGTGGCCCTAGCCGAAATGATCGGGATCATCATAGAGTCCGAAGGCTTTGACGCTTCTTTCTGCTCAGATGGTGCCTATGCACTTGACACTTTCCACCGGGTCGATCCCGATCTTATTCTTCTCGATATCATGCTTCCGGGCATCGACGGGATTGAGATCTGCAAGCGTATCCGCCAAGAATCCGACGTCCCAATTGTTATGTTGACTGCTAAGTCTGATACGACGGATGTCGTGGCCGGTCTAGAAGCTGGCGCTGATGACTACGTCCCCAAGCCTTTTAAAGCGAAAGAACTAATCGCTCGCGTTCGGGCACGACTTCGCCGCACTGAAGATGCACAGCCCGAACGTCTATCAATTGGTGACCTAGAGATTGATGTTGCTGGACATCAGGTCTTCCGCGGGGAAAAGCAGCTAGCACTGACCCCACTAGAGTTCGATCTGCTAACTACCTTGGCCCGTGAACCCTGGAAGGTATTCTCACGTAACGAGCTACTTGAAAAAGTCTGGGGCTACCGTCACGCTGCCGATACCCGCCTCGTAAATGTCCACGTGCAAAGACTGCGTTCGAAGGTAGAACTGGATCCTGAAAACCCCACGATCATTATGACCGTTCGGGGCGTAGGATACCGATCCGGAGACAACTAGGCCAATGCCTCGTTTGCTACGAGGACAGGGCGTTCAGTATCCTCAAGATCCACCCCTTAAACGCTGTTCAAAGCGTTGGAGCCGATTTCGAAAATGGCTGACGCATAACTGGCTATACCGACAGTTTGCACAGAATCTTGCCCTCAGAACCTCAGCCCTGCTATCGCTTTTGGGCGTAGTAGTGGTGGCCATGATCTTCGCGATCGTTTCCGTCAACCTGAAGAATGACGTTTTTCAGCAGCGTGTCAGTCAGATCGAGCAAGATGCTGCAGTGCGTTTCTCCATTGCACAAAGTACGTTCTCTCAAGCGGCAGTCTCTACCGTCGATCAAGCGCAACAGGTTGCTGGCTCGGTTATCTCTGAAGCGAGGACCTCTGCCCAAGGCGCTAGGGGAGTCGGGGTAATCCTATTAAGAGCGCCCTCGGATCAAGGGCCTCTAGCCATTAACGAAGTAATGGTCATGGATGATTTCTCTCCCGATGTGATCACTCCCGAACTGCGCACCGAGGTCCAAAAATCCGCCGGGAAGAAACAGTTCTGGCAATCAGTTACTCTTGCCGATAGCAATGGGGGAACGAGCCCCGGGATCGTCGTCGGGAAGACGCTAAACCTGCCCCTGGTGCACCAGTACGAAATGTACGTGGTTTACTCCCTAGCTGGCGAACAAGCCACCGTTTCATCGCTTCTACGCTCTGTTCTAGCGGGTTCGATAGGCCTCTTGATCTTTCTAGGCGTACTTATCTGGATGGTCACCTATCGCCTCCTCGGACCAGTACAAAGAACGGCGCTCGCGGCAAAACGTCTAGCGGAAGGAGAATTCGATGTTCGAGTCGAAGTACAGGGCGAAGACGAACTAGCAGTACTAGGATCCTCCTTCAATGAAATGGCCCAGTCCCTGCAGACCACTATTGACGAATACGACGAACTAGCCAAGCTACAGCAACGCTTTGTTTCAGACGTTTCTCATGAGCTCCGCACCCCGCTGACCACCATCAAAATGGCCGGCGACATGATCTACGATTCTCGCGAAGACTTTGACCTGCCAGCAAAACGATCCGCAGAACTACTACACGATCAAGTAGAACGCTTCGAAACCATGCTGGCTGACCTCCTAGAAATCTCGCGTTATGATGCGCAAGCCCAGCTCCCTGAGTTCGAGTTCATCGATCTAGTAGAACTTTGCGAACAAGTTATTAGCGACGCCGAACCAATCTCTAAACGACTGAAGGTGCCAGTAATCCTGCGCGGTCCGCAACTGCCCGTGAGAGCTGAGGCGGACGAAAAACGTATTGAACGAATTATTCGCAACCTAGTGCTAAATGCGGTCGAACACGCAGAGGGAAACCCCGTAATCGTCAGCATCGGGGAAACCGATAATGCTGTTTCGGTACGAGTCCGCGATTACGGTGTTGGAATGACCCCGGAAGTGGCCGCCCAAGTGTTTAACCGCTTCTACCGGGCGGATCCCGCACGAGCCAGAACTACTGGCGGCACCGGCCTTGGCCTGTCGATCGCGAAGGAAGACGCCCGACTACACGGCGGCATCCTAGAAGCTCAAGGTGAGCCCGGAATGGGATCCGCATTTATGCTTACCATTCCCAGATTGCATGGCAATCAGCTTCAAGAGAGAGCCCTCACGCTTTGGGAGGAAGGACCGATCGTTCCCAAGATGGCCGCATGGAGCGCCCGTCCCGCCGCTGTCCCAACCCAATTCAACGCAGAAAACTGGACCGAGACTGCAGTTAGAGCCTCAACTAACGAAGCCTTGAGGGTAGAAACAGAGCCGGTTGAAAATCGTAAGGAGCTGGGAGATGCCTAAGAACCAAGGCCGGATTTTTCAACGCTCGACGTTACTAGGCTGTTGCCTATCACTTTCGCTCCTGTCCTTAACCGCCTGCAGTACCCTTCCACATTCTGGGAAGGTTAACCAATCTCAGGGGGTAGAGGTAGCCAATAGCAAATCTATTCAGAACGCGCCAGCTCCTAGCCGAGACGCCGAGCCCCAGGAAATTCTTAGAGGCTTCCTAGCCGCCTGTCGCGCTGGTGCCCTGACCAATAGTTTTGACGGTGCGCGACAGTACCTGCTTCCCCGCGCTGCGGCAGCTTGGAAGCCAGAAGCCGAAATCCATATCTATCCTGCCGATGCCAATATCCGCCTGCAGGCAACTGAAGCGACCATAAAACTTCAGGTTCCCGTACGGGGACTCCTATCCAAAAACGGAGTTTTCCAAGCAGCTGGATCAAGCGAGGAACTAACCGCTAACTTCACTTTCGCGAAAGACAGCGACGATCAGTGGCGGATTGCCCAGCTGCCCTCGGGCCTGATTCTGGCTGAGTCAACTTTCCGCAGCGCCTACAATAAGCAGTCCCTCTTTTTCCTATCCCCTGATGCCAAGAATCTAGTTCCCGATGTCCGGTGGGTTCCACGCGCGAAGGCTACCAGCTACCTCGCCGAACTACTATTGGCAGGTCCTTCGGATGAGCTGAAAGGCGCGGTCGGAACGGCCGTGCCGGCAGGAGCCACCCTAGTTTCCCATCAGGTGCCGATGGACGGAAACGAAGCCCAAGTGCGCATTCAGGCTCCTGATAGTTCTCTTGATCCAGTGACTGCTAGCTTACTCCAATGGCAACTTGACCGAACGCTAAAGCAAGAATCTTCAGTCCTAAATGTGGCGGTGAGTATCAACGGACAGGTGCTAACGTCACCTCTTCCCAAGGGAGAACAACTAGCTCCCAGTATTCCCCTAGCAGTTCGTAATAACCAAGTGATTAATCTGAGTGATAACTCGATTTTTGTTAACCAGCTAGAGGGAGCTGCACAACCACTTACGGGGATCGCAATCGACCCAAGGAAGAACCAAAATCTGGCCTATACCCGTGGAAATACCGCCCTTTACTGGGGGCAATTAGGGGCACAGCAACGCAATATTCTTACCGGTAAAGCCCTCACTGTTCCCGATATTGATCGGCAAGGGTGGACGTGGATTCCTGATTTAACCTTAGGTCCCGCAGCCTATTTAGTTAATCCAGAAGGGCAGGTCAGTACGATTCCAATGCCTGGTTCCGGATCGCCGGTAGAACGGATTGTCGTCTCCCCGGATGGGATGCGGATGCTGGTCGTGCGACGTAATCAGTCGCAGGCGGAAGTTGCGCTGCTACTGATCCGACGTGAAACTACCGGGCGCCCCATTGAAACTAGGCTTCTATCCACTACAGCTTTCGCTCCCGATACCAAAATCTGGCCCGGCTGGAAGTCCCCAATTGAGCCCGTGCTTTTAACGCGGACCGGCAGGTCGGCGGAGTCAACTTTGATTACCTTGCCGCTGGGAGATGTACAAGAAGAAGAGTTAGCGGTTTCTAATCCGATCGATTTTGCTGCTTCGGATAGCACCCAGGGTTTGATGCTCCTCGATCAGTCCGGGAGCCTGTATCGTCAAGATGGTCGTCGCTGGGTGCTTTTATCTAATGGGGTACTTTGGCCTTTCTACACTAACTAGGTGCAGGAATATTAACAGCTACTAGGCTATCCACAATAATTTTTGGGACGAGGCCGCCCCAGGCCCTCACATTCATACTTTCAGTATGAATCTTGCTTTATTTTCACGTTGTCGCGGCTGTAATGGGTGGGGGAGCGCCAGCTGCGAAGCATGTTTAGAATCTGCCCATCGTGGTGCCTTTGAAGAGAAGGAATTAGCTAGCCGTTTGGGGGTTTTATCCATTCAGGTTGCTGGAAGATATGTGACACCGAACCGGGATTTCATTTTGGCGGCAAAACATGATCCGACTTTTTCTACACAGAAATATTTAGCGAGTTCGGCGGCGGTATTAGCGGAGCGGATCTGGCCGTATTTGGAGTCCTTGGAACCGGGCTTTCCGTTATTGGTCTGTCCCTTACCCTCTAAATACCGCCGACGGTTTGGGGGACAATATGTGGCGGGCGAGCTAGCGTGGTATTTAGCTCAGGAGCTTCGTGCCCTTCTGGAGGTTGATTCGCATGGAATCTTAGAGGTCCTGCCGGTAGAGCTCCTACGTTTTAGACTTTGGGAATCTGGGCAAGCTGGGCAGGATGGCAAAGCTCGACGAAGAGTTAGAAAAATGGAACTTATTAGTTGTGTTGTCAGTCCAAATCTACTGCTGGTTGATGATGTGATTACTACCGGAAGCACTTTTCGGAGTGCGGTTTCAGTATTTAAAACACGGGGTGATTTTCATTTTTTGGGGGCGGCTCTAGGTGGGGTTCGTAGATAGAGAAGTTAACGTCCAAAATCTTGTTCGCCAACCGAGTTAAGCGAGAGAAACTCAAAGAAAAATTGTATGATTGAGAACACAGTCAAAGAGAGCTTGAGAACAGCAGTTCACAGGCGTTTTGACTATCTCTGGGAAAAGGAGGTTCGATCTATTTCTTTCTTAGGCAAAGAGGCCTAAGTTATTATTCCGCCGATTTAAACATTTTCCCAAGGAGGGGACAAATGGACATCAACTTGAACGCACGTAACGCTGAAATTCATCCTCGGTTCCGCGAGTACGTCGAAGAGAAAGTATCAAAGGTCAGCCATTTTTATCCAGGGGCGACTGCAGTCAATGTGGAACTAACCCACGAACGCAATCCCCGCCAGGCTGATACGGCAGAAAAGATCGAAATTACAGTATTTGGTAAGGGTCCCGTGATTCGCGCCGAAGCTAGCTCGGCGGACCGCTATGCGGCCGTTGACTTAGCAGTAGGGAAGCTGTTCGAACGTCTACGCCGTGCGCGTGACCGTGCCAAGGATCATCGTCGTCGTTACCAGGCAGAAACCCCGGTTGATTTGGGTGCCTTCGAAATTACAATGCCGGAAGATGAAGGTGTCGAAGATCAAGCAGCACTAGAACAGCACGAGCTGAAGGTTGGCGAAGCAGTAGAAGAGCAACTAGGCGATTCCCCCGTTATTGTTCGCCAAAAGCTACACGAAGCCGACCGGATGACTGTTGACCAAGCACTCTACCAAATGGAGCTGGTTGGTCACCCGTTCTTCCTCTTCATCGACGCCGATACTGGTCAGCCCTGTGTGGTCTACCATCGCCACGGCTGGACCTATGGTGTGCTTCGCCTGAATGCAGTTGTTGCTGAGTAGCAGATCAACCAATAAGCCCTAACAGTATTTCGCCCCACTTTTTAGCTTTGCTAATAGATAAAGGTGGGGCGAAGTGCTGTCACTAGGCTAGACTATATGCGTATTAGAAGGCCGGTTAGGTCTGTCAATTTGTAAGGAGTAGATCGTTGGGTCTAGGACAAAAGCTGTCAAAACTTGGCAATAAGATTCTGCGCATGGGTGAGGGAAAGACCCTTAAGAAGCTCGAGCTGATAGCTGATCAGGTTGATGCTTTAGAAGATGACTTCAAAGCCCTAACCGATGAAGAACTTACCGCTAAGACCGACGAGTTCCGAAAGCGCCTAGAAGAGGGGGAAACCCTAGACGACATCATGGTCGAGGCTTTCGCGACGGTTCGTGAAGCAGCTTTCCGTACGCTTCGAATGCGCCACTTCCGCGTCCAGATCATGGGTGGTGCTGCTCTACACCTTGGCAACATTGCTGAAATGAAAACCGGTGAAGGTAAGACTCTTGTAGCTACCCTTCCCGCCTACTTGCGAGCCCTAGACGGTAAGGGCGTCCACGTCGTAACCGTTAACGACTACCTAGCTTCGTATCAGTCCGAACTAATGGGACGTGTATTCCGCTTCCTAGGCTTGACCACCGGTTGTATTATGGCGGGCCAGACTCCTGCGGAACGTCGTGAACAGTACAACGCTGATATCACTTACGGTACCAACAATGAGATGGGCTTTGACTTCCTACGCGATAACATGGCTACCGATGTCTCAGAGTTGGTACAGCGCGGCCATAACTTCGTGATCGTCGACGAAGTCGACTCGATCTTGATCGACGAAGCCCGTACGCCATTGATCATTTCCGGACCCGCTGATGGTTCCAACAATGAGTGGTACACAACCTTCGCTCACCTAGTTGAAGATCTTGAACCTGGAGTTGATTACGAAGTCGATCACAAGAAGCGCACCATTGGTGTGCTAGAACCCGGCATCGACAAGGTCGAGGAACAACTTGGCTTCGACAATCTTTACGAAGCAGCATGGACCCCTCTAATTGGCTTCCTAAACAACGCAATCAAAGCTAAAGAACTATTCAAGATCGACAAGGACTACATCGTTCACGATGGGGAAGTTCTGATTGTTGATGAGCACACCGGTCGTGTTCTACCTGGACGTCGCTACAACGAAGGTATGCACCAGGCTATCGAAGCTAAAGAAGGCGTCGAAATCAAGGCAGAAAACCAGACGCTAGCCACGATTACTCTACAGAACTACTTCCGTCTCTACCCTGAAGGCTCACGTTCCGGTATGACCGGTACCGCGGAAACCGAAGCTGCAGAATTCGCCTCCACCTACAAGATCGGTGTCGTCCCGATTCCCACCAATAAGCCAATGATTCGTAAGGATCAGGACGATCTGGTCTATGCCACTGAAGAAGGCAAGTACGATGCGGTCATTAAGGACATTATTGCCCGCCACGAAAAGGGCCAGCCGGTTCTAGTAGGTACCACCTCGGTTGAAAACTCCGAGAAAGTCTCTGCCATGCTGCGTAAAGCGCATGTCCCGCACACCGTGCTAAACGCTAAGCACCATGAGAAGGAAGCGGCCGTAGTCGCGATGGCCGGCCGTAAGGGAGCAGTCACCGTTGCTACCAACATGGCTGGCCGTGGTACCGACATTATGCTTGGTGGCAATGCTGAGCATATTGCGATTGCGAACTTGAAGGATAAAGGCCTAACCGCAAACGAAACTCCAGAGGAATTCGAGGCAGCATGGCCCGAGGCCCTAGAAGCCGCAGAAGCAGCCGTTAAAGCCGAACACGACGAGGTCTCCGAACTGGGTGGTCTTTACGTGCTAGGCACCGAGCGTCACGAATCTCGTCGTATCGACAACCAGCTACGTGGTCGTGCAGGTCGTCAGGGCGACCCGGGCGAATCTCGCTTCTACCTATCCATGGAAGATGAGCTAATGAAGCTCTTCGCCAACGGCGCTGCACGCATGTTGATGCAGTCGAATTCTTACCCGAAGGATCAGCCCCTAGAAATGGGCCTAGTCTCCCGTGCGATTGCTTCTGCACAAGCCCAGGTGGAAGAACGAAATCGAGAGATCCGAAAGAACGTGCTCAAGTATGACGATGTCATGACGGAGCAGCGTGAAATGATCTACTCGCAGCGTCTTCGCGTTCTAAAGGGCGAGGATCTGTCTGGTCAGATGGACTACTTCCTAGAGGATTTTGCTGATGGTCTAGTGGCGCAGGCGCTGGATTCTGAAGATCCTCGCGAATGGAAGGAAGAACTCATCCTTACCACGCTTTCTTCGCTATATGAACCCGGCCGTGAGCTGCGTACAATTTTGAAGGAATCGCAGGACGGAGAGCACTACTCGGCAGCGGATATTCGCAACGCAATCCTCGATGATCTGCAGGATGCCTACATGATGGCCGAAGAACAGATCGAAGCTTCTGAGTTGGCCCGGATGCAGTTTGGCCCCCAGCCCATGGCCGAACTTGAACGAATCGTACTGCTCAACAATGTTGACCGCCTGTGGCGTGCTCACCTGTACGAGATGGATTACCTGAAGGAAGGTATTGGTCTGCGGGCAATGGCTCAGCGCGACCCGCTAGTTGAGTACAGCTCTGAAGGCGCCCAAATGTTCACTTCTATGATGGGGGCGATCCGAGAAGAGACCGTGCAACAGGTCTTCACGGCAGTGTCGAACCTCAAAACCACCGAGGAACGTATGGCCCGTGAAGCAGCAGCGCAGGAAGCGGCCGCCCGTCAACAGAGTAACTCCCGCGGTTTTATGAATCCTTCGCGTAAGGCTCCAGCTGCCGGAGGCGGTAGTTCTAACCCGTCGCTGATCTCTCGTCATCGGACTCCGCAGAACGTTTCACTATCTGGTCCTTCAGAATCGGTTGATGGTATTGCTGAGGCTGCTCGAGCAGAAGGTATTGAGATCCCTGAAGATAAACCGCAGGGCAATCGCGCGCAGCGTCGCAAGAAGAAGTAATACTTCTTTTCGCATAGGTTTGGGGGCATCTTTCTAGATGCCCCCAAACCTATGCTTGAACTGCTGCCAAAACCCACCTTTGCTGAACCATTTCGAGCCGAAAGGCTAAAGCTCTAACGCGACCATTAATGGTGTAGGTGATGCAGCATTCAGCTACTTGCTCGTTAACCAGACAAACATGCGGCTTACTGAGCCGGAAAAGCTTGTAGATGTTCCCGTAGCGTTTAATCCAAGCTTGATGATAGCCCCAAAGAGAATCGGCAGCTGAGCTGGTTAACCAGCGATCAAAACGTCGAAAACGTCGGATGCCACTCATAGACTCCAAGACCATCCGAGCCATAGCTGTGGCCCACTGGTTAATGGTAGGTGCCTGACCTTCCGGCTTTGGCGGGGGAGGAGCGACTAGGGGAGCAAGACTTCGTTCTTTTTCTGATTGTGCCGAAGTATTAGCGAGATCCTCAATCGTGGGACCGAGTGGCAAACCAAGCGGATTCTTATTATCTACGGCTGTTTTCATGGCTTAGCCTTTCTGGCGGGTCGGTTGTTTGGGAAGGACCAAGGAAGTCCCTGGGAAAATTAAGTTTGGGTTAGAGCCGATTGCAGTGAGATTTTGTTGGTAAATCTGTTCCACTAAAACCTGAACTTCTCTAGCAGAAGGGGGATCTTGGGGAGAGCTCCTTTGCAGTAGGCTTTCCGCAATTTTCCATAAGGAGTCCCCAGGTTTAACCCGATAGGTATTTAAAGAAGTTGCTTTTGGTAGTAAAACTGGACCCTTAAGACGGTGAGCGTCTGATTCGGTTTGCTTCTCACCTTTGAGTAATAGAGAGACACTGGGTCTAGAAACCGAGCTTGAATTAGTGTCATCCCGGTAGGTAGTTGCAAAAGCTGGATTACTAATCCCTGATAGGGCATAGCTAGCAATTGTGAAAGCGGCAATCCGGTTAGCAAGTTTGGTGCCTCTTTTATGAATCAGGCTCTGAAGCGCTGTCGATTGCTGCCAACGGCTGAAAAATGCTAAAAGCACCCAAAAACCTTGCCAGAAGGCTAGGAGAACAAGGGCAAGAAGAAACGTGATTAGGAGCGCGTTACCAAGCGACTCGGCGAAATCGAATCTTGCATTGTTCAGCTGTCCACTTTTGTTGAAGTAGAACATTTGGGTACTTACTTTTAACATGCCCTAAGAGTCTCATAAATAATCAAACGATGTCAAACGATATCAAATACGAATTTTGTGGTGTAGATTTTTCCGTTAAGATTGCGGCTGTGGAACTTGAAATGCTGATTGCCGAACTTGAATCTAGGTATCGCTCTGCCCGTCGTGCAGAAGACGAAGGTCTTCGGGGAGAGTTAGCGCAAGCCCATCTGGCGCAGATTTCCCTCTTGGACCGCCTGCGGGGCGCCTATGGTAAAAGCCTCGTTTTAAACCTAGCTGGGGATGCAGTGGTTAATGGAACCATGTCTTTAGTGGGCGACGACTGGTTTGTGTTTCTTTCTGAAGGGAAGAGTTTTCTGATTCCCTTAGGTGCAATCAAGGGGATTTTGGGTTTAGCTAGGGAAGATGTTGACCTAGTCCCACGTGCAACTCCACTACGTCTGAATCACTTGCTTCGTGAGCTCTCTGAGCGTGAAGTGAGAATGCGTTTTCGCCTAGGCGATACCACCTGGAACGGTAGGGTGCTTTCGGTTGGTAAGGACTGGTTTGAAATCCTTGAAGAAAGCTTGAAAAAGAAAATCTTGATAAATCGAGAAGCCGTAAGCTTCATGTCACTGGTGGGAGCTATTTAAAGCTGAAATTCGTTGTTCGTTCTCTTGGTAGAGTCGCTGAATATAGGCTTCTAATTCAGATTCTTCAATCCGCCAAAGTTTTCTGGGGCCAACCTGAATTGCGGGCAGATCGCCTGATGTGATCAAAGCTCTAGTAGCAGCCGGGGTTAGATTTAGCTGTTCGGAGACATCGGCTAGAGTTAAAAAACGTGGCATATGTCGATTCTACCTCAAACAGGATTAAATGCTATCTAACGGGAAGAGTAATCGTTTCCTGTGGAAAACTCCAAATTGGCAGATTTTTTAGTACCTGCCTGTAATAATGTTTCTATGATGCTCAAAAGAACGACATTATTCGCGCAAGGTAAGCCTTCCTTGAGCCGCGATCCAAGATTCTTGCTTGGTGTGTTGATTATCGTCCTCTCGGGAATTCTAGGTGCCTGGCTGTTTGCCGCCCAAAACCAGAAGCAGGTTTTCTACGAAGCCAGTGTGGATCTAGCCCCCGGGACAGTTTTAGAAGCATCAAAACTGACTGAGGTTAAAGCCAATCTACCTAACCCAGAGCGCTACCTTTCACCAGCGCAGCTAACGAAAGATACCGTATTAAAAACTGCTGTCCACCAGGGAGAATTAGTGGCTAAGAGTGCTACCCAAGTCGGTAGTGAGCTTAGGTCACCTATTGTTATCAGCCTAGGGATGCCGCTGCCTGCCTCGATAAAGGTAGGAGACCGGGTTGACCTTTGGCAGACCCGACTTGGCGATAATGGTGCTACCGATTCAGAACCTATCTTGGTAGCGAAAAATAGTGTCATTCTGGCCCTTCCCAGTAAAGAAAAAGGCTTTGGCATTGTGTCTGGAGACAAGGTTGAAATTGGGGTCCTGGCAGCAGATATCAAAGTAGTGTTAAGCGCTGCGAACAGTAAATCTTCCTTGAGTTTAATCCCTAGTGGAGAATAACTGTGGACGCTAGAAAACTTGTTCTTTGTTTGAGTGGATCGCTAGAGATCGATTTCCTGAAAGCTGTCGCAGCGGAACCAACGATCAGTGTGCAGGTTAGATGTGCCGATTTAAATGAGGCTCTTGCCGCCTCCAGCGCAGGTATCGGAAACCTAGTGCTTATCCAAGACGATCCCGAACTTGGAAGAGAACACGTCGAGATTTTTCACCAGCTAAACTCCACAGTTTTTGTGATTGGCACGGAAGAACGGATCGCAGATCTCTACCACTTTGGAGTCGATCTCGTTATTACCCAACCCCAAGCTGCGGCAATCGTAACCGCGCTGAAGTCCTTCCAGGCAGTTTCCGCAGGTGAAGCACTAATTGGCGAAATGATCGATAGTGACCCGTTGCCTGAGTCGGAGTCTGCGAAACTTGCCACCGCACCGCAGGAACCTACCTTGCCCCCGCCTCCGCCACCTAAGCCGATACAAAATACGAACCACTCTACTAATGGTGAAATCTGGCCAGCGGCAGAAGCGAACGAGCCAGAACCTAAGAACGTTCACAAGTGCATACTAATCCGTGGGACCGGCGGTGCTCCAGGACGTTCAACAATTGCGATCGAGCTGCTGAGCTCACTATGCCGTTCAGGGCAGTCAGCGGTTTTGATCGATGCGGATCTTTCCGCACCCTCACTGCACATTATCTCTGGAGTCATCACCCAGTGGTCAGGCATAGCCGTGGCCTGCACTTTAGCTAATAGAAATGACCTTGATAAACGGGCTTTGGAAGATCTTTTACATACGCTTCAACCGGAAGGATATCTACTATCTGGCTTAAATGCTGCCGATCGCTGGCAAGAAATTGTGCCTTCCGATTTCAAAACGCTGATCGAGGTCTGCAAGCAACACTTTGACTGGGTACTAATCGATACTGCCGCTTGGGAATATGCGGAAGATAGCGAATATTTCAGTACTGATCCTCGTCTTGAAATCCTAAAGACCGCCGCAGATCTCGCCGATCAGTGCATAACCGTTGGCAAGGCCAATCCAGTAGGTATCGCTAGGCTTGTGCGGGTACTGAAAAACTATCCGGTCAAGGACGAATATGTAGCTCTAAACCAGGTTTCCCCAGCGAGCGCTGGAAAAGATCCGGCTGGTGAAATATATAAGATACTGGCCCCGCTTGCGGCTAAGGAAAATATTTTCATACTCCCATTTAGTCGGCAGGTAGAGGAATCTTTACTGCGGGGGATCTCAATTTTTGATCATAATCCCAAAGATCCTTTCGCTGGCGCACTTAACTTACTTGCCTCGGTGGTTCAGAATCTAGGCACTGGAAAGGAAGCAGTAACCGGTATCGAAAAAGCGCGACAGCGCCGCAAGCAACGAATGCCAAAGCGTGGTTATCGGAATAAACTATTTACAAGAAAGTCCTCCTAGAGAAGTTGAAGTTTTGCGCATTTTTATTCCACTAGATTTTTCTAGCCTAGAAAACGAAGAGTTTGAGCCCACTAAGGTCTTCGCAATGACACCTAAGGTGGCAAAACTCGGGGCTGAATATGGCTATGATGACGAGGACTGTGAAGGCATTGCCATGGATTACGCAGCTATGGCTTCATGCGATTATGAAACAAACCAAAAGCTTGGTAGACGCTTGGTAGTCGCAGCAGAGGTGGCAGAGGACCTAATTTCCAATCTTGACTACGATGGATTTGGCTCTGCTACTTTTAAGAGCAGGGTTACTTGGCCCCAGATTGTTTCCTTGCATGTGGATGCCAGCTCCCAGGGGGATCTGGTTGCTCGCGCGGTTGAAAATGAGTCCGCGTGGGACGAACTCTCGGCTGTTTATCTAGAATGGTTTGATGTTAGCGAACTAGCTTTTGTTAAATCCTTAATGACAAAGTAGAAGCACCGCTGGCTAATCTGCTGATTCGTACTTGGTTCGGGATTCTTTCCTTTAGCTGACTGACGTGCGAAATCAGACCAACACTTCGCCCACTAGCAGTAATCTGCGATAGCTGTCCCATAACCGCATCCAGATATTCCGCAGAAAGCGTGCCAAAACCTTCATCGATAAAGAGCGTCTCTATGCTTACGCCACCCCGTTCGTTAGAGACCACCTCGCTCAGGGCCAATGCCAAGGCAAGGGAAGCGCAGAAGGATTCACCACCAGAGAGCGATTTTGGTGACCGGCGTGCGTTACAGGTGTAGTCGAAGATTTCCAAGCCTAAACCTTCAGCACGGGTACGCTGGCCCGATTCTTTGCCCGTTCTTGCCAGTTCAAAGCGCCCGTCTGTCATCTGTGAGAGTAGGGGATTCGCGACCGCTAAGACTTGGTCAAGTCGGGCAATAAGGACGTAGTTAACCAGTGGTGTGGCTTGGAGGTTGGTATCTTTCTTACCCTGGACTAGATTCGCCAGCTGCACTAGTGGTAGGTTCTGCTGATCGGTGCGAATAACTTGCTCATGGTCGGCAAGCAGACGCTCGAGGACCTTCTGCAGGGCTTCTATAGCGGCTGTGATGCGTCCTTCTTGGGTGCGGGTTTGTTCTGCTTTTTGCTTTGCGGCACTGGCGGCAGCCTGAGCATCCTCGACAACGAAGATGGGACGTTCCGCGGGCAGATCTGCATCTGCTAGGCGGGCTAGGATTGCCTGAGTGCTTTTTAGCTCGGCCTGATAGGATTCCACCTCAGCCTTGAGAGCTGCTCGGTTATCGGGCGGCAAAAGGCATTCTTTGGCCTCAGGGAGCGATTTAAAGACCGTCTGGGCTAGGTAGTCCTCTAAACGCCGGTTCGACGCTACTAGGGCCTCGCTAGCGAATTCGTATTGTTCCTCCGCCCGTTCGGCACGTTCGGATACCCGCTTGAGGTCTTCGGCGAGTTTCAGCAACTGTGCTTTCGAGCCCCACTTGGAGTCGAGTTCCTTTAGCTGTTCCTGGTCTTTTTCTTGCTGCTTGCTTTGTTGCGCAAGTAGTTTTTGGTTTGACTCAAGCTTGCCGAGGACGAAGGGCAGCTGTTTTTGATACTCATGTAGTTGGTTGGTTAGGTTTTCTATTTTTTCCTGGTGCTCAACTGCCTGGGTTTTTGCGGTTTGCGCTGCCGCTAGTTTGGCTTCGGTGGCGCTAAGTGCTGCTGTTGCTTCCGGGACCGAAGCGAAGGCATTTTTCTTTGCTTGGGTCTTAATCTCGGTTTGTATTTTTTCTAGCAGCGCCTTGGTGGTTGAGGCAGTTGCTTCCGCATTGGTGCGGGCGGTAAGCAGCTTTTGTAGTTCAGATTCAGTGATTTCGTCTTGCTGCGGGTGATTGGCCTCGGTTTGGGGGTGTGGGTGGCTGGTAGAACCGCAAACCATACAGGGTTCCCCGGGGGTAAGTTCTGAGGCTAAGCGAAGTGCTGCCCCTTCACTCCAGGTTTGGAAGGCTTTGGCGTATCGATCCATGGCCGCAACTGCCTGGGCATTATGCGTTGCTAGCGTGGATTTTATGCTCTCTTCTTGGGCCAGTAGTTCCTCATAGGAAAGCAAATGTTGGACCTGCTGCTGTTGGGTGGCTAAGGTAAGTTTTAGGTCGGCAATGGTTTCGGCTTCTTTACTTAGTTTTCCATGGCGCGATTGGGCTTCTGCAAGTTGTTCTGGAAGCTTGGCTTGGGCCTCCATGACAGCTGATTTTTGCTGATTTAAATCGTTGTTTTCGTTTGTGAGCTCAGCGTTGTGCGCAGCAAGCTGCTCGATCTTAGCCGTTAAATCCTCGATTTGATCAGCTTGCTTTTGGCAGTGCTGGATCAGCCGGCTTAGATCTTCGGTGCCCGGTAGGTTTAGACCCTCTAGATCAGGCGGGAGTTGCGAATCATGGGCTTCTGTAGCGACCACTGGGGGAAGAACCTTAAATGGTTCAAAGATCAGTGGCTGGGGTAGTTCTGTAGCCAGCTTGGTAGTAAGTTCGGATTCTAGGAGCTCTTTTAGGCTACTTTTTTGATCAACGAGGGCGCGGTAGGCTTGCTCCGCACGCTGTTGGTCTGCGTTTTTAGCTGCCTCGTAACTGAGTACGGGCTGAGCCTTTTCATCAAGTGAGAGGAGTTGTTGCTTCTTAGAGATCTCGTCGCTTTGAGACTCTAGTTGGTTTAAATGTACTGATGCTGTCTGCCGCTCATCCCAGTTTTGCACCAGTAACCGTTGTTTTTGGTGTGCGTCAATGAGCTGGTCATAGAAATCGCCTTGGGCATTTGAATGGTGTCGGACTGCTTCCGACAAACCTGCTAATTTTTCTTCCAAAGTAGCGGAAGCGGCTAGCAACTTCGGGCGTGCTTCTTGATGACTGCCCAAGGGAAGATCTGGAGCTCCAAACCCGCTAATTTTTTGGATTAGCTCGATAATTGCTTGCGTATCAAGAGCTTGCGTATCAAGAGCTTGCGTAATAAGGCCTTGCGTATTGGGAGTAAAGCGGTGCGGATATGTTTCCCCTTCAGCGACTGAAGCCTCTATGTCACTACTGGTAATTAGTTGTTCAAAATCGGTCAGTGAGTTTTGTAGCGTTTGGAAGGAAAGCTCTAGTTCAGAGGTTTCTTGCTCAAGTTTACGGTGACTTTCAGCGCTTAGATTTACTGCTTGTTTAGCTCTTTCTTGCAAGAGCGTGGAGAAACGATCAAAGATTTCAGTCCCAAAAATCTTCTGTAAGACCTCTGCTCGAGCGGCCGGCTCGGACTGAAGGAACTTCTTGAATTTGCCCTGAGGCAGGATTACGGTCTGCAGGAATTGATCGGCCGTCAAAGGCAGAATCCGGCTTAACTCTTGGTTCACTTCGCGCTGTCCAGAAGCTAGCGCCTTATGGTTTAGAAAATCCTGTCCATGCAGTTCTTCCAAAGTCGCTTTGGGAGAGACCGGAGTAGCACGTCCGGGAAGCGAATATTTAGGGGTCCGATAAATTCGGTAGCGTTTTGAGTTCAGTTCGAAAACCAGTTCAACATAGCTCTCAGCTTTTCGATCACTGAAACTAGAACGCAATCGTTCGGTAGAAGAATCTTTTTGTCCGGCCACATGGCTGTAGAGGGCAAAAGTGATGGCATCTAGGATGGTAGATTTTCCGGCCCCGGTTGGTCCTTGAAGTAGGAATAAGCCGGCAGCTCCAAGAGACTCAAAGTCGATTTCGTGAGTTCCCGGAAAGGGCCCAATGCCTTGAAACTTGAGATTAATCAGTCGCATGTTCCAAGCTCCTTTCGGGCTTCCTCGTAAATCTCAGTGATCAGCTGCTGCTGGGTGCTATCTGGGGTGAACCCACCGTAGTTTTCGCAGAAGGTTTTTACGATTTCCGGAAGGTCGGGTCCGGACTGATCTGCCAGCGGTGCTTCAGCTTGTGCTAGCAGGGTCGATTCATGCCTGATAACCAGCGCCCCGGGAAGCAAAGCCAGAATCTGTTCACGCGCCTGTGGCGGTCGAGAGGCATCGGTAAAAATTACCTCCGCGTAGGCACGCTGGGCTTCCGAGTCTTGCTTTACTTGGGCAAGGATCTCTGCCAGCTCGCCCCGATAGCGCTTTAGGGGTGCAACCTGAGGGATTTCCAGCTGGGAGATAGAGAAGGAACCTTGGGCATAGTTGACGATGGGGACTTGCTTTCGATACCCGGCTTCTGAAAAAGAAAAAGGAATGGGTGATCCGCAATAACGGACTAGTTCATCTTGGCCAATCGTTTGGGGACGATGAAGGTGCCCAAGGGCAAAGTAGAGATTATCAACCTCCTGCTGGCCGCCTAGAGTCTTCAGGATCTGAAGTGGTACATCACTGATTCCACCAACGGAAATATCTCTTTCAGAGTCGGTACCTTGGGCTGCGGTGACGAACAAGTGCATCATCACAATCGCGGGGATATCAGGCTCATTCTGACGGCGTTGTTCTAGGTCTTCACGGATCATCTGCAGGGCCGCACTGATAACCGCGCTATGAGTCCTAGGTAGTGGTTCACCTGGTGCTGCCTGGTTGGGAAGCTCATGCCGCCAAAGATCAGGCTCAAGATAGGGGAGGGTATAGACCAGTAGCGATTGCTGCGAATCATCCTGCAAGATAGTTGGTTTTGCAAAGCTATCTTTATGGGCCTTGATAATCAGGTTTGGATTCTGAATCAGGTCAGACAAGAAACCTAGGCGAGTGAGGGAATCATGATTGCCGGGACTTAAGATTACCTTGGTCAGCTGGCAAAACTTGCTTAGCCAAGTTTCGACTAGCTGAAGCGAGACGGTTGCTGGGACTGACCGGTCAAATAGGTCCCCACTGATCAGCAGGGCATCGGTGGGGTGGTCGCGTAGGTCTTGTTCTAGGCTTTGGAAAAATAGTTCGTGGGCTTCGGTTAAATCTAAGCCGTGAAGAGTTCGGCCTACATGCCAGTCTGATGTATGTAGAATCCGCATGTTTAGGCGTTATTGGTAGTGCTTTGGCGGGATTCTAAAAGGCGACGGAAGGAAGCCACTCGAGATTCTCGGCGACTCTTTTCTTCTGCGCTAAGATTCGCTTCTTTTAACCACTCATCCAATTCGCAATTTGGCGAGGTAGCTGTGTGGGGGCATCCTTTCGGGCAGGCCGTGGCAAGTTCCGAGAGGTCCGTAAAGGCCGCTAGCAGGCCCTCGTCGGTTACGTGGGCTAGGCCGAAGCTGCGCACCCCGGGGGTGTCGATTAGGTAGCCGCCTTCTGGTAGCGGCATGGTCAGGGTCGAAGTTGAGGTATGCCGTCCCTTGCCCGTGTTCTCATTTACGTGCCCGACGGGGCGGTTTGCCTCTGGAATCAGGGCATTGAATAGCGTGGACTTCCCAACCCCAGAATGTCCCACTAACACGGTCACACGATCTTTTAGGAACTCTCGAAGCTCTTGATAGTCAAGGTTTTGAGGCAGAGCATTAGCGTTGTCCTGATTAGCATGCTCGCTATCACCAAGTGCCGTGGTAAAAATTCTCACGCCCAGCGGCTCGTACAGGGCACGGAAGGCTTCCGGGGAGGCAAGGTCGGCTTTGGTTAAACAGATAATAGGCGTCATGCCGGCAGCGTAGGCGGCAACTAGTAGGCGATCAATCATGCCCACTCGAGGCGGCGGATCAGCAAGGGCGACCACCACCATGAGCAGTTCGGCATTGGCCACTAGAACTTTTGAGTTTCCCTTGGTTTCACCGTCTTCTGCGCTTCGTAGGAGTTCGGTTTTGCGGGCTTGAACCTGCACGATTCGAGCTAGGGTATCCGGCTTACCAGAGACGTCTCCTTTTACTGACACTCGGTCACCAACCACGATGGCACCTTTGCCTAGTTCGCGGGCTTTGACCGCGGTAACAGCGGTCCCTTCGTCCATGACCAGGCGGAAGCGTCCTCGGTCTACCGAAATTACGGTTGCTTTGGGAGCATCACTGTAGTCAGGGCGTACTTTGGTGCGGGGACGGGAACCTTTCCCCGGACGGACCCGAACTCGTGGGTCGTCGGTGCCGATATCTCGCTTTGCCATCTGTGCCGTACTTTCTAATTCTCTGGGAGGTTGGGTTCCGGCGCGGCGGGGGCTACCAATTGGGCCCAGAGGTCTTTGAAGGTGGGCATGGTCTTGGTGGTGGCGTCGATATCGTCTACCTGTACTCCGGGTAAAACTAGGCCGATTATGGCCCCGAAGGTAGCCATTCGGTGGTCGTGGTAGGCGTGTACCTGGGCGGGAGTGGTGACAGGCGCGTGAAAGAGCAGGAAGTCCTCTCCGGCTTCAGCTTCTCCACCAAGGCGCTTTACTTCATTCACGATGGCGGCGAGGCGGTCGGTTTCGTGTCCTCGAAGATGACCGATTCCGGTAATTTTGGTTTTCCCCTGTCGTAGGGCGGCCATGGCTGCCAGGGTAGGGGTTAGTTCGCCGTGTGCTTGAAGGTCAAACTCTAGGTACTCTTCGTTGGTTCGAAGGCCTTCGGGGGCGGTAAATACCGCACCTTGTCCATGGTCTTCGGTGGCGGTGGAGACTTTTCCGCCGAGGATGCTAAAAAGCTCTCTCCAATAGTCGCCAGCTTGGGTGGTCTGGGCGGGCCAGTTGGGGATGGCAAGTTTGCCGCCGCAGGCCCAGATTGCGGCGATAAAGGGGCCGGCGTTGGAAAGGTCTGCTTCTACCGTCATTTGATCTAGTTGTGGACGGCCGGGGGCAACTCGGTAGGTGACTGACTCGGCGGTTTCTTCAACCTGGAGGGTAATGCCTGCCTGGGTTAAAGAATCAAGGGTCATATCGACATGGGTGCCAGAGATGATCGGTCGTTTGGCGCAGATTTCTAAGCCTTGGGGCCATCCGGCGGCACTTAGTAGCAGAGCGGAAAGGAACTGTGAGGAAGCTTTGGCTTCTACATCTACCCGGTTAGGGCTGGTGTCTTCGGCGTTAAGCGGGGTGGACTTGCGCACCTCAAAAAGCGGGACTGGGCCGGCCTTGTCAGGTACTGGTTCTTCGAAGACTTCGAAGTCGTACCCGAGCTGAGCGAGTGAATTCAGCAGGGGACGGATGGGCCGTTTGCGGGCCGCGGGATCACCTAGCACAGTGAGTTTTTCGCAGTACTGCAGCGCTAGGGGGGTAAGAAATCTGATTACGGTTCCAGCTAGCCCTCCCTCGATGGTGAGCTCTTTGGGTACCGCATGTTTATTAATTGGAACAATCCGTAGACTTTGGGTTTTATCATCAAAGTCGAAGGAAGCTCCCAGCGCGCCAAGGGCAGCTTGCATGAGCTGGGTGTCGCGGGCTTCCAAAGGCTGCTGAATGGTGACCTCGTGGCTACCTTGCGCAGCTAGGATTAAGAAGCGGTTGGTCAGCGATTTAGACCCGGGCAGTGCGAGTGCACCTGCGATTGGGGTATTGACGCTGGGAGCGTTCCAAGCGGGCATAGATTCAGTTGACCCCGATTGCGCTCTTGGCGCTTACGAGTTGACTGTGGGCCGCGGCCTTTACCTGCTCAGCCTGGACCGCAGCCTTGTCGGCAGTGCGGGAAGCGAAGTTGGAGGCCCGCCACATTAGCGAGGGAGCTCCCTGGCGGTCAAGGGCAGCTAGCACGAGGGCGCCGGTTAGGGCTCCACGGTTGATGCCGGTTTGAATCTTCTCTGAGATCGATTCTTCGGAGGCTACCTGAGCGCAAGCGATGGGCAGGGAAACTGCAGTAAGCAGGGTGGCGGCGGTACGAGGTGCCTTACCTAGGGCTAGGGCACCGGCAGCGCAAACGGTGACGGCGCCGGCAGCGCGTGAAGCTAGCTGAGGGTGATCAGCTACCCAGTCCAGACGGAAGCGACGTAGGGTGGGGGCAATTTTTTCCACTTTACGAGCGTGGGCTTTGGGGGACTTAATGGCATCGATGCCTTCGACGATGAAGGGGGCGGCCACTAACGGACGAATCATGGTGCGTAAAATATTCATACTCCTATTTGACCGCAAAAGTGATGAAAATAAAAGTGGACGCTCCCGTAAATTCGCTCTGTGGGATAAAAGAATCGCACCTGACAGACAGGATTGTCCTTTTGGCACTATCCTGAGGGGGATGAATGAACAGACTCCACCCCCTGCGATTGGGACTTTTGAAGAGTTAGCAGTACCGCTGCTGGATACCCTCTATTCGACGGCACTGCGCCTGACTAGGCACAGTGCGGATGCTGAAGATCTAGTCCAAGAGGCGTATTTAAAAGCTTTTAGGGCATTCGATCAGTATCAACAGGGGACCAACTTTAGGGCTTGGATCCTAAGAATTCTGAAGAATACGTTCATTAATAACTATCGCAAAGCGCAGCATGCCCCTCAGACCAGTGGGGATGAAGAGGTTGCCGACTGGCAGCTTTATCAAGCTGGCAACCGCGACCCGGAGTTGTTGGAATCGGCAGAAACGGCGGCGCTTTCGAAGCTCCCTTCGGAAGAAATCGTTGAAGCCTTAGATTCGCTCAGCGCTGAAAGAAGGATGGTTGTTTACCTAGCTGACGTTGAAGGTATGTCGTACAAAGAAATTGCGCAGACCTTAGAGATCCCAATGGGGACGGTGATGTCACGTTTGAACCGTGGCAGAAGGCAGCTTCGTGAACAACTAAAGGGCCTGGCAGCGGACTACGGGATTGGAAGTAAAGATGAGTGAAATCGAATCGGCAGACTGTAAAGAGTTTTTTGATCGCCTCTACGAATTCGTAGACGGTGATCAGGGAGCACTTGACCAGAAGCAGCTTTCGATCCTCGAACAGCATGCGGTTGAATGCTCTCACTGCGCCGATGCGGCAGATGTGGAACGTCACCTCCGTCAGCTACTTCGTTCGGCTTGCATGAATCGGGCTCCAGAGGGCCTGCGAGCCAAGTTGCATGCGCGTTTGGAAGAAATCTCGATCTCTGATGACCAAGTCTCTTTTTCCAGTTCAGAAACCGTGGTCTATCTTCGCGATAACTAGGGGTGATATTGGTCCTTAATCGGATCTAACATTCGCTTCTATAGTCGTGATGTGCGATAATCCTAAAGATCTTTGTCGCCGCCCAGATACGGCTTTTAGTGTCAGCGGCCCAGCCAATTTGAAGGAGGAACGCCATGTCAAAGCGTGGTCGTAAGCGCCGCTCGCGCAAGAAGAATGCAGCTAACCACGGTCGTCGTCCGAACGCCTGAGCTGTTTTTACACTTTAAAGAAGCCGGGTTCCCCATTTACGGGGAACCCGGCTTTTAGTCTCGGTAGCTAGCTAAGCACTTTAGCGTGCTAGCCATTCGTACCAACCTTCATGAAGGACTAGCCAAGCAAGTAGTCCATAACAGGTTTGGGTGGGCAGAATAGCTTCCTGGCTTTGGAACTCAGCACGCCACTGCTCGTGATCCACCAGCGGATCAAAAGTATTGACCCAAGGGACATTACGACGCTGAGCAACCTCTTTACCGATTTTCGCTAGGGCTCGGACTGAAGCGCTGTCTGCTCCGGGAAGCGGCGGCGGGCCCACCAAGAGGGTCGGAATATTGAGCTTGATCAAACCATCCAGTACGTTCGCAAGGTTTAAGCGAGTACGGGCCGGCGAGATACCTGCAGCAATGTCGTGAATGCCCATGCCCACGGCCGCATAGACCGGCTCATCGTCGCTGGGAAGACGAAGCTGCACTTCCCGTAGCCAACGTTCTGCCAGTCCAGTAGTGGTTTCTCCCGGGACAGATAGGGTAATCACGTGAGTGGGACTAGAAAACTCGGTACGAGCTACCGCACGTCCTACCCAACCTAGGCCGCGTTCATCTCCACTGGCACTAACCAGCTCATCTCCTAAGATAATCAACCTAGTCATTAATTAGTCCTTTCTGGGGCACACTTCATACCTGCTTAGTTTAGCGTCTGAAGGCAGCTTGGATAAGTTCAGCAGCCTGCGCCTGGTGTAGACGCATCGTGCCGGCACTGGTGGCGGCGGCTTCGGGGCGCGATACCAAACGTAGCTGACGATTCCCCAAGGTCTCCGGGGATAGGTTCATCGCGAGGTGGAACCAAGGGCCCTGGTTCCGCGGTTCGTCTTGGACCCAGACCAACTCGGCATTCGGATACTTAGCCAAAACCTGAGCCAATTCTGCTTCCGGAAGCGGGTAGAGCTGCTCAAGTCGGACGATCGCGGTCTTATGATCGCCAAGGCGGTCGCGTTCCTTGAATAGATCGTATGCCAAGCGGCCGGAGCACAGAAGTACTCGATCCACCTGCTCACGCTGATCCGTCACTAGCGTGTTTACTTCGTCTAGGACCGGCTGGAAAGAACCAGAAGTGAAGTCTTCAATCGGAGAGACGGCCGCGGCTAGGCGCAGCAACTGCTTCGGGCTGAAGACAATCAGCGGCTTGCGTGGGCGACGGTAAGCCTGTTCGCGCAAGAGATGGAAGTGGTTCGCCGGGGTGGACGGCTGCGCGACACGCATATTATCTTGAGCGCAAAGCTGCAGATAGCGTTCAATTCGAGCGGACGAATGGTCCGGACCCTGCCCCTCGAAACCGTGCGGTAGTAGCAGAACCACTGATGAACGTTGGCCCCACTTTTGTTCGGCCGAAGAAATGAATTCGTCCAAGACGGTTTGGGCACCATTCGCAAAGTCACCGAACTGGGCTTCCCATAGGACCAAGGCGTCGGGACGCTCTACGGAATACCCGTATTCGAAGGCCATGGGGGCATATTCCGAAAGTGAGGAGTCGTAGAGAGCTAGGGGAGCCTGCCCCTCAGAGAGGTTCTGCAAGGGGGTCCATTCGTAGCCGGTCTTCGTATCGTGAAGCGTGGCGTGACGCTGTACGAACGTGCCTCGTCGGCAATCTTCACCGCTCATCCGGACCGGTACGCCTTCGAGGAGCAAAGAACCAAAGGCCAGAAGTTCACCAAAGCCCCAGTCGACGGGACCTTCAAGGGCCATCTTGTGCCGCTTTTCTTGCAGCTGCCAGAGTTTCGGATGGACGTTAAAGCCTTCGGGAACATTGGTTTGGGCTTCACCAATACGGGCTAGTAGATGAGCATCCACGGCGCTCTTCCAGTGCTCTGGGGCTTCGTCGTCCTGCTGAGACTGAGGTAGATCAAGACCCCGAACCTGATCGGTAGCATTTTGGGCGCTGGCGGAAAGGGCCGCCTGCTGGGCTCGGGTCTCATTGAGAATCCGGTCCAGTTCGGCCCGGAACTCGTCTAGTGCCTGATCGGCTTCTTCCTGAGTAATATCACCACGACCAACTAGGTTGTTCGTGTAGACCTCACGGGTAGAAGGCAAGGCGTTGATTTGTGCGTACATGATTGGCTGAGTCATGGACGGATCGTCTGCTTCGTTGTGGCCGCGACGTCGGTAGCACACCAAGTCGATGATGACGTCCTTCTTGAACTCTTGACGGTACTCAAAAGCCAGTTGAGCGACGCGCACAGCAGTTTCAGGATCGTCAGCGTTCACGTGGAAGATCGGTACCTGCAGACCCTTGGCAAGGTCGGTGCAGTAGTTTGTTGAACGGGCACCGGTAGGTCCGGTTGTGAAGCCAATCTGGTTGTTGACAATCACATGCATGGTGCCACCGGTTCGATAGGCCGCAAGTTGGCTCATATTGAGCGTCTCATAAACTACGCCCTGGCCAATGAAGGCGGCATCGCCGTGAATCAAGATCGGCAGCACCTGATTGTCACTACCTAGACGGTCCAGCTTGGCTCGGACAATACCCTCTAGGACGCCGTCAGCAGCTTCCAGGTGAGAGGGGTTAGCGGCTAGGTAAACCTTGGTGCTGGCACCGTCATCAGAGGTGTAGGTGCCCTCTGTGCCTAGGTGATACTTGACGTCACCGGAACCCGCGTAGAGGGAGTTGCCGGGATTTCCTTCAAACTCAGAGAAAATCTGGCCGTAGCTCTTACCGCAGATATTGGAAAGCACATTCAAACGGCCACGGTGGGCCATCCCAATGGCAACCTCATGCAGGCCCGCATGGGCAGAATGGTAAAGCACATTCTCCAAGATCGGAATCAGGGTCTCGCCACCCTCCAAGGAGAAGCGCTTTTGACCCATGTACTTAGTCTGGAGGAAGGTCTCGAAAGCTTCTGCCTGTCCCAGTGTGCGTAGGATCCGACGTTGATGTTCTGGGGAAACCTTGGTGTAGGGCAGTTCGATGTGCTGCTGCATCCAAAGTCGCTGGACCGGGTCTTGGATATGCATGTACTCGATGCCCACGGTACGACAGTAGGTGTCCCGCAAGAGGTCAAGGATCTCACGCAAGGGCAGTCGCGTGGTTCCGGCTAAGCCCCCGGTGGGGAAGAGTCGGTCTAGGTCCCAGATTGAAAGACCATAATGGGCTAGGTTCAAGTCGGGGTGACGACGTCCACGATAGTGGAGCGGGTCAGTGTCGGCGGCCAAGTGGCCGCGCGAGCGGTAGGCGTGGATCATTTCCGTGACACGCGAGCTCTTACCCAGTTCATCCTGTTCATCCCAGTCGTGGTCCTCGGACCATTCCAAGGGCTCGATCGGGATCTTCAGGGCTTCGAATACGCGATCAAAGAAGCCATCTTCACCCGTTAGCTTCTTTTGGATACGTCCCAGCAAGAGGCCAGATGCAGCACCCTGAATCACTCGGTGATCATAGGTGGAAGTCATGGTCATGACCTTGCCGATACCAGCCAGGGCGCGTTGCTTCTTTGAAGCACCAGCCCATTCGGCGGGGAAGTCCATGCTGCCCACGCCAACAATGATGGACTGACCCTGCATCAGACGCGGCACGGAATGGAGGGTGCCAACAGTTCCCGGGTTGGTAAGGGTAACTGAGGCCCCGACCATGTCGGTGGCGGTAAGTTTACCGTTACGTGCCCGGTCGATTAGCTCATTATTCGCGGTCCAGAATTCCTGGAACGTCATTTCGTCAGCATTCTTAATGACCGGCACCATCAGGGTTCGGCCCTGTTTGGTCGGCACGTCAACGGCTAGACCCAGACTGACGTGGGGGAGGCGGTGCAGGATAGGCTTCCCGTCTTCTAGTTCGTACTTGACGTTAAGCTCGGGGGCTTCGGTAAGTGCTTCGACCAGCGCGTAGCCAATCAGGTGGGTAAATGAAACCTTGCCGCCGGTGGTCCGCTGGAGGTGATCGTTAATTAGTTTCCGGTTTTCAATCAGGATGCGGACTGGCACTGTGCGTGCAGAAGTGGCGGTCGGTACTGAAAGCGAGGCGTCCATATTTCGGGCAATTGCTGCTGCCACGCCCTTGAGACGAGTTTGTTCTTCAGCTTGAGGCTGCCCCATGACGGCGCGCTTTTGAGCCTGCTGTGCCGCATAGGGAGAGGTAGGCGGCTCCATATACACATTGGGTAGCGGAGGCAGGTCTGAGCGGGAAGCGTCCTGCAGGTGCGAACCGCCGCTGGGCGGTGCTGGGGGTGCGTAATGAGCTTGTTGAGATGGGAAGAAATTATTCGCGGATGAATCTAGACCCGTCGTTGGGTCATTGTGCTCTGCGCTCACGTTTGAACCTCACATTTATTCGTGTTTGAGCTTTGAGTAAAGATTAGGCGATGGTGGCTTTTATCTCAATACGAATAGCGAATTCTGCGTCGATTGCGTCTTAAAGTTAGGCAATCTCAACATCACTGCGGCTAGCGGGCCCGAGCTTCCATCTACGGGAGGTGCTGAGAGCCAAAAAAATAGCTAAACTACCTACATCATGAATGACTATCACCATTGCGTTTCTTTTAGCGCCTGCGGGAGGTGCCCTTCCACGCATGTGGCTTGAAATTTTCTACCTGTTCCTTGGCGTGATTTTGACCCTGGGGACAGCTTTATTCGTGGCCGCTGAGTTTTCTTTAGTAGCCCTCGACCCCGCTATGGTTGAGCGGCGCGTTAATGAAGGGGACGAGGGTGCTAAGGGCGTTTTACGTGCGCTTCGTTCTCTTTCAACCCAGCTTTCAGGCGCACAGGTGGGAATTACCCTGACAACAATTCTGTTGGGTTACACTACGCAGTCCGCCTTGGGTAGATTACTTACCGCCCTAGGTGTGCGTTTTGGGTTGGCGATTACGATTGCTACCACGATTGCCGTGATTATTGCGGCGATCTTAGTTAACGCCTTTTCCATGTTGGGCGGCGAACTGCTACCTAAGAACTTCGCCCTTTCTGATCCGCTTAAGACGGCTCGACGGGTAGCTGGCCCGCAAATGCTTTTTACGAGGATTTTCGCTCCGGTCATTGCGGTTCTTAACGGCACTGCTAACTGGGTCTTAAAGCGTTTTGGGATCACCCCAACGGAAGAGATTTCTTCTGCCCGTTCAGCTCCTGAACTCGCTTCTTTGGTTCGGCACTCAGCGGATGAGGGCGTGCTTGACCCCATGACCGCGACGATCTTTACGAAGTCGGTGGCCCTTGGCGATCTAACGGCTCAGGACGTGATGACGCACCGTTCTTCGATGCACTACCTGCACGTAGATCAGATGGCGGATGAAGTGATTGAACTGGCTGCTAAAACCGGTCATTCACGCTTCCCGGTGATTGGTGACGATACGGACGATATTCAAGGGATTGTGTACTTGCGTCGCGCGGTTGCAGTTCCCTATGAGAAGCGCGCTGAAGTTTCGGTAGCTTCTTCCTCTTTGATGACTGAAGCGCATCGAGTGCCGGAAACGGCATCCTTGGCCCCACTCCTTGTAGAACTACGTGAGAGTGGTTTCCAGATGGCTATTGTGGTTGATGAATATGGCGGCACTTCAGGTTTGCTGACGCTAGAGGATATTGTTGAAGAGATCGTTGGGGAAGTAGCGGATGAACACGATAAGCGCGTGGCTACCGGTACTCGACGCCTAGGGGATGAATGGATCATTCCGGGCTTGATGCGTCCAGATGAACTAGGAGAGCTTACCGGCGTAATGCTGCCAGATGATGGCCCGTATGAAACCCTCGGCGGTTTAATTATGAACGAACTGGGACGGATTCCTAAAGCCGGTGACCGCGTTGAAGTTGGGGGCGCTAAGCTTCTAGTTCGCCGTATGGACGGACGTCGCGTAGATTCGATTCGACTGACTCCAATTCCCGTGGAGGACAGTGAATGAGTACTCAAGTTGCACTGATTATCACGGTTTTATTGCTGCTGGGTAACGCCTTTTTCGTGGGCGCCGAGTTCGCGGTAATGTCCGCTCGTCGAGCTCAGATTGAGCCGCTAAAGGACGAGGGGCGGCGCGGGGCCACCTGGGCGCTTTGGGCCCTAGAGCATCTCTCAGTCATGTTGGCTACCGCGCAGTTGGGCGTGACGTTATGTTCTACCGGTCTAGGTATGGTGGCAGAGCCAGCGATTGCGCATCTAGTCCATGACCCGCTAATAAAACTGGGAATGCCGGACTATTCTGCTCACGCAGTTGGTTTCATTTTTGCTTTGCTGCTAGTGGTCTTCTTGCACGTCGTTTTTGGCGAAATGGTGCCCAAGAATATTTCGGTTTCACTACCGGAAAAGTCCATCTTGATTCTTGGCCCGGCACTGGTAGCGGTAGAACGAGTTTTTGGCCCCATCGTGCGTTTCCTAGATCGCTTCGCGAACTGGATTCTGCGACGTTGCGGAGTTGAGCCAAAATCTGAAGTTGGTGCGGCATTCACCTTGGAAGAAGTTGCCTCTATCGTTGAGATTTCCCGGGCAGAAGGCGTTCTGGAAGATGAGGTTGGTTTGCTTTCAGGGACGATCGAGTTTTCTTCGGAAACTGCCGGGGAAGCAATGGTACCGCTTGCTGAATTGGTGACCGTCCCGGAGACCGTGACCCCGGAAGAGATTGATCGAGCGGTGGCACGGACCGGTTTCTCTCGCTTCCTGATTGAGGACGAGGACGATTCCTCCCTCGTAGGTTACCTTCACGTTAAGGACGTGCTTTACGCTTCCTTAGCTGAGGGGAAAGAACTACGCACCCAGCCGGTACCCGCGTGGCGGATGCGCTCATTGGCTACGGTCTCTAAAGATATCGAAGTTGATGATGCGCTTTCGATTATGCAAAAGAGTGCCACTCACGTCGCCGTCGTGATGGACGGAACGGAACAAATTGGGGTGCTCTTCCTCGAAGATATTATTGAGGAACTGGTGGGTGACGTCCGCGATACGATGCAACGTGAGGAGCGTAGCTAAGTTACGTGAGGAACGTATCTAGACAAGAGTTATCGATTTTTTATAAATTGGTGGTCTTTGAACTCGCTAAGGTATATGATTAGCCTGATTAACGTATTTTGCAGGAGTAATTAGTGTCAACTTACGGATCTGAGAATAACTCAGCCATTCCTTCTCGACGTGCCTACCGACAGGCACAGCAAGCGCAGGATCATACCCAAAAGCGTCAGTTTGGTGGCCCGTCGGAGCGCTCTGAACTCTCCACCAGCACCACCGAATTCCCCACTCGTAGTCGCGCAGCCCGTCGACAGAGTGGTGAAGTTTTGGGTACCCCCGTGCACGCTACGGAAAATCGTGAGCTTCCGGCAGAGTCTTCTTGGACTCGTTCTATTCGAGGAAGCCTACTAGTTGCCCTAGCCGCCGCCACGGTGATTGTTCCCGTTTCCGGAATGGTGACCCCCGGTGGTTCACAGGCTAATGCTGCTCCCGTATCTACCCCGGCCTGGGCCGATACCATTGAGTCTAAGATCGATGCCGCGGAAGCTACCGCACTCCGTTCCAAGCCGGCCGCTGCCGCCCGCGCCGCGGTCCGTGAACAACTGCAAGATAACGAACGCTGCCTGAAGGTTGCGGCCTCTGCCAACGGTACTCGCACGGCACTGGTTAAGCCTGATGCCACTGAGGCGAAGGATGACTTCCTCTTCTGGCCGTTAAGCCGCGGCACCTACCGAATTGCTTCGGGTTACGGGATGCGCGTTAACCCGGTTCTGGGTATCTACCGACTACATGCTGGCGTGGACATGGCCGGCGCTGCTGGCACGCCGATTCACTCGGTTGCCGACGGCGTGGTCAAGCGAGTCTCTTGGGATTCAGGCCTAGGATACTCTGCTGAGATCTACCACCCGTCCCGCAATATCACCACGGTCTACGGTCACATGATTAGCGGCTCTTCCAATCTACGAGTAGGTCAGGAAGTATCCGCCGGCGACCAAGTTGGTCTGTTAGGATCGACCGGTAACTCCACCGGCCCGCACCTACACTTCGAAGTACACCGTGGTAACGATGCCGATAACCATTCGGCCACTGAGCCCATGTCTTGGATGAAGTCTAGTAAGGCCATTTTCCTTGACGAACGTGAGGCCATGAAGCAGTGCTAGAGTCGCCTGCTGCCAAACCCGTACTTCCCGCTAACTGGGCCACCTCATCTGACCCATTGGTGTTCGCTCATCGTGGCGGACCGGGAGAGAATAAGGTCGAAAACTCCCTAACTGCTTTTAAAGCCGCACTGGCAAAGCCCATCAGTGCCATTGAAACCGATATCCGCGTAACCAGCGACGGAGTTCCAGTAGTTTTACACGATCCTTCTTTTATTAGGGTCAGTGACGAAATTCGTCCTCTTATCACCATGTCATGGAAAGACGCCAAAGCCATAACTTTAAAAGATGGCTCTCATCCAATGCGGCTTGATGAGGTATTAGAAGAGTTTCCCGATATGGTTTTCAATCTTGATGCCAAGTCGCCGCAGGCAGTCGAGCCGCTAATTAACACGATTCTTGCGGCTAAGGCCGAAAAGCGAGTTTGTCTGGCTACCTTTAGTCATCGCCGAATGCAGCAAATGCGTAAGCTAACCGGGGGAGAGGTAGCAACCTCGCTTTCCGCACCCGAGGTGGTAAAACTATTGGCTTGGTCCTATGCCACCAAACATCCCTTAGGGATCGATCCGCTTAAGTTGCGTCAGAAGGTTTTAGGGAAGTCTACCGTGGCCGCCGTGGCCGCCCAGGTGCCTGATGTCTTCCACGGGATCTTCCCCGTTACGACTTCGCGAGTGGCAAAGAATGCCGAGGCTTTAGGCTTGTCGATGCAGGTGTGGACGGTCAACTCCTCCGAGCAACTTGAAAAAGTCGGTAAGGCGATTCGCAATCATAGTGGTGATGGAGTGATTTCCGACTTCCCCCGACGCGCCTATCACTACCTAACTCAACAGCAATAGGATTCGCTGACCAATATGGATCCCTGCCTAAGGTTTCGTGATGGTTCTGAACCGTTTTGGCTATCCTGGAGAAGCTAGGTTAAACGTTGAAAAAGTAAGTGCCGATAACTGAATGCGGATGAGTGTAAATAGCTGATTGGGGGTACTAAAAGTGCCCCGAACAGGATTCGAACCTGCGACCTTTCGCTCCGGAGGCGAACGCTCTATCCACTGAGCTATCGGGGCAACCTGCACAGTATATCACCAGATTTTAAACGTGGTCTAATCGATTATCGCTAAAACATGCACGATGTTTACCTAAACGGTTAATCTTGGTTCATGACGCCTTTTGAATTATCTGAAGTAATTTTTCATATCCTAGAAGAGCTCACAGAGCTTGATGAAGTTAACCTAAGCATTGAGGACCTGCCGCAGCCGGTGAAGGTTGAACGTCCGCGCGTTCGCGAGCACGGTGACTGGGCGACCAACGTTGCTCTACAGCTGGGAAAGAAAGCGGGTCTGAATCCGCGTGCTTTCGCGGAGCTTATTACTGAAAAATTAGCTCAGCAGGAAGGTATTGACTCGACCGAGGTCGCTGGGCCGGGATTCATTAATATCCGCCTTTCCGCCGCCTCGGCAGGCGAGTTAGCCCGCACCATTCTGGCTGCCGGAAGCGAATACGGCACCTCCAAGACCATGGCCGGGGAAAAGATTAACCTCGAGTATGTTTCGGCTAACCCAACCGGTCCAGTCCATTTGGGGCATGCTCGTTGGGCTGCGGTTGGAGACTCCCTAGCGCGAATCCTGACCTCTCAGGGGGCAGAGGTAACCCGTGAATACTATTTCAATGATCACGGGGCTCAGATCGACCGTTTCGCTAAGTCTTTGCTGGCTCGCGCGCGTGGCCTAGAGGTCCCTGAGGACGGCTACGGCGGTCAGTACATTGACGATATCGCCCAAGAGGTCATCTCTATTGAGACCGCCGCTGGACGTCCCAACCCCTCCGAGCTAGAAGACGAAAAGGCGCTCGAAGTATTCCGGTCCGTGGGCGTGCAGCTAATGTTTGACGAGATCAAGTCTGAACTGCATGACTTTAAAGTCGAATTCGATGTTTACTTCCACGAAGACACTCTGCACAAATCAGGTGATGTTGACCGGGCCATCGAACGACTCCGCGAACGTGGCATGGTCTACGACAAAGACGGCGCTATTTGGCTTAAGTCCAGCGAACTTGGCGATGACAAAGACCGCGTGATTATTAAGTCCGACGGTCAAGCCGCATACTTCAGTGGCGACATCGCCTACTACCTAAACAAGCGCGAACGCGGCGCAGATGCCGCAATCTACCTTCTCGGTGCTGACCACCACGGTTACATTGGTCGCATGTACGCCATGTGTGCCGCCTTCGGTGATGAGCCGGGCAAGAACCTGCAGATCATCATTGGCCAGCTGGTAAACCTACAAAAGAACGGCAAGCCGCTACGCATGTCAAAGCGTGCCGGCACGATCGTCACCCTAGAAGACCTAGTGGATGCAGTAGGGGTTGACGCAGCTCGCTACGCCCTAGCTCGTTCTTCAATGGATTCAATGATCGACATTGATCTAGATCTACTAGCATCAGCCTCAAATGAGAACCCGGTTTACTACGTGCAGTATGCGCACGCTCGCACATGTTCCGTAGCGCGCAATGCAGCGGAAGCGGGAATCACCCTCGAGAGCGAATTCGACCCCGCGCAGCTTGACTCGGCAGCTGATACCGAACTCCTAGGGACGCTAGCGCAGTTCCCCGAAATCGTCGCCCAGGCCGCCACGCTACGTGAACAGCACCGCGTTGCTCGCTACCTAGAATCCCTAGCTGCCGCCTACCACGCTTGGTACGGAAACTCCCGGGTTACTCCGCGTGCCGGCGAAAGCGTAGAACCGGTGCACGCCGCACGACTATACCTAAACCAGGCAGTAGCCCAGGTACTCTCCAATGGTTTGAATCTGCTGGGTGTTAGCGCACCCGAACGCATGTAATGACCACGGCGTTCATTCCACTGAGCGCTGACCCTAGCGCCACAACCCACGCTAACACCCCAGAACCCGGGGAAACCCCGGAGTTTTGGCCTTGGAATCTGACTAGGGATAGTGATCGTGAGCTAAAACTTGACGGCCTATCCCTAGCGGAGATCCAATCACAGTTCGGTGACCAAGCAGTAATCCTTGATGAGGTAGATCTAATCTCAAGACTATTCGTCTGGCGCTCTGCACTCAGTGAAGCCTGCTGGGATGGCTATGGCATGTCCGGGGCAACAGTTTTCTACGACGTAAGTGCCGGTCTCTCCGCTGAGCTAGCAAAACAAATAGTAGGAAGCGGAATCCACCTGCGGGCTAATAGCCTTCAGCAACTACGCGAACTTGCGCAGTGGGGGATCAACGGAGAATCGATCCTCCTAGTGCTCTCCTCGGCAGCGGAATCCGCAAGCGCAAACCTGCTTAAGGAACTTAGCGACCTACTAGACTCTCACTCGCTTTCGGGATTGGATCTAGTAATAGCTAGCGAGAATCTGGCCCAAGAACTACCCGAAGTGCTGCTGGCAGAACCTGAGGGAGCTTTTAGAAGCTCAATCAATAACCTCCTAATTGATATTCAACAAGTTTCTGCTACGACGATTCAGTCGCTAGCCGCTCATTCCAAAGCCCAGATCAACGGAGTGGCAAGTTCTGAACATCAGTCGCTTAGCGATGTAAGCACGCTCCCTGATGGGATCTTGAGCCTACTAAGAGGCTTGAAACAGGTACGGGAAGCCGGAGCGACCTCGGATTTTGTAATCCTAACCGGATACGAATCCAAAGCGCGCCTCACGGGAAGCGATCCACAACCGCTAAGTGCCAATGAAATCAGCCTAAAACTGGCTGAGACCGTCCGGATTATCTGTCAACAACTCGACCTAACGATACCTAGCATCTATAACGCAGTATCCACCCAAGTACTGGCACAAAGTACCATGGGTATCGCAAAGGTCAATAATGAATCGGCAGGTGTCCTAGTGCCTGCTCGTCTAGCGCAAAAAACTGATCCTGCTGGTCAACCATATTCGCAACCCGCCCAAGTCGTGGGGATAAACCGACAAACTATCCGCGTACACTCATGGATAAGTGGAGAACAATCTCAAAACTGATTCACTGAGGAAAAGAGGGTCCGGAAAATGTCGCTACGCTTTGCACACGATTTTGCGTCCTTTAATCTGCCTACGGTAATCCCTGGATTCGGATCCTTAGGGGCACTCCCAGAACCAGCCACCCAACTGGCAATAGCTTTGGACTTTCGGGATACTATTCGCGCTCAAGCTGTTTTGGGAGATAGCGAAGTCCGGCTCAAAGACACGCTAGGAAACCACGAAGATCTAGGCACTGAGCATCCCGTATTGCGCTACCTTCGCCTGCTCCTAGAAGCGCAGGGAGGGCCAGAAGTTGGTTTCAAAATCACCTTCCGAGCACCCCTCGCCATGTCTATCACCGGGGCCGTTGAAACTAACTCAGCAGCGGTGGCAATTGGTATCCTGCGCGCTCTGACCTCACCTTCGGAACTATTCTCTAACGAGTTTTGTGAGCAAGCATTATCGTCCCAAGTGCCATCCATGCCGGCCGTATTTGCCGCCCTTGAGGGTGGTATCTGGTTAAGCGTTACAGAACTAGGGGATAAACAGCTACTTGGATCATCGGAAGTAACTGACTCCAAATCTGGCGTCACCAAGCTTGAGACCAATCGACAGTTCGGGGTAACCATCTTCCACCCTGAGTTTGTTTTACCCGCGTCGCAAATGCATATGCTACTAGCGCATCAGAACTATTCGATTAGTGCTTTAGCTGATCTGCAACGGCGCAGTGCGCTGGCTAGCGCCTTTCTAAAGACCGAACAGGACCTTCCGGCTTCACTCTGGGCTGCCGAACATGCGGAAATTATTGCTCTAATAGATCAAATTTCTCCTGGAGCTGCCGCGATGCTGACTTGGCTAAAAGAGCAGGGATACGCACCCAGCCTAGCTGGTTTTACTCAGAATATTGTCGTTCCTGGACGAGTTGGGGGAGACACCATAGCAGCAGCGGAAGCAGCCGGATGGCAGACTCGTTACTGTAGCCTCTCTGGGCAAGGGCTTAAGCTAATCAGTGTTAAGTAGCTAATATTCTTAAGCTCATGTGGATATCTGACCACAATTTGGGATGACAGAAAGACAAAATACTGGTAGATTTTGCTTTACAGTCTTCGGACGTATCAAAGTCGACCTGAATCCGCTGAATTTCTGTGATTGAAGACTTCTTCATTTACAACGCAATTCCCTTCAGGATCTGGCATTCAAATTGACCCCATAAATTGGGGATCCCTAAACACTAAGGAATCTAGTGAAAGACTCAGAACAGACTCTAAAGAGTGGCCCTCTGTCAACTCTTCGCCTGGCTGATCTTCAGGCATTGGCCCAAGAAATGGGACTTGACGTTCCCCCCAAAACCCGCCGACAAGATCTAATCAAACTCGTACGTGAAGCACGCAACGCAACCAATGGCGGTCGCGAGGCAGCAAAACCAGCTCCAGAAGCTGAAAAAGAAACAGCTCAGGCAAAACAGAACAATGACGGAAAACGATCGAACAACCGTCGAAAGTCAGAAAAGGCTGAGGTAGAAACCTCCGCTAAGGACACTGAACTAACAGCTTCAGAGGATAAGACTGATGCGCAGCCGGCAGAAAAAGCTGAAGCCAAGCACAGCAACGATCGCGAAAAGCCCGTTCGTGGCCGTGGTCGTCGTCGAGCAACCGCGCCCGCCGGTGAACCGCTAGATGTCAAAGCCGCACTGCTTGATGAACTAGGTGAAGCTCCGAAGGAACGCGAAGCTGAGCGCCCCCAGGCAGAAAAGAAAGCCAAGGTCGAAGACCTAGAAGAAATCGCCCTTCCGGAAAAGAATAACAACCGGGACGACGAAGATGATCGTGGTGGTCGTCGTCGCCGTGGACGTAACCAGAAGAACAACCGTCGCAATAACCGAAATCGTGACGAGGAAACCCCTAACTCCAATAATGACGCCAACGCTGAGGACCTAGTCCCCATTGCCGGTATCTTGGATGTTCAGGACAATCACGCCTTCGTACGCACCTCCGGCTACCTACCCGGACCCAATGATGTCTACGTAACCCTAGGTATGGTACGCCGCCACGGACTACGTCCTGGCGATGCCATCCAAGGTGCCGTTCGCGCACCTATCGAGGGAGAGCGTCCTCGTCAGAAATACAATGCCCTAGTTCGACTAGATACCATCAACGGCATGACCATCGAACAGGCCGCTGAACGAGTTGAATTCAATAAACTAGTTCCGCTCTACCCGCAGGAGCAGCTGCGCCTAGAAACCACCGCTAAGGCTATTACTCCTCGCGTAATCGATCTAATCGCTCCCATCGGTAAGGGCCAGCGTGGTTTGATTGTTTCACCGCCCAAGGCCGGTAAGACCATCATCATGCAGCAGATCGCCAACGCGATCGCTGTTAACAACCCGGAAGTCCACCTCATGGTGGTCCTAGTTGACGAACGCCCCGAAGAAGTCACTGACATGCAGCGCACCGTCCGCGGTGAAGTCATTGCCTCGACCTTCGATCGTCCGGCTTCCGACCACACCCTAGTGGCAGAACTAGCCATCGAACGCGCCAAGCGCCTAGTGGAACTAGGCCAAGACGTGGTCGTCCTGCTGGACTCCATCACTCGTCTAGGACGCGCCTACAACCTAGCCGCTCCGGCTTCTGGGCGTATCCTCTCTGGTGGTGTCGATGCCTCTGCACTCTACCCGCCCAAGAAGTTCTTCGGTGCTGCTCGTAACATCGAGGGCGGCGGTTCGCTAACCATCCTAGCTACCGCACTAATCGAAACCGGTTCCAAGATGGACGAAGTCATCTTCGAAGAATTCAAGGGCACCGGCAACATGGAACTACGCCTCTCGCGCCAGCTTGCCGACCGTCGCATCTTCCCGGCCGTGGACATCAACGCTTCGGGTACCCGCCGCGAAGAAGCCCTCTTCAACCAGCAAGAACTACAGATTCTCTGGAAGCTACGTCGCGTCTTGGGCGCATTGGACACCCAAGAAGCTGCCGAGTTGGTATTGTCAAGGCTCAAGGAATCCAGCTCCAACGCTGAATTCCTCATGATGATTGCAAAGAATACTCCTGTAGCTGACTGACGCGGAAGCTTCAGTTTGAACACGAACCCATACGAACAGCCTGCACCAGAATACGAACCAACTAGACCGGCCTACCCGCCCAAGCTGGTTCAAGAACTGGTGCAGGCTGCCTCGTATCTAAAAGCCGATTCCGATAAACCCACCCGAATCCTTGAGTTGGGGGCAGGTACCGGCAAGATGACCCGACAACTGCTGGAACTCGGATGCGAAGTAGTGGCGGTAGAGCCCTCTCCATCAATGTGCGCAACCTTTAATAGTAACTTTGGGGAGTCCGACCAGGTCACCCTGATTCAAACAACGGCAGAACAACTAGGTGACAGTGAACTAGAAGGTGAAAGCTTCGACGCGGCCGTATTCGCCCAATCCTGGCACTGGGTAGACCCCGAAGTAACCAGCAGCATGCTGGTGCGGCTATTGAAACCAGAGGCAAGGGTTTGGATCCTCTTCAATCAGTTAGACGTTTCCATCCCGTGGGTGTATCGACTCAGCCGAATCATGCGATCTGGGGACGTACATCGCGTCTCCCAAGTACCCCAGTTAAGCGAATACTTCTCTGAGCCAGAACTGCAGCTATCCTACTGGACGCAACGCTGTTCAACCCAAGAAGTCCTTGCGCTGGGTCGTACCCGTTCCGCATATCTCAAAGGTAGCTCGGAGTACCAAAGAAAAATGCAGGAAAATCTGCTTTGGTACCTTAGCGAACATCTCGAACTAGGGGAGGGACCCATACTGCTTCCCTATACGACCCTAGCGTGGAGCGCGACTAAGACAGAGAGCTAGTTTGAACAAGGTAGGCGGTAAATGGTTACCGTCCCAGAGGAAGCCACTTGTTCTAGGTGATCGCGTGCTTCCCCAAGATTTACAAGAGCCTCATAGCTCTTCGTATCGCCGATATTTCCCGAACGGTAAAGCTCAGTATCAAAGTAGAAATACTTCCAACCAAGTTTATTAGCCATTTGGCACACTTCCGGATTCGAGAAGACCTGATCAATACTAGTTAAAGCTTTACGCTCTTCCTTAGTGGCATTCATCGAGGTATAGCGAGGGAACGCCGGCTCGCCAGTAACTGCATAGTACAGCGGAGCGCCGGTCGCAGGATGACCAAGCATCCCACCCGGGTGATCCTTAGCAAAACTACGCATGAGGGTAACCTCAGGTTCCGTGAGCAGATCATGGCCGGGCACCCGAGCAGCGGCATTCAAAATCTCAAAACGTTCAGTAGAGCGCGCAAAACCACCAGGTAGCACGGTCGCCAGAATGAGCGCGGCAGGAATACCAATGCTGACTACTCGCTTAGCATTAACGTTGGGGACTAGTAGTTCCAACTTCTCGGCCCAGTTGCTCCAACCCGCAGTAATAATGAGCGGCATTGTTAATGAAAGAAGACAGGCAACACGGGTCCGGTCATTATAGAGCGGATGGATTAGCACGTACCAGGGAACGCTAATGTAGACCGCGGCTACGTAGAGCCCTAATGCGTTCAGTTCGACCAGAAGCCACCAGCGACGTCCCTTGAACAGGGCTAGACCGATTAGTGCCATAATCACCATAATCAGAAGCGACCAGGAGCCGATCTTTTCGGTGCTTGGATACCAACGGGACATTTCCCCACCCGATAGGCCTTCGAGCAGGGCATCGGAGAACTCAGAAAGCTTCCCGTACTTAATAGCACCAACGTGACCTAAACCGTAGAAAAGTAAACCGAAAGTAGTTAGGAGCTGTAGCGCAAGGCTAACCAGGGCTAGATTCCGTTTAGCTGAATCTTTTCGGTTAACTAGGACTAAATAGAGTCCTGCCGGAATAGTAATTGCTCCCAGCAGATACAGAGCTCCAGCGTGGCCGTTGAAGCCTGCTAGAACTGCGGCAAGGAAGATAATGATGGCCTGTAGGTAAGCCCCGAACCTTTGCTGTTCAGAGATATGAAGCCAAAGTGCCCAAATAACAATCAAAAGCCAAGGGGTTAGGGAGAAACCAAAACCGTAAGCCCAGCGGCCACCGGTGGCAAAGACCTTAGCGTTAAAGGCCATAAAATCAAGTGAGAGGAAGCCGGTAAGGGGAGCGGCCCAAAGGTGCTTCTGGAAGATAAGGGAGGCTAAAAGTGCCATTCCCAAACCAAACATCCCAACGCAAATAATTGCTACCGCATTCAGTGCGGGCATGGGATTGTCTTGGTAGGCGAAGAAGGCCGTTAAGTGCAATGCATTTGGATACATGGCACCCGCTTGGATCGGAGTGCCTCCAGCAAAAGAAGTAACAAAGAATGGGGAAATGGCATTGTGCTGATCCATAAAGCGCAAAAGGCCATTATGGAATTGCAGATCCCAAAGAGTGGGGGATAGATCGACATCTCCCAGAGCACGTTGGAAGGTCCACATGCCCGCGGTGCCCGCAAGGATACCGCTTAGCCAAGCAATAAAACTGTGAAGCCAATCCCGGTCAGCACCCTGTTCATGTTCCGGCAGTTGAATGATCGGCAAAGTTAAGACCCGACTTAACCAATAACCGAATCCACAAAGAAGGGCCACGAAGAAGAAAAATTCTATCCGCGGATAGGGAAGTGGGATAAAGGTATTTAGTACCGCGTAAAGAGACATCAAACCCACGCTTAGTGCCGGGCTAAGCAGCAAAACGAGGTTGCCACGCACTCGGATTGAAGCCGCCAAGGCTAAACCCGGGACCCACAGGAAAAACAGGACTCTAAGCAATAAATAAATACTCATCAGACCATAGTCTATTGGTTTTTAGTAAACATTGGAACAGTAAAGTTAAAGAAGAATCAGCGCAAAGTAACAAAACAATGGTGAACAATCGGTATTAGCTGGTTTTACGAAGTAGCTGACGCAAGTGTGTAAATGCTCGCTTTCTGTATTTTCACTTCTGTTCATCTAGCGAAATCCCGATTACTTGGGGCATAATAGAGGACTGTTCCCGGTTCACCGCTCCGGATCTGGAGTGGACCCGGTATCCTCGAATCCCTTAAGGAGTTAGTTTTGAAGAAGGATATCCATCCCGAGTACGTCGAAACTCACGTTACCTGCACCTGTGGTAACGAATTCGATACCCGTTCTACCCTGACCTCCGGTCAGATGCGCGTAGACGTTTGCTCAGCTTGCCACCCGTTCTACACCGGTAAGCAGAAGATCATGGACACCGGTGGTCGTGTCGCACGCTTCGAAGCTCGCTACGGCAAGCGCAAGAAGTAGTCTTTTAAACCGAAAGCGCCGAAGGGGAAACCCTCGGCGCTTTCGGCTACCTAAAACTTAAAACTAATAATCTTTATTAAAGGATCTCCATGACTGACCAACTAGCCGCTTTAACCCCACTGCTCGAAGAATATGCAGAGGTCGAAAAACAGCTCGCTGACCCCAGCGTCCACGAAGACCAGGGGAAAGCACGCAAGTTGGGACGTCGCTACGCCGAACTAGGTCGAATCGTACAAGCCGCAAACGCTTTCAAGCGGGCTGAAGGAGACCTAGCTGCCGCTCAAGAACTAGGCGATGATGATCCTGAAATCGCACAAGAAATTGAAGGGCTTGAAGCTGAAAAATCCCAAGCCCTAAATAACCTCTTAAAAGTGCTAGCCCCAGCCGACCCAGACGATGCTCGTGACGTCATCATGGAAATCAAAGCCGGGGAAGGCGGTGACGAATCGGCCCTCTTTGCCGGCGATCTGTTGCGCATGTACACCCGTTATGCCGAAACCAAGGGTTGGAGTGTCCAGGTACTCTCCCTAACCGAATCTGACCTAGGTGGTATCAAAGACGCGCAGGTATCCTTTAAAGCTAAAGGAAACCCGGCACCAGAAGAAGGTGTGTGGGCCCAGCTGAAGTTCGAAGGTGGCGTCCACCGAGTACAGCGCGTGCCCGTGACCGAATCACAGGGCCGAATCCACACATCCGCCGCGGGCGTCCTCGTCATGCCAGAAGTCGAATCTGATGACGAGGTCGTAATCGATCCAAACGACCTGAAAATCGACGTTTTCCGTTCCTCGGGTCCCGGAGGCCAATCCGTTAACACGACCGACTCGGCTGTCCGTATTACCCACCTGCCCTCTGGCATCGTCGTTTCGATGCAGGACGAAAAATCTCAGCTTCAAAACAAAGAAGCCGCTATGCGCGTCCTACAGTCTCGGCTCCTAGCAGAGGCCAAGGCCAAACGTGAAGCAGAAGCGGCCGATATGCGACACTCCCAGGTGCGCACGGTAGACCGTTCGGAACGTATCCGGACCTACAACTTCCCCGAAAATCGGATCTCGGATCACCGTACCGGCTACAAATCCTACAACCTAGACCAGGTTCTAGACGGAGCCCTAGGCCCCGTAATCGCCTCCGCAATCGAAATGGACGAGGCGCAGCGACTCGCAAACGCCGCCAACTAAACCAATAGCCAAACGAGCAGCAGCGTGCCAAAAGCAACCTCGGTCATAATCAAGAGCGTTAGAGACCAGCTAGCTGAAGCTGGAATCACCTCTTACGCGCGCGAGGCCGAACTGATTTTCCGGCATTTTTCAGGTTACCCACACCAATACGCCGCCCCCTCGCAACTAGATGACCAAGCAGTAGCTAGAATCTTGGCGGCCAGTCAAAAAAGAAGTGACGGAGTACCGCTCCAAGCTATCTTCGGGGAAATGTATTTCCGCTATCTAACCTTGGAATACAAACCCGGGGTCTTCATCGTAAGGCCGGAAACCGAAATGCTTGTTGATCTAGCCAAGCAGGCGATTCATCAGAAACTTGCGCAGGGATCCGGTCCGATACGCGTCCTCGAACTATGCCTAGGCTCAGGTGCAATCACAGCGGCCTTAGCCTCTGAACTAGCTGCTGAAGAACCAGAAGCCAAAATCAGCTACGTGGGGGTCGAAATCGATTCGGCAGCCTACCAAGTGGCGGCGATCAACCTACGACGCTTTGCTCCTAGCGCCCGAATCCTAAAAGCTGATGCTCTTCAACTGGCCGGGATAGTGGCAGAGCATTCATTCGATCTAGTCGTTTGCAATCCACCATATATACCTGAGCAACGGCAGCTACCCGCTGAAGTTATTAACTATGATCCAGCAAGAGCTCTTTTTGGAGGCTCGGATGATGGATTAAAGATTCCGCAAGGGATCCTGGCATCCGCGAGTTACGCTTTGAATGATCGAGGCGTTTTGATCATGGAGCATGACGATACCCAGGGCGTTGCTCTGGTTAACAGTGCGAAAGAGCAAGGATATCAAGAAGCACAAACAATTCGGGACCTAAACGCTAGAGACCGCTTCCTGGTAGCTAAAATCTAGTTCGGCCACACCAAGACTCTAAGCGGACAGAAAATGCTGCCTGTGCGAAAATAAGCTTGTGAATACCAAAAACCGGATGACAATGCCTCTGGCAGCTGATGCGATGCAAGAGCTAAAAAAGGCCGTAGCTGAATATCAGCTAATCGTCGTCCCTACCGATACCGTCTACGGGATCGGCGTTAAACCGACCGATCCTGACGCGATCACAAAACTATTAGCTGCCAAGGGCCGAGACCGACAGATGCCGCCCCCAGTCGTGGGAGCTTCACTTACTGACCTGCAGGCTTTCTGTGCTCCGGTGAAATATGACCTAGAGGCACTAGCCGAAACCTTCTGGCCCGGAGCGCTGACCCTGATTCTACCCACCGCAGAAGGATTCACCTTAGATCTCTCGACTAATAATCGAACCATCGCGATTAGAGTCCCCGGGCATGAGGGGCTCTTGTCTGTTCTACAACAGACCGGTCCGCTGGCTTTAACCAGTGCCAATCTCACCGGGAAGCCCCCAGCCACGACCTGTGCCCAAGCGATAGAGTATTTCGGTTCAAAAGTTAGCTTTTACCTAGAAGACGACACCGAAGGTAGTGGCACCGCTTCAACGATTTTGGATTTGACCCAAGATACTCCAACTATCCTGCGTGCAGGTGGGGTAGGCGCGTCAGAATTATCCGATTGCCTTGGAACTCAGGTAGCAGGTAGATAAAGCAGGCTTATATGAAGGTTTATGTTTTAATCCTGCTTATCGCAATGGCATTTACAGCTCTGATCACGCCGGTCATCAGGCAGTTGACACTGGCTACTAATATTTTTACTCCGGTGCGTGACCGCGACGTCCACGATCATCCGATCCCGCGGCTAGGTGGGGTAGCGATGATGTTCGGTTTTGTCGGAGCGATGGTAATGGCCTCCCGAATGCCGTTCTTGGATGATATTTTCCTATCCTCCCAAGGGTGGACTGTGGTGTGGGCAGCCGTGGCGATTTGTTTTTTGGGAATGATCGATGATGTTTGGGATTTGGACTGGTATACCAAACTTGCCGGACAGATACTAATTGCCGGAGCCATGTCATGGCAGGGAATCCAAATGATTTCATTCCCCGTCTTTGGGGTCACGATCGGTTCTTCACGACTATCTGCTTTCGTCACCATTTTGCTGGTAGTTGCAGCGATTAATGCAGTTAACTTTGTGGACGGCCTTGACGGTCTAGCAGCTGGGATGCTGGCAATTGGCTCACTAGCTTTCTTTGCCTACTGCTATTTCTTAACCAGAGTCATGCAGTCAGTCTCATATGCCTCGTTAGCCTCGCTCCTATGCATCGCCCTCGTGGGGATTTGTGCCGGATTCTTACTACACAATTTCAATCCGGCGACGATCTTTATGGGAGATTCGGGAGCGATGCTGCTAGGACTAGTGGTCGCCTCGGCAGCCGTTATTGTTTCGGGGCAAATCGACCCAGTTCGCTTAAATGCCACGCGTCAAGTTTCTGTGCTGCTGCCCTTATTCTTGCCCTTCGCGGTGATTTTTATTCCCCTGCTGGACATGACCATGGCAGTTATTCGAAGGGTCTCAAAGGGTAAGAGCCCGTTTCATCCCGATCAACTGCACCTGCATCATCGTCTACTTCGCCTAGGGCACTCCCATAAACGTTCAGTCTTAGTGATGTACCTATGGTCAGCCGTAGTGGCTTTCTCAATGGCCTCTCTAGTGATCTTGAACTGGGGACAGATGCTAGTGTTCGCGGTACCACTAGTCATCCTCGCGTTAATCATCACTGCGGGAGTACCTAGATATCGGAGACGCAAGCAAACAGCTGGGAGAGGAAAATAAATGTCGCTTGATTTGGTAGCACAAAACTCTGGACTATTTCGGGCTCTTCGTAAAGTTGTTTTTCCGCTGGTATTGCTAGTTTCAATCCTCGTCGGTGCAACTATCGTGTATCTCAAGGGTAGTAGTGCACTGCTAGCGGTTAGTATCGGTGTGGCGGTAAATCTACTTCTATTCCTACTGCTGTATCTCCAAATGTATTGGATCGTAAAAATCCCTAGTAATTTTGCCCCCGTACTGTTGGGGACTTTACTGGCAAAAATGTTGCTAGTACTGATTTTAGGTGCGATAACTATCAAACTTCCCAGCCTAGGACTAAAGCCGGCGCTGATCATCGTGATCGTAGGGATTATTTTGGTCTTGGGAGCACAGTTAATGATCTTAAAGAAGCTTAATCTACAGGGAATCGCTTCTCATTTTAGTAATCCAGATAACCCTACTCCGGATAAAGAATGACCTTTTTAAATTCGCTGTGTAGAATATTGTCGGTAAGGATTTTTAATCTGTTCTTCGGAAGGGAAGCGTTGTGGCATTAGGTCTTTTAAGCGCCCTGATTTCGACCTCCTCAGGTGAGGTACCACCCCGACCGAGCATCGAAGATTTCTACCCTGAGATTTTGTTTTTTGAGGGTACCCCTTTCGCGATGAACCGCATCATGCTAGTTCGCGTGATCGCCGTCGTGGCAATTTGCGTAATTTTCGCAATCGGTGCTGCTAGAGCGAAAAAAGTTCCTGGACGTTTCCAAGGAGCCTTAGAAATTGTTCTTGATTTCGTTCGTACTCAGATTGCGGGTGCGGTGATCGAATCACCGAAGCTAGCAAAGCGTTACACGCCGCCATTGACCGTAATTTTCTTGGGCATCTTTGCCATGAATATTACTGGCGTATTGCCCTTCTTAAACATTGCCGGTACCTCGGTTGTCGGTGCGCCGATTGTCTTCGCCCTTTTCTCTTACCTGCTATTTATCGGTGCGGGTATCAAAGAGCAGGGCTTCCTACACTTCTTCAAGAGCCAATTATTCCCCCCTGGGGTGCCCAAACCCGTTTACATTTTGTTAACGCCCATTGAAGTTTTTTCGACTTTTATTGTCAGGCCAGTAACTCTAGTTATTCGTCTTTTGGCAAACATGTTGGCGGGACACTTGATGTTGGCTCTGACTTTCTTCGGAACCCATTATTTGCTCTTTTTCGCTGATGGATTCCTCAAGGGAGCGGCAGCGCTGACCTTTACGGGGTCGCTATTTACTATTCTTTTGGAAACCTTGGTGGCCGGAATTCAAGCATTCGTCTTCGCAATGCTTACCGCCATTTATATTCAGCTTTCGGTCAGTGAGCACTGACCGAGTAGACGGACAATAGTCCTTAACAAACAGGAGGAAAACTCATGCAAGGTGCAATTGCGGTTATCGGTTACGGTCTAGGTACCCTAGGCCCAGGTATCGGTATTGGTATGTTGGTTGCAAAAACCCAGGAAGCAACCGCCCGTCAGCCTGAGGTTGCCGGTAAGCTCTTTACCAACATGCTAGTTGGTTCTGCCTTTATTGAGGCACTTGGTCTACTAGGCTTCGTTGCTGGTATCTTGTGGCTATGACGAGTCTAGTTTTAGCCGCCGCAGAGCACGGTAGCAAAACTTCTCATAACCCTCTACTACCTCATATTTATGATCTAGTTTGGGGTGTAGTCGTATTCCTAATTATCTCTATCGTTTTCTACATTTACGTCCTACCGCGTTTCAACGCAGTTCTCGATGAACGTACTGAAACTATTCGTGCAGGACTAGAAAATGCCGAAACTGCAGAGAAGAAATTAGCTGCGGCCAATAGTGAAGCACAGGCAATCCTAGACGAAGCCTATCGTCAAGCGGCGCAAGTACGTGAGGATGCCTCAGAGCAGGGTCGCAAGATCATTGCTCAGGCGAAGCTTGAAGCTACCAATGAAGCTAACCGCGTGGCCGAAGTGGCTCGCGCTCAGCTAGCCGCCGACCAGCTCGCTGCCCAGGAATCCCTACGATCTGACATCGGTACGATGGCAACCAACCTGGCCGAAAAGATCGTTGGTGAACACCTCGAGGACGAAGCTTTGACCTCCCGCGTCATTGATCGATTCCTTGATGAGCTAGACCGCGAAATGGTGGCGTAGAAAGGAAGATATGCGTAACGCAAGCGAAAAGGCCCTCGCGGCTGCTTCCAAAGCGCTAGTTGCGTCACTGTCGGCAGAGCCGACCGAGGCTCAGCGCGTTGGAGAAGAACTTTTCGACCTGGGACAGGTTTTTATGTCTACAGGTTCGTTGCGACGCGCCCTCAATGACCCATCACGCGATGCCAATGACAAAGCCAAGCTACTTGCTCAACTATTTGAGTCCAAGGTTAGCCCGCTTACATTGCAGGTCGTGCAGGTCCTAGCAGCGGCGCGACTATCGGAAGACGAAGATCTACGAACCTGCCTCGATAACCTAGGCTCCCAAGCGCTCATGTTTGGAGCTAAATCAGAGGGACATCTGGGCACACTGATATCAGAACTTGGTGCGGTTCGAAGTCTTCTAAAGACCGATCGTAATTTACGCGTTGCGCTTTCAAAAGCTTCCGTGCTCAGTGATGATCAACGAGATAACCTGTTGCAAAAGCTACTAGGGGAGCGACTTAACCCCATTACTTTCGATCTCGTTCGACGGGTAGTTAAGCGACCACGTAGTTCATCACTACTTCTTGATCTTGACCGGCTTGCTTCTTTGGGGGCCCACCTAAACGAACAACGTCTAGTTCGCGTTACCAGTGCTGCACCCCTCTCAGAAGCGCAAATGGATCGCCTCCAACAGATCCTGCAGCGCAAGTACGGTCCTGTAACTATCAACGTTACGGTAGATCCCAATATGATCGGTGGACTTCGGTTACGACTAGCAACTGAATCTATCGACGGAACTCTAAAATCCGATTTCGCGGCCTTACGGCGTCGAATGGCGGGATAATCAATAGTTTTAAGGAACGACAGATGACAGATTTGAACATTCGCCCCGAAGAAATTCGTGCGGCACTCGATAGCTTCGTAGAAAGCTATGAGCCACCGCAGGCCGCCACTGAAGAAGTCGGGTACGTTACTCTAGCAGCCGACGGCATCGCCGAGGTTGAAGGCCTTCCCGGCGCCATGGCAAACGAACTCCTGCGTTTTGAAGATGGCACCCTAGGCCTAGCCATGAACCTTGATGTCCGTTCTATTGGTGCCGTTATTCTAGGCGATTTCACCGGCATCGAAGAAGGCCAACGCGTCTACCGCACTGGAGAGGTCCTCTCAGTACCAGTCGGTGACGGCTACCTAGGCCGCGTCGTTGATCCACTAGGCCGTCCGATCGATGGTCTTGGTGAGATTACCGATCTTCAGGGACGCCGTGCTCTAGAACTCCAGGCTCCCGGCGTAATGGCACGTAAATCAGTGCATGAACCGCTGCAGACCGGTCTAAAGGCAATCGATACGATGATTCCAATCGGTCGTGGTCAGCGTCAGTTGATCATCGGCGACCGTCAGACCGGTAAAACTGCCATCGCCATCGACACCATCCTGAACCAGCGCGAAAACTGGCGCAGTGGAGATCCCAGCAAGCAGGTTCGCTGTATCTACGTAGCAATCGGCCAGAAGGGCTCAACCATCGCCTCCGTACGTGGCGCCCTTGAAGATGCCGGAGCTATGGAATACACGACTATCGTGGCTTCTCCGGCCTCCGATCCGGCAGGCTTCAAGTACCTTGCCCCCTACACCGGCTCTGCTATCGGTCAGCACTGGATGTACGACGGTAAGCACGTCCTGATCGTATTCGACGATCTGTCCAAGCAAGCTGAAGCCTACCGTGCAGTTTCTTTGCTGCTCCGTCGCCCGCCGGGCCGTGAAGCTTACCCCGGTGACGTCTTCTACCTGCACTCCCGTCTACTAGAACGTTGTGCAAAGCTTTCCGATGAACTCGGTGGCGGTTCAATGACCGGTCTGCCGATCATTGAAACCAAGGCAAACGACGTTTCCGCATACATTCCTACCAACGTAATTTCGATTACCGATGGTCAGATCTTCCTTCAGTCCGACCTCTTCAACGCCGATCAGCGTCCTGCTGTAGACGTCGGTGTGTCGGTGTCTCGTGTTGGTGGCGCTGCCCAGGTCAAGGCAATGAAACAAGTTTCAGGTACCTTGAAGTTGACGCTAGCTCAGTACCGATCCATGGCGGCATTCGCCATGTTCGCCTCTGACCTAGATGCCGTCACTCGTCGCCAGCTGGCACGAGGCGAGCGTCTAATGGAACTACTAAAGCAGCCTCAGTACACCCCATACACCGTAGAAGCACAGGTTGCTTCTATCTGGGCCGGTACCAACGGTTATCTAGACGATATCCCGGTAAAGGACGTTCGCCGATTCGAGCATGAACTGCTTGACTTCCTAGGTTCAAATACCGAGGTACTCGAAACCATTAAGAACACGGGCAAACTCACTGAAGAAACCGAAGCCGAGCTAAAGGCAAAGGTCGAAGAGTTCGTTCCCATGTTCCGCCATGAAGAGGCCGCTGAAGAAGTAGAAAAGGCTGAAGTACAGCAGACTCGTGAAGAGATCGTCCGTCCCGGAGCCAAAGGCTAATCAATGGGCGGAAAGCAAAGAATCTACAAGCAGCGAATCCGCTCCACGGAAACCCTGAAAAAGGTTTTCCGTGCGATGGAGCTGATCGCAGCGTCTCGCATTGGTAAAGCGCGAGCGGCAGCAGGTGCTTCCACTCCCTTTGCTAAGGCAATCACTGACGCTGTGGCTGCGGTAGCATTGCACTCCGATTTCGATCACCCCTTGACCCGTCCTCGGACTGACACCAATCGGGTGGCAATCGTATGTGTTACTGCTGACCGCGGTATGGCCGGCGCCTACTCAGCGGTGATCCTGCGCGAAACCGAAGCTCTAATCGAGAAACTAAAGGGTGAGGGCAAAGATCCGGTGCTCTACGTTTGCGGACGCCGTGGTGATGCCTTCTTCCGATTCCGCGGTGTGCCAATCGCCCGCTCGTGGACTGGTGAATCTGACGCACCCTCGAAGAAGATGACCTCTGAAGTCTCAGATGAACTTCTGGAACGCTTCCTAGACCCGAATCCGGAAACCGGTGTAGCAGAAGTGCACTTGGTATTCACCGTATTCCACAACATGGTCAAGCAAAGCGTTGAAGACCGTCAGATGCTTCCCCTAACCGTGGTGGATGAGCCCCAAGCTCCGGAAGAAACCAGCGCACCGGTGGCATCCGCTACGGAAGCGCCCAATGCGCGAGCCCTATACGAATTTGATCCCTCGCCTGAGGGCGTACTTGACCAGGTATTGCCGTTATACGTCTTTACCCGTATCGACCACGCCCTACTGCAGTCCGCAGCTTCTGAACTTGCGTCCCGTCAGCGGTCCATGCACACAGCTACGGATAACGCTCAGGAGCTCATCACGAACTACACCCGTTTGGCTAACTCAGCGCGCCAGGCGGAGATTACTCAAGAAATCAGTGAAATCGTTTCGGGTGCTGACGCCCTAAATAACGCAAGATAAGGAAAACTCATGACTAACGAAGTAACTGCAGCCGGCATCGGTCGGATCGCTAGCGTTATTGGGCCGGTGGTAGACATCGAGTTCCCGCCGGACCAGATCCCCAACATGTACAACGCGCTACACGTTGACGTGGACCTATCAGGTCAGGGCGAAGGCGAAAACAGCTACACCATGACCCTCGAGGTCGCCCAGTACCTAGGCGATAACATGGTTCGCGCTATCGCCCTAAAGCCGACTGACGGTCTGGTTCGTGGCGCACAGGTTCGCGACACCGGCGCTCCGATTTCGGTACCAGTCGGTGACGTAACCAAGGGCCACGTGTTTAACGTGACTGGTGACGTCCTCAACCTAAAGGAAGGCGAAAAGCTCGAAATCAACGAACGCTGGCCAATTCACCGTCAGCCTCCGAAGTTCGATCAGCTTGAATCTAAGACCAAGATGTTCGAAACCGGCATTAAGGTTATTGACCTCCTGACCCCCTACGTCCAGGGCGGTAAGATCGGCCTCTTCGGCGGTGCCGGTGTTGGTAAGACCGTGTTGATCCAGGAAATGATTCAGCGCGTGGCCCAGGACCACGGTGGTGTGTCCGTATTCGCCGGTGTAGGTGAACGTACCCGTGAAGGTAACGACCTTATCGTCGAAATGGGCGAGGCTGGCGTTTTCGATAAGACCGCCCTCGTCTTCGGCCAGATGGACGAGCCCCCGGGCACCCGTCTTCGCGTTGCCCTGTCAGCTCTAACCATGGCGGAATACTTCCGTGACGTGCAGAACCAGGACGTATTGCTCTTCATCGACAATATCTTCCGCTTTACGCAGGCGGGTTCTGAGGTTTCGACCCTTCTGGGCCGTATGCCTTCCGCGGTGGGTTACCAGCCCAACCTAGCCGATGAAATGGGTCTACTGCAGGAGCGTATTACCTCCGCTGGTGGTCACTCCATCACCTCGCTACAGGCAATTTACGTCCCTGCGGACGACTACACCGACCCGGCTCCGGCGACCACCTTCGCTCACCTAGATGCAACCACCGAACTAAGCCGTGAAATCGCCTCTCGTGGTCTCTACCCGGCGGTGGATCCCTTGGCTTCAACCTCGCGTATTCTTGATCCTTCTTACGTTGGTAAGACCCACTACGAGGTCGCTACCCGCGTTAAGTCCATCTTGCAGAAGAACAAGGAACTCCAAGACATCATCGCGATCTTGGGTGTTGACGAACTATCGGAAGAAGACAAGGTCACCGTTGCACGTGCCCGTCGTATCGAGCAGTTCCTCTCTCAGAACACCTACATGGCTGAAAAGTTTACCGGTGTTCCCGGCTCAACTGTTCCGCTCGATGAAACCGTCGAAGCCTTCCGACGCATTGCCGATGGCGAATACGATCATGTTGCAGAACAGGCCTTCTACAACATTGGTGGCATCGAAGACCTCGAAGCCAACTGGAAGCGCCTCCAGGCAGAGGAGAAATAATCCCCATGTACGTAACGGTTGTTTCCCGCACCGAGTCACTGTTTTCCGGTGAGTGCACCCAGGTTACGATTCCTGCTGAAAGCGGCGAATTGGGTATCCTGTCGCGGCATGAACCAGTGCTTGGGGTGCTCGGTGAGGGACGCCTTCGTCTGCACACAGAAGGCGACGTAAAGATCTTCAAAGTGAAGGGCGGGATTTATTCGGTCGACAACGACCTTGTCACTATTGCCGCACACTCGGGCGAGCAGGTAGAAGGCTAAGGCTGATGCCAGCAGCACTCTGGTTTTCATTGGGCTTCTTGATTGCCTTGCTGCTTCTTGCCCTGATTCTTCTTGGAGTCTTAGGGATGTACCGGATTCGGATGATCCTACACCGGGTAGGGTCTTTCGAACTGGCTATAAAAAAGTCTCCTGAGGATTCCTGGACTAGCGGCATGGGGCTCTTTAATACCCATGAACTGCAGTGGCATAGAACCGTTTCACTATCCTTGAAACCCGGAGTGGAACTACGCCGCTCAACCTTGACCTTTTCTGATCCACATCGTCGACCAGGGTCTGATGTGGTGGAAGTTGAGGCGCGTGATGGCCAATCAACCATCTACATGTCGCTTCGTGAAGCAAGCTTTCACGCCATGATCTCCTGGGCTGATTCAGCTCCACCAGAAGAAGCGGAAATTTTCTAGTATCTAGAGAGGAAACCCCTTTGAGGATTGTTTTTGCGGATTGCTCGGTAGACTACTCCGGACGTCTAGACGCGCATCTGCCCAGAGCCGTACGTTTATTAATGCTAAAAGCTGATGGCTCAGTATTGGTACATAGCGATGGCGGATCCTATAAACCTCTAAACTGGATGAGTCCGCCAGCGAAGCTAGAGGTAAAAGAGCCGGACGAGTCTGTCGCTCCCGAAGCCCTCGAGATCTGGGATGTTACTGCGCAGAAATCTGATGACCTGCTCCGCATTACCATTTTTGAAGTGCATGCAGAATACGAGCACGACCTAGGGATTGACCCAGGTCTGACAAAAGACGGCGTGGAAGCTCATCTACAAGAACTCCTGGCCCGCGATCCCGGCGCAGTAATACCCGGTTTGAAACTGGTCCGACGTGAGTACCCAACCCCCATTGGACCCGTAGATTTGATGTGCCGCAATGCTGATGGTGAACCGGTCATCATCGAGGTGAAGCGTGTCGGAGGAATCGATGGGGTGGAGCAATTGACCCGCTATTTTGAGATGCTCTCACGCGACTCGTTGCTTTCAGGTCTAAAAGGTGTCTTCGCCGCACAGGTAATAAAACCACAAGCGCGAGTACTAGCGGAAGACCGTGGATTTGCTTGCGTAACCCTCGATTACGATGCACTACGAGGGATTGAGGACCCGCAGGGGACACTATTCTAGAGGTTTTTGTGTTTTCCTCTGATAGTGCCATAATAGAGATATGAGTAACAAAGTTGTTTTGCGTGGTGCAGTTGTCACCGCAGACACCGTCCTTGAAGATGGTGTCTTAGTTTTTGAAGATGAAAAAATTTCCTACGTAGGTAGCTCCGAATCTGCTCCTGCAGATCTTCCTGAAGGGGAAGTCGTAGAGGGGTATATCCTTCCTGGTCTGGTTGACGTACACTGCCATGGTGGCGGGGGTGCTTCATTCCCAGATTCCACCACTGCGGAAGAACTACAAACGGCTATTATGGAACACCGTCGTCACGGTACCACATCTCTAGTGGGCTCCTGCGTTACGGCTGATCCTGAGACCTTAAAGGCTCGAGCCGCTTTAATGGCAGACCAATGTGAAGCCGGTGAACTAGCTGGTATCCACTTTGAAGGTCCTTTCGTATCTAAGGATCGTTGTGGAGCACAAGATCCTCGATTCATCATCGACCCTGATGCCGAATTGACCAAGGAACTCATTGCTGCCGGGCGTGGGCACGTAAAGACGATGACAATCGCTCCTGAAAAGCCGAATATTACCGGCCCTGATGGTGTCAGCGCGGCCTTGATCAACAATGGAGCACTACCGTCTTTCGGACATACGGATTCTGATCCGGCACCAGTACGCGCTGCCCTAGAGGATGCACGTGAACACCTCGCAAAGGCTGAGAAACCTCTAAGCCCCCGAGCTACCGTTACGCACCTCTTCAACGGTATGCGACCCCTACATCACCGTAACCCTGGTCCGATCGCCGAGTGCCTATCTGATGCCAAGCGTGGTGGGGTAGTGCTGGAAATGATTGCCGATGGTATCCACCTGCACCCCTCGATTGTTCGCGATGTATATGAAACCGTAGGTCGTGAAAACATTGTCTTCGTAACTGATGCGATGGCAGCAGCCGGTATGCCCGACGGTTCCTACGTGCTGGGACCACAGGCAGTAACGGTAAAAGACGGGATTGCGCGACTAACCGGTGGTGATGCGATTGCCGGTGGAACCTCTCATCTCTTGGACCAAGTTCGCCTACTTGTCGACTTTGGTATGCCGTTGGTTGATGTGGTCTACTGCGCTTCCGAACAAGGCGCCAAGATTCTAGGTGACACCTCCATCGGAGCACTAGCTGCAGGCAAACGCGCTGATGCCGTCTGCGTAGACGCTAACTTCAAGCCTCTTGCGGTATACCGCAAGGGCCAGATCGTGGAGTAAATGTCTCCTAGGCGTAGCAACAAACGTAACCAGGCGCGTCATGTTCCTTTGAATATGGCGCGCCTAGGTTCTGTACCTAGAACCGTAACTAGACTCGGTGTCACCTATTCAGTTCGACAGGTTTTTTCAGGTCAAAAAGACTACATTTGCCCGGGATGCGGACAAACCGTTTTCCAAGGAAACCCTCACGTTGTAGTGTGGTCGGAAGGCTCAATAATGGGGCCAGCACAAGATCTTGCCGGGCGCCGCCACTGGCACAGCTCATGTTGGGATCGAAATCTACCTCCGGTGGCATAGAAAAGGTCAAGAAATGAATCCAACGATTCTTACACACGGTACTTTCAGTAGCAACGTCCCCGTCGTGCTCCTAATCCCAGCATTTCCCCTAAACGCGCACCAGTGGGATAGGGTAGTAGAAGGTCTAGGGGACCTTCCTTCCATCGCTTTTAACGCTCCGGGATGGTTTGGGGAACCGCTACCGGATCCAGTGCCCAGTATCGAAGGTTACGCGGAAGTAATCCGAAAAGTTGTCGATGACTATGGTCTGACCCGGTTGATCGTAGCTGGCAACTCTCTGGGAGGATATGTAGCTCAGACCCTTGCGATTAATGACGAACGTGTCCGAGGAATGCTGCTAGTGGGCACAAACGGCCGAACAGACAGTGAAGAGGCGCGAAGTAAACGGCTCTCAAAAGCGGTTTCGATAATGGCGGGAGCCGATTTGGAACCTATCAAGGAGTCCGCACTTTCACTTTTGGGAGCAAGCGCAACTGACCAGGTAAAGGCAGAAGTGCTAGCGGCAACCGAAGGATTAACAGCCGAATCATTTGCTTGGTGCCAACGCGCAATGGCGAACCGGGAAAATCGCCTTTCTGAGCTTGAACTACTGAAATCCCGGCGTGAGTTTCCAGTTACGATCGTTCAAGGAACGGAAGATCCGGCCTCTTCGATAGCCGATGCTGAAGACCTTGCCCGCGCACTATCAGTTACTCCTCGGATTCTTGAGGGGAAGGGACACTTATTGCCCAATGAAGCTCCAGCGCTACTGGCTAAGATCCTTCGTAAAATGCAACTTGGGGCCTCCTAAAAGGAAGCCCCAAGAGTGAGTCTTAAGATCTGTTTACTGTTGTGAATCTTCAGCAGTAAATAGATCTTCTTTTTCTGCTGGTACAGAAGTGGATTTATCTAGCTGAGCCCGTTCCGAGTGAGATTCGATCGCGGAAGAAGCCTGAGCTGCAGCAATCTCGGGAGAGAAACCGGGCGCAGTACCTAGTAGGCCACGCATTTCTTCGAGGTAAGTGGAGACGGCTTGACGCTGACGTTCGAGTTTCTCAACGGTGCGCTGCGCCAAGAGCCGTTCGTTTGCGGCTTCACTACGAGCCGATTCACGGATCTGCTGAGCCTCCGCCTCTGCTTGGACCAAAGTGGCGTCAGCAGCTCGACGGGCTTCTTCCTGACGGCGACGAACTACTGCGTCGGTATCAGAAAGTAGGCGTTCGGCGCGCTGCAGTGTCTCACCAAGGTGCTTTTCCGCCTCCGCGACCTGGGACTTGGCGGCTGCAACCATCGTGGCGGTCTCGTTACGCGCCTGTTCGTGAGCCTGAGCGTCAGCCTCACGAGCAGCTGCCCGCTTAGAAGCGATTTCAGTTTCAGCTTCTTGGCGCATACGCGCAATCTCAGCCTGTGCTTCCTCAAGGGCAGTACGGGCTTTACGGAGGATCGCATCGGCCTCTTGACGCGCATTGTTCAAGAACTGGTCAGCTTCCTTCTGTGCTGTTTCGCGGGTGGTAGTTGCTTCCGCTAGCGCACTCTCACGAAGCTGTTGTGCTTCGTTATTGGCTTCTGAACGAAGTGCAGAGGCAGCTTTTTCAGCTTCCACTCGCATCTCTACAAAGTCTTTTTCTGCCTGGGCCCGAAGGAGTTCGGTTTCTCGCTGGGCAGTGGCGCGAAGATCGTTTACCTGGGTATTAACCTCAGTACGTAGTGAGGACGCTTCACGGGTCGCGGCGGCTACAAGCTCATCGGCGCGGTGCTGTGCATTGGTAAGTAGGGTTTCCGATTCCGAGGCGGCTCGGCTAGAACGCTCTTCCGCCTCACGACGTGCCTCCGAAACCATTGAAGCTGATTCGGATTCAGCGCGCTGGGTCATCCGAGAGGTGGTTTCTCGAGTGCGTTCGAGTAGGCTTTCAGCTTCGGTATTAGCCTTGTTCAGGACCGATGCGGCCTGTTCTTCAGCGGAATGAAGTAGTTGCTCAATGCGGGATCCAATCCCGGAATAGCCTCGATCTCCCTCGGAAAGCTGACGAGTTAGGTCATTTACCTGAGATTCCAAATCCCTGGTCCGGGAAGTGGCACTAATGGCTTGCGCACGCTGTGCGGAGAGCTCATTTCGAAGAGACTCTAGCTCAGCATCCACTGCCACCCGGTCATAGCCGCGCATGACGATAGGGAATCCGGCCTGTTCATCGGTCACTTTTGGGGCTCCATTCTGCGGTTAAAGATATTGAAAGTCAGGTATTAATACGCAACTGCTTATAAGTTTAACAACTATGTGGGAAAAGAGACGCTAGACTCTCGGTTTTACTTAATCTAGATTCCGCTCATAGTGTTTCTTGTCCCGCTGGAGTATCAAAGCCGTTCCTAACGTGGGATAATCGTCCTAACATGAGGTTCATATTGCCTATTGCTTGAGGAGCATTACTGTGAGGAAAGCGGTTTCACGATATCTGTGGCCACTAGTAGCATTCCTAGTCGGAATCGTAATGGTGTTAGCGGGGATTCTTTCGTTAACTGCCTTTAAGGCTGATTCAAAGATCGTGGCGCAGACCCCCTCGGTTGCCAAGTCTCAGTTGGTTTACACCTCCGGTGGCGTACTTCCACTTTTCTCTGGTCCAGTGAAGGTAACTGCGACGGTTCCTGAAGGTAAAGAAGTAACCCTTTTGACCGGACGCCCCTATGATGTCGCCTTGTGGGCCGCTACCAAGGATTCCACCGACGTCGTTGGCCTAGCAAACTGGTCGACGCTCGAAACTAAGCATCAGGCTAGGAAAGCAGAGAAAGATGAACCCCCGCTAAGTGCTTTTAGCTCGGCGGATGCGTGGCAACAAAACGTAACTGCTAAGGGAACCGCTTCCCTAGAACTTTCAGATCCGATCGATGATCTTTCGGTGATGGCCTTCTGCGTTGATTGCGAGCAAGCCCCGGTAATGACTCTTGAGTGGCCCTACCGCTTCAGCTCTACTTTCCAATGGGTAATTTTGACCCTTGGTGTCTTGATTACTATTTTGGCGGTTTTGGCCTTCCTCTTCCTTCGTCGTCGTGAACACCAACGTCAACTTACTGTCGGTGGCAGTGATTCTGAAACCGAACCGAAGACTGAAGATGAAAGTCGTCCCACTACTGCCGAACTAGAGATCCAATCAATTAAGGCAGTCACCGGTGAGATTCACATGCCGCGTCGTCGAGCCCTGCGCGAAGCCCGACTACGTGGTGAAAATGAAGTCGAAGTTGAAGGCGTCAAGTATCCGACCGGAGCGCTACCTAAGGTCTTAGAGGATATGGAAAAGTCTGAATCTGCGGCCGGCCAGGTAGTAGTGCCAGAGGATGCCAACTTCTCTTCAGTGGAGGCCGAAATTGCTCAAGCAAAGGCAGCTGCCACCAGCACCTCTGATGCAGGTGAGGGTACCGGAGAACGTCCCGTGAGCTTCATCCGTAGGCGTCGGCGTGGTAACAGTGCGTGGCAAAAAGTTGCCGATGAACCAGTAGTGGTGGAAGAACCTGAAACGGAAACTTCTGAGGATCAGCAGCCTGTCGAAGAACCTATCGTTGAAAATCAAAGCCCTGAACAGGTTTCAGAAAATGAATCCGAAAATGCTGAGGTAGATGAGGAAAATCAGGAAGTAGAGGAGCAGAAATGAAGCGAAAAACCATCGCCGCTGCCGCTGCTGCCCTGAGTATCTCACTCTTGGGCGCCTGTTCGGCATCGATCCCGGCTGTCACTTACGATGAAAAACAACCGGTAGCAAACTTAAATGAAGCCCAAGCGGAGCGTATTCTGTCGCAGACTACCAAAGTTATGCTTGATTCCGCTGCTAATAAGGATACTGAAGCGCTGAAAACTAGGCTTTCTGGAGCAGCATTGGCAATGCGGACCGCACAGTATCAGGTAGCGAAGGCCACCAATACCAACGTGGCCCCCGTTGACCTTTCCACCGATATCCTTTCTGATACCATCGGTCCTGCTTACCCGCGTGGGATTCTAAATATTTCCAAGGGCGGGGAAGGCCAGCTACCAACTATTTCTTTACTGCGTACTGAAAACTCGCTAGAAAACTACAAGCTTTCTAATTATTCACGGCTCTTTAGCGGCGTCACCGTTCCGTCAGTACCCAAGCTTAAAGCTGGTGTTCCCCTAGTCGCGCCAACGGCTACCGGGTACCGTTTTACTCCCCGCGATGCAGTGACGAAATATGTTGCTTACTTAAGTGACCAATCAGGGAAAGAAAAAGACACCTTTGAGACTGATCCGTTCGCGGAATTTCTTAAGTCTAGCCTGACGAACCTGAAGCAAGCTGCCAATCAGGATAAAGATGCTGTCGAAGTCACCTTGAAGGTTGAAGCTGACGATAATCCCATTACCGCCGTTCAGCTAAATAACTCGGATGCGCTTGTATTTGCCTCGGTCAAATACACTTTAACGATGAAAGTTAAGCTCGAAGGGACTAAGCTTCGTGCACCTGAAGCGGTAGTTCCCTTCCTCGGAGCGGACAAGGCCGAATCAACGGGTCTTTTGTCGATTACTTCCGTAGCCAGCGTGGTACTTTTGGACCCGGCAAAGGATAAGAGCGACAAACTTAAAGCTCTAGGAGCAGAAACCGTAGTAGTAGGGGCAGAAAATAAGCCCTGGCAAGATATTGCCCCGGCGAACCCAACCCCTGAAGGCAATAATTAACATTCAAGGAAAATAAGTGGCTGAACAACCCGAAAAACAGGAAATCGCAAACGCCTATGGTGCGGTAGACCTAGCTAACCTGGGCGGAGCAAATCCCACCGCTTCGTCTACCGAAAGTGCTAATCCAAATAACGCTAATGCTGGACAAGACGGGAAGGCCCTACCCGGAATCGGTTCAGTACCGGTTACTGAAGGGGAGTTTCAGCAGGTTGCGCAACTCTCGAAACAGGTTCCAGTAGTCTTGGTTTTTGTAGACGAGGACCCAATCTCTAAGCAGGCCCTAGCGGTTCTTGAGGCAGCCGAGAAACAGGCTAATCGACGTTTCCTACTAGGAAAAGTTGAGGGTGCCAATAACCCACGCCTAATCCAAGCCTTCGGAATCAAGGATTATCCCACCGTTTTTGCCCTAGTTAATGAACGGCCAGTGCCACTTTACGCGGGTTCTCCCGAGCCCCAGCAGGTTGAGCAAGTGCTAATGCAACTGCTACAAATGTGCGAACAAAATGGGATCAACGGACAAGTACAGGCACCAGACGATCAAGAAATAGCTAAAGAGCCAGAAGAATATGCCGAACCTAAACGATTAGCTGAGGCTGGCGACCTAGCAGGAGCTCTGGCTGCCTGGGAACATGTGGTCACCGTTCGTCCACAAGATCAAGAAGCGAAACGGCAACTAGCGGGTGCCAAATTAGCGCTCCGTGCAGCCAGCGAAAGTGAAGATCCACTGGCGCAAATCGATGAGCGCTTTAAGTCTGGGCAGATAGACGACGCGTTCAATGAGTTACTCAATCTTGTAGCCACCCAGGATGAACCACTTAAGTCTGCCGCTAAAGATCGGCTAGTCGAATACTTTACGATTCTTGGGGCAGGCGACGCTCGCGTTAAGAATGCACGTGCCAGACTGGCTTCGCTACTATTCTAAGAATCCCGGTTCAAGCCCACGGCATTAATCGGGGAGTTAGTCTAAGCGATCCTTGGTCACCGTATCGACGGCCAGAACCCCCTCGACTTGCGCTAGAGCCATATCCAGCTCTTCGGTCGGGGCATGGCCCTCGAACTGCATGATCACGCGCATACCTTTTCCACTTTCGGTACGAATGGGGGAGGACTTATTCACCATTCCTTTAAAACCAAGCTGGGTAGCCGTAAGCATGATGCGTCGCATGACGCCCTGACCGGCCTCATACTCAATCACGGTTCGTTTATTTCTACCTGTCTCAGGGACTAGATTCGAAAGTGGACCGATGGCAAAGACCGTTACGTAATGGAGGAAAAGAGCATAAACTGCTAGGGGAATCATCGAAGCCCCGCACGCCATGCCGATAGCTGCTGAAAGCCAAACAGTTGCGGCGGTAGTTAGCCCCCTGACGGTGTCATTATTTACGAAGATTACGCCCGCGCCTAGGAAACCAATCCCGGAAACAATCTGCGCCGCAATACGTGAAGGGTCCAGATGGACATCGGCTCCCAGAACTGGAGCGAATCCATAGGCAGAGATCAGGGTAAAGATACAAGCACCCATACCAACCAGAACGTGGGTTTTAACGCCGGCATTCTTCTGATGGAAGTGCCTTTCAACACCCAGCAGTGAGCAAATGACGAAAGCTGCTGTCAGAGTTACAAACTGAGTTGGAATTGTGGACCAATCTACCGCTAAATGCATAATCTCCCCTAAATAAAACCCTGTCATAATCAAGGTTCAGATCAGAAAACCACGTTGAACCTAATCTCAACCGCTAAAAAATATGGAGAATATTTTAGCACGCCAGCAGCTGGGGAAATCCACGCAAGGGCATAGAACTGGGGGTTTGTTAGCCGATAGACAAGCTAACAAACCCCCAGTGAAGCAGTCGGACTACCTAGCCGGGCGTAGCCACAATGCGCCTAGTGGAGGCACGCGGAGCGCTGCTGAATAAGGCCGTCCGTTCCAAGGCGTTTCCTCGGCGTCGAAAGCACCAAGATTACCTACGCCCGAACCACCGTATTCCACGCTGTCGGTATTGAGGATTTCTTCCCAGTGTCCACCCTCGGGTAGGCCGATGCGATAGTTTTCATGGGGCATACCAGAGAAGTTCATAATGCAAACTACTAGATCCTGAGGATCGCGACCACGACGCAGATAAGTGATCAAATTTGCGTTGGCATCATTCGCGTCGATCCACTCAAAACCCTCATGTCCATCAACCCAGAAAGCAGGTAGATCACGGTATAGGTGGTTCATGCGCGCTAGGCACTTGCGCAGACCCTCATGCTGCGGGTCCTTCAGTAGATCCCAGTCCACGGACCAGTCAGGATTCCATTCGCCCACGGCACCAAGATCCTGGCCCATAAAGAGCAACTGCTTTCCGGGGTGTGACCACTGGTAGGCATAAAGTAGGCGCATGCCCGCAAGCTTCTGCCACTTGTCACCCGGCAGCTTATTGAAGATAGAGCCCTTTCCGTGTACCACCTCGTCGTGAGAAAGCGGGAGGACGAAGTTCTCAGAGAACGCATAAACCAAGGAGAAGGTGAGCTCACCGTGGTGCCACTTGCGGTTAACTGGATCTTCTTCGACGTAGCGAAGAGTATCGTTCATCCAACCCATATTCCACTTCATGCCGAAGCCTAGGCCGCCACCATCAGTGGGTGCCGTAACTCCCGGCCAAGCGGTAGATTCTTCTGCGATCATGACAATACCGGGGTTGCGACGGTAGGCTGTGGCGTTTGCTTCCTGGAGGAAAGAAATCGCTTCTAGGTTTTCGCGGCCACCGTAGATATTCGGTTCCCACTGTCCGTCTTCACGCGAGTAGTCGAGGTAAAGCATGGAAGCTACCGCGTCAACGCGTAGGCCGTCGATGTGGAACTCTTCGAGCCAGTACAGTGCGTTTGCTACTAGGAAGTTACGAACTTCTGCGCGGCCAAAGTTGAACACTAGGGTTCCCCAGTCCGGGTGCTCGCCACGCTTCGGGTTCGGATCCTCATACAGGCAGGAGCCATCGAAACGAGCCAGCGCCCAAGCATCCTTGGGGAAGTGGGCGGGAACCCAGTCCAAAATGACGCCGATACCGTTTTGGTGCAGGGTATCAATGAGGTACTTGAAATCATCGGGAGTACCGTAGCGCGACGAGGGCGCGTAGTAGCTGGTTACCTGGTAGCCCCAGGAACCTCCGAAGGGGTGTTCGGCTACGGGCATGAACTCAACGTGGGTGTAACCCATTTCCTTAACATATGCGGTTAGCTCTTGGGCTAGGCCACGATATCCCAGGCCCTGCTGCCAGGATCCAACATGGACTTCATAGACCGACATAGGGCGCTCATGAAGATTAGTGTTACGGCGCTGTTCTAGCCAAGCCTCATCGGCCCACTCGTGGTGATTATCGGTGACCACGGAAGCGGTTGCAGGCGGGATTTCAGTGGCACGGGCGAGAGGATCAGCTTTCTGGATCCACTGGCCATCCTGGGTCAGGATTTCGTACTTGTAACGTGCACCGATACCAACTCCGGGAAGGAATAGTTCCCATACGCCGGACGAGCCTAGGGCACGCATGGAACTTGCAGTACCATCCCAGTAGTTGAAGTCGCCAATGACGCGAACGGCCTTGGCTGCCGGTGCCCAAACCGCGAAGGAAACACCCTCAACGTCACCAAGGGGACCGGTGAAAGTCCGGCGATGAGAACCTAGTACCTTCCAAAGTTCTTCGTGACGTCCCTCGTTGATGAGGTAACGATCCATTTCACCCACCGTGGGTAGGAAACGGTAGGGATCGTCAGTGGTGCGAGTGGTATCTCCGTAGGTAACCTCTAGGCGGTAGTCGATTACTTCTGAGCCCGGAATGTGGGCCACCCAGATGCCTTCGTATTCGTGTTCGGCCGGGTAGCGACCCTGCTTGGTTACGACCTCGACGCGCTCAGCTAGTTTCTTGACCGTGCGAATGGTGAGGCCACCAGCGTAAGGGTGTGCACCTAGTACGCTGTGCGGGTCATAGTAGGCGCCGGCAGCGACGGTGGCTAGGGTTTCTTGGGGGACTGGAACTACATTGTCCATGGGAGCGATCCTTCCTGTGGGGCTCATAGAGATTCGACGGCAAAAACGTGGGCGGGACGGTCAACGGGATTGAGGTAGACATAGTTGTCTGTTCCCCATTGGTAGACCTGATCGTCTAGTAGATCTCTGACTTGGTAGCGACCGTAGTGTAGGTCAACGCCAAGTAGTGAAGTATCTACCTTAACGCTGGCTTCCCGAGGATTATGGGGATCAAGGTTCACGATGACAATCACGGCATCAGCTTTACCCGTGGGGGAGTTTTCCTTACGGATGTATTTGATGAAAGCGAAAACTTCATCCGAGGTAGTATCGAGGGTTTGGTAGCCACGTAGCTGCTGAAGGGCAGGGTGCTGTGCTCGGGCCGCATTGAGTTTGGTCAGCAAGCGGGCAATCCCGAATTCTTTGCCGGCTTCCCAATCGCGTGGGCGGTACTCGTACTTCTCATTGTTGTTTTGTTCTTCAAAACCGGGACGTGGTTCTGATTCAACTAGTTCGTAGCCCGAATAGATTCCCCAAGTCGGACTACCAGTGGCTGCCAGGACGGCGCGTAGTGCGAAGGCGCCACGGCCACCATTCGTCATTGTGGGTGTCAGAATGTCGTGGGTAGTCGGCCAGAATGCGGGGCGCATCAGGTGGTCAGTCTGGTGTGACACTTCAGTGAAGTATTCGCCCAGCTCAGCCTTTGAGTTACGCCAAGTGAAATAGGTGTAAGACTGGTGGAAACCAACCATGCCCAAGGTTCGCATCATGGCGGGGCGCGTAAAGGCCTCAGCCAGGAACAGTACTTCTGGGTGCTGCTGTCGCATCTTGGCTAAGAATGGTTGCCAGAAGGACAGTGGCTTGGTGTGGGGGTTATCCACGCGGAAGATTTTTACGCCGTGGTTGATCCATTTAGTGACGACATCCCAGATGGCCTTAAAGATACCTTCGGGGTCTTGGTCGAAGTTCAGGGGATAAATATCCTGATACTTCTTGGGGGGATTTTCGGCGTAGGCAATGGAGCCATCGGGACGCTTTGAGAACCACTCTGGGTGTTCCTTGACCCACGGATGGTCAGGGGAGCACTGCAGCGCTAGGTCAAGGGCCATTTCCATACCGTGTTCAGCAGCGGCAGAAACCAGGTGGTCGAAGTCTTCCCAGGTTCCCAAGTCGGGATGGATCTCATCGTGTCCGCCCTCAGGTGAGCCGATGCCATACGGGGAGCCAGGATCGTTTGGACCGGCTGTCAGGGTATTATTCTTGCCCTTACGGAACGCGGTGCCGATGGGGTGCACGGGGGTTAGGTAGAGGACATCGAAACCCATCTGAGAGATTCGATCTAGGTCCTTTTCGAGGCCACGGAAGTTCCCAGAAGTCCAAGTACCGTCAGCATTCTGGGTGGCTCCGTAGGAACGCGGGAAAACCTCGTACCAAGAACCGTAGAGGGCTCGTTGACGGTCGACGTAGATCGGTAGGGGCTTGGTTCGTGAACAGAGGTCACGCAGTGGGTGAGCTTCGAAGATCCGACGTGAACCGCTTGCCAACCCTGCAGATAGTCGCTCCTGAGGTGAAAGCTTGCGGTCTTGCATGAGCTTGATAGCTTCTTTAAGGACCTTCACGGATTCAGCCGGTAGTGCCGGATCAGATTCGATTCCGGCAGCTGCTAGCGGCGGGAAGGTCTCACGATTCAGGGCCCGGTTGAAGAGTTCCACACCCTGGGCGAATACCAGCTCGGTGTCGATTCCGGCGTGGATCTTAGCAGCCGCATCGTGGCACCAGGTGGCATAGGGGTCAGAATAACTTTCGATTTGGAAAGAGTAAGCTCCTGTGGTGGGGGGAACTAGCCAAGCCTCGTAACGGTCAAGTCCAGGCGCAATATCGATCATTTTCCGACGTTGGACGACCGTGCCGTTGGGATCTAGTAATAGGGCTGCGACTCCTAGTTGATCGTGTCCTTCACGGAAGACCGTGGCTCGCACCGGGAAAGCTTCATCAACAACGGCTTTTGCCGCCCACGTGCCATCTTCTACGCGGGGAAAAACCTCAGTTACGGGAATCCGATTAATCTGGAGTACCGCGGGATTATTCATCGTGTCACCCTTCTTCTCCGAGGGGGCAGGTTGCGGTGTTTGGGTTGAGCTCACCGGTACCTGTTGCGGGCTTGGATTTGCTTCGGCGTTAACTGTTCGCACAGCGGCTTTGCTGGGCGTGGAGTGCTTTTTCTTTCTCACCCTTCTAGGATAACCCGCAGCCTTAGGTTTTGCGTAGCTTTATAGTGTGGTGGTTCACGGTATTGTGCTGGAAAAGAAAAAATCCCGGGTGAATTGTAGAAAGTCTACGATCCACCCGGGATAAAAGTCATGTTGTTCAGTAGATCATCTGCATGGCTTCGCGTACTTCTTGGAGCTTGCGCTCGGCCTGCTCATTGGCCTTTTCATTGCCGGCCTGGAGGACAGTCCGCAGGTAGTCCTGATTCTGTTCTAGTTCAGCTCGGCGAGCACGAATCGGAGCCAGCATGTCGTTGACTGATTCAATTACTAGGGCCTTAAGCGCACCTGCACCCGCATCGCCAATGCGGTCGGCGATTGTGCGGGGATCTTCGCCAGTGGCTTCGGAGGCCATCAAGAGGAGGTTTGCTACGGCAGGACGGCCTTCAGGATCGAAAGTGATCAGACGCTCAGAGTCAGTGACGGCACGCTTAAGCATTTTTGCGGTCTCGTCTGCGGTCATGCGAAGTTCGATGGTGTTGCCCCGGGACTTGGACATCTTCTGGCCATCGGTGCCTAGCAGGTTCTGAACCTGGGAAAGGAGGGCATCGGGGCGACGGAAGACCGGGTGATCGAGACCAGCATGGCCGTATCGCTTTTCAAAGCGCTGTGCGATCAGACGGGTCTGTTCAATGTGGGGAAGCTGGTCCTTACCGGCAGGTACGAGGTTAGCGTCGCAGAAGAGGATATCGGCAGCTTGGTGAACCGGGTAGGTCAGCATGAGCCCGGACATGGCCCGACCATTGGTCGCTTCCAGTTCTGATTTAACCGTGGGATTGCGGTGCAGTTCCGATTCGGTCACGAGGGAAAGGAAGGGCAGCATTAGCTGGTTAAGTGCCGGGATAGCAGAGTGGTTAAAGATGGTGGATTTTTCTGGGTCGATCCCACAGGCTAGGTAGTCGGTGACTAGCGAGTAGACACGTTCTTTTAGGGGGCCAACACCATCGCGGTCGGTGATGACCTGGTAGTCAGCAATAATTACCCAAGTGTCAACGCCGGCGTTCTGTAAGCGAACCCGATTCTTCAGGGTGCCTAGGTAGTGTCCAAGATGGAGGTGGCCGGTAGGACGGTCACCGGTTAGGATCCGGAACTTTTCTGGGTTGGTTTTGATCTGTTCTTCGATCTGGGCTGAACGTTCTTGGGTTCGAGCCAGGGAAGCAGCATCGGTGGCCTGCTCTACGCGGTCTTTTTCGCTCATTAAAATTCCTTACCTATTTCTACCTGGTGGCGATTTTCTCAATAAAGTTATCGTATTTTAGTTTCTCAATCGACCTTGGAGAGGAAAATCTGCATTGAGAAGGGCTCAATTTTACATTCCGAGGATGCCGTAATGGTGTCTGGTAGCTGGTCCGGATAGGTGGACCAGGCTGAATCCCAGAGTTTTTGGTACTCCAAGTCTCCGCTTGAGTTCGGACCCTGGGCATTAATGACCAGATTGGCCTCAGCTGTTGCATGTGTGGGCACTGCCGGCTTATAGATCTGTGGTTCGGCTGTGCCGTTGATGACGACTAGGGCATCTGAAGTTTCAGTACTGCCTGAGCAGCGGTGCATCTGGAGAATACGACCCGTTGGCTGAGACCATTCGTTACTATCCATACCCATAGCCTTGGCATTGAACCAGGCTAGGTCCCGGTGTGTATGTCCCGGAACGGTCGGCTTTCCCGTAGCAAAACGGGTAGGACGAAGTACTGGGTGCTGACGTCGCAAGTGAATTAGCTGACGGGTCATGGAGTGCAGTTCTTCTTGCCAGGTATCCCAGTCCCAGTCGACCCACGAGATCGCCGAGTCCTGGCAGTAAGCATTGTTATTGCCCTGCTGGGTACGACCAAACTCATCGCCGGCACAGATCATGGGAATACCAGCCGAAATCATTAGCGTGGCGAATAGATTCTTAATGCTCTTGGTGCGGAAATCTGAAATCTCTTGCTTTTCTGAGGGAGAGAGCTCCTCAGCTTGCCTGAGCGCTTCGAAGGTTCCTTCAAAACCGTGATTCCACGAACGGTTATCGTCAGAGCCATCGCGGTTTTGCTCTTTATTAGCTTCGTTATGCTTGTGGTTGAAACTTACCAAGTCCGCCATGGTGAAACCATCGTGGGCGGTCACGTAATTAACTGAAGCTAGGGGAGAGCGAACCACTCCCTGCGGGTCACGGTAATAAGTATCAGCACTGCCCGCTAGACGGGTAGCCAAAGCCGACTGTCCGGTAGCAGCCTCGCCCGCATTTACGGCGCCCACAGTGGCAACCCAGAAATTGCGAACATCGGAACGGAAACGGTCATTCCAGCTCCCAAAAGGAACCGGGAAATCTCCCGTATGCCAGCCATCGTAACCCACATCCCAAGGCTCCATAATAAGCTTCTTAGTACGCAGGATCGGGTCTGAACTAGCGGCAACCAAGAAAGGATGCTCGCGCAGGAAGTTACCACGGTTCCTAGCTAGGGTTACCCCCAGATCGAAACGGAAACCGTCAACGCCCATCTCATTGGCCCAGAAGCGCAGGGAGTCAAGGGTCATTGCCACTACCGGTGACGCCCCAAAATCGAGGGAATTGCCGGTACCGGTAACGTCCCAGAGGCGACCGGGGTTGGAGAAGTCCTGCAGATAGTAGGTGAGGTTATCCAGCCCGCGCCAAGAAAGCGACGGACCAAACTCGCCACCCTCGCAGGTGTGGTTATAGACGACATCCAAAACCACTTCGATACCGGCTTCGTGCAGAAGTGAAACCATACCGCGGAACTCGTCAATCACCGCCTGCGGCCCGGCGGCCTGCGAAGCGGCCGTGGCATAGGAAGGCTCAGGATAGAAATATGAAAGAGTGGAATAGCCCCAGTAGTTACTCAAACCGCGCTGAGCTAGGAACGGTTCCGAACTCTTAGCATGAATGGGCAGTAGCTCAAGGGTGGTAATGCCAAGATCCTTAAGATAAGAAATCGCAGCCTCAGAAGCTAGACCCGCATAGGTACCACGCAGATCGTCACGAACTCCGGGCAGATTCAAAGTGAAACCCTTGACGTGGGCTTCGTAAACGACGGTTTCTTCCCAGGCGTACTTTGGGCCCGGCGCTAAGGGGAAACGAGCTTCAGTAATTACACATCGGGGAACCCGGGCCGAGGAATCTACCGGAGAGATCACCGGCGGGAAAGCGGTCGGATGTAGCTCATCATCCACCAGATGCGGGTAGAGATCAGCGTGTGCCTCAACCGTGCCGGTCAAACCCATGGCATAGGGGTCAATTAGTAGCTTCGCTGGGTTGAAGAGGTGACCGGCGGTAGGATCCCAAGGACCGTACGCGCGGTAGTTATATTGGGTCCCAACCCCAACACCCGGGACAAACACGGACCAGAGCCCATTATCCGGACCAAAGAGTTGGATGCGCTTTTCGGTGCCGTCTTGCCAGAGGCAGAGGTCAATCGCGGACGCATTAGCGGAAGAGACAACAAAGTAGGTGCCTTCGGCGGTAACTGTGGTCCCCAAAGGTGTCCCGAAGGGTGCCGGTGCAGTACCTAGGGGAGCGTCGGACTTCCACTGGGGGAAGGATGCCGAGTTAGTAGAATCATTCTGGGGATCGAACATAACTCTGAATTATCCCACAATTGCCACATTTAGGCTCTTCACTAACCAAAAAATCACTAATCTGTGGCATGGTATTTGTCATGAAGATTGCAGTATGTGTAAAACACGTGCCGGACGTCCTCTCTGAGCGACGTCTCGAAGACGGACGACTAGTCCGCGGCGAAGATGACGTGCTTAACGAACTAGACGAAAACGCTATCGAAGCGGCCGTACAGATTATTGAAGAACAGGGCAGTGGCGAGGTTGTAGCCTTCACCATGGGCCCTGAAGACGCTGCCGAGGCCCTTCAGCGTGCCCTACAAATGGGGGCAGACCGGGCAGTCCACATCAGTGACGAGCGCCTGAGCGGCGCTGACGTGTTTGTCACCGCCCAAGTACTTGCTACCGCGATTCTGGCACAGGAAGAAGCCGGCCCATTCGACCTAGTCATCACCGGCATGGCCTCCCTAGATGGGATGACCTCCATGCTGCCCGCCGCCTTGTCCTACTACCTAGGACGCCCCTACGTGGGCCTGGCCCGCGAAATGGAAGTCCAGAGCGACTCAGTTATCTGCGAACGTGAAGCAGACGGCTACCGAGGGCGCTACCGCCTACCCCTACCAGCAGTGGTCTCTGTGACCGACCAGCTGAACGACCCGCGTTACCCGAACTTTAAGGCGATGGCGGCGGCCCGAAAGAAACCGCTAGAGGAAATGGACCTTGAAGAGCTAGCCGAAGCCGCTGAAGACGCTCAGATTCACGGCACTGCCGTTAGCGAGGTCCTAGCTCAGCTAGAAAACCGCAAGGAATCCCCGCAGGTACAAAACGCCATTAGCGCCGATGAACGCCAACAGGGCGAAGTGGTCCGCGCTATCGAAGGCGGCGCCAAGAAACTAGCTGAATTTATTAAGGAGGCCAGTAAATGAGCTGCGATAAATTTGATCGCCCCGTACTGGTGGTGGTTGACCACCTAGGCGATGAAGAAAACGGATACACCCTCACCGCGGCCTCGGAACACCTACTAAAGGTTGCCGGTACCCTAACCAATAACGAAGTGATCGCCCTGGTCCTAAACGCCAGCCCGCAGATGGAAAAGCTCAGCGCCTGCGGTGTCTCTAGGGTAGTGGTGCCGGAACTCGCTGGTCGTTCACCGCGCGTGTCTTCAGTAGTTGCTGACGCTGTGATCGCCGCTGAGCGTGCGCTAGCGCAGAACCCGCTAGGTGCAATTCTTTGCCTGTCTAACTACCGAGGCCGCGAAGTTGCCGCTTTCCTAGGCGCTCACTTCCGTTCCGGTGCCGCTACTGACGTCACCGACGTCTCCGTGGTTGATGGTGCTATTAGTGCCCACAAATCGGTTTTGGGTGGCCAGTGGAAGACTGCTTTCACTATTCCCTCGGGCCTGCCGATCGTGGCCATGCGTCCCGGTGCTGGTGAAGCTGCGGAACCCACTCCGGTGGCGACCCCCGGAATTATCCCGGTAAACGTAAACTTCTCTGCGCCCTCGGACGCGGTAGAGGTGATGGAACTTGAGGAACTTAAGGAACACGGCCCGGCTCTAACTGAAGCTGGCACTGTGGTTTGTGTCGGTTACGGCACCGATGGCGAGATTGAGGATGCGCAAGCGCTAGCTGATCGTCTTAATGGGGCGATTGGTGCCACCCGCGCGGTCTGTGATGAAGGCTGGGTTGAGCGCTCACGCCAGATCGGCCAGACCGGCGTATCCGTCGCACCGAATCTCTACATTGGGGTTGGCGTTTCCGGGGCTATTCACCACACCTGTGGAATTTCTGGGGCTCAGAAGATCGTGGTTATTAACGAGGATGAGGAAGCTCCCTTGGTTAAACTCGCAGATTTGGCTGTGATTGGTGATTGCCATGAGGTCCTAGCTGAGGTCCTTACTGAACTGGAGCAGTCTTAACCCTATGCCTGTTAGTAGCCAGGAAAGTGGAGCCTACTTGGATAATGCCGCCTCACGGCCGGTAGATCCAAGGGTTTTGACGCACCTATTAGAGGTCTCTGAAGCACTTTCCCGCCAGGGAGGTAATCCTTCGGCACTACATTTCGGCGGACGCTTCGCTCGGGAACAGTTAGAGGCTGCCCGCCACCAGGTAGGCGAGCTCCTAGGGGCACAGGCGCCGGAGGTTATCTTTACCTCGGGGGCCACTGAGTCTGATTCTTTAGCTGTCGGTGGTGCGCTAGCACGTTTCGCCGAGTTGGCTGCGGATGATTCGGAAGCTTCAAAGCCGCTGATGATTACCTCTGAGCTAGAACACCCGGCGGTTCGGAAATGGGCTGACCGGGCCCAAGAACTAGGCTTTGAGGTGCTTTGGGTTCCCGTTACTTATGACGGCCAGGTCTCAGTGTCAGACCTAGCGCAAATGCTCTCTGAGCTAGCTGCTGAACCACAGCGTCTAGTGTTGGCTTCTTTCCTGCTGGTCGATAACGACACCGGCGTAATCCAGCCAGTGGCAGAGCTAGCTGCTTTAGTTCGACAGGCCTTCCCAACTGCGTTAATTCACTGTGATGCCGCGCAGGCCGTGGGGCAAATACCGGTTTCCTTCTCAGAGCTGGGGGTTGATGCTCTCAGCCTGTCTGGACATAAGTTTGGGGCCCCGGCGGGAATCGGGGCGCTGGTCGTGCGGCGTGAGTATCCGCTTCGATCCGACCGGATTGGTGGCGGACAAGAGCGTGATCTGCGCTCGGGTACCCAGGCGGTGGCCATGGCGCAGGCACTGGCAAAGGCCTTAGAACTGGCGGTCGCGGAAATGGGGGAGCGACAAGAATACCTAGAGTCTCTAAAGGCGGAAACGATTGCCGGCTTGGATTCCCGTGTGCACGTTTCTTCGCAGGCCGCGACCTCGCCCCATATTCTGCATCTACTAACTCCGGTGACCAATCCGGAAGTTTCCCTGTTGGTGATGGACCAAAATCGGGTGGCCGTGAGTGCCGGCTCGGCATGTTCTGCCGGAGTCGCACGTCCAGTGGCTTCACTTTTGGCCATGGGTTGCGATGAGGACCAAGCCATGGGGGGACTAAGGGTTTCCTTTGGGCCCCAAAATACTAGCGCTGATGTGCAGGCATTCTTACAGGCGCTGCCTAAAGCCCTAGATGCGGCACTGGCTTTTTCAGCCCGTAAAGAGAGGAAAACGAAATGAAGGTTCTAGCGGCACTGTCAGGTGGCGTTGATTCTGCGGTGGCGGCTGCTCGGGCCGTTGCTGCGGGGCATGATGTGACTGCAGTTCATATGGCGCTTTCCTCTAACCAGGCGACCTCCAGATGCGGTTCGCGGGGCTGTTGTACTTTGGAAGATTCGGCAGACGCTGCCCGTGCTGCCGCACACCTGGGAATTCCCTTTTATGTGTGGGATTTGGCCGATTCTTTCCATGACACGGTGATGGATGATTTCCTAGCCGAATACAGTGCTGGACGAACCCCCAATCCCTGTGTACGCTGCAATGAGTTCGTTAAATTCCGTGAACTTTTGGAACGAGGGACGGCACTGGGATTTGATGCTGTCTGCACTGGTCACTACGCCAAGCTTATTGAGGGACCCAAGGGGCCAGAGCTGCACCGGGCCGATGATGACTTAAAAGATCAGAGTTACGTTTTGGCCGTGATGGGGCAAGAAGCCTTGAGTCGTGTGCTCTTCCCCCTTGGCGATGCTCCCTCGAAGGCCGCGGTTCGTCAGGAAGCAGCTGACCGAGGTTTGACGGTTTCCAATAAGCCCGATAGTTACGATATTTGCTTTATTCCGGATGGGGATACCTATGGCTTCCTCCAGTCTCATTTAGGTCGTCAGCCTGGTCCCATTGTTAGCCCCGAAGGTGAAGTCTTGGGGGAGCATAATGGCTACTTTGGTTTTACGGTTGGCCAGCGTAAGGGTCTAAATATTGGTCGCCCCGCGGCTGACGGAAGGCCGCGTTATGTTCTGGAGACGCGACCAGAAACCAATGAGGTTGTAGTGGGCCCGGTTGAACTACTTACGGTGAATCGGATTAAGGTAGAAAAACCGGTTTGGCTCACTGATCCGGAGGATGCGATCTTCTCTGCCGAGGGAGACGAGGTTCTGATTCAAGTGCGCGCACATGGTAAGCCGATTGCCGCGATTGTTAAGGGCCTTGAAGACTCCATGCAAGTGGAGATTACCGGCTGTGAACATGGAGACAGGGTTGGTATGCGTGGCATTGCTGCCGGCCAATCGCTAGTGGTTTACCGGGATTCACGGGTTATTGCCCAAGGGACGATCGCTAACGCGGCGCGGGTCTAGTTTAAAGGCTTGGATTTAGGTCTTTAGCCTCTTTACATGAACTGACACTTTTTATTTTCTAAGAAACATTTATTTCTTTTTAAGGCACACTTCTTTAACTCTTGTCAGATACTCTTAGGCTATGCTAACCTTCACGAGTTAGGCCTCCCTAACAAAATGATTCGGACCTTACGTGGAGATTGTTATGAAACCCAAAAAACCGTTGACTTTAGCGGCTCTAATCGCCGCCACAGGAATGATTCTTAGTGCCTGTGCAGTCACCCCAAACTCAGAAACTGGCAGCTCTAATGCCAGCACCGCTACCGGAAAAGCTACTAACAAGACCTTGAAGATTGTGGCCACCACCGGGTACTTGGGAGACGCGATTAAAAATATTGCACCCGAGGCAGAAGTCCAAGTTCTAGTTCAACCTGGCGGTGACCCGCATACTCAAGAACTAACTACCAAAGACACCGAGGCAATCGCCAATGCCGACCTGGTCGTCTGGACTAGTCACGACATGGAACACAAGATGATGGCTCAGTTCGACAAAATGGGGGACAAGCAGCTGCCGGCCGCAGAAAGCCCTGATATCGAACCCCTCCTCCTGCCGTGGGAAGAAGATGGCAAAGTTGAAGGCCATGATCCGCACGTCTGGAACTCCCCAGATATCTGGATGAAAGTGGTTACCAACATTTCCAACAAACTAGGCAAAGTGGACCCGGACAATCTAAGCAAGTACCAGGAAAACGCTAAGGCCTACAACCAGAAGATTGAAGCGGCCCGAGGCGCAGCACAGAAGGAATTCGACAAGATTCCCGTTGAAAAACGCGTTCTTATCACGGGCCACGATGCCTTCAACTACCTAGGTAAGACCTTTAATATTGAAATTCACGCGACTGACTTCGTTTCTTCAGAATCGGAAATGTCAGCCAAACAGCTAGACGACCTAGCCAACCTGATCGCGACCAAGCAGGTCCCGGTGATCTTCCAAGATAACTTGAAGAACCCGAAGGCTATCGAAAACCTGCAAAAGGCCGTTAAATCTAAGGGCTGGGAAGTAAAGGTCTCTGACCAAGAGCTATACGCAGACACTCTGGGCACGGAAGCTCCGCTTGATACCTACCTGGGAGCTTTCGAGCATAACGCCCAGACCATCTCAAAGGCTCTAAGTTCCAAGTAAAAAACCAGAATCAGTAGGATGCCCATGAGTAGCAGTGCAATCGAGATTAACGACCTAACGGTGGCCTATCACGATAACGTGGTCTTGCAAGGAGTAAATCTCTCCCTCCCCGAGGGAGAGGTGACCGCCCTACTGGGTGCCAACGGTGCAGGTAAGTCCACCTTGTTAAAGGCTTCGCTTAACTTGGAACCACCACTCAGGGGACAGGTATCGTTCTTCGGTCAACCGTTTGACGCAGTTCGTGCAAGAGTTGGCTATATGCCCCAGGCGGCACAGGTGGACTGGGATTTCCCGACTACGGTCTTCGATACTGTACTCATGGGCACCTACGGGAACCTAGGCTGGTTTAGACGGCCAAAGAAACCACAGTATGAAGCTGCACAAGCAGCCCTAGCGAAAGTTGGGATCGAAGATCTAGCCCAGCGGCAAATCTCGCAGCTTTCAGGTGGGCAAAAACAACGTACCTTTATGGCACGAATTCTGGCTCAAAACCCAGATCTCTTTCTGATGGATGAACCCTTTGCCGGCGTGGACGCAGCTTCTGAAAAAGCCCTAACTGAGGTGCTCATAGACCTAAAAAACCAGGGGAAAACAATCGTGATCGTACATCATGATCTTTCTACCGTGAAGAACTTCTGCACTTGGGCCGTGCTGTTAGGAAATAAGCAGGTTATCTCCAGCGGTCCAGTCGATCAGGTTTTCACTGCAGATGCTTTGCATCGGGCCTACGGCATCGCTCCGGAACTGCTAACGACAAAATCATGAATACTTTATGGATAATTGCCGCTAATTTCGGAGGAACTTCTGATCGGGTTTCGATTTGGGAGATGTTCACCAGCTACATCTATCGGACCGTAACCCTAGGCACTACGATAATTGGCGCTTGTGCTGGAGCCGTTGGAGTCTTGCTGTATCTTCGTAAACAATCACTCATTACTGATGTTATCGGACATTCCGCCATTGCTGGGGTGATGGGAGCTTTCGCAGTTGCCACACTTTGGCTGGATCTAGATGGCCGCTCAATGATGGTGCTAACTACGGGCGCACTCATCTCTTCGGGATTGGCAGTGTTCCTAAGTGAGTGGATTAGTCGTGCCTCAAAGCTGGGGCAGGATGCTGCCATGGCCATCTGTCTAGCACTCTTCTATGGTCTGGGGATTACCGGACTTCATCTGATTACCCATTCACGCCTACCTAACCGCGGTGGTATCAAGGATTATCTGTTCGGTAATGCCACCTCACTGTCCCAAGAAGACGTCCTGATAATGGCTGTTTTATCGCTGGTGGTGGCACTGGTGATCGCCCTGCTGTGGAAGGAATTGAAGGTTTATATCTTTGACCCGTTATTGGCTACTACGCAGGGTTTTCGCGGTCAGGTGTTAACGCCAGTGCTACTCTTTTGCGCCACGGTTTCAATTGTCATGGGCGTAAAAGCGGTTGGATTGATCTTGATGATTGCTTTTGCGATTATGCCGGCCGCAGCCGCTAGGCAGTGGACTCGGAACCTATCTTCGATGCTGGTTTTATCGGCATTAATTGGGGGAGCGAGCGCTTTCTTAGGTAGTTATCTAGCAATTAATGCCGGCCGGGTTCCAACTGGGCCAGTGATTGTTATGATCCTGTTCGGGGTTTTTGTTCTCTCATTGATCTTCCCCGCGGAGCGCTCGGTGGTTAGAAGGCGCCTGAGTCGCCAAAGGATCCGTAAGACCTTAGGAGCTGGCGTATGAGTCTGGCAACTGGGGTTTTGATGCTTGCCATTATGGCGTCCATGACTTGTGCGCTACCAGGAACCTTCCTAGTTCTTAAGCGGCAATCAATGCTGGTTGATGGGATGTCCCATGCAGTGTTGCCGGGCATTGTGGTGGGCGTGATTTTAAGCGGTAGTACGCATTCTTTCCTGATGGCGGTAGCGGCGGCCTTGATGGGCATGCTGGTGGTCCTAGGGGCTAACTGGCTTAAAAGTACCGGTTTAATTGCCGGGGATGCTAACCAGGGGTTGATCTTCCCTTTCCTTTTTGCGCTTGGGGTGTTGCTACTTTCAACTACTTTGAAGAATGTCCACGTCTGCGAAGATACTGTCTTGACGGGGGATATGAATCTAAATGCCTTACCGACTGAGCATCTGATCTATGGCAACCTAACCTTCGGCCCAGAAGCCTTTTGGCATCTGGTGATGGTGTGGGTGGTTAATGCAGTATTTATTGCCTTGACCTATCAGGTCCTGAAACTTGGGATTTTTGATCCGGCTTTAGCTCGGACCCTAGGGTTTCCCGTGAAGCTAGTGGATTGGCTGTTGATGTTCCTAGTTTCGTTAACGGTCGTGGTCGCTTTTGATACTGCGGGTGCGATTTTGGTGGTGGCTTTGGTGATTGTGCCGCCGGCGACCGCTTATTTGTGGGCGCGAACGTTACCTCAGATGTTGATTGGGGGGCAGGTGGTAGCGGTTATTTCGGCCGTTTTGGGTTTTGAGATTGCCTACTTCTTGGATTTACCAACTTCAGCAATGATGGCGGTCATGGACGGGGTCTTCTTCTTAGGGGCTCTGGGTTTGAAGGAACTAGTGCAGTATTTCCGCCGAGGACGCGCCCTGCGTTCTTTGACGGCCGTCTAGAAGACCGGGATAAGTTGGTTTTGGTGGCTGGCTATTTTTAGGCAGCCACTTTTAGTTAGTTGAGACTGGAAAAGTAGAATATAAAACTTTTGGGGGCCAACCTAACTGGTTGGCCCCCAAAAGAGCTGGTGCGCGAGGGGGGACTTGAACCCCCACGTCCGAAGACACTGGAACCTAAATCCAGCGCGTCTGCCAATTCCGCCACTCGCGCGCGACCAGATAATATTACCCATTATTCGCTCTGTGTGCCACTCGAAATGCAGGTTTTGGGGACGTAATTTAAGTCATACTAATTTTCTGTCTTGCGGAACGTAGAATGAAAGCAAGATTCAAGGAAAGGAATACCAAATGAGTATCGTGGTTGGAGACCAGGCTCCTGCTTTTGAACTATCGGGCCCGAAGGGAAATGTTTCTTTAAGTGAGCTGCTAAAAAGTAGTAAGAAGGGGGTAGTGGTGTATTTCTATCCCCGTGCTAATACGCCTGGATGTACCACTGAAGCTTGCGATTTTCGTGATAACTTAGCGCGCCTTGAGTCTTATGGATATCAAGTGGTGGGGATTAGCCCTGATCCGCTCTCTAAGCTGGAGAAGTTTGCAGCTGACCATGAGCTACCCTTCCTGCTGCTCTCTGATGAGGATCATGAGGTTATGAGTGCCTATGGCGCTTGGGGGCCAAAGCAGAACTACGGCAAGACCGTAATTGGAACTATTCGCTCGACCTTTGTGATTGATCCGAAGGGTAAGGTTGTGCTTGCGAAATCCAATGTGCGGGCAAAGGGGCACGTGGAACGCCTAATCAAGGAGCTGGAACTGGACTGAGCTTCGGGACAGAGTGAAACGAACATAAAACAGGGGACCTAAGTCAAACTTAGGTCCCCTGTAAATCTATTTAGCTCTGACTGATGTAAGCGTTCAGTTGGTAGCCAACTAGTAGGATTAGTTTCCCTGTCGTGCTCGAACCGAACGTAGGTAGGCAGCTTGATACTTGCGTGCAGCCATGGTGGCCAAGGTTAGATCCTTGCCCGCGATAAGCCAGTCGGCGGGAGTGGAATCGTCTAGGAAGGCGTTGGGGCGGACGAACCAAGCTGCGGCACCGGCCTGAGGTACCTTATCTAGGGCTTCCAAGCATTCGGCAATGCCATTTACCGGAACGCGGTCCTCTCGTAGCTGCCAGGTGGGGTAGTGCCACGTGCGACGAGGGTCCTGTACGGCCACTACACGCCCCAGGGAAGTGGCCTTGTGAATGGCCTGGCGGGAAATGCCCCACCAGGCGGCCAACTCGGAAGTTGAACAGGTGGGTCCAACCAGTTGTTGCAGCGAATCTGCGCTGCGAAGGGTAGAAACTGTTAACCTAGCTGCTTCTTTAACGGCGGCGGGGTTGATTTCTCTGGGAGGGTAGCTGGCAATGCGGTCAGCGATAGCATCTAATAGTTCGCGTTCTGTCGGGGTAAGACGACGGCGTGCCATTCGGCCTCCTGCTCTAAAAATATTCTATGAAATTGAAATTTCCCTTCTTTTGAAGGGAAAAGAATGATGGTAAGGTCAACTTGGTTAACCCTAAAAATGGAAATAAAAAGTGCGCCGTGAGGGAATCGAACCCCCAACCCGCTGATTAAGAGTCAGCTGCTCTGCCAATTGAGCTAACGGCGCAAGGTTACTGAACGGTTTGAAAAACCTTTTCAGAGTGCGCCGTGAGGGAATCGAACCCCCAACCCGCTGATTAAGAGTCAGCTGCTCTGCCAATTGAGCTAACGGCGCTGGTTTGTTGCATTCATTTTTGCAACACGAAAACTTTACACGTTAGTTCGCAGTTACACAAATCGACGCGCACGCGTGTCAAAAAGAACACAGTTAGTGGGGGAAAGAACCTAAAACCTGCAGCGGCCCGGCGGGATCGGGATAATAGCAGAAGTAAACCAAATTAAGGAGCTTTATGTCCGAGCAAAATAGGCCTACTGGACCCACCCCCGACACTGAAGATTGGCAAGCATCCACCCTTCCTCAGGATGCGGCAAATGTGGATCCAAACCGCGCTAACCCGGTGGAGGCAGAGGCTAATGCTTCCTCTCAGCCCCAAGAAGTAGCCGAAAATCTTAAAGCAGGCTCAGCAGAATCACCAGAATCTGAAACTGAGATCACCGGTCCGGCCGACGAAGCTTCCGAAGAATCGGAATCGAAGAAGCTCAGCGACGCGGAACTATACGCAGAACTAAAAGCACGGAACCAGCCCAGCGAACACGAGGCTGCCGGCGGCCTAGACTTCCTGCCTTCGCTTTCCTTATTGCTACTGTCCCTGATCGGGTTGGTTTCTTCGGTTGCGCTAACTGTGGCCACCATCGGACATGCTAAAGATCCGTTAGCCAAGCAGTCCTGCGATATCAACTCTTGGATCTCCTGTGGCGCTTCAATGTCTTCATGGAAGTCAGAAATCCTGGGGATTCCCAACGCCCTTGTGGGTGTAATGGCCTTTGCAGCGCTAAGCACCGTCGCGGTCCTACTGCTTTCAAAGGTGCAGATTGCTCGCTGGTTCTGGATTGCCATGAGCTTTGCGGCCGTCGTGGCACTGCTATTCGTTTACTGGTTCGCTTGGGAATCAGCCTTCACCTTCCGTGCCCTATGCCCCTGGTGTATGGTTACGTGGGTAGTCATGATCGCGATCTTCACCATTTTGGTAGGCCGTGCTGCCCGCGCCCAGATTCCGGGCCTTGGTTGGCTAGGACGCCCGATGGTACGCGAATGGTGGGCCTTCATGGCCATCATGTACGCGCTGATCGTAATCATCATCGTAGCTGGATTGGGAACTCGCCTATTTAGCTAGTTATTCGTCTTCAAGTAGCAATCAACCTCAAGCCTCAGCTAAAAAGTTGACTAACTACTGAGAGAAAAAGTTTGGGTCCCGAGAATCCCGGGACCCAAACTCGTATTTACCTGAAGTTCAGCACTCTGCATTGTGAAGGCGAAAGCCGACAGGCAAGCGCAGACTATAACGCCAGAGGCATTCCGAACTACAAACAAAACTTCGCTTCCGGAACCTTGGCGGGCCAAAACCAGGTGGACTAAAACTAGGTGGACTAAAGTCAAGCGGACTGAAGCCAAGCGTGCAGAAAGCTAACCAACCGAGCTAAGCGCCTTGCGAACTCGTTCGGCATCAGCGGCCAACTCTTCAGGCGAAACCTCTAGATGCTTTTCTAGGTTGAAATCTTCCATCCCGTTGGTGGGGAAAAGGTGAATGTGGGCGTGGGGGACACCGTAACCGGCAATCACCACGCCACAGCGTTCGGAACCGAACTCTTCACGTAAGGGCTTCGAAAACTTACCCACTAGCTCAAAGAGGTGCGCTAAAGTGTCTGCCGGAAGCTCATCGAACTGGTCAACCGGCACCCTCGGAACAAGCAGAAAATGGCCGTGGCTCTGAGGGGCAATATCTAGGAAAGCCACGCAGACATCGTCCTCGTAGACCTTCTGGCTGGGAATCTCACCCGCAATAATCTGTTCAAAAATAGTGCTCATAGCTATATTGTGGCCTAAACTTCGGGCATTTTCTGGCTCAGGTGAGAAGAAAAGCGTAAAAATCAACTAGAATAAACTCTGGTAACGAAACTAAAGAACAAAACTAGGTGTAGCAATGACTGAAAGCCAAATTAACGAACGCTACGATGCGTCCCTGGCCGCACAAATTGAAGCTAAGTGGCAAAAGAAATGGGAAGAGCTAGGCTCCTACCATGCAGATAACCCAGTCGGCGACCTAGCCGGACCCAATGCCGAAAAGCCCCGCTTCTTCCTACTAGACATGTTCCCCTACCCCTCCGGTAAGGGCCTCCACGTCGGTCACCCGCTAGGGTACATTGCCACCGACGTCGTGGGGCGTTTCCAGCGCATGCAGGGCAAGAACGTCCTGCACACCATGTCCTATGACGCTTTTGGTCTACCCGCTGAACAGTACGCCGTTCAGACCGGCCAGCACCCGCGCATTACCACTGAAGAGAACATTGCCAATATGGAACGGCAACTGCGTCGTATCGGCCTAGGACATGACCGTCGCCGTACCTTCTCTACCACCGACGAAGAATACGTTAAATGGACCCAGTGGATCTTCCTGCAAGTCTTCAACTCTTGGTACGATTTCGATGCTCCGGCCCGTAACGGCCAAGGCCAGGGACGCGCCCGCAAGATCGAAGAACTACGCGCAGAACTTGAAAATGGCACTCGCCAACTCGAAGATGATCGCGCCTGGGCCGACCTTACCGAGGCTGAAAAGCGCGATTACCTAGACTCTAAGCGCCTCGCCTACGTTACCGAAGCACGCGTGAACTGGTGCCCCGGATTGGGTACCGTACTAGCGAACGAAGAGGTCACCGCCGACGGTCGTTCCGAACGCGGCAACTACCCCGTATTCCCCGCCAAGCTACGCCAGTGGATGATGCGGATTACCGATTATGCCGACCGCCTCGAAAAGGACCTAGAGACCATCGACTGGCCCGAAAAGGTTGCCGCCATGCAGCGCAACTGGATTGGCCGTTCCGAGGGCGCTCGCGTCACCTTCCCCTTCGGTGAGGAAAGCTTCGAGGTCTACACTACCCGCCCGGATACCCTCTTTGGAGCCAGCTTCTGTGTCCTCTCGCCTGAACACCCGCTACTGGCAGATCTCACTGAAACTCCCGCTGAGTGGCCCGAAGGTACCCGGGAAGCTTGGACCGGTGGTTTTGCCACCCCGCGCGAAGCCGTTGAAACCTACCAGGAACAGGCAGCTAAGCAGTCTGAAATGGATCGCGCCGCCGAAGACAAGGAAAAGACCGGTGTCTTCACCGGCCGTTTTGCCACCAACCCGGTAACCGGTGAACAGATCCCGGTCTTCACCGGCGACTACGTCATGATGGGTTACGGAACCGGCGCGATTATGGCAGTCCCGGCGCATGATCAGCGTGACTTTGACTTTGCCAAGAAGTACGACCTAGACATTCGCCAGACGATTTCCGCCCCGGAAGACTACGACGGCGAAACTGCTTGGGTCGAAGATGGCACCGTGATTAACTCTGCTAATGATCAGATCGACATTAACGGCCTAGACAAGGCACAGGCTAAAGCCAAGATGACCCAGTGGCTTGAGTCCGCTGGTATCGGTAAAGCCGCCACCAGTTACCGACTACGTGACTGGCTCTTCAGCCGTCAGCGCTACTGGGGTGAACCCTTCCCCGTAGTTTACGATGAAGAAGGCCGAATTCACGCCCTGCCCGAATCCATGCTGCCCGTACAGCTTCCCGAAATGGAAGACTTCAAGCCGCGCGCTTTTGATCCGGAAGACCGCGATAGTGAACCTGAGCCGCCACTTGGTCGCGTGCGTGACTGGGTAGAGGTGGAACTAGACCTAGGTGAGGGCCTAAAGAAGTACTACCGTGACACGAACACCATGCCTCAGTGGGCTGGTTCTTGCTGGTACGAAATGCGCTACGCCGATCCGCACAATGATCAGGCCATGATCGACCCCGAGAACGAAAAGTACTGGCTGGGTGCTCAGACTGAAGACGCCTCTGGCGGTGCTGACCTCTACGTCGGTGGCGTTGAGCATGCGGTGCTACACCTGCTGTATGCCCGTTTCTGGCACAAGATCCTCTTCGACCTGGGCTTCATTTCTTCATCCGAACCCTTCCATAAACTCTTCAACCAGGGTTACGTTCAGGCCTATGCCTACACCGACCAGCGTGGCCAATACGTCCCGGCTGACGAGGTAGAAGGCGACGAACAGACCGGCTTCACCTACCAGGGGCAGCCGGTAAACCGTGAATACGGCAAGATGGGTAAGTCCCTAAAGAACATTGTCACGCCCGATGAAATGTGTGACGAGTACGGGGCTGACACCTTCCGCGTCTACGAAATGTCCATGGGCCCGCTAGACATGTCCCGTCCCTGGGATACGCGGGCAGTAGTTGGCTCCCAGCGTTTCTTACAGCGACTGTGGCGAAATGTCATCGATGAGAACACCGGCGAAGTCACTGTCACCGATGAGACTCCGGACCTACCGACCCAGAAGCTGGTAGCTCGGACCATCGTGGAGGTCACCGAAGAATACCGAAATATGCGTGTAAACACGGCAATCGCCAAGATGATCGTGCTTAACAATCACCTCACGGGTCTAAACCCGGTGCCTCGCGCCGCGGTTGAACCTCTGATTCTCATGGTGGCTCCCGTAGCGCCGCACCTAGCGGAAGAACTATGGGAACGACTGGGGCACGCAGAGTCCCTAATCACGCACGATTTCCCGGTAGTGACCGATACTGAACTGCTTAAAGCTGACGAGGTTACCTGCATCATCCAGATCAACGGCAAGGTCCGTGCCAAGCTGGAAGTTGATCCGGAAATCGCTGAAGCCGATCTAGAAGCTGCCGCACGTGAAACCGCAGCGGTTAGTGGCGCCCTCGCCGAGGGAACGCTACGAAAGGTGATCGTCCGAGCACCTAAGCTGGTCAACTTCGTGATTACACCTCAAAAGTAAGCCGTATTAAGACCCAAACAAGGGGCGGAATTGGAACTCAAAATCCGATTCCGCCCCTTATACTATTTAACGAATGCCTAATACCACGAAGGAGTGAAGGAATGAGTTCCACGAACCTTGAACTACCGCAGAACCTTGAACTTAAAAAGGGGCCTTTTAGCGCGCAGGTAATTCTCAATGGGGCACTACTAAACCGTCTTACTAAAGAAACTGAAAATGGACCGGTAGAAGTAATCTCTGGATATGCTGACCGGTCAGAATGGGAAATTTTAGACGGCTACCGGGGTGCCATCCTCGCCCCCTGGTCTAACCGGATCGAGGACGCCCGATACACCTTTGACGGAAAAGAATATGATCTGGGGGAGCGGGAACCAGGACTTCGAGATGGCCTTCACGGGTTGGTGTACAACCAAGATTTCACCGTGGTTGAGCAAGAACCGCACCGTGTATTACTGGAAACCAAGGTAACCGCTGGATCGAGCTACCCTGGCGACCTGGTGGTACAGGTTTCTTATGAACTAACCGAACAGGGTGTGATCACTCAGGTTTCAGCTTACAATCCGGGCGAAAAAGAATTGCCGGTAGGTTTGGGATGGCATCCATATTTCAAGCACACGGGAAGCTATCGCCTAAGCTTTGACGCGCAAGCTCGAGTCCAGGCAGACGAGAATCTAATTCCGCTCCCCGGAGCCGCTGCCTACGAACCCACCGGGGGAGTGGTGGAACTTGACGTCACCGAAGGCATTGATACTCCCTTTACTGATCTTTTGCGTCCCGTCGCGAATCTAGAAACCGAAGAATACCAGCTGACAATGCACTATCGCGGTGTTCTAAACGGTCCTGGTGTTGGTATTTTCCATGTTTACACCGGCGACTTTTTAGAGAACCGTCCCAACCTCTCGCTGGCTCTAGAGCCTTGTGAATTCGTCACGAATGCTTTTAACCGTGAGGAATGCAAAGAGATGTCTTTGCTGGCCCCGGGGGAGACTCGGGTGTTAGAAGCAGAATTAGTAATCGACTGAAACGACATTCTGGCCGCTACCAGCACCTAGTCGCGACAATTACGCAAGTTTTACTCAAAAATAGAAAAACTTGAAAGAAAATTTGCGTTTGAAGCAGCGAAGGGAAAATATCTGTAGTAGGATAGGCCTTACAGAGGCAATAAGTGACTCAGTTCATTTATAGCTTTGCTCTGTGTTGATGGGATGACGGATGCGGTGAGGAAACTCGCCGCATCCGCTTTATTTGCGGAAAACTAAAGGACTAACTTGCTCGCTCAAGCCTACTGGTCCCTAATCGTGGGATTAGGTATTTCCATTCTTGCCTTCGCTCCGGTCTTGATCTGGCAATACCGCCGGTATGGGAGTTTCTTCGCTGGCCGTTTGCTCTGGACTGTCGCAACCTTTGTCTACGTCTCAGCGTTAATTGCCTATACGCTATTTCCACTGCCCGATACTAGCGGAGGTTATTGTGAGGGGCGGGGCCACACCCTCATCCTAGATCCCACGGTTTACTTCATAGACATGTGGCATCACCTAAGAGGACTGCCCCTACTGCAGATCATAACCAGCTTTGACGTTATGCAAATGGTCCTGAATGTACTGCTTTTCGTACCGCTGGGGATGATCTGTTCTGATTTCTTGATCTGGAAATTCTGGCCTTCTGTGGGCTTTGGGTTCCTAGTTTCCAGCCTAGTCGAATTAACTCAATACACCGGTAATTTCGGCTTGACGTCCTGCCAATATCGAGTAGCCGACGTGAACGATCTAATCACGAACACCCTAGGTACCGCCTTAGGATATTTGATCGCTTTGCTAATCCCAAGATTCGTGGAGTCTCCAAAGTATCTACGTACCCGCAGACACCTAGCACGCCCCGTCACGAGGTGGCGGCGTTTGGCTGGAATGTTCCTAGACTACGTAATCCTAAATATCGTAATTCTTGCTACCGGTTTACTGATCGGGATGGTAGTAGTGGCTGACAAACTCCTAGGGTTACACCTGCCGTTGCAAGAATATTCCAAGTGGAATCCAGTACTGATTTTCGTCATGCTTGAGATCGTCATCCTTCGGTCGGCGTTTTCAGGTTCAGGAGCCTCATGGGGACAAAGAATCGTCTGGTTAAAACCAGAAGCAGCTCCACGATGGAAACTTCTAGTCCGGGCGATTTCGGTTCAAGGAGTCTGGGCCCTAACGGCGTTTAGATCCGACCTGCTGACTAGCATCGTCACCCTCTGGGTCCTATTCGACATTCTTTGGGTCTGCTTCGACCCTAGGGGTCTGTCTTACCGAACCGCAGGACTGCGACTGGTTGATTCTCGCACCTTATCGCCGGGCGGAAGTCAAACCACTGCAAGGGCTTATGAGCAGAAGACATCTAGTTAAGTCCAACTAAAAGTGATCCCCCTTGCAAAGCTTTCAGTCCATCTGGCTCAGTCGTAAACGATTTGTTAAACTAAACGCGCTATGACCCGGCTCAGGAAACTGAGGTATCACCGGCGAGCATTCCGGAAGAACGGGGAAACCTCACTAGAACCGGACGGATAAGCCCGAAATAGCTGTCAATGAGTGGTTCGCCAAAAGGTGAGCAAGCGGGGTGGTACCGCGCAGAGTCAAACTGGCTCTTCGCCCTCGGATAAGGAAGTCCATAACCATCACGTGAGGAAAGCATGAGCGAAAACTCGAGCTCGCAGGCATTTTACCCGCAGCACCGATCCGGCAGCCTAGAAGCCAGCCCCAACTTCCCCGAACTCGAAAAAGAGATCCTGAACTACTGGGAAAAAGACGGCACCTTCCAAGCCTCCATTGATAACCGTCCGGCCGGTGACAAAGGCTCCAACGAATTCGTCTTCTACGACGGCCCGCCCTTCGCCAACGGTCTACCTCACTACGGGCACCTACTAACCGGCTACGTCAAAGACCTCGTAGGCCGCTACCAAACCATGCGCGGACGCCGCGTCGAACGCCGCTTCGGCTGGGACACCCACGGCCTTCCCGCCGAACTAGAAGCCGAACGCATCCTCGGAATCAACGGTAAAGACGACATCGAAGGCGAAGGTGGCCTAGGCATCGCCAAATTCAACGAAGTCTGCCGCACCTCCGTCCTCAAGTTCACCGACGAATGGCAAGACTACATCAACTGCCAGGCCCGCTGGGTGGACTTCGACAATGACTACAAGACCCTAGACCCCACCTTCATGGAATCGGTCATTTGGGCCTTCAAGCAGCTCTACGATAAGGGCCTGGCCTACCAGGGCTACCGCGTCCTCCCGTACTGCTGGAAAGACCAGACGCCACTATCCAACCACGAACTAAAGATGGATGATGACGTCTACCAAGATCGCCAGGACAATACCGTAACCGTAGGCGTGCGTCTGCAGGCAGAAGACGGCCAGCGCGGCGACCTTGCCCTGATCTGGACGACCACCCCGTGGACCCTGCCCTCAAACCAGGCCATCGCGGTTAACCCCGAGTTCACCTACGTGCGAGTCCGCCCCCAGAATGGCGAACTAGCAGGCGAAACCGTCATCCTCGCACAGGATCTACTGGGCGCCTACGAAAAGGAACTAGGGGAGGACTACGAGGTACTCGAGTCCTTCGCCGGTGCCGAACTGGTGGGCCGTACCTACTACCCGATGTTCGAGTTCTTCGTAGACCGCATGCTCAAGGCCACCGGTTACCAGAACCTCGAAGCACGCGGCGCCAAAGAAGCCAACCCCAACGAAGAAAACCACGCCATCTGGACCGTGGTTTCCGCTGATTACGTCACCGCCGATTCCGGTACCGGTCTAGTCCACATGGCCCCCGCCTTCGGTGAAGACGATATGAACGTCTGCTTCGAAAAGGGCATCCGCGACGTCTTCCTGCCCGTAGACGAAGCCGGCTGCTTCACCAACGAGGTATCCGCCTACGAAGGCCAGCAGGTCTTTGAAGCTAACAAGCCCATCATCCACGACCTTCGTGATGCCTCCGGCCCGCTAGCAGAACGCGCTGCGGAATACCGACCCGTGCTAGTACAGCAGAAGTCCTACGTGCACTCATACCCGCACTGCTGGCGCTGCCGTCGCCCGCTGATCTACCGCGCCGTATCCTCCTGGTTCGTAGCGGTCACCAAGATCCGCGACCGCATGGTTGAACTAAACCAGCAGATCGAATGGACACCCTCGCACCTACGCGACGGCCAGTTCGGCAAGTGGCTCGAGGGCGCTCGCGACTGGTCCATCTCCCGTAACCGCTTCTGGGGCGCACCCATCCCGGTATGGGTCTCTGACGACCCCAACTACCCCCGCACCGACGTCTACGGTTCTTTTGCGGACCTAGAAAAGGACTTCGGGGTAGAGGTCAAGGACCTGCACCGTCCCTTCATCGACACCCTAGTGCGTCCCAACCCGGACGACCCGACCGGAAAGTCCATGATGCGTCGTATCCCCGACGTCCTAGACTGCTGGTTCGAATCCGGCTCCATGCCCTTCGCGCAGGTCCACTACCCGTTCGAAAACCAGGACTGGTTCGAAAACCACTACCCGGGTGACTTCATCGTTGAATACATTGGTCAGACCCGTGGCTGGTTCTACACCCTGCACGTCCTAGCCACTGCACTATTCGACCGTCCCGCCTTCACCCACTGTGTTTCGCACGGTATCGTCCTCGGTGACGACGGCCTAAAGATGTCCAAGTCGCTACGTAACTACCCGGACGTCCGACTAATGTTCGACAAGTACGGTGCGGACGCCATGCGCTGGTTCCTCATGTCCTCCCCGGTGGTCCGCGGCGGTAACCTCGCCGTCGCCGAAGGATCAATCCGCGACCAGGTCCGTCAGATCCTGCTGCCGCTCTGGAACGCGTACTACTTCTTCGCACTCTACTCGGGTACCTGCAATAACGGTGCCGGCTATGAGGCGAAACTACTCGACCTCGAAAATGCTGAGCTAGTTAAGGGCCTGAACGTCATGGACCGTTACGTTCTAGCTCGCACTAAGGAACTAGCTGACCAGGTTGCCCAGGACCTAGATGCCTACGCTATTACTGAAGCGACCGGCCGTATCCGTGAGCACCTAGACCTACTGACCAACTGGTACGTGCGTACCAGTCGTGACCGCTTCTGGGATGAAGACCAGCAGGCCTTCGACACCCTTTACACGGTGCTCGAAACCCTGATGCGCGTGGCTGCTCCGCTGCTCCCGCTAGTTACCGAAGAGGTTTGGCGTGGCCTAACTGGTGGCCGCTCAGTACACCTAACCGATTGGCCGGTTTGGCCCGAGGCCGTTGCCGATCCCGAACTCGTCCAGGTTATGGACGAGGTCCGCGAGATCGTCTCTGGCGCACACGGTCTGCGTAAACTACACAAGTTACGCGTCCGCCAGCCCCTCAGCCACCTCACGGTCGTTTCGGTTCAGGCAGAAGGACTCAAGCCCTTCGCAGAGCTGATTGCCGCCCAGATTAACGTCAAGGATGTGCGATTCTTGCAGCCTGAAGGCTCCGGTTATGAGGTCTCCCAACAGCTGACCTTGAACCCGCGTGAGTTTGGTCCGCAGGTTCGCCCGCTCACCTCCAAGCTCTTCGCCGCCCAGAAGCAGGGCCAGTGGGAAGCTGCCGACGGTAAGGTAACCTTCCCCGGTGTCGAACTTGACGGCGCCGCGGTTACCCTCGAGCCGGGTCAGTTCGAGCTCAACCTACAGGTCTCTGCTCCGGAAGGTGAAGTCGCCCAGGTGCTTTCCTCTGGTGCCTTCGTGGTCCTAGATACCACCTTGACCGAGGAACTTGAACGTGAAGGTATCGCCCGCGATGCCATCCGCACCATTCAGGATGAACGTAAGGCTGCTGACCTGCATGTTTCTGACCGCATCAACCTGAAGTTGACGGCACCGGCTGAAACCGCCGCAGCACTGCAACAGTTCTCAGAAATGATTGCCAAAGAAACCCTAGCCCTAGAGCTAGCGGTGGAAACTGGTGGCAATGAACTACTGGTAGAACTGGCAAAGGCCTAAGCTAAAAAAACTGATGAGGATCCGGCCGAATACTCTTCGGTCGGATCCTCCAGTTTATTTAGTTGCCAAAGCACATTAGAGTAGTACCGGTCGAATACCAATCAGAAGGGGCAACATGTCAGAACTAGAGGATCTATATCCGCAGCTTGAACTTGACGATCAAGCTGCTGAAAATGATGACATCGAGAGCTTGCCAGTTATCGATACTCCCGAAGAACTGGCCCGCGTCCAGAGCATCTACCAGGAGATCATCGCTCGCGTTCCCGAACACACCCCACAGCCTTCGCTAGCACGAGTCCAACGGGTCATGGCCCTGATGGGCGATCCCCAAGATAGCTACCCGGCCATTCACATTACTGGCACCAACGGGAAAACTTCCACCTCACGGATGATCGATTCGCTGCTCCGTTCCGCTGGATTAAGCGTCGGTCGCTTCACCTCTCCGCACCTCAGTGACGTGCGAGAACGAATCAGCATCAATGGAGCCCCCATCAGCGCGGCAGCCTTCTGCCAAGCCTATGATGACGTCCAACCCTTTGTAGAACTAGTCGACCAAGAATCGCAGGCTCAGGGTGGTTCCCGACTCTCATTCTTTGAATACTTTACCGTGATGGCCTTCGCGGCTTTTGCTGCCGCCCCCGTTGATGTTGCCGTGATTGAAGTCGGGATGGGCGGCACCTGGGATGCCACCAATATCATTCGCGATTCCCTAGCGGTATTTACCCCAATTGCGGTGGATCACGAACGCTGGCTAGGATCCACTATCTCAGAAATCGCCACCACCAAAGCTGGGATCATAAAACCGGGTGCGCGCGTCGTGGCCAGCGTCCAAGAACCCGCCGCAGAAGAGATCTTGCGCGACTTCGCAAAGTCACAAGATGCCCTAATTCGCTTTGAAAACCAAGACTTTGAAGTGCTCCAGCGACAGGCTGCGGTGGGCGGACAAGTGCTTGATATTCAAACCCCAGCGGGACGCTACGAACAGATCGTCGTGCCCCTATTTGGGGCCCACCAAGCCCAAAATGCGGCCACAGCGCTGGCCGCGGTGGAACTCTTCCTCGGCGGAAAGGCACTTTCGGCCGAGGTTGTAGAACAGGGTTTCTACCAGTCAGACAGTCCCGGCCGCCTAGAGGTCGTCAAGAGCTCCCCAACGGTACTGGTGGATTCCGCCCATAACCCGGCGGGTGCTACCGCCCTGCAGGCAGCCCTAGCAGAGAACTTCCAGTTCGAACGAACCTTCGCGGTATTCGGGGCCATGGCAGATAAGGCCGTGGAAGATGTCCTCGGAATTATGGAGCCCGAACTAGAGGCAATCGTGGTTACCTCACTGAATAACCCTCGGGCAATGCCGCTTAGCGACCTGCAGGAAATCGCGGAAGACATCTTCGGCCCAGACCGGGTGTACGCCGAACCAGTACTTGCAGAAGCAGTAGATAAAGCGGTCGCCCTAAGCCAAACCGATGGCAGTTCTTTGGACGCCAATGGGGTAGTAGTTTTCGGATCTGTCGCCTTGGCTGGAGCCGTTCGCCAACTATTTGGGTTAAAGTAGTCCTAATTGTAATCAACCAGAAAGTGTCCTGATGAGTCAGCCCACGCCTGCAGAAACCAAGCCCAGCTTTACGCTAAAACAAAAAGTGGCAGCTTGGAGCGTCCACATGTTTACCCTCACCGGCGTAGCCTGGGGTTTCCTTGCCCTAACCAGCTTGATCGAGGGCAAGATCGGAATGATGTGGATCTACCTAGGAATCGCACTATTGGTTGATGCGATTGACGGCACCTTTGCCCGCGCGGCCCGCGTTTCCGAGGTCGTGCCTTGGTTTGATGGGGTAATCCTAGACGACATTGTCGACTATATGACTTGGACCTTCATCCCGGCAGTATTCCTATACCTACATATCCCGCTTGGGCCTCGTCCTCTTGCCCTAGCAATGGCGATTATCGTCGCCGCCTCTTCAATGTTCTGCTACGCCAATAAGGGAATGAAAGCGACCGATAACTACTTCGTCGGCTTCCCCGCGGCTTGGAACATTGTCGCCATCTATTTCTACGTGTTGGGCACCGGATCAGTCTTCAATATCATTGCCACGATCATTATCGTGATCCTGACGCTCTCACCGCTAGCTTTCGTTCACCCGTTGCGAGTAAAGACTTGGATGCCCTTGAACATCGCGGTAACGGTTACTTGGTTGGTTACCACCGTATTCCTTTTGGCAACCGTGGGGCAAAGCTACCTGATCGTAAAGATCCTCTGGTGGGTATCCGGTTTGTACTTCATTGGTATTGGTGTGGTTCGAACCATCCTTGGTCGCCGCAAGATGGAAGAACTAGCCGGTTTAGAACCTGAAAACTAGGTCATTAACTAGCTGCCATGCATCTGAAATCACTGACCCTAAAGGGCTTTAAATCATTTGCCTCCAGTACCACGCTCAATTTTGAACCTGGTATTACGGCAGTGGTCGGCCCTAATGGGTCAGGAAAATCAAATGTGGTCGATGCACTTTCATGGGTAATGGGGGAGCAGGGAGCCAAAAATCTACGCGGCTCTCAGATGGCCGACGTGATCTTTGCCGGTGCTGGAACCCGTCCAGCATTGGGGCGAGCCCAGGTATCGCTCACTATTGACAATACTGACGGCACCCTACCCATTGACTATTCCGAAGTCACCATCACTCGCACCATGTTTCGCACCGGCGGATCAGAATACGAAATTAATGGTGCCCCCGCCCGATTACTTGATGTCCAAGAACTACTCTCGGACACGGGCATGGGGAAACAGATGCACGTCATCGTTGGGCAAGGACAGCTTGACACGATCCTCAACGCCACCCCGGAACAACGTCGAGCCCTTATCGATGAAGCCGCCGGGGTACTCAAACACCGTCGACGTAAAGAACGAGCCCTAAGCAAACTAGCTTCGCTTGACTCTAAGACTGCCCGTTTACAAGACCTACGAGACGAACTTAAAAGGCAGCTCTCTCCACTAGCTCGACAGGCTCAAGCCGCTTCCAAAGCGGCCCAAATTAATGCCCAGATTCGTGAACTGAAAGGCCAAATCCTGGGGACTCAGTGGCGCGCAATCAAAACTCAGCTACACGATCAAAACCGGGCACTAAATCATCGAGAAGAACACCGACTAGACCTAATCCGGCAACGGGATGAACTCAAAGCCCAACTGGAAGCAAAACAAGATGAAGGGGCCTTCCAAAGCCAGTTCGCAAACTCTGTGGCAGTCTGTGATTCCTACACGGCACTAATCCAACGGGCTTCCACCATGCAGCAGATCGCGGTCGAGCGAGCTGCCCACCTGCGACCCAAAGCGGCAAGCATGGGTCCTGATCCTCAGAGTCTAAAAAAGCAGGCTGAAGAGATCCGTGGTCAAGCAGAAGAGGTCCAGCAGACTGCAGACCAAAAACGAAGTGACCTTAGTGAACTTACTGTTAGTCGCGCCCGACTAGAGGCGGAACAAAGCCAAGCTGCCAATACCCTAACGCAGCAATCGAACCAACGTTCTAACCAAGTCGCTGAGCTAGCTCGTGTGCAGGGAAGAATCGAATCCGCTAAAGAACAGCTTGCCGCCCTGGCGGAACGAAAGAAAAATCTGCAAGCAACCCTCGAAGAAGCAGAGCAACACCATCGCGAAGCCAGCCGCAAACTAGCAGATTTCAAAACGCCCGCCCTCGACTCTCAAGGTGCAGCCTTAGCTCAGCGCGAGCAAGCAGAAACTGCGGTTCAAAAGTCCCGGCAAGCAGTCGACCAACTGCTACAAGAAGAACGGGAAGTAAGCGGTGAACTAGTCCAAGCGCGCTCCCGGCTAAGCGCCCTCGAACAAATTTTAGACTCCCACCTAACCCAGGAAACCTTCAACGAAGGCCTATTCACCGAGGACGGCCTAGGGTATCTAGTACAAAACCTAGAAGTCCCCGATCTGTGGACCTCCGCCATCAGCTTCCTGCTCGGCACCGAACTTCAGGGGATCGTCTTCGCCAGTGCACAAGACGCCCATCAAAAACTTACTGAGGTCTATCCAATTGATTCCCTACTATCTGGGGAAACCGACTCCCAAGGGGCTTTTGAAGTCCTCTATCCACCGAATCGAAAGCAAAAGACCCCCAAGGCCCCAAAGCATACTCAGTGGGCTCATGACCTCATTAAAACTAGTAAGCTGCCCGCAGACCTGGTGGCGAACCTACTTTCGGGAGTGCTGCTTTACACCGCAGAAGAAAGCCTCAGTCTTACTGAAATCCAAGAAATCTTCGAGGCGGCCCCCTCGGCTAAAAAAATACTCTTCCCCTCTGGACTACTGTGTACCCCATATTCAGTATCCCGACCGGGGACCCGCGAAACTAACCTACTTGAGCTTGAATCTGAGCAAAATAAAATTAAAGCGAAGATTGAGGAACTTTCACAACTCCACCAGAAAGTACAAGCAGAGCTAAGCCAAGCTAGAACTACCCTAGATAATAACCTCAAGGCTAGTAACCAAGCGTTAAAACTACTCAGAGAAGCAGACGCAGCTGCCGCCCAGGCCGTGGTAGAACGCTCAACCCTAGAAACCGAGGAGAGAGTCGCCGCAGAAGAAGTTCGGCGAACTCAGGCACGCCAAGAACGTATTGAGCAAGAGCGGGCAGAACTAGAAAAGAGCTTTGAACAGGCTCAAAACAGCCTTGATGCGCTACCTACTCCGCTAGGTGTGGAAGAAGTTGAACGCTGTAAACAACAACTCACCAGCATCACCACCCGGGTTTCAGAAACCCGTGATCAAGAATCGCAACTCTCTGCCCAAATCGCCGATCTAGAGGCCCAAGTTCGACGTTTACAAACCCAAGCTCAAGCACTAGAAAGTGCCGCCAAACAAGAAACCGACCGACGGCAACGGGCAGCAGAATCAGAAGCACGACGAAAGAAAGCTGCCCAACAGGTCGAACTCGTGATTGATATGGCCAATTCTTGTTTGCGCCTAGCCCGCAGAGGCCACCAACTAGCCTCTCAAGCCCGAGCAGAGATTTCCGCAAAACAGCAGGAAAGCGAAAAAAGCCGGAGCCTGCTAACGAAACAACTTGAACAGGTCCGAAGCGATCTGGAAGCGCTAAATGAAGATCGGCAAAACGAACGAGTCCAAATCGCCCAGTTACAGGTTCATCTAGAAAACCTCGAGACCCAAATTGCTCAAGAACTAGGCATGAGCGCTTCAGAGATCCAAGCACAATATCCAGAGGATCCAGAATTTCAATTGGCTGAAGCTACCGAAGAACTGGCCCTTAACCAACGTCGCTTAGAACGACTAGGGAAAGTTAACCCCCTAGCCCTCGAAGAACTAAATGCCGCCCAGTCGCGTTTCGACTACCTGAACTCGCAGTTGTCCGATATCACCGATTCGAGGAAAGACCTACTCTCCCTAATCGACGAAGTAGACGAACACGTCCAAAAAGTCTTCGAGTCCGCCTACGAAGATACCGCGAAAGCCTTCTCTGGTGTGTTCTCAACCCTATTCCCTGGTGGACACGGCGAACTTCGACTCACCGACCCGGAAGACCTCCTAGGCACCGGGGTGGAGATTGCTGCCCGCCCCGCCGGAAAAAAGATCTCCCGCCTATCGCTACTCTCCGGCGGCGAAAGGTCCCTAGCAGCAATCGCCCTGCTGGTCTCTATCTTTATCGCGCGCCCCTCACCCTTCTACGTGATGGACGAGGTCGAAGCGGCCCTTGACGACACAAACCTAACCAGACTGCTACGAATTTTCCGACAGCTAAAAGAAAAATCGCAGCTAATCATCATTACCCATCAAAAACGTACGATGGAAGTGGCTGATGCCCTATACGGCATCACTATGCGTGAAGGCGTTACAAAAGTTCTTTCCTCAACTTTGTGATTAGAATAGGGCTCATGCAAAGTTTCTACGATTTTCTTTCACAGCCTGAAGCCTACGGTACGATCGGTGCGCTACTAGCAGCCGTTTTGGCCTATTTTGGATGGGACCACTTCTCCAAAAAAGACCAAACCGAAACCGACGAAACCACGATCGCACCCGCAGAACTTGAAACAGACCAAGAACGCGATCTAGAAGCCGGCGAAGAAGCAGCCGAAGCCGAAGGACCAAGGTTCGAAACCCCCGAATCCCTGCCCTCCCGGATGACCCGCTTGCGTGCCCGCCTAGCCAAATCGGGCGTCCTCGGGAAAGCACTGCTATCCGTTCTATCTCGCGGTGACCTCTCCGAATCCGACTGGGAAGAGCTCGAAGAAACTCTACTGGCAGCAGACCTCGGCCTAGAAGCCACCGACCAAATCATGGAAAAGCTGCGCACCGAAGTCAAAGTACGTTCCCTAGACGACGCAGACCAGATCAAGGCACTGCTCAGAGAACTGCTGCTAGAACAAGTCAACCCGCAATGGGACCGACAGCTGAACCTCAGCCCGCAAACCGGACCCGACGGACAAACCGCCCCCGCTGCCGTCCTCGTCGTAGGGGTAAACGGTGTCGGTAAGACCACCACAGTCGGAAAGCTAGCGCGTATCCTCGTCGCAGAAGGCAAAAATGTCGTCCTAGGCGCGGCCGATACCTTCCGTGCAGCCGCAGCCGACCAGCTACAAACCTGGGGCGAACGCGTTGGGGTAGAAGTAGTGCGTTCTGACCGAGAAGGCGCTGACCCTGCCTCCGTGGCTTTCGAAGCCGTACAACACGCCACCAACGCCACTGCCGATGTGGTCATGATTGACACCGCCGGACGCCTACACAACAAGTCTTCACTGATGGACCAACTAGGCAAGATCCGTCGCGTTATCGAAAAGGGCACCCAAGTAACCGAAACCCTGCTAGTCCTAGACGCCACCACCGGTCAAAATGGTCTCATTCAGGCCCGCGTATTCGCCGAGGTCGCAAAGGTTACCGGTATCGTCCTTACCAAACTAGACGGTAGCGCTAAGGGTGGCATCGTCGTTTCGGTACAGAAAGAACTAGGTGTCCCCGTCAAACTTGTCGGTCTGGGAGAAGGCGCAGACGACATGGCTCCCTTCGATGCGGAAGCTTTTGTGGACTCTATCCTCGGCTAACCGAGTAAACCAACAGCAGTGTTATGCTAGTTCCCTGAAGAACAACGCGAAGGAAAGCTAAACGTGTACGGATCCCTATCAGATAAGATCTCAGAATCATTTAAACGCCTACGGGGCAAAGGCCTGCTGCGTGAATCCGATGTCGACCTAACAGTCAGCGAGATTCGCCGCGCCCTTATCGATGCCGACGTGGCCCTTCCGGTGGTTCGCGAATTTACGCAAGCCGTAAAGACCAAAGCCTACGGGGCAACGCGCACCCAGTCACTAAACCCGGGACAACAGGTCGTCAAGATCGTCCACGACGAACTGGTTGAGATCCTAGGTGGAGAAGCGCGGGACCTACACTTTGCACAGCGTGGTCCGACCGTCTTCATGCTTGCCGGTCTGCAGGGTGCTGGTAAAACCACCTTGGCGGGAAAGCTAGCCAAATACCTAGCTGAAGATAACAAGCGAGTACTACTAGTAGCTTCTGACCTGCAACGTCCCAACGCGGTTACCCAGCTGCAGGTAGTCGGTGAACGCGCCGGTGCGACCGTTTGGGCACCAGAACCTGGTAACGGCGTCGGCGACCCCGTAAATGTGGCTCGCTCCGGTCTAGACCATGCTATCCGGAACGGCTACGACGTAATGATCGTCGATACCGCCGGCCGCCTCGGTGTAGATGAAGAGCTGATGGAACAGGCTCGACAGATTCGCGATGCGGTGAACCCGCACGAAATCATGTTCGTTCTTGATGCCATGATCGGTCAGGACGCGGTCCACACTGCAACCGCATTCCGTGACGGCGTGGGCTTCACCGGTGTGGTTCTCTCCAAACTTGATGGTGACGCCCGCGGTGGTGCCGCGCTTTCGGTCCGAGGTGTTACTGGTGCCCCCATCCTCTTCGCCTCTACCGGCGAAGGAATGGACGACTTCGAACGCTTCTACCCGGACCGGATGGCCTCCCGAATCCTAGACATGGGTGACGTCCTCTCCCTTATCGAACAGGCCCAAAAAGCCTTTGACGAAAAGGAATCCCAGGCCGCTGCTGAAAAGCTGATGGCCGGTAACTTCACCCTTGATGACTTCCTACAGCAGATGCAGCAGATCCGAAAGCTCGGATCCATGAAGAAACTGCTCAAGATGCTTCCCGGTGCGGGACAGTTCCGGGAACAGCTAGAGAACTTTGACGAACGGGAAATCGACCGGATCGAAGCCATCGTCCGTTCGATGACCCCCGCAGAACGCGCCGACCTGAAGATTCTTAACGGCTCCCGCCGACTTCGTATCGCGAAGGGTTCCGGTACCACGGTGCAGGACGTAAATGGCCTAGTGCAGCGTTTTGAAGCAGCCCAAAAGATGATGAAGGGCGGCGGTCTTCCGGGCATGGGCGGAATGGCCGGCATGCCAGGCATGCCGGGCGGTCGCGCAACAAAGCGTGCCCAGCAGAAAGCCGCCAAGAAATCAAAGAAATCGCGCAAAGTTAAGTCGGGTAACCCGGCAAAGCGAGTTCAGGAAGCCAAGCAGCTTGACGCACCCACCACTACGGGTGGCGGTAGCAGCTTTGGTGGCGGCAGCCAGGTGCCGCCGCGCGCCCTCGGCAATCTTGGGGGAGCGCCACAGAACCAAGGTGCCTCAGAACAACTGCCCGAGTTGCCTGATGACGTGAAACGCATGCTGGGCCAACTTTAAGCCCTAAGTGAGGAACTACACGTCATCAAGTCAAGCCAAAGTTCGTGTTTGACGGCTTTGTCTGGCACAATAAATGTTTGTACTCGTTTTTTGCGACCCCTCTCAGAGCGAAAAACGCATTACAGGGCCCAGATTGGGACCGAATCCCACCGGTACTAACGGGTGGCCCAAACCGAGATAAGTATAGGAGTGACCACTAAAGTGGCAGTTCGCATTCGTTTAAAGCGCATGGGTAAGATCCGTGCACCGTTCTATCGTGTCGTTGTCGTTGACTCTCGCAAGAAGCGTGATGGTCGCGTCATTGAAGAGGTTGGCAAGTACAACCCGATGGAAACCCCCTCACTCATTCAGATCGAATCTGAGCGAGTACAGTACTGGCTAGGCGTGGGCGCACAGCCCTCCGACCAGGTAAAGCACCTGCTCGACCTAACCGGTGACTGGGCCAAGTTCAAGGGCGCCAAGAACACTGAATCCCGTGTTCAGTACAAGGACGCCGACGCTGCTGAAAAGGCCGCCCAGAAGGCTATGGAAGAAGCCGCTAAGGCTGCTGAAAAGCTAAAGGCCGCTGCTGCTGAAGCCGCTGCTAAGGAAGCCGCCGAAAAGGCTGCTGCCGAGGCTGCTGAAAAGGAAGCTGCTGAAGCTGAAGAAGCACCCGCCGAAGAAGCTCCGGCTGCTGAAGAAGCACCCGCCGAGGAGGCCTGAGCATGCTCGCAGATGCACTTGAGCACCTAGTCCGGGGCATCGTTGATGACCCTGATGCGGTGGAAGTGACCCGCAAGAATACTCGTCGTGGACCGCTACTAGAAGTTCGAGTAGCACCAGATGACTTGGGTCGCGTCATCGGTCGTGGCGGACGTGTTGCTAAAGCACTACGCACGGTCATCAATGGCATCTCGACACGCGGTTCGGTTCGTGTCGATGTAATCGATACGGACCTCTAATCTAAGTGTTTAGCCGGCTGGTTCTTAATAATCCAAGAGCCAGCCGGCTTTCCATATCTAGCAGGGAAATATGGACGTAATTGTCGCAAAAGTAGGCGCCCCAGTAGGTCTCAAGGGATATGTGCGCTTAGAAATTCGCACCGATAATATTCGGGAGCGATTCGCCAAAGGTAATATTCTTCGCCCCAGCAACCCAAAACTGGCACCACTAACCGTTAAGGGTCTTAGAAAACAGGGCGCCAAGATTGTTGCCGCCTTTGAAGAACTCGAGAATCCGGAAACAGCCGCCAACTACCGTGGCTGCGAATTATTAGTAGACAGTGACGAAACTGCTGAACCCGATGCCTACTATCCACACCAGCTAAGAGGGCTAAAGGTTCTTGACCTAGACGGACAAGAAATTGGTACTGTCACCGAACTCATTTTCTCCGTTGGGCAAGAGATTCTGGAAATTAAGCTACACAGTGGGAAGGTAGTTTTACTACCTTTTGTTTTAGAATTAGTCCCAGAGGTAGATCTTGACGCCCAGAGCGTCACGGTCGACCCACCAGCAGGGCTATTCGAACTCGAAGCCGGTGAGGAATAAAGGAGTCAGAACATGCGGATCGATATCTTCACGATTTTCCCTGACTTCTTCAAAGTTCTAGATGTCTCACTACTGGGCAAAGCTCAGACCTCTGGAACACTCGAGATTCAAACCCATAATCTCCGTGACTGGGCAGAAGGCCCACATAGATCAGTCGACGATACCCCCTACGGTGGTGGCGCCGGGATGGTCATGCGCGCTGATATCTGGCTTAATGCCCTAGAGTCCGTGCTCTCTTCGCTGCCGGAAAACTCATCGGAAGAACACGCCTCCGGCTCCCAACAGGCTATTTTGGTGCCGTCTCCTTCTGGAGTTAGACTAACTCAGGAACTTGCCCAACGGCTTTCCACATACCAACAGTTGACTTTCTGCTGCGGTCGCTACGAAGGCATTGACGCGCGTTTTGTTGAAGCACTAAAAGATCAAGAGGGCCCCGAAGTAATTGAATTTTCCCTCGGTGACTATGTCCTCAATGGGGGAGAGTCCGCTACTGTGGTCGCCATTGAGGCTATCGCTCGTTTGGTCCCGGAGGTAATTGGGAACCAAGAGTCACTTACGGAAGAATCACACGGGGAATCGGGTCTGCTTGAGTACCCGATTTATACTCGCCCGGCGGAAGTCGCTGGCTTGGGAATTCCCGAGGTACTTAAGTCCGGAAATCACGCTGATATAAACGCCTGGCGCCATGATCGTGCGCTGGAAAAAACTGCCGAAGTTCGTCCTGATCTGCTTCAAATCGGTGGTAAGGCCCGCGCTAACCTAAGCACCTATGACCGACTTTTCCTAGCGCTACGCGGCTATGCTTTTGCTATTGAGTCTGCTAACCAAGCTCATTCGGAGCGACTCTCAAATGTTACTGAGGCGGCGCTTAAACAAACCGGTGGATTCAAGACTACTCATTCCCCAGTGATTACCAAGTTGATTCACAAGAAGAAAAACTATGTTTTGCTTCTCGATCATCCCTGTGGTGACTTGATCTCAGCCTTCGAAGTTCTTGAAGCTGCTGCAGATATCCGGCACACGCTATTCGGCGAAGGACAGGTTTTCGTAGCTGCGCCCCAAGCTGAAACAGGTGCCACCCCGGCTTTAAATGCGCTCTTGGATGCCGGGTTCAAGCGGGCCTCAAACAGCCAGCGTCGTAATCTTCGTAGTTTGCTTAGCTCTGAGATTCCAGGAGAAGACCTGCAAGTCCTTGAATTAGATGCAGCATTAATGGCACGTCTAACGCCTCCGAGGGCAGCGGCAAGTAAAGATCTCTTGGAAAAGTAACCATTCCCACCGGGATTTAGCTAGCTAACTATTGGGTTTTTTGGCACAATAGTCTCTTGTGGAAGTGTGCGGATGCCTGCCGTAGGGGGACCGCAAAGCACTACCACAAAAATGAAGTCGCGCATTAAGCGCTGAGACACGTTCGAAGACCTACGGCTAGAGCGTGAAGGAAAAATAATGAGGAAATTTGACGAGCTCGAAGCAGCTCAGATTCGTTCTGATATTCCCCCCTTCCGTCCCGGGGATACCCTAAAGGTCAACGTCCGCGTTGTTGAAGGTAACCGTTCTCGTATCCAGGTTTTCCAGGGTGTAGTAATTGCACGCCGTGGTGCTGGTATCGGTGAAACCTTCACCATCCGTAAGGTCTCCTTCGGTTGTGGTGTTGAGCGTACCTTCCCGGTTAACGCTCCGACCATCGATTCCATCGAGGTCGTTTCCCGCGGTGACGTTCGTCGTGCCAAGCTTTACTACCTACGTAAGCGTCACGGCAAGGCAGCCAAGGTTAAGGAGCGCCGCGAGCGCACTGCTAAGTAATCTTGCATTTAAAGCCGATAGAGGAGGTGTGCCCCGTGTTGGGGCACACCTCCTCTAATTAGCGGTAGAATGCTTATTGGTTAATAGGAGGTAGCTTGAAAAAACGTCGTCTCACGGAATCGGGCCCCGTCGCGCACTCTGCGCTCAGGGAAACACCCCGGTCGCTGCCTCGCCAACTATTTGAATACCTATTCGTAATTCTGATTGCGATTGGGGTAATGACCGGTATTCGACAGTTTGTGGTACAACGTTTTTATATTCCATCAGGCTCGATGGAAACCACACTGATGCCGGGAGACTATGTCCTAGCCTCTAAACTTACCCCCGCGTGGGTGCCCATTGAACGTGGCGATATTGTGGTCTTTGCCGACAATGACGATTGGTTAGGGCAACCACCGGAAAGTAAACTTGCTTGGTGGGAAAAACCCCTAGTTTGGTCCGGTGTGCGCGCAGACTTAACCCACCAGCAGCTAATCAAACGGGTCATCGGGCTCCCCGGAGATCGGGTTGAATGCTGCGATCAAAAGGGCAGATTGAAAATCAACGGTGTTCCAATCGACGAACCCTACGTTGCTGACGGGCAAGAGCCTTCACTCAAAGATTTCTCCGTCACCGTTCCTGCTGGTCGACTCTGGGTTATGGGAGATAACCGCTCTCATTCAGCAGATTCCCGTGAACACATGGAAAACCAATATCAGGGAACTATCTCAATCGACTCTGTACTGGGAAAGGCATTCGTAGTTGTCTGGCCCTATAACCGGTGGGCAAAACTCGCCGAATACCGAGATGTCTATTCAAAGGTTCCACCAGCTTCTGGTAACTGAACATGAACCTAGATGCTGATTTAGACCTTGAGACTGAACTGCTTAAGGAATACTCCACTGTTTGTGGCATTGATGAAGTTGGCAGGGGAGCCCTAGCCGGACCCCTGTACCTAGGACTCTGTTTAGTAGATCGTAACGTTACACCTCCGCCCCAAGGTCTAAAGGATTCAAAATGCTTAACCCCTAAGCGTCGTGAATCATTAGTGGCACAGGTCCAGAGCTGGTCGCTTGGGCATGCCCTCGGAATCGCGACGGTTGAGGAAATCGACACCTATGGTCTTTCCACCGCATTGCAACTTGCGGCTTTTAGAGGAATAAATAATCTACTTGCGCAGGGATTCAAAGTCGAAGCTGTCCTGTTAGATGGCATTTTCGATTTCATTACTCCCAAAGAACAAGCCCTCCTCTCGCTTTGGGATGTGGAGCTACCCGAAGCTCAGCCACACCCGATGCCAAGGGTCTTGACCGTGAAAAAAGGCGATCTAAAATGCGCTTCGATTGCTGGCGCTTCAGTTTTGGCTAAGGTCGCAAGAGACAAGCTGATGTGCGAGTTAGAAGATCCGGGGTACGATTGGAGTTCCAATAAGGGATATGCTTCAGCAAAGCACATTGCCGCGATTGGACAACTCGGACTCAGTCCGTGGCATCGCAAGTCGTGGAAGATTCCCGGAGTGACAAAGAGCGAAGAAAGAAGGGGCCATGAGTCGTGAAGAACTAGAACGTTTTGAAAACGAGCATGAGTTAGCGCTATTTCGTGAGTATCGTGACGTGCTGCCACTCTTCAAATATGTGGTAGAAACGGAACGACGTTTTTACTTGGCTAATCAAGTAGATGTGCAGGCTCGTTCGACCGGTGGCGAAATCTACTTTGAACTTGCTCTTCACGATGCTTGGGTCTGGGATATTTATCGTTCTTCACGATTCGTAAAAAATGTCCGCGTGGTGACTTTCAAGGATGTAAACGTGGAAGAGCTAACACGCAATGATTTGGAAATCTCAAACTAGTTTTCCACACCCATAGCTTTCCCCAAATAGTCTCAACAGATCTAAACCAAATAACCTCCATGCCTCATTCTCTAGGCATGGAGGTTATTTCATGAAATATCAGCGAGTACCTAAACATAATCAAAAAGTCGGTGCTTTAGGGGAAGAATTAGCAGCTCGAGTACTCACTAAAAGCGACTGGAAAATAGTCGATCGAAACTGGAACTGTAAGTACGGCGAAATTGACCTAATTGCGGAAAGATCTGGGGCCTTAGCCTTCGTCGAAGTAAAAACCAGACTCTCGACAGGTAGTGGTAGCGGAGCTGGACAAGTAAATGCAAGAAAAATTAGAAATCTAAAAAGAGCTATCAGCACCTACTTGGAACAAGAAAAACCAAGCGATTTCTATCGCCTGCAGATGCTGGTCTGCGAAGTGCACTTCTGTCGCAATAACCCCATACCGCAAGTAAGCATCTACCGAATTGAAGGTTTCTGATGTCTACTGTGGTGGCAACAAGAAGTATTTCACTCTCGGGGATTAGCGGTATCCCAGTAGTCGTAGAAACTCAAGTTTCAGCTGGGCTTCCAGCTATCACCCTAGTGGGGTTGCCCGATGCCTCTTTACGGGAGTCTAAAGAGCGTGTTCGAGCCGCAGTTTCTAGCTGTGGATTCTCTCTAGGAAATCATCGCGTCACCATTAACCTATTCCCAGCTGAGATTCCAAAATCGGGCTCCGGCCTCGACCTGGCAATAGCAGTTTCCCTAATTTGGGCCCAAGGGAAGTTGCCAGCGCAGAACCTCAATACTCATTTCTTAATCGCCGAACTAGGGCTAGACGGGAAACTACATTCGGTGCGAGGGATCCTTCCCGCGGTATTAGCAGCGAAGAAAAATGGTGCACAGGCAGTAATCGTCTCTTTTGAGGACTTTGCCCCGGCCTCTCTGGTCCCAGGGATCGAAATACTTCCATGCCGGCATCTGAGAGAAGTCTTAGCAATCTTAAGCGGTAAGAACACCTGCGCTTTGCCGGAATTACAACTTAGAGAAGAACGTCATCACGAAGAACGGCCAGAAACACAACAAGAGCCGGCAATCATCGATCTATCCGAGATTCACGGACAACAGTTAGCGAAGCGGGCCTTGGAAGTGGCGGCAGCGGGTGGCCATAATCTGTTCCTATATGGAACTCCCGGGTCGGGAAAAACCATGCTCGCAAAGGCGCTACCTGGAATCTTGCCTCCGCTAACAAGTGAGCAAGCACTTGAATGTGCCTGCATTGACTCAATTGCCTTAGATCGAAGCGCAGATCTGATAAAGATCAAACGAACACGTCCCTTCATCGCCCCTCATCATGGAATTACGCTACCGGCACTAATTGGCGGTGGTGGTCCACTTCCGATTCCCGGGGCAATTACTCAGGCTCATCAGGGAGTGCTGTTCTTAGATGAAGCACCAGAATTCGCGCCTCGAGTCCTAGATGCACTGAGGGAGCCACTTGAGTCTAAGCAGGTCGCGATTAGACGACTGCGAAGCAGCAGTGTATTGCCAGCAGATTTCCAACTAGTTTTAGCCGCAAATCCATGTCCCTGTGGATACGCCTATTCAACTAAAAGACGATGCACCTGTTCCTCTCTTTCACAGCGGCGTTATTTACAGCGTCTTTCCGGTCCACTTTTAGACCGGATTGATATCCAAGTGCAGGTAGAAACCCCAATCCTAGGATCAAGCCTAGACAAGCCAACCGAAACTTCAAAAGAAGTCCAAAAACGGGTCTGTCAAGCGCGTGACCGGGCACAATATCGGCTTTCAGAATTTGGGCTTAGCACCAATGCGCAACTAGATGGTAAAACCCTCAGCGCATTGAACTCCAGAATGGATTCTCAGCTACTTTATCAACTTCGAAATCTGGTGAATCGAGGAGTCCTTACCATGCGTGGACTTGACCGAGTCTTAAAGGTGGCATGGACCGTCGCTGATCTAGCTGACCAGGAAATCCCAGATTCAGAGTCCGTAAAAACAGCTTTAATGCTTAGACAACAGGGGCTAGAAAATGACATCTAAGAGCGAAAATTCTCAAGCTTTGATGGGTGCTAACTACAAGCAAAAAATCCATGACTTAATTACCGATTCTAAGGATCCTCAGATAGGGAAACTCATCTGGGCTAATTTAGTCGAACCGCCCAATCCGCTAGTAAATCGACTATTGCAGAGAGTTAGTTCCTCCCAGGCTCTGGCCGTGGTTTTCGAACAGAACGGATTAATCCCAAAAAACATAACTGAAATTCAAAATGATCTTGGCGCTGCTCAGTTAAATCGTTTAAAAAATAGCCTGAAAAGCCGGATCGCTGCGATCGACGTCAAAGCTCAGGTACAAGCACTTGAATCGATCTCCGCTGCTTTTATTACTTCGGAAGATCACTCGTGGCCACAGTTAATAGACGATCTGGGAGAGGAAAGCCCCATCGGAATGTGGGTGCGTGGGGAACTCTCATCCAGTCTGCCAATCGCTATCGTGGGTGCCAGAGCATGCAGTCGGTATGCTCAGAGAGTGGCTTACGACTTAGCTGCCGAACTCGCTTCTGCTGGCGCCACAATCGTGTCAGGTGGAGCTTTTGGTGTAGATGCGGCGGCTCATGAGGGAGCTCTAAGCGTAGGGGGACGTACCATTGCCTTCATGGCTGGTGGGCTCGACCATTTTTATCCGCAGGCATTGGCAGGCCTACAACGTCAAATAATTGATGGAAACGGCGCCTTGCTAAGCGAAATACCGATCGGGTGGCGGCCAGCACGATGGCGGTTCTTAGCCCGAAATCGCCTAATCGCTGCTTTCAGTGCCGCGACGGTTGTAGTTGAGGCCTCTGCCCGATCAGGAGCCTTAGCTACCGCAAGAAGGGCCTTGCAACTTGGCAGACCCGTGGGGGCAGTTCCAGGACCTATAAACTCAGCGCTGTCAGTTGGCTCCAATGATCTCATCAAAAATCACGCCCACCTAATTTCTTCTGCGGAAGACATCCTAGAGATGATCGCAACGGAACGCGGAGAATTATTCTCCTTCGACCGCCTAGACTCGGTAATGAAAATAGAATCACAGAATGCCACCATGGGTTTAGACGAAGCTGAACAGAGAGTATTCGACGCCTTTCCGCTTTCTGGAATTGCGTCAATCGACAAGCTTTCCGAGGTCACCGGCATAGATCACTTTATGGTCGCCAGAATACTTTCGACCCTGGAACTAGGTGGATATATTCTTAAAACGCCCAATGGTAGATACCAACGGATGGGAAGAAACTCGTGACATAATCAGGGTATGGAAAACCGGTATGCAACTGCAGAGCTAACTGCCTTTGAAAAGCATTTGGCGCTTGATAAAGGTTACAGTGAGCATACTATTCGAGCCTATATCTCAGATTTAACGCTTTGTTTTAACGACCTGAAAGCAGAACATAAAGGTCTGAAAACACTTGATGAAATAGATTATCCAATGTTACGACTTTGGCTCGGTGCTCAGGTCTCAGCTGGCTTGGGAAGAGCCTCAGTCGCCCGCAAAGCTGCCACTCTAAGAACCTTCTTTAAATGGGCCGAACAGCAAGGAATCGTTAAGAATAACCCCGCTTCACGTCTTCAAACGCCGAAGCTAGGAAAGCACTTGCCATCAGTGTTAAGCACCGAACAAGTCACGCAGTTACTAAAAACTGCAAAAGCTGAAGCGATCTTGCAACGGGACCTGGGAGACCGCGAGAAATTAGCGCATGCGGTAAGGCGCTGGTGTTGCTTGGAACTGCTCTATGCGACCGCGATGCGTGTCTCCGAGCTTGTTAGTTTGAATGTCGAAGATATAGATTTTGCTAATCGAACCATTCGAGTTATGGGTAAGGGACAAAAAGAAAGAGTTATTCCCTTCGGGATTCCAGCGGCTCGGGCCCTTGAAGCGTATTTAAAAGCTGGGCGTCCGATGCTCCGAATAAGTCCGGCAGAGAAAGCCCTATTCTTGGGTAATAGAGGGAACCGCCTTGATCAGAGGCAAGTACGCAACGAAGTACACCAAGCCTCTATACAAGCTGGTGTGCCCGATATTTCACCACACGATCTTCGGCACACTGCCGCCACACATTTGCTCTCAGCAGGCGCTGATCTTAGAGTCGTGCAGGACTATCTTGGGCACTCGGCCTTGAGCACTACACAACGATATACGCACGTCGATCAAGCGCGTCTAGCGAAGGTCTACTTACAGGCATTTCCTCGTGCCTAAACTAGGGGAGCAATAGCCTAGTGTCGGAAATAAGCGAGATTGGGTCAAGATAGTTGTATTTATCAAACTTTCCGCCCCACATTAGACGCTCAGAAATGCAAGCCCCGACCGCCTGGGAGCGATAGACACTTTCCCCTACAGGTAGCGAAGAGGTAGCGCCAGTGAAAGTGGTTCTGAAATTTCCTAGATGGCGGATGGAAAAGTACTTAGTTCCGGAAACCTCACCACTGGCAAAAACTGTTCCCGCGGCAGGGGAGAATATCGTTTCGCCCCTATGGCAACTCAAGGTAACAACCCGATGTCCAGCGCCGAAGTGCGAATCCGGGGCTGAGAACGGGACTAATACATTAAGGGACCGCAAGGGCCGCGCGAAACTTCCATCCCAAGAAACGCTATCCCCACTTGAGCTGGGCAGAGATGTTCTAGTAACCGTACCGATAGTCATGGTCGGATCCGGGATAAACTGCGGTGCTTCGCCAATAAAGGAGGAGAGAAATAGGATATTGGCCATCAGTGGAAAACTGAGAGCACGAAAGATCAGGAGAATATTCGAGTGCATTATTTCCCTTCCGAAGTTTTGATGTTCCACCGAGAAAATATCTTTCGAAGTAAAAGGGGAGGGAATCAGCGAGTTCAGATTGGGGAAAACGGAACTTGTGGAAGCCTTTTGTGAAGGTCGACACGAGAACGGCAATATCCCCTTGGGAAATAAGAGAAAGTTTGAGTTTTACGTTATTATCTCTTTAGCGCCCACTCGTGGGCGACTTCGCGTGCCCGCATTTCAAATTGAAATAAGTGCTTAGCCGCAGTCGGAAGGATTCCCTTCTTGGTTAAGCCTAGGGGCACTAGGGCAGATTGCAAAAGTAATCTGTAAGCAACTGAAACAAAGAAAAAGGACATTAACGTGTCCTCGCGCCAAAAGGCGTGGAAAGGATTGAAATGGCAGTCGTCAAGATGAGTGAACTCCTAGAAGCAGGTGTTCACTTCGGTCACCAGACCCGTCGTTGGAACCCGAAGGTGAAGCGCTTTATCCTCACCGAACGTAACGGCATTTACATCATTGACTTGCAGCAGACCGTTGCTGACATTGACATTGCATACGACTTCCTAAAGCAGACTGTTGCACACGGTGGCAACGTTTTGTTCGTTGGAACCAAGAAGCAGGCTCAGGCAACCGTGCAGGAGCAGGCTACCCGCGTAGGTATGCCCTACGTTAACCACCGTTGGCTAGGCGGTATGCTAACCAACTTCCAGACTGTCGCCGGTCGTATCCAGCGCATGAAGGAACTAGAACAGATCGATTTCGAAGACGTCGCAGCTTCGCAGTACACCAAGAAGGAACTGCTAATGATGCGTCGTGAGAAGGACAAGCTATCACGCACCCTAAACGGTATCCGTGACATGGCCAAGGTCCCCTCAGCTCTCTGGGTTGTTGACACCAAGAAGGAACACCTCGCGGTTGCTGAAGCTAAGAAGCTAAACATCCCGGTTGTGGCAATTCTTGACACCAACTGCGATCCTGACGAAATTGACTACCGTATCCCCGGTAACGATGACGCCATCCGCGCCGTTGCACTACTAACCCGCGTCGTTGCAGACGCCTGTGCAGAAGGCCTAGTCGCCCGCTCCGGCGCCAAGAACGGTGCTGAAGAAGCTGCTGAAGGTGAACCGCTAGCCGAATGGGAGCGCGAACTACTAAACGCTGACGCTTCCGAAGAGAAGGCTGAAGCTCCCGCTGAAGCCGCTCCCGAAGCAAAAGCTGAAGAATCAGCTAAGTCTGAATCCGAAGAAGCCTGATTAAAGCGAAAGGTCAAAGCTAATGGCTAACTACACTACTTCTGACATCAAGGACCTACGCGCCAAGACCGGTGCAGGCCTAATGGATGTTAAGAAAGCCCTCGAAGAAGCTGAAGGCGACTTCGAAAAGGCTCTAGAGATCATCCGCCTAAAGGGCATCAAGTCCCTCTCCAAGCGTGAAGGTCGTAGCGCCTCCGCTGGTCTAGTACTGTCCAGCATTGCTGATCAGGGCGACGGCCAGGTCGGCGTAATGGTTGAAGTTAACTCCGAAACTGACTTCGTTGCTAAGAACGAAAAGTTCATCGACTTCGCCAACCAGGTTCTAGCTGCTGCCGTAGAATCCGGCGCTAATGATCTAGAGTCCCTACTATCCGCTCCGGTTGAGCAGGGTACCGTTCAGGACCTAGTCGACTCTATCGCATCCGTGATTGGTGAAAAGATCGTTGTTTCCAAGATGGTTCGTCTAGAAGCTCCGGTTGTTACCTCTTACCTACACCACTCCAACCCCGACCTGCCCCCGCAGGTTGGCGTGCTAGTAGCCACCGATGCTGCCGCCGCCGAGGTTGCACACGATGTTGCTCTGCACATCGCTGCTTACCAGCCCGAATACCTAAGCCGCGAATCCGTTCCGGCAGAGGTCGTTGAGAAGGAACGTCACACTCTTGAAGAGCTAACCCGTTCCGAAGGCAAGCCGGAAGCTGCACTACCGAAGATCGTCGAAGGCCGTCTAGGTGGCTTCTTCAAGGAGAACTGCCTACTGGATCAGCCTTTCGCTAAGGATCCCAAGTCCACCGTGGGTCAGATCGTTGACGCCACCAAGGGACAGGTTCTAGATTTCAAGCGTTTCCACGTAGGCGCCTGAGACTAAACTTAAAGAGCCCCGGACCCCGTGTCCGGGGCTCTTTGTTTGTCTATTCGCGGTAAACTAAGCTAAAGCACTGTGCACAAGGAAAGGTTCTTTCTATGACCACTGAAACGTCGCGTAGACGAGTCCTGCTAAAACTATCCGGAGAAGTATTCGGTGGTGGCACCATCGGGCTTGATCCGGACGTCCTCGCCGACATTGCCTCGCAAATCAAAGCTGCTAACCAAGCCGGTGTAGAAATCGCCGTAGTAGTAGGCGGCGGCAACTTCTTCCGTGGCGCCGAACTATCACAGCGCGGATTCGATCGGGCACGCGCAGACTACGTCGGAATGCTTGGCACCGTGATGAATGCCCTTGCCCTACAGGACTTCCTTGAGCAACAGGGAGTAAGCACCCGCGTACAGACCGCAATCGCCATGGGACAGGTCGCGGAAAGCTACATTCCGCTACGTGCCATCAGGCACCTAGAGAAGGGACGCGTCGTCGTCTTCGGCGCCGGAGCTGGTATGCCCTTCTTCTCAACCGATACCGTCGCTGCTCAGCGCGCCCTCGAAACTAAGTGCGATGAAGTACTAGTGGCCAAGAACGGTGTTGACGGCGTTTACACTGCTGATCCCCGGAAAGATCCTGAAGCTAAACTGCTAAAGCAGGTCACCTACCAAGAAGCTTTGGCTCAGGGACTAAAAGTCGTTGATGCGGCAGCATTTTCCCTTTGCATGGATAATAATGTAAACATGCGTGTTTTCGGGATGAACGATCCTGGAAACGTCACTTCTGCTCTTCTCGGTGAGGAGATCGGAACCCTCGTAACCAGCGAAAAACTAGCCCACTAGAAAGAAGGCTGTCAATGATTGACGAAGTACTGCTCGAAGCAGAAGAAAAGATGGACAAGGCTGTCGACGTGGTTCGATCAGAATTCGCAGCTATCCGCACTGGTCGCGCAAACGCAGGCATGTTCTCCAGCTTGATGGTGGACTACTATGGCGCTCCCACCCCGATGCAGCAGCTGGCTTCCTTCCAGATCCCTGAAGCCCGCACCGTGCTAATCAGCCCCTTCGATCGCGGCGCTGTCAACGAAATCCTCAAGGCCATCCGTGAGTCTGACCTAGGCGTAAACCCCACCGATGACGGCAACGTTATCCGCGTTACCCTTCCGGCACTAACCGAAGAACGCCGTAAAGACTACGTCAAGCAGGCTAAGGGGAAAGCTGAAGATGGTCGTATTTCCATCCGCGGTATTCGTCGTAATGCCAAGGAATCACTGGATAAGATGAAGAAAGACGGCGACGCCGGCGAAGACGAAGTAGCACGCGCAGAAAAGGAACTAGAAGCTCTAACCAAGCGTCACGTTGACGAGGTCGATGAGATTCTTTCTGCTAAGGAGTCAGAGCTTCTTACCGTCTGATGGCAGAACTAAAAACCACCCGTAAACATCTCAGACGCCCGCCCAGTGTCCCTGTAACCCTAGAGGACGCCGCGCGGGCGCCTAAGAGTACCTCGAAAGCCGGTCGAAACCTACCCGCTGCAATTGGCGTAGCAGTAGTGCTATCTACCGTACTAGTGCTTTCGATGGTCTTTACCCCTGTTGGCTTCCTAGTCCTAGCCTGTATCGGCTCGCTAATCGCTTTGTCTGAGCTGAAGGCAGCTTTCGAAAGAGCCCACGCAGACATTGCCTACCCAGTAATGGCCGTAGGTGCGATTGGCATTTTGGTATCAGCCTTCAAACTGGGAATGGAAGCGGCGTTTGTTTCCTATTACGCCGCTTTAGGAGCTGCCATCATCTGGCATCTAGTTTCGGGGTATTCCTCTAGGCAGACCCTGCGAAATATTGCGGTTTCGGCATTTGCTTTAGGGTACGTACCACTTCTAGCTTCTTTCGCAGTTTTGCTGCTGCTCCGTGGAATTTGGCCGGTGCTGCTTTTCGTACTTATTACCGTGGGTAACGATACTGGTGGTTATATTGCCGGAGTCATGTTCGGGAAGCATCCTATGGCACCTTCCATCTCTCCGAAGAAATCCTGGGAAGGATTCGCCGGTTCCATCACTGCCACGCTGCTAATTGGCACGATTGGCATGTACCTGATGGGGGCCCGTCCTTGGTGGGGAATCATCCTCGGACTTTTGTGCGCCGTAACCGCCACAGCCGGCGACCTAGCTGAATCACTCCTTAAACGCGACCTCGGCCTAAAAGACATGGGTAATATCCTCCCGGGCCACGGAGGCGTAATGGATCGACTCGATTCCTTGCTAGTAACCGCTCCGGCCTGTTTCCTGATTATGCATATGGCTTTTGGATGGTGAAAACCAGTGGAAACTGATCCTCGAATCGCTGCCCTAAAGGCGAAGAACCTCAGGCAGGTACGCCCAACTGACGAACCCCCACAGGGCGCAACCCGACCTGATGCCAAACCCGTAATTTCCTTTTCTCAAAAACGAAAGGGGAAACCCCCAGCTCACCTTGCTGATCTGTCTCTAGCAGACCGTAAAAATGTGCTTAAAGAAGCTGGTTTCCCAGCATTCCGTGCGGACCAGATCTCGCGACATTACTTTGGCGCAAAACTAGCAGACCCGGAAGAAATGACCGACCTGCCCGCGGGAATGCGCGACTTCGTAGCTTCAGAGCTATGTCCAAGTCTCATCACTTCAGTCGCTGAGCTCAAGGCTGACGGAGGCTCGACCATTAAGCAGGTCTGGGAACTATTCGACGAAGTTAGAGTTGAATCGGTCCTAATGGGTTATCCCGGACGAACCACACTCTGCGTCTCCTCTCAAGCTGGCTGTGGTATGGCCTGCCCCTTCTGCGCTACCGGACAGATGGGACTGACCCGTAACCTTTCTACGGCAGAGATCATCGAACAGGTTCGCCATGCCATGATCCTCTCAGAGAGCGGAGCTCTAAGTACCGGCTCTGCTCGACTATCTAATGTCGTATTTATGGGCATGGGGGAGCCACTGGTTAACTATCCGGCCGTGGTCCAGTCCCTAAAGCGCCTGACTGATCCTGCCCCAGAGGGATTTGGTATGTCAGCTCGCGGAATCACCGTTTCGACGGTGGGTTTGGTTCCAGTAATTTACAAACTTGCTGACCTAGGAATCCCGGTCACTTTGGCTGTTTCCCTCCACGCTCCTGATGACGAGCTAAGAGATGAACTCATCCCGGTTAACTCACGCTGGAAGGTGGGGGAGCTGCTCGATGCGGCCTACCACTACTACAGCGTTACCGGACGGCGTGTCTCAATCGAATACGCCCTGATCAAGGACATGAACGACCACACCTGGCGTGCTCAGCTCCTAGCTGATGAGCTGAACCGTCGTGGTAAAGGATGGGCACACGTCAATCCCATTCCATTGAACCCCACTCCCGGGTCCATCTGGACAGCTTCCACAAAGCAACAGCAAGATGCCTTTGTGCGTCAGCTTCGCGAAAATGGAATTACGACTACTATTAGAGATACCCGAGGGTCGGATATCGACGGAGCTTGCGGTCAGCTAGCCACCGAGGTTAATAATCAAAAGAGTGCCGCTAGGAGGGCAAAGATTACTAATGTTTAGCAGAGTTGGTAGTTTGCGAAAGGGCTACAGCGTAGCTGAAGTCGATGCTTTCTTGGAAGAGGCACGGGCGGCATATGAGGGCGACTCAACCGAGATCGATGCTAATACCGTGCTTGAAAAGGTATTTAAAGAAGAGCGTGGCGGATACTCGCGGGTTGAAGTAGATACCACATTGGATCGACTCATTGCTGCTTTCGTAAAGCGAGACCGTGCCGATTTCGTCAATCGAAATGGGCAGCAAGCTTGGCTTGATTTCGTCGCTGAGCGGGCCGCTACCCTCTACCCACGTCTTTTGTCTGAAGCTGGCCAGCGTTTCCCCTCTCCTAAGCGTGGGTATCCCGGCTACCGTCGTTCTGAAGTCGATGAATTCATGAACGTGATTTCGGCCTTTTTTAATGATGGTTCAGATCTGACTGCCAATGACGTCCGAACTGTTGTATTCCGCTCCGCTAGGGGATCAAAAGCCTATGATGAGGCAGTCGTGGATGCCTACTTGAACCGTGTCCTCGAAGTAATGCTTGCCGTGGAGTAACCAGTGCGAGAAGTTGTCCTCTTAGGTTCAACTGGGTCAATCGGCACTCAATGCTTAGAGGTTATCGAAAGCAACCCTGAGAAATTTAGGGTAACCGCGCTATCGGCCGGGGGAAATAACCTAGAACTACTTGCTGCCCAAGCAGTTGCGTTCCAGGCGCCTACGATTGCCATTGAGCAACCCAGGGCAGATGAGTTAGCGGACCTGATTCGACTGCGAGAACAGGAAACCGGTGTTGCTCAGCTAAAACGCCAGATTATTACTGGCACTGGAGCCTCAGCACAAGCCGCTGCTACCTGTTCGGCTAGTGGGGTAGTGGTAAACGGGATAAACGGTGGCATTGGTCTAAGCAGCACCTTATCAGCCCTAGACACCGGCGCTACCTTAGCATTAGCGAACAAAGAATCCCTAGTTGCTGGCGGGCCGCTAGTTAATGCCCACCAGCAATATCCGGGACAAATCGTCCCCGTCGATTCTGAACACAGTGCCATTCACCAGTGCCTACAATCTGGATTGCACGAACGAGGCCTAACGATGCCGGTAGTTACCGGACGTAGTGAAGTTCGGAAGCTGATTCTTACCGCCTCGGGTGGGCCCTTTAGGGGTAAGAAACGCGCAGATCTAGTTGATGTCTCAGTCGAGGATGCGCTTAAACATCCCACTTGGGCCATGGGCCCAGTGGTCACCATCAATTCTTCAACCCTGATGAACAAAGCGCTAGAGCTCATCGAAGCCCATCTGCTTTTCGATCTTGATCCTGAAGCGATTGAACCGGTGATTCATCCTCAATCCCATATTCATTCAGGGGTTTTGTGGAATGACGGGTCGCTGCTTTTACAGGCGTCCCCGCCTTCGATGTTGATTCCCATCGCTCTTGGACTCTCATGGCCTGAACGTCTAAGCGACGTTGCCCCCGCAGAGGATTTTTCTGAGCCTTTCAGCTGGGACTTCGAACCGGTAGATCACGAGGCCTTCCCCGCTCTCACGCTAGCCCGACAGGTAGCTAAACAAGGCGGTAGTGCCCCGGCGGTAATGAATGCTGCTAACGAGGTAGCGGTGCAAGCTTTCCGCGACCGTAAGTGCGGGTTCTTAGGCATTGTCGATACGGTTCGACAGGTTTGTGACGAACACCAGACCGTAGCGATCACTGAGCTACAAGAGCTACTTGAGGTTCAGACATGGGCCGTAAAACGTGCTCAGCAGCTGCTGGGCCTAAGCGCATAGACTTTAAAACATCGATAACAGCTGATAGAAGGGGAGTGTAAGTGGGGCAGACCATTGGGATCTTGGTATTGCTGATTGGATTGATTTTTTCCGTCGCTATCCATGAGTTCGGGCACCTCCTTCCCGCTAAGTACTTCGGGGCCGGCGTGCCCGAATATGCCGTGGGCTTTGGCCCGACGATCTGGAAACGGAAAATCGGCACCACCACCTACCATTTGAAAGCCATCCTGCTTGGTGGCTACGTACGAATTCTTGGAATGCTGCGCCCCACTCCGGTAAATGACCGGATCGTACCTGAGGCGGCTAACGAGGCTGAATCTGGGGAACAAACAGCACCGAAAAATGCGGTCGAGGAAGCGCGTGCAGAGTCTGCAAAAGAGATCCAAGCACACCCCGACTTGCGTCCTTTTTACACGCTCTCCTGGTGGCAAAAGGTCATCGTCATGGCAGGTGGACCCATTACCAACTTGGTGCTTGCCGTGATCTTTACGGTCCTGTCAATGGGAGCCATTGGCATGCTAAAACCCATCCCCGTGGTTTCTGAGGTAGTCGCCTGCGATACGCCCGCTACTGCTTGTGGTGCTTCACAGGCCGGGATCAAGCCCGGTGACAAAATTCTTAGTGTGGACGGGAAGACCGTCTCAAGCTGGCAAAACCTAGTCGATCAGATCTCAGCCCAGCCTGAAGGGCAGGAACTTAAGGTAGAGGTTGATCGAGCGGGCGAACACCTAAGCATGTCGGTACCGGTAAAGGTCAAAGACGGTCGTTCGATGATCGGGATTGCTCCTGAAATCCAGCGTCAACGTGCCACCGCCGCAGAGATGTCTACCATGGTTTCTGACCAGTTCACCGGCACTGCTAAACTCATTATTCGTCTTCCACAGACTCTTTGGCATCGTGCCGGTCAAATCTTTGGCTATTACGAGCAGGAAAAGGAAGTACCAGTTTCAGTCCTTGGGGTGGTCCAAATGGGTGCCGCCGTGGGCGGAAACCAAAATCCGCTCGTGGGTCCGCTAGATAAGCTAGCCGCCTACCTGTCGATCTTGGCAGCCTTGAATATGGCACTGTTCGTATTTAACCTGATTCCATTGCTACCCCTAGACGGTGGTCATATTGTTGGGGCACTTTTCGAAGGCGCCCGGAAAGCAAAGCGCAAGCTTTGGGGACAAAATGACCTCGGGGCAGCGGATGTGGCTAGGCTAATCCCACTTTCTTACGGGGTAATGGGCATTTTGTTGCTAATGACGGTTATCCTATTTGTAGCAGATATAGTCGCCCCGGTTGTCTAGGGCGAGATTTCGATTGGAGTTTCAGTTGGCTGAATCAGTTTCCTTGGGAATGCCCTCGGTTAAAGAACCACGCCCGGTTATCCGTCCTCGTAAGCAGACCCGCCAAATCCGGGTTGGTGACGTCCTAGTCGGTGGCGATGCGCCGGTTTCGGTTCAGTCGATGACCACCACCAAAACTCACGATATTGGCTCGACTCTGCAGCAGATTGCGGAACTAACTGCGGCTGGCTGCGATATCGTACGTGTGGCTTGTCCTCGTCAAGAAGATGCCGATGCGCTTCCGATTATTGCGAAACAATCCAATATTCCAGTAATCGCGGATATCCACTTCCAGCCGAAGTACGTTTTTGCGGCGATCAAGGGCGGGTGTGCCGCAGTACGTGTAAACCCCGGTAACATTCGTAAATTTGATGATCAGGTTAAGGATATCTGCCAGGCTGCCTCGGATTATGGCTGTTCTTTGCGGATCGGCGTGAATGCGGGCTCGCTGGATCCGCGCCTGCTACAAAAGTACGGTAAGGCCACGCCGGAAGCGCTCGTTGAGTCTGCCGTCTGGGAAGCTTCTTTATTCGAGGAGCATGGTTTCCATGATTTCAAGATCTCGGTGAAGCATCATGATCCGGTAACTATGGTTCGCGCCTATGAGATGCTTTCTGAGGCGGGGGATTGGCCACTCCACTTGGGCGTAACTGAAGCAGGTCCTGCCTTCCAGGGAACGATCAAGTCCGCTACCGCCTTTGGGGCGCTACTCTCACGCGGGATTGGCGACACGATCCGGGTTTCGCTTTCGGCCCCGCCCGTTGAGGAAGTTAAGGTGGGCATTGAGATTCTGCAGTCTCTTGGTTTGCGTGAACGTACCCTAGAAATCGTTTCCTGCCCGTCTTGTGGCCGCGCCCAGGTTGATGTCTACAAGCTTGCCGAGGACGTTACTGAGGGTCTTAAAGACCTTACCGTCCCGCTGCGTGTGGCCGTAATGGGCTGCGTCGTTAACGGACCGGGCGAGGCTAGGGAAGCGGACCTAGGTTGCGCTTCCGGAAACGGCAAGGGACAGATCTTTATTAAGGGCGAGGTCGTTGCGACCGTTCCCGAAGACCAAATCGTTCCAACCCTGATCGAAAAAGCCAACGAGTTGGCCAAACAGATGGGCTTGGAACCCGGGTCCGGCCAACCGGACGTCGACGTACTATAATCGCTAGCGATACAAGTATCTGAGAAGAACCAGTTTTAATATCAGAAAGCTATTTAAAGGGGCAATACTGTGCTAAACCGAATGTCCAACTATTTTGTTCGGACCTTGCGCGAAGACCCAGCTGATGCTGAGGTCAACAGCCATAAACTACTAGTGCGCGCTGGATATATCCGCCGCGTTGCCCCGGGCGTATACTCATGGTTGCCATTAGGCCTTCGAGTACTACGCAAGATTGAAGCTGTTATTCGTGAAGAGATGGATGCCTCAGGTGCCCAAGAAGTTCTCTTCCCGGCGCTACTACCTAAGGAACCCTACGAGGCTACTAACCGCTGGACCGAATACGGCCCGAACCTCTTCCGCCTAGCTGACCGTCGCGGTAACGACTATCTGTTGGCACCTACGCACGAAGAAATGTTTACCCTGCTGGTAAAGGACCTTTATTCTTCGTACAAGGATCTACCACTAACCCTGTACCAAATCCAGACCAAGTACCGTGATGAAGCGCGTCCTCGTGCGGGTCTGATTCGTGGCCGTGAGTTCGTGATGAAGGATGCCTACTCCTTCGATCTAGCCGATTCTGGACTTGATGATTCATACGCTAAACAGCGCGAGGCTTACCAGAAAATCTTTGCCCGTCTTGGCCTAGAGGTAGTTATCTGTTCAGCTACCGCCGGTGCTATGGGTGGTTCACGTTCTGAAGAATTCCTGCATCCCTGCGAGATTGGTGAAGACACCTTCGTGCGTTCTCCGGGTGGCTATGCTGCGAACGCAGAAGCGGTTGTCACCACTGCGCCTGACCCTCTAAGCACCGAAGGCCTACCGGAAGCAGAGGTCAAGCCTACCCCCGGAACCAAGACCATCGAATCTCTGGTGGAACTGGCTAACCGTGATTTCCCGCGTGAAGATCGCGCTTGGACCGCTGCCGACACTCTGAAGAACGTCATGGTTACTTTGGTTCATCCTGATGGTACCCGTGAGGTGCTAGCGGTTGGTTTGCCAGGTGATCGTGAAGTTGACATGAAGCGTTTGGAGGCGGCAGTTTCCCCGGCCGAGGTGGAGATGGCTACCCCCGAAGACCTAGCTAAGCACCCCGAATTGGTTGCCGGCTTCATCGGTCCGCAGGTACTTGGCCCCCAGTCTCCGGCTCGTGCCGAAAGCAACGACGAAGACGACAAACTTGCCGGCGTGCGCTACCTAGTTGACCCGCGCGTAGTAGCTGGTACTCAGTGGATCGCTGGCGCAAACCAAGAAGATCACCACGTATTTAACCTAGTTATGGGTCGCGACTTTGAAGTTGACGGCACTATTGAGGCCGCTGAGGTCCGTGAAGGGGATCCGGCTCCCGACGGTTCTGGCCCACTAGAGCTAGCTCGCGGTATTGAGGTCGGACATATCTTCCAGCTGGGCCGCAAGTATGCTGAAGCTCTTGACCTCAAGGTCCTAGACGAAAACGGTAAGTCTCAGGTTGTTACCATGGGTTCTTACGGCATCGGCGTTTCACGTGTCCTAGCTGCTTTGGCAGAACAGAACTGTGATGATGCAGGCCTAGCATGGCCGGTGGACCTAGCTCCCTTCCAAGTGCACGTGCTAGCAACCGGTAAGGGCGAAGAGATCTTTGCTACCGCTGAAGAGCTAGCTGAAGAGCTAAGCCAGAACTTCGAAGTTCTTTACGATGACCGTCCGAAGGTATCTGCTGGTGTGAAGTTTGCGGATAGCGAGTTGTTGGGCATGCCCTATGTGCTTGTTGTCGGTCGCGGCTTGAAGGATGGCCAGGTCGAAATCCGTGACCGTCGTTCGGGTGAACGTTTTGAGCTGCCGGTTGCAGAGGCTGTAGCTCGCCTAACCGAAATGATCAATGCTCACCAAGAAGGGGCAAAGTAACCATGGCTATTAGAGATATCCGCGTCGTTGGCGATCCGGTCCTTCGGACCCCCTGTGAACCGATTACCGATTTTTCAGATAAACGCGTTAAGACCTTGGTCGACGACCTCTTGGAAGGCGTAGATCTTGACGGCCGCGCCGGTCTAGCCGCAAACCAGATTGGTGTCTCTCTACGCGCCTTCTCTTGGAATATCGATGGCGAAATCGGCTACGTCCTAAACCCCGTCATTGACGAACTGAACTTCGACGAATACCAAGACGGAGACGAAGGCTGCCTATCGGTTCCCAATCTATGGTTCCCCACTAAGCGTGCCTGGTACGCGCGCGTTACCGGCTTCAACCTTGACGGAAAAGAAATTACCGTCGAAGGCGAAGAGCTCATGGCTCGCTGTCTACAGCATGAATGTGACCACCTCGATGGTCACCTTTACCTAGATCGTCTAGATCGCAAGACCCGTGCGCGGGCAATGAAAGAAGTCCGCAAGATCATGGATTAACGATTAACGCGCCCTCGGCTAATTTGCTGAGGGCGCTTTTCGTCCCTACCTCCCATAAAGGAAAAATATGCTCACCGATCTTGAAATTGCCCGCGCGGCAGAAGAAAAAGCTCAGTCCATCATCGAACTTGCTGAAAAACTAGGGCTACCAACCCAGGAACTAGAGCCTTATGGCTACAACAAAGCTAAAGTTAAACCCGCGGCACTTAAAGAAAGCTCCAACAAGGGCAAGCTAGTCCTAGTGACCGCCGTGTCGCCAACCCCGGCCGGGGAAGGTAAGACCACTACCTCGGTGGGTCTAGCCGACGCCATCAACGCCCGCGGTACTTCCGCCGCCCTGTCACTTCGTGAACCTTCCATGGGACCCGTCTTTGGAATCAAGGGTGGTGCCGCCGGTGGGGGATACGCACAGGTCATCCCTATGGAAGATATCAATCTGGCTTTCACCGGAGATTTTCCCGCCATCGCGGCGGCTAATAACCTCTTGGCTGCTCTGATCGACAATCACCTTCACCAGGGAAATGAACTCCGTATTGACGCCCGACAGATCTGGTGGCGTCGAGTCATGGACATGAATGATCGGGCTCTTCGTCAGATCACTGTTGGTCAGGGAGGCCCTCTCAATGGTTTCCTGCGCGAGGACGGATTCGATATTGTATCGGCCTCTGAGATCATGGCGATTGTTTGTTTAGCCAGTGATTTTAGTGATCTTAAAGAGCGGCTAGGCAATATCGTGATTGGCCTGAACCTAGATAAGCAGCCGGTCACGGCACGCGAGCTAGGCGCTGTCGGGGCTATGGCAGTAATCCTAAAGGACGTTATGAAGCCCAACCTAGTGCAGACGCTAGAGGGCAATCCTGCTTTTGTACACGGTGGTCCCTTCGCCAACATCGCCCATGGCTGCTCCTCGCTAGTTGCTACTAGAGCGGCCCTGTCAGTTGCCGATGTAGCAATCACTGAAGCAGGGTTTGGTGCGGATCTAGGGGCAGAAAAGTTTTTCGATATTCTCTGTCGTCAAGGTGATTTAAAGCCTGAGGTGACGGTTTTGGTGGCGACTATTCGCTCGATTAAGTATCAAGCTGGAGTGCCCGTGAAGGAACTTAATAATCCAGCACCTGAAAAACTAGCTGAGGGCATTGTCAATATTAACCGTCACCTAGAGAACCTGAAGGACGTCTTCGGCACTAGGGTAGTGGTGGCTCTTAACCGTTTCCCGTCCGATACTGACGAGGAAGTAGCTACCGTCCAGCAGCTCCTGGATTGCCCGGTCGTTCCGGCTACTCACTTTGCCGAGGGCTCTCAGGGAGCTTTGGAATTGGCCGATGCTGTCTTGGGACTACTAGCTGAGCCGGCACCTGAAGTTTCTTTCGCCTATGACCTTGCGGATGACTATCAGCAGAAAGCTAAGCAGGTAGCGCAGCGGGTCTATCACGCTGATTCGGTTTCTTTTGCTCCTAGTGCTTTGCGACGTCTTAAGCAGATCGAGGAAGCCGGATACACTGGCCTGCCGATTTGTGTAGCTAAGACTCAGTATTCTTTCTCCACCGACCCGAAGGCCTTAGGTGCGCCAGAAGGACACGAACTGCAAATTCGTCAGGTTCGCCTATCCGCTGGCGCAGGTTTCGTGGTGTTGGTAGCGGGGGACATGATGACCATGCCTGGTTTGTCGGCTAAGCCGGCTGCTCTAGGGATGGATATCGATGACGAGGGTGTAATCTCGGGGCTATCCTAGGCTTCCTTTCTGCCACACGCGGGTGCCTCATTTGAGTCTGATGCCCCAATCCGTCTATACTGGCACTAGCCGTAGCACTGGTTAGTGTTTTTGAGGACGTAGGGGAAGACGACCCTCAAAAGGAGGCACTATGACCGGGTCACAAACGCACGGTGTACTTTTTGTGCATTCAGCACCTAAGGCGCTTTGTCCACATCTCGAGTGGGCAGCAGCGGATGCCCTAGGTGCGCCTTTGCAACTCCATTGGGTCCCGCAGCCCGCTTGCCCGGGTATGTATCGTGCCGAGGTAGCGTGGATGGGTCCCGCTGGTACCGGTGCGCGTATTGCTTCAGCTCTTAGAGGTTGGGAACACCTACGGTTCGAGGTTACGGAAGATCCTTCTGTGAATGCTGATGGGGGACGCTGGATGCATACGCCCTCATTGGGCATTTTCTATTCCCAACTCGATTCCTGCGGTAATACAGTGGTTTCAGAACTTCGAGTTCGGCGCGCATTACAGGCGGGGCTAACGGCTGAACAAATGCGTGATGAGCTGGAAATGGCTCTTGGAGCTGCTTGGGACGAAGAGCTTGAACCTTTCCGTTTAGCACAGCCCGAAAATCCCGTTCGTTGGTTGCACCAGGTTGGGTGAGAGAACGTGGATCTGTCAGCCTTAGCGGCATTGAAAGCGCAACTCGAAGAAGAAGACAGTACCTCGGAATTTGAGTCTGCAGAAGCTGCTGAACTTTCAGCGGTGGAGACTAATACTCCAGAGGTTGAGTCGGCCTCGACTGATAGTTTATTAGAACAGCTAGTTGGCATCATAGTTCCTTATTTGCCGGGTGAGGCGGCAGACTTTGGGCTCGAAAAGAGCTTTTCTGAACTGGGGTTGAATCAACTTTCAATCTGGGCAATTGTGGCCCAAATAGAAGAGGAATTTAAGGTCAGTTTGAGCGATGACATGGTTGCTCAATGGCATAATGCGCAGGATATGTTTACATTTCTAACAAATGTAACTCAAGACACTGAATCCTAAAGTGTTTCAGGTAGTTTTTAGTCACAATCACGTCTAGAATTTGGAGTGGACTAAGTCCGATCATAATCACAATCTTGAGGTGTATTTCATGAGCGAAACCAGGACCGAAGAAGATCTCCTAGGTGCGCGGGAAATTCCCGCTGACGCATATTGGGGTGTTCATACCCTACGCGCAATCGAAAACTATCAGATATCAGGTATGACCCTGAATGACTTCCCCGAAATGATCCGTGCAATGGTGCAGGTCAAGAAAGCGTGTGCACTAGCCAATGGTGATTTGGGCACGATGCGAAAGTGGCGGGTCGATGCAATCGTTGCCGCCTGCGACGCGATCCTTGATCATGGTCTGTGCATGGATCAGTTCCCCATTGATCTATTCCAGGGTGGCGCTGGCACTTCGGTAAATATGAATACCAACGAAGTTATCGCTAACTTGGCATTAGAAATGCTTGGGCGTCCCCGCGGTGATTACCAGGTGATTGATCCCAATGATCACGTTAATCGTTCACAGTCGACCAACGACACCTTCCCAACCGGTCTGTGTCTAGCTACCTTCGCTAGCGTCAGCACTTTCCGAGTGGAGCTTGCCCGTCTGGCCGATGCTTTCGCAGAAAAGGGCCTAGAGTTCCGCAACGTTCTCAAGATGGGACGTACCCAGCTACAGGACGCTGTGCCTATGACCCTGGGCCAAGAAATGGCCGCTTTTGCTATCAACTTAGCAGAAGAAGATGCTCGTCTAGAAAATAATGCCAGTTTGCTTCTGGAAACCAACTTAGGTGCTACCGCGATCGGTACTGCCCTAAACACTCCGCCTGGATATGCTGCTAGGGTTGTTGAACGTTTAGCTGAGGTTACCGGTTCGCCGGTAGTAGGCGCCGCAAACCTCATTGAGGCTACCCAGGACACCGGACAGTACGTTTCGATGCACGGAACTTTGAAGCGCACTGCAGTGAAGCTCTCCAAGATCTGTAACGATCTACGTCTTCTTGGTTCTGGTCCTCGTGCGGGCTTGGCGGAACTTAGATTGCCTCAACGCGCCGCCGGTTCCTCGATTATGCCAGCAAAGGTAAATCCGGTAATCCCTGAGGTCGTAAACCAGGTGTGCTTCAAGGTGTTCGGCAATGACATTACGGTCACGATGGCTGCTCAGGCTGGCCAGTTGCAGCTGAACGTAATGGAACCGGTGATTATGCAGTCTCTATATGAGTCGTTGCGTCTACTCACCAATGCTTGCCGTACCCTACGTGAATACTGTGTAGAGGGCCTAGAAGCTAATGAAGAACGTTGCAAGGAATACGTGATGAACTCGATCGGTATCATCACCTACTTCAACGACATCATTGGCCACCACAATGGTGACCTGATCGGTAAGGAAGCTGCGGCCACTGGTCGTCAGGTTCGTGATCTAGTGATCGAAAAGGGCTTACTAGCTGAAGAACAGGTAGATAAGATTCTATCTCCTGAAAATCTTGCGGTTCCGGTTTACTCAGGTCCGGTAGAGATTCCAGTCGATGAGGATCAGGTTCCGGAAGAGTTTGCACCTATCGTGCCGATCCCCGACTACGGGTTCTAAGAGCTGAAGTCGCAAAATCATAGTGTTGGGTGCTGAGGAATGACCTCAGCACCCAACATTTTTATTGTTAAAACCTGATGCAAGGTATTGTCTGAAAGGGTGGTGCTAAAAAGTTTTGGCGGGGTACCCTTTCGGATACCCCGCCAAAGTTTAGCTCTGCTTAGCGCAAGCTGTTATCAGTCGCTTTCGCCTTCACCTGCGTCGTTACCGGAGGTACCGGCGTTGACGTTGAATAGGTCGTACTTGTCGATGGCTTCCTTGACGACGTGGCGATCTAGCTTGCCCTGTTCGGCTAGCTGAGATAGTGCCGCGACAACCATGGATTCGGCATCGATGAAGAAGTGACGACGGGCAGCTGGGCGAGTATCGGAGAAACCGAAACCGTCAGCACCTAGGACCGAGTAGTTACCAGGAACCCACTTACGGATCTGGTCCTGAACTAGGTGATCGTAGTCAGAGGTAGCAACGAAGTTACCGGACTGACCCTGCAGCTTCTGGGTGAGGTAGGCGGTCTGTGCTTCCTCTTCCGGGTGCAGCAGGTTGTGCTTGTCAGCGGCTAGACCATCACGACGTAGCTCGTGCCAGCTGGTTACCGACCAAACGCCGGCGTTGATGCCCCAGTCCTTCGCAAGTAGCTCGCGAGCCTTGACGGCCCACGGGACACCCACACCAGAGGCTAGTAGATCAACCTGGTTTTGTTCGCCGTTGCCAGCAACCTGGTAGATACCCTTGAGGATGCCATCGACATCAACGTTTTCGGGTTCTGCAGGCTGGTGGATGGGCTCGTTGTACACGGTTAGGTAGTACATGACGTTACGGTCGCGGCTCTGGTCCGGGCCGTACATACGGTTCAAGCCATCCTTGACGATGTATGCGATTTCGTAGGCGTATGCCGGATCGTACTGGACCACTGCGGTATTGGTGCCAGCAATAATCGGGGAGTGGCCATCCATATGCTGGGTGCCTTCACCGGCTAGGGTGGTGCGGCCTGCGGTCGCACCAATGATGAAGCCACGGCACAACTGGTCACCGGCAGCCCAGAACTGGTCTGCGGTGCGCTGGAAGCCGAACATCGAGTAGAAGATGTATACCGGAATCATCGGTACGCCATGGGTGGCGTAAGACGTGCCTGCAACCTGGAAGGCGGAAGCAGAGCCGGCTTCGTTAATGCCGGTGTGCAGAATCTGCCCCTGCTTTGATTCGCGGTAGGACAGCATCATGGAAGCATCTACCGGGGTGTAGTTCTGACCATGAGTGTTGAAGATCTTAGCGGTTGGGAAGATCGCGTCAAGACCGAAGGTACGGGCCTCATCCGGGATGATCGGGACAATATGCTTGCCCATGCCCTTGTCCTTGATCATGTCCTTAAGCATCTTCACAAAGGCCATGGTGGTGGCAACTTCCATCTTGCCGGAACCAGCCTTGAAAGAGTTGAAGATCTTATCGGCAGGCATCGGAAGCTCGCCATCCTGACGCGGACGTGAGGGTAGGAAGCCACCAAGGGCTTCACGACGCTCAATCATGTACTGCAAGGCCGGGTCATTCGGTTCCGGCTTGTAGTAAGGCGGCAAGTAAGGATCTGCCTCGAGCTGTTCGTCAGTGATCGGAATCTGCAGACGATCGCGCAATGCCTTGAGGTCATCAATGGCTAGCTTCTTCATCTGGTGAGTGGAGTTACGACCAGCGAAGTGGGTGCCGAGTGCGTAGCCCTTAACAGTGTGTGCCAAGATGACGGTCGGCTGACCGGTGTGGTCCATAGCTGCCTTGTATGCAGAGTAGACCTTGCGGTAGTCGTGGCCACCACGCTTTAGTGCCCAAATCTGTTCATCGGTCCAGTCCTTAACCATCGCCTTGGTGCGAGGATCACGGTTGAAGAAGTTTTCACGGATGAAGGCACCGTCGTTCGCGCGGAATGACTGGTAGTCACCGTCGAGGGTTTCATTCATTAGGTTGACTAGAGCGCGATCCTTATCGGCGTTTAATAGCACGTCCCATTCACGGCCCCAAACGACCTTGATGACGTTCCAGCCGGCGCCGCGGAAGAATGCTTCCAGTTCCTGCATGATCTTGCCGTTACCGCGGACCGGGCCGTCAAGACGCTGCAGGTTACAGTTGACCACAAAGGTAAGGTTATCGAGGCCCTGCTGGGCGGCTAGCTGGAGCATGCCGCGGGATTCGGGCTCGTCCATTTCGCCGTCACCAAGGAAGGCCCAAGTGTGCTGCTGGGAAGTATCCTTGATACCACGTTCATGTAGGTACTTATCGAACCAAGCCTGGTAGATAGCTTCGGCGGGGCCTAAGCCCATCGAAACGGTGGGGTATTCCCAGAACTCAGGCATCTGGCGCGGGTGGGGGTAGGAAGGAATGCCATGGTCGTGGCTTACTTCCTGACGGAAACCGTCGAGGTCGTCTTCGGTCAAGCGTCCCTCTAGGAAGGCGCGGGCGTAGTTACCGGGTGCGCAGTGGCCCTGGAAGAATACGTGGTCACCGCCGCCGGGGTGGTTCTTGCCGCGGAAGAAGTGGTTGAAACCGACTTCGTACAGGGTAGCGACAGAAGCGTAGGACGAGATGTGACCGCCAACCTTAACGCCGGGACGCTGAGCGCGGGTTACTAGAACAGCTGCGTTCCAGCGGATCCAACGGCGGATCTGACGCTCCGTAACTTCGTCACCGGGGAAGTAGGGTTCCTGGTGCACACCAATGGTGTTTACGTAGGGGGTGGTTAGCGATTGCGGAACGGAAACGTTTTGCAAACGCGCTTCGCGAAGTAGCGACAAAAGAATGTAACGGGCGCGAGGTCCGCCCTTGTCTTCAATAAGCCCATCAAGGGATTCGATCCATTCTTTAGTTTCCTCTGGATCGATATCAGGGACCTGGCTTAGCAGGCCGTTGATGAGGGGGCTGGTCTCGTTGAGTTCGCTCACGGATCCTTCTTCCACTCGTGACTAATAGAAGCCGTTCTGGCTTCCATTCGAATACTTACTAGAATATTGTCTCTCTAAACGCGTTTTTTTGCGACGTAAAGGGACTTTCTGCCCAAATATACCCGCATGTTTCCGCGGTTTCTAATTTGATTTGCGCGGATTGCGAAAATCTGAGATTTTAGGCACTAGCAATTGTTTCTAGCAATTCCGCTAGAAGATTTTTGAAAGGGGATATCCGGAAGTGTCAACTCAAGGTGCCACTCACGATTTTGGGTTTGAGCCAAATACGGTGGTTCAGGAGTTCTATTGGGATGAGGATGTCGATCCAAGTCTCCGCGACCAGATCGCTGAGCAGATCGGTTCTGAACTTGTCGATGAGGACTACTCTGACATGGTTGATGGTGCGATCATCTGGTGGCGAGCCGAAGATGGGGATGTGGAGGATCTCACTGATCTGCTTGTGGATGCCTTATCTAACCTAGAAAATGGCGGACAAATTTGGGTTTTGACTCCCAAAGCCGGCCTAGATCAGCATGTATCTCCTGCAGAAATCTCAGAAGCTGCTAAAGTAGCAGGGTTGTCAACGACATCTGCTAAGGCGCTTGGGTCAGAATGGTCCGGGATGCGATTAGCGGCACGTAAGCGGCAATAGTGATTTATAACAAAATAATGTGTTGCGTCTCTCAAAAATCAGAGTTTCGGTTTTGATTTAAGACTTTTCCGTGTTATTCTCAAGCACGGTTGCGTGAGTTTAGTTGCTGGTGAACATTGTTTACCACGTATTATTCTCTCCCTCCTCTCTTGAGATTAGCTAGGTCTCACGCAACCACCTTCGGGCCTGTAGCTCAGTTGGCTAGAGCACTTGGTTTACACCCAAGGGGTCGTCGGTTCGAGTCCGGCCGGGCCCACCATGAAGCGAGTCTAATGATTTTTTCATTAGGCTCGCTTTTGTTTTCGCAACTCCGTTACACTTTCCCTATGAGTAAAGAGTTAGATAAGGTAGCTACACTTGCCGAAGTTAGGACGATCCTAGATTCTTTGTATCCCCCAGAGTTGGCCGAAGATTGGGATCGCGTTGGCTTGATTTGCGGTGATCCTGCAGCCCCGGTTAGGCGGATTTTGCTAGCTCTTGACCCGGTCCAAGAAACGGTTTCAGAGGCGCTCACCGGTCAATACGACCTGCTGTTTACTCACCATCCGCTTTATCTACGAGGTACCTCTTTTGTGCCTGTTGATGACCCGAAAGGTAAGTTAATTCATCAGTTGATTTCTGGCGGTTGTGCACTCTTTAACGCACATACCAATGCTGATGTGGCCCAGTTTGGAGTAGCCCAAGCTTTAGCTGAAGCCGTCGGGTTAAATGATTCTGAGCCTCTCATTTCTTCCGGCAATGACACTCACCCTGGCCTCGGGCGCGTGGGAAAGCTTCCTCAACCGATACCTTTCAGGGAATTCGCGCAACGGGTGGCCAATGCCTTGCCTGCGGGGCCACAGGGCCTCTTAGCTGGCGGGGAGCTAGATGCTCAGGTACAGACTATTGCAGTTAGTGGGGGAGCGGGCGACTCCCTGCTGGCAGATGCTAGAGCGGCCGGAGCAGATGTCTTCTTGACTGCCGATCTACGTCATCACCCCGCCTCTGAGCATCTCGAGGGTGGCCGGCCATTCTTGCTATGTGGGTCCCATTGGGCCACTGAAGTTGTCTGGTGTGAACTAGCACAGAAGGCGCTGCAAGAGCGCTTCCAAGAGTGCGGCTTTAACATTGAAGTAGTTGTATCAAAGGCAGTTACGGAACCTTGGGTTTTGTGGCTTCCCACCGGTGAAGGAGAACAGTGAGATGAAGGCTACCCCGAAACAGCAACTTGCCCTATTAGAGATGCAAGATTGCGATACTCGTTTAGCGCGCCTTTCGTATGACTCGCAGCATCTGCCTCAGAATGAACAGATCATGGAGTTGCGTGGCAAGCAAGATGAGCTCACTCGTACTCTGGCCCAGTCTCAAGCCGCACGCAATGATGCTCAGCGAGCACTGAAGAAACTTGACTCGGATATTGAAAAGACCACTGCTCGTCTTAAGGTGCAGCAGGAAAGGCAGGAGGCCGGACTAGGGGACCTCCGAGAGCTCAATACTCGTGCTGAAGAAATCGCCACGCTCGAGAAGCGTATCTCTGATCTTGAAGAGGAACACTTTGATTTAGAGTCCGAGGTCGAGCAGCTAGAAGCAGGTATTGCTCAGACCGAAACTTCTTTGTCTGAACTGTCCTCCCAGGTATCTGACCTTCATGAACAGCGCGATAATGAGCTCGCTGATCTGAAGTCACAGGCGCAGCCGCTCATCGACCGACGTAAGGCAGCTATGCAAGTAGCCGGTGAAGAACTCACAAGGGAATACGACGAAATTCGAAAATCAACCGGCGGAATCGGGGCTGTGGCCTTGCATGGTCGTCAGGTAGAAGGAATGACGATCCAGTTCTCTGCCACCGAATGGGAACGAATCCGGACCGCCCCGGTTGATGAATTAGTCTGTAGTGATGATTTTGAATGGATTCTAGTGCGAATCCATGATCAGGACGGTAATGAAGTAATCGCTTAGTGCTCAGGGGTGGGAGCTGTCGCGTTTATTCGGTCCTTAAAATCAGCTCGAAAACCCGCTCAGATTTATCTTCTAGGCGCGCTTCGCGCACTGAGTACCCTCCATCTAAGGCCATTGCTTGGGCGGCCTGTAAGAGCTCCTCAGGAGTCTTGCAGCTCAGATTATTCTTGACGAGGAAGCCGGCTAGCTCTCCGCGCGCGTGTTTCGCATTATGGGAGACAACTTTTTCGACCCCCTTTACCAAGGTAACTACCTTGACTGGGACGAAAACACACTTAGCTTGTTCGGCCTGTTTTTGGGTGGCCGGCCAAACCGATTGGTAGGTTCCGGATCGTAAATCAACGATCAGTTCGTCCTGCGCAAGTCGGTTTAAGACCTTGGAAATCGGTTGCTTCCAAAACGATTTTAAGGCACCTAGCTGGGGGAGTTTAGTGCCCATCGGACAGCGGTAGGCGTGGATTAGATCAGAGGGACGGACGAGTCCCCAGAGTGCTGAAACGACAAAACAATTTTCAGCAACTGCGTTGGACTTCCACTGATTCCAATCGGCGGCTTGATATAGCACCCCGGAATAAACCTCCCGAGCCGCTTGGGGAGGATATGAGAACATCTCTAAAGTAGCCGCCACCTCGTCTTGTTTTCGGATAGTGACCCCAACAGTTTCAAAGGTTTCCTCGCTCAGAGGGAGAGAGGTTAATTCGTCTAGAACTTGTTCTCGGCTGGATTGTAACTCTTGATTGAAAGGTAAAGCCGCCAATAGCTCCGACCTGCTCAGCTGACCCTTGGCAGAACTTTTAGTGCTTGGGTCCGGGAAGTTCTTTCCTTCGCTGGGAGGAAGCAAAATAATCATTACTAAGAGCTTTCGTGGTATGGTTTTGGGCGGATGAGTCGTCCAGACGGTCGCGTCAGTTTTACTGCCGAGGAACGTCCGGGCTCCAAAGAGCACGATGGTGGCTAACGGCCACCCGGGGTGACCCGCGAGCTAGTGCCACAGAGAACAGACCGCCAACGGATAGTTGGTAAGGGTGAAACGGTGGAGTAAGAGACCACCAGAGGTGAAGGTGACTTCATCTGCTAGGTAAACCTCATCGGGAGCAAGACCAAACAGTGGACGCTAATTAGCTCTTATAGTCCACGGGTAGGTTGCTAGAGCCTTCTGGTAACAGTTGCGCCTAGATAAATGGCCGTCCGCGCCGGCAGGCATTATGCCTTACCGGCGCGACAGAACCCGGCGTATCGGGCGGCTCATCCCTCAGCTTTAGCCTGTGCTGCCAATGCAGCGGCACCAACGATGCCAGCAGTGTTCCGCAGGTGTGCCGGTACGATCGGGCATCCCAGCTTAATATTCGGCAAGAATTTCTCATGCTTCTTAGAAACCCCGCCGCCGACGACGATGAGATCGGGAGAGAACAGCATATCTACGTAGCCGAAGTATTCCTGCAGACGCGCAGTCCATTCGGGCCAGCTCAAGTTTTCTAGCTTACGGATCGAGGCAGCAGCATACTTTTCGGCCGAGTCCCCGTACATCTTTAGATGGCCTAGCTCAGAGTTCTCAACTAGGACACCGTTATAAATCAGGGCTGAACCAATTCCGGTTCCCAGCGTGGTAGCAATGACCAGACCCGGCACGTCCTTGGCGGCACCGAAGGCAGTCTCAGCAAAGCCAGCAGCGTCAGCATCGTTAACGGCGATTACTTCCCGCCCAATCTGTTCTTTCATCAGGGCGGAAACATTCTGTCCCGTCCAGGCCTGATCAAGGTTAGCCACGAAGCGAATCGTATTGTGCTTCATCGGCGCCGGGAAGGTAATGCCAATCGGAACCTCAGGATCTAGGTCAAAGTGGTTGATTAGCTCGGCGCAGGTAGCACAAACGGCTTCCGGGGTAGAGGGCTGAGGCGTTTCAATGCGAAGGCGTTCTGCAGCGAACTCACCGGTTTCAAGATCTACCGGGGCGCCCTTGATCCCCGAACCACCAATATCGATTCCGAAGGCAATCAATGTCTTTCCTTTCTATGAGGCTCAATCTTTGAGCCCAAACAGCGGGTCAGAGACCCGTTAAATTGTCGGGAGTGTCAAAATCCGGGCACCGTCGGCGGTGACCGCGATAGTGTGTTCAAACTGGGCAGTGCGTCCGCGGTCAGCGGTAACTACCGTCCAGTCATCATCCCACTGTTCCCATTCTACCGTGCCAAGTGTGAGCATGGGCTCAATTGTGAATACCATACCCTCTTCCATTACCGTGTCATAGTTGGGAGCACAGTCGTAGTGAGGGACTATTAGCCCAGAGTGGAAGGCCTCGCCCACCCCATGACCGGTGTAGTCACGAACTACCCCATATTGGAAGCGCTTCGCATAAGACTCGATTACACGACCAATGACATTAAGCTCTCGGCCGGGTTTAACTGCCTTGATCGCACGTTCTAGAGACTTGCGAGTCACATCAATGAGCTTTTGAGATTCTTCATCGACTTCTCCCACGGTAAACATTGCGCAAGTATCGCCGTGAACCCCATCTTTGTAGGCCGTAATGTCGATATTGATAATATCGCCCTCTTCTAGGGGACGATCATCAGGAATGCCATGGCAGATTACTTCATTAATAGAGGTGCAAATCGATTTCGGGAAGCCCATGTAATCCAAGCAGGAGGGGTAAGCCCCCTCGGAAATAAGGTATTCGTGCGCCAAACGGTCTAGTTCATCCGTGGTAACTCCGGGTTTGATAGCGCGTCCAACTAGGGCCACCGCATTCGCGGCAATCTCTCCCGCGCGAGCAATCCGCTCAATCGTCTCCGGAGTTTTAATTTCAGCGGCAGTAACAACTTCCGGACCATCATGGAATAGGTACTCGGGACGTTCGATTTCCGCCGGAACCTTCAATCTGGGGCTAACATGACCAGGTTTTAGGTCCCCAAGGGGCGCACGTTTGGCTAGATCTGATGCTTCAATACTCATAGAAAAACCATACCGTGCTAAGGCAATAAAAGCGAACCTCAATACACTGCAAAGCTCAATATGGGCAAGCGCGATAGAATAGTACACGATATTGTCTAACCGATTTTGGGAGCACTAGATGGAGGAGCCAAACGTGGCCGATCAAAGCACCCTTTTTGACCAGCTTGATGAAGCGGTAGCTGGAGCACAAAAAGCATTCGCCGGCGCAAGTACAGTCGCTGATCTAAAACAGATTAAAGGACAGTGGATTGGTGATAAATCCGTTGTTACCTCAGCTAAAAAAGCTATGAAGGACGTTCCGCCTGAAAAGCGCGCCGAGTTCGGTAAAAAGGTAGGCGCAGCAAAGAATGAAATTCTAGCTGCCTACGACCAACGTGCCGAAGAACTAGCTGAGCAGGAACTTGCCGCCGCACTTGCCGCAGAAACCGTGGACGTGACTGCTCCTGTAGAACGAGCCCTACCGGCAGGCCGCCATCCGCTAGAACTGCTACAGCAAGAAATCGGTGATTACTTCACTGGCCTAGGTTGGAGCATCGCAGAAGGTCCAGAACTTGAACACGAATGGTTCAACTTTGATGCTCTGAATATCGACGCGGATCACCCGGCCCGAGCCATGCAGGATACCTTCTACATTGATCCTGCCTCCATTAACGAGGGCGCGGACTCTTCACCTCACCTAGTGCTGCGCACCCATACGTCACCAGTTCAGGCACGCACCATGACTCAGGGGGAACCGCCTTTCTACATGGCGTGCCCTGGTAAGGTATTCCGTTCAGACGAACTAGACGCGACCCACACTCCCGTCTTCCACCAAGTAGAAGGCCTAGCGGTGGATCGTGGCCTTACGATGGCACACCTAAAGGGCGTCCTCGACCACTTCGCCCAGGCCATGTTCGGCCCGGAAGCCAAGACCCGCCTACGTCCCTCATTCTTCCCCTTCACTGAGCCCAGTGCTGAAATGGACCTCTGGTTCCCGCAGAAGAAGGGCGGCCCGGGATGGATCGAATGGGGTGGCTGCGGCATGGTTAATCCCAACGTGCTGCGCGCCTGCGGAATTGATCCGGAAGAATTCCAAGGTTTTGCTTTCGGTATGGGTATTGAACGTACTTTGATGTTGCGTCACGGTATTTCTGATATGCACGACATCGTTGAGGGCGATGTTCGTTTCTCCCAGCAGTTTGGTCTTTTCGGAAGGGGACAGTGACATGCCATATGTTTCTTTAGAGTGGTTGGGCGAACACGTCGCCGTCGACCCGAAAACTACCGTTGAAGAGCTCGCCGCCGCACTGGTAAAGGTGGGTCTAGAAGAAGAGCAGATCGTGCCCCCTGCAGTACAGGGACCCCTAGTAGTGGGTAAGGTCCTAACCCGCGATCCCAAAGAACAATCAAACGGTAAGGTTATCAATTACTGTCGCGTAGATGTCGGTCAGTACAATGACGAACCAGGTACCGGAAAAGAACCTTCCGATCTTCCTTCTCGGGGGATCATCTGTGGTGCCCACAATTTTGAGGTCGGAGACTACGTAGTTGTTTCGCTTCCTGGCGCTGTATTGCCCGGCGGATTCGAAATCGCCGCACGTAAGACTTACGGGCATGTTTCAGATGGCATGATGTGCTCGGAAACTGAGCTCGGCCTAGCCGAATCTTCCGAGGGCATTATCATTCTTCAGGATTACCTAGACGGCCCCGTTCCTGAGGTTGGCACTGATCTCGTGTCGCGTCTGGGCCTGGGAGAAGAACTCCTAGAAATCAACATTACCCCGGACCGTGGTTACTGCTTCTCCATGCGTGGTGTGGCGCGCGAATACTCGCACTCCACGGGTGCGGCATTCGTTGATCCTGTTGAAAAACTTGAGGTCCCCGCTGCTAGTGCGGATGCTTTTGAGGTCCGTCTTGAAGATCAGGCTCCGATTCGCGGAAATGTCGGTTGTGATCGGTTTGCAACCCGTGTCCTAACGAATCTTGACCCGGCTGCAAAGACTCCCGCATGGATGGAAAAGCGTTTGATCGCTGCGGGCATGCGTCCGATTTCCTTGATCGTTGACGTCACGAACTATGTGATGCTTGATCTGGGACAGCCCTTGCATGCTTACGATTTAGCGCAGGTGGCCGCACCGATCGTGGTTCGTCGTGCGAATGAAGGCGAATCTTTGAAGACCCTAGATGATGTCGATCGTCAACTACAGGTAGAAGATTTGGTCATCTCAGATTCGCCAGAAGGTAACACTGGTGCACGAATCCTTGGTTTGGCAGGCGTCATGGGTGGCGCGAGTTCAGAAGTTTCGGAAGCTACCACCTCAGTGCTTCTCGAGGCTGCGCACTTTGACGGAATTTCTATTGCCCGAACCGCGCGCCGGCACAAGCTTCCGTCCGAAGCAGCTAAGCGCTTTGAACGTGGCACCGATCCGGAGCTACCTGCGGCAGCCCTGCAGCGTGCAGTTGACCTGCTAGTTGAATACGGTGGCGCTCAGGTTGAGTCGGCTGTTGGCGACGTCAACAATACTGCCCCTCGCACGGTGATTGATTTCGATTGGCGCTTCCCTGAACGCCTAATTGGAGTCCAATACACCGAATCTCAGGTCCGTGAGGCCCTCACCCAGATCGGTTGCCAGATCGAGGAAGCCGGGGAAACTTGGTGCGTAACCGTTCCTTCATGGCGTCCGGATATTGAAGCGTCGGTTCACCTAGTTGAGGAAGTAGCTCGTCTTGAAGGCTATGATCAGATTCCTTCGATTTTGCCTCAAGCCGTTGCCGGTCGCGGCTTGGCCCCGGCGATTCGTGCCCGCAGAGAGGTCGCTACTGCACTCTGTGGTAACCATTTGACTCAAGTCCTGTCATACCCGTTCATCGGAGCGGCGCATGACCTGCAGATGATTCCGGCGGGAGATACGCGTCGTCGGGCAGTTCGACTAGCTAATCCGATGGCTGATGACGCTCCGTTCATGCGTACTTCAGTTTTGGATTCGCTCCTCGATGTCGCTCAGCGAAATGTGGCCCGAGGCAATGAGAACTTTGCGATCTTCGAAACTGGAATGGTAACGCTACCGGATGGTTGTGAACCTGCTGAGCTTCCGAAGAGCTTTGCTCCTTCACAGGAAGAACTTGCTCAGATTCACCGTCAGGTACCGGCTCAGCCGTGGCACTTGGGTGCTGTTTGGGGTGGCAAGAACGCTGGTCCTGCACCCCTTAATGCTGCCCGTGATTACGATTGGGCGGATGCCGTAGAAACTGCTCGTTTGGTAGCTGATGTCCTTGGTGCGAAGCTCGTTATTGCGGCTCCGCTTTACGAGGGGGAGGAACCCACTGGCGTTAACCTCCGTGCCCTGCAAGGCCAAGGAATTCTACCTATTTCGCGCGAATCTGTGGCTCCGTTCCACCCGGGTCGGGTAGCACAACTACGTTTGCGAGTAGGTAAGAAACTGCAAGTGATTGGTTATGCTGGCGAACTGCACCCGCAGGTAGTCAAGAACTATAACTTGCCGGCTCGTTCAGTAGCGCTCGAGCTTGATCTTTCGGTTTTGATTGAACAGATCTCGGGTGATCCCTTCCAGGTTAAGGCTATCTCTACTTACCCGGTCGCTAAGGAAGATCTTGCTTTCATCGTGCCGGCAGACCTAGCCGTTGGCGATGTGCTGACTGAACTCAAGAAGGCTGCGGGACCGTTGCTAGAGTCAGTAGCTTTATTCGATGAGTACCGCTCTGAACAGCTCGGTGCAGATAAGAAGTCACTAGCCTTTGCCCTTCGTATGCGTGGGCAGGATAAGACTCTTACCGCGGCAGAGATTCAGGATATCCGTAAGCGAATCTGTGCTCAGCTAGAGAAGCGTTTTGGCGCTACTCTAAGAGGCTGATTTAGACAGCATTTAGGGGCCCGGATGATGAATCCGGGCCCCTTTTTGTCTGTTGGAAGAGTGGCTAAGTACTCCCACGTTCCGCGAAAGCTACCGGTGCTATTTCCAGGCGGATCCTTAGGCTGGTAGCTTAGCTACAAACCACTTGGTTAGCGAGGTCGGATGCGTAATCGCCGTACCTACGCAGGCTGAGCAAGGACCTAGCTCCATGACGGCTTTAAGATCCTCGGGGGAGTGGATTCGACCTTCTACAATGACCGGTTTTGTCACTGCACCTAGAACCTCTTTGACAAGTTCAAGGTCCGGGCCTTCGGTTTTAGGACGAGACTCGGTGTAACCCGCTAGGGTAGTGCCGATGAAGTCTGCACCATCTGCTTCTGCGCGCACAGCGTCGTCAAGGCAAGAGCAGTCGGCCATTACCAATGCTCCAGCTTCGTGGGTGGCGCGCACACAGTCAGCAAAGCTTGAGCCATCAGGACGAGGCCGGTCTGTTGCGTCGATGGCGACAATGTCTGCACCCGCCTCGGCACAGGCTCGAGCATGCTGCGGGGTAGGGGTGATATAAACCCCCTCGTGACCGTCTTTCCACAGGCCAACTACTGGAACCGTTACGGCTTCAGCGGTCGCCTTAATATCTTCGATACCTTGGACGCGAACGGCTGCGGCACCACCCTCGACGACGGCTTTGGCCATCATTGCGGTGATGTGTGGCTCGCGTAACGGCTCACCCGGGTAAGCCTGGCAGGAGACAATGAGTTTGCCTTCGAGTTGTTCCTTGAGAGTCATTTAAATATCTCCTAGTCAAGATTTGCGAATGCTAGTTTGGCGGCACCAATGATGCCAGAATATCTACCTAGTTTGGCTGGGTATAAGGGTTTATCTTTAAGGAACGGAATTAGTTCCGCTTGGTACGCTGCCCGCAGTGGCTCCCAGTAAAGGTCACCAGCATTGGCCATTCCTCCGCCCAGAACAATAACCTCTGGATCCAATAGATTGGCTAAGCCGCCAAGTGCTTGACCAGTAGCTGTCGCACACTCCTGGAAGACTCGCTTTGCCAAGTCCTCACCATTGATAGCTAGTTCTTCAACTTCCCTAGTATCTTTTGCGGATCCGCCGGCACGTTTATAGGCATCCAAAATTGCCGGACCAGAGCAAAGGGCTTCAAAGTGGCCTTCTCCACCACACGTACAATCGATCCCGGTTGCCTGTGGAATGGGGTAGTGACCTACTAACCCGGCTACGCCATTTTGTCCAAGGAAGCTCTGTCCGTCGATTACGAACGCACCGCCCACGCCAGTACCGATTGCAACTAGGAGCATTGACGAGGCGTCTTTACCAGCGCCCAACCAGGCTTCTGCGCGACCATGGGCATGAACGTCGTTTTCAGCCCAAGTCGGAAGTCCAGTGATTTTCTGAATGTCTTGGCGTAATTCGGTGCCTGTCCAACCAGGAATGGCGTCCGTGGCGGAGGAAATGCGACCGGTGCCGGGTTCTACGACCCCCGCTGAGCCGATCCCAATTGCTAGAAGTGGCAATCCCTGTGCTGCTGCATAGTCATCCATTTCGACAACTAGTTGACAGGCATTCCTGATGATCTGCTCGGGGCCGCCCTTAGTATCAGTTGGACATTCTCCCTGATGAAGAATATGTCCCTCATCTGAAACAACGCCAACCGCAGTTTTGGTGCCACCGATGTCAATCCCGACAACGTACCGATGGTCTGACACGATATTAAGCCTCTTCTCTAGATCTTTTTGGGTGATAAAAAGTTCTAACCAAGTTCCGGATGGAGTAGGGTCGGAGCAGCTCCAAGAAGCGTCCTAGTGTAAGGATCACTGGGATTTTCGAGGATCTGCTTCGAAGGTCCTTCTTCTACGATCTTGCCCGCATTCATAACCACGATACGGTCTGAAACGTAACGAACGGTTTGAATATCGTGGGAGATGAAAACCATTGAAAGGCCTAGGTCATCTTTTAGATCGGTAAGCAGGTTGAGAATCTGTGCTCGCACAGAGACATCCAAGGCGGAAGTCGGTTCGTCTGCGACAATGATGTCTGGTTCGAGGGCAAGCGCGCGAGCGATTGCCACACGCTGTCGTTGGCCACCCGAAAGCTGACCTGGTAGCGCATCAAGGGTAGAAGAAGGTAGGCCGACGAGGTGGATTAGTTCCTCCACCCGTTTGTTACGGCTTTCCTTAGTTCCCACATTGTGCACATTCATGGGATCCAACAGCGCTTCACGCACAATCAGACGAGCGTTAAGGGCAGTTGCGGGATCTTGGAAGACCACGGAGACGACTCGTCCGATGCGCTTACGCATTGAGGCGGTACGTTTGGTAACTTCCTCGCCCTTGAAGAATACTTGTCCTTCGGTAGGGGATTGAAGGCCACAAATAACTTTGGCGGTAGTCGATTTACCACAACCGGATTCGCCAACGATACCGACGGTTTCACCGGGGGCAACCTGTAGGCTCACACCTCTAACGGCATGGATTTTATTTGGTTTGAATAGGGAACCGGTACGGGCATTAAAGGAAACCTTAATGTCCTTTAGCTCGATTACTGGAGTGGTTTCTGAGGTGCTCATTCTGTTACTCCTACGTTAACGCCCTCCCAGGCAGGTCGAGCATAATAGTGATCCGGTTCGCCCGGAACCTGAGTAAATTCTGGCTTTACATCCAAGCCTTCGTTCGGATGTGATGAACGAGGAGCGAATCGGTCGCCCTTCGGGAAATCCTTCGGGGAGGGGACAGTACCGGGTACCTGGTGTAGTCGTCCCGAACCGGATTCGATCGAAAGTACCGAACCTAGCAAGCCGCGCGTGTATTCGTGCCTCGGGTTCATCAGTAGGGTGCGGGTAGGTGCCTGTTCCACCACCTGGCCGGCGTACATGACGGTGATCGAGTGAGCTACCTCGGCAACTAAAGCTAGGTCGTGAGAGACGAAAATCATCGCAAAACCAAGCTTCTCGCGTAGCTCATTGAGCAGGTCAATAACCTGCTGCTGGACCGTTACGTCTAGTGCTGTGGTAGGTTCATCGGCGATAACCAGCTTAGGGTCGCGGGTTAGCGCCATGGCGATTAGAACGCGCTGCCGCTGGCCACCGGAGAGTTCATGGGGGTAGGACTTTAGCGTGCGTTCTGGATCCAAACCAACAAGTTCTAGGAGCTCTTCTGCACTGCGGGTACCACCACGTTTGATGAGCTGGTTCATTTGCGAGCGAATCAGCATGGATGGGTTCAACGAGGAAAGCGCATCTTGGTAGATCATGGCCATCTCGTGGCCGCGCAAAGCTGCATGTTGGCGGGCACTGAGTTTGAGTAGGTCCTTACCATCGAAGAGGATTTCGCCGCTGATTTCTGCAGCGGGATCAAGTAGACCCATGATCGTAAGTGAAGTAATCGATTTACCGCAGCCGGATTCACCAACTAGGCCCATAGTTTCGCCAGGACGGACGGAGAAGCTGACATTGTCGACCACTTCGGTGTCGCCATGGCGGGGGAATTTAATGGAGAGGTTCTTAACCTCAAGAATTGGAGTCTCATTACGTTCATAGACCAGACGATCTGTCCGCTGTTCCTCAACCTCTCGGAGTGCGGTGAGGCGTTGGTTTAGACTTTCTTCCTGTGCTTTATGGGCCAGTACGGGATCGACAAGCAACTTATCGGTGGTATCAGACTTCTTAACGGTCACCTTCGAGCTAGGTGCTGCCACCATCGCGTCAGTGAGGCCCTCGGAGAGAATGTTCAAAGCCAGTACTGTGAAGGTAATGGCTAGGCCGGGGAAGAGCGTTGGCCACGGAATACCGAATGCCACTAGCGCACGACCCTGAGAAAGAATATTGCCCCATGATGGTGCGGGCGGCTGAACACCAGCTGAGATGAAGGAGAGGGAAGCTTCGAAAACAATTGCATCGGCGACTAGCACAGTCGCGAACACCATAATGGGAGCGATGCAGTTTCGAGCTACATGTTTAAACAGAATCCAAGGGGCGCGAGCACCTGAAACGATCGCGGCGGCGACATAGTCTTCACCGTATTGGTCGATCACGTTAGCACGGACGATACGGGTTAACTGGGGGATATATAGGAAGCCGATCGTCATGATCAGGACCGGTAGCGATTTGCCCCATACCGAAACGAATACTGCTGCTAGTGCGATGCCCGGGAAGGACATGACGATATCCAAAATACGCATAATGATTTCGGAAACCCAGCGTCGTGAAACGGCGGCTATGGAACCAATAATAGCTGCCCAGAAAAGGGCAAATGCAGTCGCCGAAAGACCAATCAACAGCGAGTATTGGGAACCGTATACCACTCGCGAGAAAATATCGCGGCCGGTTTGATCGGTGCCAAAGAGATGATCTAAGGAGGGGCTCTGGAGTGGAACACCACCCTTTAGTGGATCGTAGGGGGCAATAAACTTGGCAAAGACTGCCATCAAAATGATGAGGGCCATGAAGACCAGAGCGATCTTCGCGGGGATACTCATGGCACTGATTCGGCCAAAACGTGCGGGTTTAGCCAATTTATTTGCTAGATTACGGCGCATTGCTCAGACCTCCCGGATCCGGGGATTGATGAGGACATAGAGCATGTCCACGATGATATTAATAATGACGAACGCCAATGCCACCATGAGCGTTACGCCCTGTACCAGATTGGGCTCATTGTCAGTCACACCCTGAAGGATCGCGACACCCATGCCGGGAAGGTCAAAGATGACCTCAATGATGACGGCGCCACCAATCAGGTAGCCGATACGTAGACCAAGAACGGTTACTGGAGTAATAAGAGCGTTACGGAGGACATTACGGGCAACCACGGTTCGTTTCGGGATGCCTGCCCCAAGGGCGGTGCGAACGTAGTCCTTGTCAAGTTCTTCAACCATTGAAGTACGAACTACGCGAATCAGTGAACCTGCAACGGGAATACCAAGAGCAATAGCCGGCAGTGTCATGCGCATTAGCCACCCGTGCGGATCCTCGGAGAAAGAGGGCAGAGCGCCAGATCCGGGTAGCCAGTTGAGCTTGATGGTGAAGTATTGGATGAAAAGGATAGCCAGCCAGAAGGAAGGAGTGGCAACTGCGAAGATTGAAACAATACGAATGATCTGATCGGGCCACTTATCGCGATAAAGTGCTGCGATTACGCCAAAGAGTAGTGCAAAAATAACCGCAATGATGAGACCTAGGAAAGTGAGCTGCATGGTTACCGGAAATGCTGCTGAAATGCGTTCAGTAACCGGTAGTCGCTGAGATGAATATGTTCCTAGTGAGCCGTGGAGCATATCCCAAAGAAAACGTCCATAACGAACTAAAAGTGGATCGTTATAGCCGATCTCTTGAAGATAGGCTAGACGCTGTTCCTTACTGGCACTTTCACCTAAAGCGGTATACGAAGGGTCGATGGGATTAAAAGTCATTAGGAAGTACACCAAGAAGGTGATTCCTAAAATCATAATTGGTAAAACAGCTAATCTGCGAAGGATTAGCCTGATCATATTCTTCACGGCTGTTGCTCCTGGATTTTTAGAAATTGAGAAAGGTGGGGGCAAACCTCGCAGGGAGGATTCACCCCCACCTAAAACTCACGGCAGCTTAAGGGCGATTACTTAACGGAAACACCCATGAAGCTCAAACCAGTGGTGGAAACCGGCTTGAAGCCGTCTAGCTTGGCAGCGTTCCAAGCAGTCGGTAGCTTGCGGTGGAATAGCGGGTAGAGCACAGCATTGTCAGCAATGATGTCGTAAACCTGCTTGTAGTTTGCCTTAGCCGCAGCCTTATCTTCGGTCTGTGCAGCCTGGTCTAGCAGTTCCTGAATCTTTGCGAATTCGGGGCTATCTGCCCAGCCGTAGCGGGTTTCAGACCAGATGTTCTTGCCGTACCACCAACGTAGAAGGATGTCGGGGTCGTTACCGAATACCGAGGGGTCACCGGGTGCGATTAGGACGCTGTAGTCACCGGAGTCAACCTGCTTGTAGGTACCTGCCGAGTCAGCTTCCTGTAGTTCGACATTAATACCGGCTTCCTTTAGGTTCTGCTGGACCATCGGGCCAACGGACTTTAGGAAGGCGTGGTTGGTGATGTTTAGCTTCAGGCTGAGGTTTTCCTGACCGGCTTCCTTTAGTAGCGCCTTGGCCTTTTCAACATCGTGGTTGTAGACGGTGGCCGCACGCTGGTAGTCCGGGTGGGATTCCTGTAGGTAAGAGGTAGCCGGGTTACCTAGGCCCATTAGACCGGTCTTGACTAGCTCGTCATAGTTGATGGCGTAGAAGAAGGCCTGGCGGACGCGCTTGTCATTGAACGGAGCCTTCTTGGTATTAAACATCATGAAGGCTAGACCGAACGAATCGACAGCTTCTGCCTTGGTGTCACCGGTGGCTAGCTGACCAGACTGCATCGCGATAGCCGGCACAGATTCGATAGCCATGGCGGTGTTGGACTGCATTGCAGTTAGACGAGCTGAATCGTCTCCAAGGACCTTCCATTCCATGCCAGAGGCGCCAGCAGGCTTGGGACCATTGTAGTTGGGGTTCTTCTCGAACTTGACTACAGACTTCGGGGTGGCCTCGGTAATCATGTAGGGACCAGAACCGGTGGGCTTTGCCTTGAAGGCATCTTCGCCGGCCTCGACAACCTTCTGAGGAACGATCTTTACTAGGGGCAGACGTTCCTTTAGAAGGGCGTAGGGGTACTTCAGCTTGATAACAACGGTGGTGTCATCCTTCTTTTCTACCTTTTCAATGAAGGGTAGGAAAGCACGGTATAGGCCGGTTTCTTTCTTTTCGGGATCTAGGATGCGAGAGAAAGAGAAGACGACATCGTCAACGGTAACCGGGTCACCGTTTGAGAACTTTGCGCCGTCACGTAGGGTAACTTCGTAGGTCTTATCGTCAACCTTCTTTGGTTCTTCCTTGGCTAGAGCTAGGTAGGGCTCAGCAGTTACAGGATCGCGATCCATTAGGCCTTCGAAGACGTGCCAGTTAGCGGCTAGGGGGAGTGCGCCTGAGGTGGTGCCCGGGTCGAAGCCTGAGTTCATGTCGTAAGCTACGCCAGCAGTAATTACGCCGCCGCCGCTTTCGCCGGATGCAGTTCCTTTGCTATCCGACTGGGTTGATCCGCCGCCGCTTGAGCAAGCAGTTAGTGCCATTGCGCAGGCTGCAGTAGCTGCGACAGCATACTGCCAGCGGTGCTTAGAAAGTGATTTCATTGACTGTCTCCTTTAACAGTAAGTGAGCCACCAATTAAGTTGGTGTTGCATCACAAACAATAGAACAATTCCGGTCTTTTTAGCAACACGATTGGACAAAAATTTTCGAATCGTTATCCGAAACTCTGAAATTTGAGACTTTATGCCTAGATTTGAATAATTTTAAAACGAATAGCACTTCCAACTACTTTGAGAGATACTAGAGGTATGAAAATTCTAGTTGCAGCAGCATCCAAGCACGGTTCTACCCTAGACGTACGAGATCGAATTGCGAAAGCACTTTCCGAGGGTGGACACGAAGTAGTTACCGAAGCTCCTCAGAATGTTGAAACTTTAGAGGGCTATGACGCAGTGGTCTTAGGATCCGCCGTTTATATCACTCAATGGATGTCTCCCGCCAAGGACTTTATTGCTCGATTTACCGAAGAGCTTCGTCACCTCCCGGTATGGGCTTTCTCTGTTGGACTCTCTGGTGTTCCCAAGGGTAACGTTCAAGATCCCTCACGCGTGGGTCCGGCGTTGATCGAAGTTGCTCCAGTCGAGCAGAAGACCTTTGCCGGAAAGCTCGATCCCACTAAGCTCAATCTCCGCGAACGTTCAATTGCGCGTTTGGGTGGCGCGATTGAAGGTGATTATCGCGATTGGGCTGAAATCGACGCTTTTGCTCAGCGTATCTTGGCTTACTTTGAAGCAGAGCCCGAGCGCTAAATAATCTGAACTTAGGATGAGTAGAGCCAAACGTCTCAGGGCCATTAAAGACCTGATCGATAATCAAGTAATCGGTTCTCAGTCAGAGCTTCAAACCGCACTTGAAAACGCCGGTTTTAAAGTTACGCAAGCGACGATCTCGCGAGATTTACTTGAACTCGGGGCAACTCGTGTTCGGGGGGTTGGCGGAAGTTTTCGTTACGTACTTTCAGGTGACCATCTGAAAGCCGATTCTGCGTTTAATCCTCGAAGAGCTCAAACCACTACGGTGACGATTGAATCGATCCGAATTGCTCAAAATCAAATCGTGGTACGGACCCTTACTGGAGCTGCACAGTTCCTGGCTGCAGCTATTGACTCTCTGGATGAAGAGCGAATTCTTGGAACCATCGCAGGTGATGATACTATTCTTCTAATTTGTGAGAACCAGACAGACGCAAATGATGTCGCTGAGTTCCTGCAAAATACTTATTCGTAATTTTCTGGTTTAGATAACCTGAAGGGTAATAATTGTGACTACGCATGTTTTAGATGACTTGATGTGGCGTGGCTTGATTTCTCAATCCACTGATTTGGATGCTTTACGTGAAGCAATGGATGCGGGTCCGATCACGTTCTATACCGGATATGACCCGACAGCTCCTTCTTTGCACCATGGACATTTAGTGCAGTTGATTGTGATGCGTCATCTTCAACTTGCCGGTCACCGACCGCTAGCACTTGTGGGCGGGGCAACCGGTTTGATCGGTGATCCGCGCCAGTCAGGCGAACGAACCCTTAACGAAGCGGATGTGGTTGCCGATTGGGCCGATAAACTCCGTGCTCAGATCGAACGATTCCTCTCATTCGAGGGGGACAATGCTGCTCGGATGGTTAACAACTATGAGTGGACCGGTGACCTAACCGCGATCGATTTGCTCCGTGGTGTTGGTAAGTACTTCCGTCTTGGCACAATGATTGCCAAGGATACCGTGGCCCGTCGTTTGGCTTCTGAGGAAGGCATTTCCTTTACTGAGTTCTCATACCAGCTATTGCAGGCTAATGACTTCCGTGAACTTTACAAGCGCTATGGTTGTACCCTGCAAACCGGCGGTAACGATCAGTGGGGTAACTTGGTAGGTGGCACCGAACTTATCCGTAAGTCCGAGGGTGCTTCTGTGCACGTTTTGGCCACCCCGCTTATCACTAAGGCTGATGGAACCAAGTTCGGAAAGTCAGAGGGCGGTGCCATCTGGTTGAACCCTGAAATGCTTTCACCTTATGCCTTCTACCAATTCTGGCTGAACAGTGACGATGCAGATATTGAGCGTTTCCTAAAGGTATTTACTTTCTTGAGCCGTGAAGAAATCGAAACTGTAGTGGCTCAGTCTAAGGAAGAACCTTGGAAACGTTTGGGACAGCGTCGACTAGCTGAAGAGGTCACTACGCTTGTTCATGGCGAAGAGGCAACTAAGAAGGTTATTGCAGCTTCTGAAGCATTATTCTCTGGCGGCGACCTTTCCGCCCTTGATGCCCAGACGCTGATTGACGCAACTTCTTCACTACCGCGCGCTGAAGTTGAACTTGGCGTTACGACTGTGATCGATTTGTTGGCAGATTCTGGTCTAGAAAAGGGCCGAGGTGCCGCACGTCGGACGGTAGCTTCCGGCGGCGCTTATCTAAATGGCGTTAAGGTCGAGGATGAAGAACAAACTATTTCAGAATCTGACCTGCTTCCAGGTAATCTTGTGCTCTTCCGCAAGGGTCGTAAAAACCTTGGTGTTGGCGTAGTTAAGTAGACTGCGCAAAGATTTTCAGCAAAAGCGGACGCTCCGGTTTCGGAGCGTCCGCTTTTGTGTGGTTGACGTGGTGTGTTTTGTGTGTGGGTTTTTGTTGGTGTTGTTTGGGTTTTGGGTGTTTGTGTTGAGG
>NZ_MQSU01000005.1 GCF_001907245.1 Boudabousia liubingyangii
AGTAGGCACCAACTCGGGTGACAATGTCACCGAGCAGTTTGATACTGGGGCTCGAGTTGCGCTAGAGGCTGTCCTGAGAGAGTGTCCCCAAATTGTCATTCTTCAGCCGCGTAGCCCCTCTCCGCGGGTGTGTGTACGTGTGCGACGGCACCTCTAATGGCCTGCTGCTCCCACGGGCAGGAAAAGACTGCGGCGAGTCTTAGTGATGCTGGTTATGCAGTAGTGAATCCTCGCTCTAGCACTAGCAAGAGGTTCTCTCGTTTGAATGTCAAAGCAATGAAACGAGGTGGTATAACGCAAACGGGAACACTTGTTCGCTCGGCGACCTCAACAACCCTCGGATGTTAACGCTTGCTTGAAACGAACCCTTCCCAGTAGTGGTGAGATGGGTAGATATTTTTAGCGACGATGCAACCACTAAACTAAGTTGTGCACCCACCCCACACACGATTGCACCCACCTTGGGAAAAATGCACCCAGCAGGCCTCTTGTGTCATTCGCTGACACTAAAGAACAATAGCTCCCAGCATAGGTTCATCCTAAGCCGGGAGCTTTACTATTTTATGTTGTGGTGACTGTAGGGGCTGCCTGGAACTTGGCTGAGCCGTGTGTTCTGCGAAATTAAGGCGTTTTAGGCAGTGCTGCCGTTATCTGACTTGTTCTTCGCAGCCAGAAGTATCTAAGTAGGACTGTTGAAAGTGCGATAGCTGGGTAATAAATCATCCACCCGACCTCTGGCGAGTCCAGACTTTCTGGGAGTTTCCAGCTATACATCTGGCCAGTGGAGATAGCAGCCGTGGTTGCCGTTAGTAAAAGCACCGAAGGTAACTTAAGGGTAGTGAACATCGTCCGATTCGCGATCGAAAAGTAGAGGATCGTATGAGTAATACCGAATACTGTGAGTAACACAAGTAGTAACCAAATATTTAAAACAAAGGGAGTATAAGAGTCGGAAGAATCGGTACTATACTTCTTTATCCACCAGGCCAAAGCCATTAGAGTGGCAAGGACGAAGAGGAACTTTAATATCTGCTCTGCTTTGGCCATAGCGTTTTATCTCCTTCCCTAACTGTTCCCGGTCGTAAAACTAATACACTTCTAATAGAGCATACGCCGGCATAGATTAATGCTGCTAACGGGGAGTAAATGGGCCTGAAAACGGGGCAGAATACGGTCTCGTAATAGAGTTTCCCAGTATCTTTGTCTTTTATTTCAGCTGGTTCTCGGGGACGCAGTTTTCTCCATGGTTTAAGAAAGCTAAGCCGTTTTCAGTTTTACCTTCGCGTAAGGGATAGACGTTGTCTTTTAGGAAGTCTTCATAGTTGGGGAACATAGAAGCTTCTGGCGCCTGTTTGAAGCCCACTAGAGTTTGGACAGCATTGTCCCGCCTCTTGGTGTCGTCAGCCTGAACCGCGATGATCCCCTCTCTCAGCCAGGCGCACTGCCATTGCGTCAGGGCATCTGATTTAAAGTTTCCGGGTTCAAACCAGACTGTCTCAGGGGTGACTTTTCCAAGTCCAGCGGGAGAGGCGCCCTCTTGGCGAAGTTTTTCAAGTTCCGCTAACTGGTCGGTAATGAGCGAGAAACTGTCCTGGGTTTCAAAAGTTCCCCCAGACGGTGGCAGAGAATAGTTCTGCTGAATCTGTGCTAGTTCCTCATCGCGCTGCTTTTGGGCCTGTTCTAGGTTATTCCTAAGTTTGGCCTCTGCTGCACTTGGTTGGTTAATCGCCTCGGGGGAAGCCGGTGTGGAAGCGGTGCCGTGTACCGGTTTCGAAGTGACCGCGTTCGTACTGGTAGCGTACGCGTAACCTCCGGCAACTGAGCCAATCAATGCGACTACGGCAATCCCGGAAATAAATCGCTTGTTCATGTTTTGCTTCTTTCAGAAAACCCTCAGAGGGTGAGCCTATGGATAACTTCTATATACACCCGGGGGGGGGAAAAAAATCAAGGGTTGTTTAGCTAAATCTAAGCATACAAAACTTGTTGCCTAGCTTACAATCCTCTATGGTGGAGGGGACCGCAAAAATAAAGGAGGGTGCAAAATGTACCAAGCTACAACCGCAACTAACCGCAAACGAGGCCTAAAAGCCGTTGCGATCCTGAGCCTTCTACCAATGGCGTTCGGCTTAGCTGGGTGCTCCGGCTCTTCCTCGTCTGACGGTACCAGCAAGCAAGAAGTCGAACAGGGACTTGTCAAGCTCCTAGATCGCAGCAAGGGCCAGTTGGGGCTCAACGATGAGCAAGTGAAAAATATTTCCAGCTGTGTCGCCGAAAAGCTCGATGACAAGATCTCTGAAGAGTCAAAGCAGAAACTAGCTGCCGGTAAGGACATCATGCCCGATAGCCCAGACCACGAGGCCGTCTTTGAAGCATCATCTTCCTGTGCCAAAGAAGAGGTCCTTAAGTCCAAGTAATCCTTCAGGGATTCGCCGACGACAGTTTTAAAATAGGGGGGAGTCTTGAGCGATCGCTCAAGACTCCCCCCTAAATCTATTTAAGAACCCACCTAGGAACGGCGCTTAACGGTTGCCAAGCTAGCAATCGCCAGCAGGGCAATCCCGCTTAAACCAAGTACGAATAGGGGAATCCCGATGATTCCTAGGTCGTTAAAACCACGATCCTCGTAAAGGTAGATTCCGACATTGCCCATGGAGCCGAAGCCGAAGGAGTAGGCCCACATCGAAAGGGTAAATCCGCCCTCGAAGACCCACGGGATCAAGCGGACTAGGTAAACCAGGTTAAGTAGCCCGTAGCCAATCAGAGCTTCAGCGAAAAGGTCCACGTGTCCACCATTGGTCGCTAGGTAAGCCGCGCAGCCAACGAAAGCTGGGGCCAGCTGAATACCAATCACGGGACGGGTAGCCCCGGGTAGAGGAGTGGCGGTACGTAGACGGTGCAGGATGCTTGATTCTAGGCTGAGCCAAGAGAACATGCCCGCCCCAAAGAACAGCATTCCCCAGTGCTGCTGGTGCAGTGCTCCCAGCGCCATGGCACTAGCGAAAGGCGAGGCCACGCTGGGCAAGTAGATGATCGGGGTGGTGGCTTCAATCGTGTGAGTACCTCGCCAAAGGCCAGCCGCCCGGTAGGCTGCGAACAGTAGCTGACCAATAATGCCCACCGTCATAAACCCAATCGCGGTAGCGCGGTGAAGAGGCAAAATCACCAGACCCATCAAAATGGTAGTGATCGGAATGAGGCTGATAAAACAGCACTGGATGATATTCCCTAGCTCCTGCTTGGCTACGCAGGCAAAATAAATCCACTTATAAACGTAGCTGACAATCAGTACCGCCCAGATGGTGGCCGCAATAGCCAGAAAAACGTGGGCATAAATCCCCGGGATTCCTAGTGCTGCCGAGCCGTGCCGGAAAGCCAGCCCGCCACTGAGCATGCCCAGGGCGATACTGAAGTAGTTAACCGGTAGGCAAAACCCATTCGGGCTACAGGTTTCGCTAGAGCTGGGCTTTTCTGTGATCTGCTGTGTTTCCATTGGGCTTCTTACGTTGATATCTGGGTTAAATCTAAGTTGGTATCGACGAACTCATCGTCCGTTACGTCCAGCTTCTAGTTTCCGGCTTATTCTATGCCTCAAAGAGATTGGAGTAAACCAAAAAGCTAAGAAATATGCCTTCTGCCGTTTTAGTCTGAAATAAACAACCAGCGTGGTACCGGTTTTATTTCGTGAACCAATTAATAGTTAGCCGAAAAGCCTAATGTGGTAGTTTTGGGCTATGACTGATTTTGTGCCCCCTTTTGATCCTGCCTTGCAGGCCCTGCAAAACCCCAATTTGGATCCTTTCGTGCTGGCCCAGATTGCCAGTGATCGCCCGGATCTTTGGCCCACGATTGTCTTCCACCCGGCTGCATACCCGGAACTGATTTCGTACCTGGAGCAGTATGGTGATGACCAAGTGCGGATGGCAGTACAAAATCGTCGAAATGCTGAGGCCCAGGGTTACCCCTTGAACTACCCGTATGCTGCTCAGCCCACTATGCCCCCGGCACCTCCCGCGCCACCTGCTGCGCCTGCGGTTCCTCAGTATCCGCAGCCTACTCAGACCGTTGGGACGGCTCCGGTTCGTAGGCAGGTTTTCGGTACTTTTGAGCACAATCAGCAGGCTTACCCGCAACCCGCGAATGAACCCGCCCCCGCTAGTTATGAAGCCCAGCCTGTTAGCGGCGAACCTTCGCCCGTTGGCGATCAGGTCGCTCCCGCTGGTAACGAGTTTGAACTGCCTGCTAATGATGCTGCGCAGCCCTTTAACGAGGCGGAACAGCCTGCCGATGACTATTCAGAACTTGAGGCTACCAGGCTAGTTGCGCGCCCCAGGTATGAGAACGTGCAGGCGTCAGATAATGAGACCGAAGCGACGCGCTATGTTCCCCGGGTTACCTTGCCTGAGGCCGAGGGTGCGCAGGCACCTTTGCCTGAGGATGACGCTACGCGTCTAGTTCCCCGCGTGGTCCTTCCGGCTGCAGGGGATGGGGTTTACGTGCCTTCAAGCGTTGAAGAGTCTCCCGCTCCGGAAGCAGAAGCAGTACCTGAACCCGAGGCGGAGGTCGCTCCCGAACCTGAGGCTGCCCCCGTACCCGAGCCCGAGTCGGAGGTTGCCCCTGAGGCTGAGCCTGAGGCGGACTTCGCTCCGGAACCCGAGCCGGCACCTGAGCCGGAGATGGAAGCTGCGCCGGAGCCTGAGGTTGAGGTTGCTCCCGAACCTGAACCGGAACCCGAAGTTGCCCCGGCACCTGAGCCTGAACCTGAAAGCGAAGCGGAAGCAGCTCCGGCGGAGGGGGAGTTCTTTGTAGATTCGATTCCAAGCGAATTGAACCCCCAAGAGGGTGAGGCGGAACCCGATCATGGTGAGCAGTCATCTGAAGAATCCGAACCGGAATCTGATTATGACGAGCTAGAAGCGACCCGTGTCGTTCCCCGCGTCCACAAACCGTTTATCGCCCCTGAACTTCAGCAGTCCCAGGGCGCCCCAGCACCTACCCCAGTTGAGGTCGACGCCGCACCTGCACCTAGCACGGGCAACTTCGAGGCTGCTCCAGCACCTACCCCAGTTGAGGCCGAGGCCGCTCCTGCGCCTAGCCCGGTCGACTTTGAACCCGCGCCGGCACCCAGTCCTGAAGCTCACGAGGTTGCCCCCGCGCCAGGACCGGAGGATCTAGAGATAGCGCCGGCACCCAGTCCAGCCGACTATGAACCGGCACCCGCGCCCGCTCCCACCGAGTACGCTCCGGCGCCTGCACCGAACCCGCAGTATGAACCGGCACCGACACCAAGCGGAGTAATGCCGCCGGCATTCCCGGATGTGCCGCAGTATCGTCCCAATAATGAAGAAACTTCACAAAAGGGCTCTTCGAAGCGGAAACTACTGTGGATCATCCTTAGCGTCATAGTGGTTATTGGCCTCTGTGTAGGTGGCTACTTCCTCTACTCCTATCTAGCCTCAGGCAGTGATAATGAAAGCCTAGGTAACCAGGCGCCCGCACAACTGCAAAGCGAATACGTCCCAACGATGTACTTTGCCTAAATAAATAGCCAGCAAAATAGTCGCGGTTGACATAAAGAGGTGAAAAGTAGCTTAAATTCAGGCCAAAAAAGCAGTAGGAAGTTCACTGCTTCCCTAGAAAACGTTTTCATAAATATACTTCCATTGACCAACTATTAATAATGGGAGTCAATATCAATGAATGTGTTAACAACTCAAGACCGGACCGGAATCCCCGGCTACTGCCTTCCAGACCTGAGTAAAACTGGAACCGTAGCCCAAACGGTCGCCATCACCGCCCTCCTGCTAGCTGCACTAGGAATCGCGCTGATCCTAATGCGTAAATCCAAACGCGCCGCCCTGGCCGCACCGCTAGCCCTAGCGCTAGTCGCGGTAGGCATCAATATGCCAGACCAAGCGAACGCTAGTACTCCAAAAACCTGCCCAAAGGGATACCACTACGAAGCCTCGCTAGACCCCGACTATCAAAAGGCCCCGCAAAAACACGGCGCCCACCAGCAAGCCGGCACCAAAGAACCGGTCCAGACCCCGGCCACAAGCCCGGAAACAAAGCCGGCACCCAGCCCGGAACCCAATGGCATCAAAAAACCTGTCACCCCTAAACCAGGCACCAAGCCGGAGCCTGGCCAAACGTCAGAACAACCAAGCCCCAAACCGCTGCCGGCGCCCGCAAAACCAGGAAAGCCGCAACCTCGGCCCGAAGATAACCCTCTAACCGGCAAAGTCCTCATCGTCTCCGACGCCAACCGTGACGGAAAAGCCAACCCGGAAGACCCGGCAGACCAAAACCCGGCCGCGGCAACCGCCACCAGCGGAGCGGTCTTCCTAGCCAACCTAGACGACTCAGCCAAACGCTGCCCGCTAAAGAACAAAGCCGGCAAACCCCTAGAACTAGAAGAGCTACGGACCTGCTCGGACGCCAACGACACCGAAATCAACGGTGCGGAAGACCTAAAAGACCTAGCCCCGCTAACCATCAAAGCCATCCCCACGATCAGTGAACAGGGAAGCGGCAAAATTAAACTCGACGCGGCCTCGCAGAAAAAGGTAAACCTCTTCATTAACCGCAACGGAAAATGGGAACACCTCAAGGAAGGTCAAAGCCTAAGCGCGAACGAACTACGACAGAACGTGCAGCTACGCCTTGAAGGAATCGACGTCGTCAAAGACCAAAGCTGGGACGGTCACGTTACCGTCACCCTAGAGGTCGCCGACGGGGGACACCGTGCCAGCAGTCAGGCGCACCTAAAAGCTGCCCCGCTAATCACCCAAAACCACCTGCAGAAGCTGCAAACCCTCTACGCCCTAACTAAGCACAGCGGTCACTTCAGTGGCCGCCTAACCAGTGAAATCGCCGGGCTAGCCTCCAAGGCAGCCTTCAAAGCGCAACCTTTCGGGGACTCGCGTGAAGTCTGGGTCCAAGACTCCTTCGAACCCATGTACCAGGTTATGCCCACCGAAAACGGCCCGCGAATCATGCGGGTCATGCTCAAAACTGACCAGGTGCGCGGCGTCTACACCGACGAAGATCGCCCCAACGAAAAACCCGATGCCACCGATAAAACCAGCATCTATCAGGCGCTCTATGGCCTACGCGGCCCGGGCGTGGGCATCCTCGACATTGGCAAGCGACAAGCCAACTACACCCTAGATTCCGGCGGCAATATCGAAACCCTACCGCCCATGCCCGGCTACCCGGCCGGCCGAATCCTCATGGGTAAGCGAACCGCCGCGAACATCCCCGCCGACGCTGAAGAAAACGAACCCCTAGAACCCTCAGAGTCCATCCGCGATTTCTTCACCGCCCAAAAAGTCCAAAAGCCCATCTACCTAGACACCTCATTCCTGTCCGTGGGCCACATCGACGAAATGATCACCACCGTCCCAGCCAATACCAAACTGGGATGGAAACTAGTGGTCAGCTCCCCGCAGGCCGGCCTAGAAATCTTCAAGAAACTACAGGCTGAAGGGCACGGGAAAGACCAGCTCATGAGTCACGAGGGCGCACAGGGCAACACCATTGATGGCGCCCTAGAAAAGGGGCGAGCCGACTGGGTAAACGGCAATGCCGAAAGGATCATCCAAAAGAATATCGACATCATCAAGAAAGAAACCGGTATCACCGACGCAGACATCATTCGTGTGCCCGTCTTCTACCGCGCAGAAGTAGACGACGATGACCCCAACGGTGTCAACCTTGATGCGAAAACCTATGCGGCAGACTTCATCCCCAACGCCGTCAACGGGGTAGTGGCCAACAATAAAACCTTCATTGCCCCACGACAGTTTGGCCCCGTCATCGGCGGCAAGGACCTCTACCAAGAAGCGGTTGAAAAAGCCTTCGCCCAAGCTGGGATGAAAGTACTCTACGCAGACACCTACCGGACCCTCTACGTGCATGGTGGAGAACTGCACTGCGGTACGAACGCCATCAGAGAGGCCACACCCTACTTCTTGAAGGACACCGCCGGAGCCCAACCGACGGCAGGGAAGTAGAGCAAAAGAAAACGGGACATTAAAGCGGAATCTGGCCGTGAATGCTGATTTAAAGCCCTATTTCTGCGCGCAGGGCGGAAAATGAGTGAAAAATTTGGAAAAAACGGCGCAAACTATAGAGAAATCTCATTTTGTCGTGTAATCTCAGGCTTACACGGTCAGATTCCGTTGACTACCAGCAAATGTCACCGGTAAACTGCCATGGAAATCCGGGAAACTCCAAGGGAGTGCCCCGCCAAAAACTATAGAAGGGAAATCTTCATGAACCGCACTGAACTGGTCGCCGCCATCGCTGAGCGCGCCTCTCTAACCAAGGTCCAGGCCGACGCTGCTCTATCCGCTTTCCAGGAAGTCCTAGTTGACTCCCTAGGCAAGGGCGAAGCCGTCAAGGTCACCGGCCTACTATCCGTGGAACGCGTTGAGCGCGCCGCTCGCACCGGTCGCAACCCCCGCACCGGCGAAGAAATCCAGATCCCCGCTGGTTACGGCGTGAAGATCTCTGCTGGCTCCACCCTAAAGAAGGCTGTTGCCAAGTGAGTTAAGCCCAACGGCTAACAAACACTTCAAATCCCCCGCACCCAACAGGGTAGCGGGGGATTGTTTTATACCCACCAAGAATCTGATGGCCCGGAAAAACCGGCAGGCTCTTTAATTTGAGTCCCGGAACACATATAGTAGAATATGGACAGCAAGGAAACCTGCGCAAAGTTGCGTTAAAACTGTCCAAAACGCTAAATATAGAGCAATACTTAGAAAGGTATCCCATGGAGGTCTACATCCTGCCCGACGAGGACGCAATCGGCGAAGCCATCGCAGATCGCATCCAAAAAGTATTTGAAAACAATGCCAACGCCAACCTAGGCGTCGCGACGGGCTCCTCCCCGCTGCCCACCTACCGGGCCCTAGCCGCCCGCGTTGCAGACGGAAAACTATCCTTCAAGAACGCTCACTTCTTCATGCTTGACGAATACGTCGGCATCGACGAAGACCACCCCGAGCGCTACCACAACGTCATCACCACCGAAATCGCCTCCAAGGTAGACGTTGACCCCGCCAACGTCCACGGACCCGAAGGCAACGCCCCCGACCTAGAAGCAGCCGTCAAAGAATACGACCAGCTCATCAAAGACCAGGGTGGCGTAGACCTACAGATCCTAGGCATTGGCTCTGACGGCCACATCGCCTTCAATGAACCCGGCGGCTCCCTAGTCTCCCGCACCCACGTAGGTGTCCTGACCAAGCAGACCCGTGAAGACAACGCTCGCTTCTTCGACGGTGACCTAAGCAAGGTTCCCACCCACTGCGTCACCCAGGGCCTAGGCACCATTATGGAAGCCCGTGAACTCTGCCTAGTCGCCACCGGTGCCGGCAAAGCCGACGCCGTCCGCGAACTAATCGAAGGTGGCATCTCAGCCCTCTGGCCCGCCACCATCATGCAGATGCACCCCAACGCACACGTCTTCGTGGATGAAGCTGCCGCTGCCAAACTAAAGCTGGCCGACTACTACCGCGAAATCCAAGCCGCCCGCGAAGCCTGACCGGCCCAAGCTTCCCCGTAAGTTTCCCCGCAGGCCTTTGGCCCGGCTAAACCACCCCAAAAGGTGGCCTAAAAACTGAAAAACCCCACGCGCCCTCGGCACCCAAAAAAAGGACCGCCGAGGGCGCGTCACTATACTGCGGTGAAACTCACCTGAAAATGCACACCAGTGGGGGAACCATACAATAGAAACATGAGCGACTACCAGAATCCCAGCGGCCCCGAACAACCCGGCGGCCCAGCAGCAGAACCCCAACAGGCAGGTTCCGTCGGGGTACTGGAAAAACCCGAAGTCAAGCCCTCGAAGAATGACGGCGACAACGAACGCTTCGCTCACTACGTCCGCGGTGGCCGACAGGTAGCCGGACGCATGGTAATCGCCCTCTGCGGCAAGGTCTGGATCCCCACCCGCAACCCCAAAGACTTCCCAGTCTGCCCCACCTGCAAGGCCATTCTAGAAGCCTCCAAAAACCATGGAAAAGGCTGGCCCTTCCGCGGTGACGACGGGGACAAAAACTAGGGGAATCACTGAAAAATGCCTGAGTTCCCAGACTCGGGGCAGCTTTCCCTGCCTCTACCCGGGCACGCCTCGCCCGCCGCTGCCGAAAATCTTTCCCCCGCCTACCCGCGTCGCGCCGCTTGGGGAACCGCGTCCTCACTGCGCGCTTGGCAGGCTGCCGCGATCGACAAATACCTAGAAACCAGCCCCCAAGACTTCCTCGCAGTCGCAACCCCCGGCGCCGGTAAAACCACCTTCGCACTGCGGATCGCCGCTGGCCTCATGGCTGACGGTGTCGTCCAAAAAGTCACCGTCGTTTGCCCCACGGAGCACCTCAAAAACCAGTGGGCCGAGGCCGCCGCCCGCGTGGGTATCCAACTAGACCCCGCCTTTACGAACTCCCAGCGTTTCGCCGGTGCGCACTTCGACGGGGTCGCCGTCACCTACGCGCAGGTCGGCGCCAATCCGGAAGTCCACGAGGCCCGCACCAAAGCTGAACGCACCCTGGTGATCCTGGACGAAATTCACCACGGTGGCGACAATCTCACTTGGGGTGATGGCATCGGACAGGCCTTCAAAACCGCCACCCGACGTCTGTCCCTAACCGGTACGCCCTTTCGTTCCGATACCGCCCCCATTCCCTTCGTCCGCTATGCCGAGGATGCCAACGGGATTCGCCGCTCCCAATCCGACTACACGTACGGTTACGCGGACGCTCTGCGCGACGGGGTAGTGCGACCGGTAATCTTCCTTTCCTATTCTGGCAATATGCACTGGCGGACCTCCGCCGGGGATGAGGTTGCTGCGCGCCTAGGTGAGCCCCTCACCAAAGACATGACCAAGCAGGCTTGGCGCACTGCCCTAGACCCAAAGGGACAGTGGATGCCGGCCGTGTTGGCTGCGGCAGATAAGCGCCTCACCCAGGTGCGGCGGACCGTGCCCGACGCCGGCGGGCTAGTGATCGCCTCTAATCAGACTGCGGCCCGCGCCTACGCGAAACAGCTACACGAAATCACCGGGAAGGCCCCTACTGTGGTCCTCTCGGATGATTCGGGGGCTTCAGAAAAGATTGATCAGTTCTCGCAGGGGAACGACCGGTGGATGGTGGCCGTCCGCATGGTCTCTGAAGGTGTGGACGTACCCCGACTGGCGGTGGGCGTATATGCCACCTCCACCTCTACGCCACTGTTCTTCGCCCAGGCGATTGGACGTTTCGTACGCGCCCGTAAACGCGGCGAGACCGCCTCGGTCTTCCTACCTTCAGTGGCCCCGCTACTAGAGTTAGCCTCCCAGATGGAAGCCCAGCGGGATCACGCCCTAGATCGACCCCAAACTGAGGACCCCGATGCCGGTCTGCTAAACCCGGAAGAGATGGAACTGGCCCGCGCCAATCAGAACGAGGCCGCCAGCTCAGACCTGCTACCCGGTTTCGAAGCCCTAGGGGCAGAAGCCGAATTCGACGGGGTACTCTTTGATGGCAACCAGTTCGGCCTAGGTGCCGAAGTGGGCAGCGCGGAAGAACAAGACTTCCTAGGTATTCCCGGGCTGCTGGAGCCCGAACAGGTGACCTCTCTCTTGCGGGCCCGTCAGAGCGAACAGATTAAGGCCGAAAAGGCCCGCAGCTCCAGAATCAAAGACGCCGAGGCTCTACGCGCCCAAAACTCGGGCATCAGCGCCCACCGTCTGCGCGCGGCAAAGCGTAAAGAACTGCAGAACCTGGTCTCTGGCTGGTCCCGTCGCACCGGCGACCCACACGCCAAGATCCACGCTGAACTACGTCGCCGCTGCGGGGGACCGGAAGTTCCCCAAGCGTCTACGGAAGAAATCCAGTCCCGGATTGACCTATTGCGTCGCATGCTAGTGGGCAAGGCCCGCTAGGCTCCTAACTGCCCGCAAGGTCTGTCCGCGACCTAAGCGGTGCCCTGACGTGATACCGCTCGCAAGTGGCTCATTACCCTAAAACTAAAGGACCCCAACCAACAGGTTGAGGTCCTTAGCTATTTACTGAAGTATTCAGTTCAGCGGGCTGGCACTTTCCAAGGGAATTACGCGGGTTTCAATCGCCGGTTCGCCAGCGGATAGGCGCCAAGCTGAGTACGGCAACTGGTTACGAACTTCCTGGTGGAAGTTAGCGGCCCGTTCCAAGGAACTCTCGTCGTACCAAGTGCGGTCAATATTGCCATCAGTTACCAGTTTGACCTGTAGCGGACGTAGGTGAGTGCCTTCGGCTTCCTCGGCCGCTAGGGTCTTCTGGAAGTCCTCATAAGAACCAACGTAGAGGCGCTCTTCAGAGGCGTAACCGTCCTCGTCAAAGGCGCGTGCGGCCCACTTACGGCCCGCCACAGTGGACTTGGACTTGGACTTCTTTGCGACGCCCTCCATGAAGCCTTCAGCACCTTCGCGCTCGACTAGCTTGTAGACCAAGGCGGCGGTCGGAATACCAGAACCGGTAACCAGCTTGGTGCCCACACCATAGGCGTCAACCGGGGCGGCACCAAGGGCCGCAATAGCATATTCGTCAAGGTCAGAGGTGACGGTAATCTTTGTGGTCTTGGCGCCGAGCTCATCCAACTGGCCTCGCACCTTGAAGGCCTGAGCAACCAAGTCGCCAGAGTCAATGCGGACGGCACCTAGTTCGCCGCCAGCCTCGCGGGCCACCCGCACTGCCGTCTCAACCCCCTTGGGGATGTCGTAGGTATCAACCAGCAGGGTGGTGCCGGGGCCTAGGGTAGCTACCTGAGCGCGGAAGGCTTCTTCCTCGGTCTCATGCAGTAGCGTGAAGGAGTGGGCGGAAGTACCTAGCGTGCCAATGCCGTAGCGCTTGCCAGCTTCTAGATCAGAGGAGGCCTTGAAGCCACCAATGATCGAGGCGCGGGCGGCTGAAACTGCGGCACGCTCATGAGTCCGGCGGGCACCCATATCTAGGCAGGGTCGGCCGTGAGCGGCAATCGTCATACGGGAAGCCGCAGAGGCAACTGCACAGTCGTGATTGAGAATCGACAGCAGAACAGTTTCTAGGAGGCACGCTTCTGCGAACGTGCCTTCCACGGTCAACAGGGGAGAGCCAGCAAAGTAGCATTCGCCTTCCTGGTAGCCCCAGATGTTGCCCTGGAAGTGGAAGTCTTTAAGGAAATCTAAAGTGTCATCATTGACGATCTTCTGCTGGTGCAGGTAGTCAATGTCTTCTTTAGAGAAAACGAAGCGTTCTAGCGCTTCGAGGATGCGGGAGGTGCCAGCTACGACGCCAAAGCGGCGAGTGGTAGGCAAGCGACGCCCGAAGAGTTCGAATACGGAGCGACGTTCGGCGGTGCCGTGTTTAAGGGCGGCCTCCACCATTGTTAGCTCGTACATATCTGTCAGCAGGGAAGTAGACCATGATGCGCTCATGAGGTAAACAGTACCGCGGATTTCCGCCGAAGGCGCTTTTTGTTTAGATAGTGTCCGAAATCTATAGGAAAAGTGGTGGTTTTAAGGGTGGCAGCAATCACCGTCTTTTACTCAGATATTAACCTTAGTTTGCGTTAACATTTTATAGATGAATAACGCACCGATTGGCATATTTGACTCAGGGGTAGGTGGCCTAACCGTGGCTCGCGCGGTAATTGACCAGCTGCCGAATGAGGAAATTATTTACATTGGTGACACCAAACATGTTCCCTATGGCACCAAGTCTCTAGACCAAGTACGTGCCTACGCGCTAGAGGTCATGGATGAACTGGTTTCCCGTGGCGTTAAGATGCTAGTGATTGCCTGTAATACAGCTAGCTCTGCTGTGCTTCACGACGCACGCCACCGCTACCAGATTCCCGTGGTCGAAGTTATCGGCCCAGCTGCCCGTGCCGCGGCCGCCATTAGCCGAAATAAAAAGGTGGGCGTGATCGCTACGCCAGCTACTGTACGTTCCCGCGCTTACGAGGATGTGCTTTCCGTAGTCCCCGGATTAACCGTTTTTCAGCAGGCTTGCCCCCGCTTCGTAGAGCTAGTTGAGTCGGGCGTGACCTCTGGAGCGGACGCCATTCAAACCGCTCACGAATACCTAGACCCGATTAAAGAGCAGGGGATCGACACTCTAGTCCTGGGCTGTACGCATTACCCACATCTCCAAGGTGTGATTTCCTACGTTATGGGGCCTGAAGTGGCGTTGGTTTCTTCTTCTGATGAGACGGCCAAAGACATATATACTTCTCTGGCCCGCACGGATTCCTTCCGGGATCCGCAAGCGCCACCGCCGGTTCATCAGTTCTTGACTACCGGCCCCAATGACGCCTTTAGTCGACTGGCTACTCGATTCATTGGACCGGCGCTAGGGGAAGTAAAGACGATCGAAAACGGGAAGGAAACAGCATGAGGCTCCGAATCATTGGTTGCACCGGCTCCATGTCCGGACCCAAGTCCGCTGCTTCTTCCTACCTGCTACAGGCCATTGGCCCCGGCGAGGACGGGAAAGACCGCACTTGGAATATCCTCTTCGACCTTGGCCCCGGCTCCTACGGCCAGCTGTGGAACTACATTGATCCGGCCAAACTAGACGCCCTGATCCTGTCCCACCTGCACGCCGACCACTGCGGCGACATCATCTCCATGCATGTCTTCCACCGCTGGGCACCCCGCGCACCCAAGAAGATCCTGCCGATCTATGGTCCGGTAGGACTAGAACAGCGCATTCGCCAGATCGACGGCGACCCCAACGCAGACTATGAACCCGAGTTCGACTTCCGTGAACTCAGCGAAGACAACCGTGAGTTCCAGATCGGTCCCTTCAAGATCTCTGCCCACGAGGCTTGGCACACCGTTCCGACCTTCGGATTCCGCGTAGAAGGCCCCTCTGGCTTCCCCGCAGACCGACTACGTGACGTCCAGCCACTGGGCAAGCCTGTCGACGGTGAAACCGCTATCTTCGCCTACACGGGCGACACCGACTACTGCGAATCCATCGAACGAATGGCCCTGGGCGTTGACCTACTGCTGGCCGAGGCTGGCTTCCTAGAAGCAGACGGTACCCCAGAGACCCCCATCTGCCGTGGCGTACACATGACCGCGGAACGAACCGGTCAGCTAGCCAACAACAGTGGAGTCGGGGCCCTAATCGCCACCCACATCCAGCCATGGACTGAAGCCGGCGCTGTCTGGGACGAAGTCCGTCGCAACTGGGACGGGCCCTTCGCCACCGCCAACGCCGGCGCCATGTTCGTCGTCTAAAGCGGCAGAATCGGAAGTAGGCGCGGGGCAAGTGCCCGGAAGGCGCGCCCTCGGTGAGAAATCTGGTTCTTCTCTGCCGGATCTAACTGCGCGGTCGAAACCTCATAGCCCTCCGGCTGGAAAATCGGGTCATAGCCGAAACCACCCTCGCCCTGACGGGCAAAGAGCAACTGGCCACGAACCTCGCCCAGTTCCACATAATCCGTACCATCAGGCAAAACCAGGGCAGCTGCCGCAACGAAGGCTGCCCCGCGGTGCTCGGGAGCAATATCGGACAGTTGGTCCAATAGCAGATCCAGGTTCGCCTGATCATTACCGTGAGAGCCAGCCCAGCGCGCAGAGAAGATCCCCGGCGCACCACCCAGCACATCCACGCAAATACCTGAATCATCAGCGATCGCCGGCAGACCGGTCGCGGCCACTACTGCTCGAGCCTTAATCAGTGCGTTCTGCGCAAACGTAACGCCGTCTTCTACCGGCTCCGGCATGCCCAAACCAGCGGCACTAGCCAACCACTGCGGCTGGAAGCCCGGAATCGCGTCAGTCAAAATCGCACGCAGTTCCTCCACCTTATGGGCGTTATGGGTGGCTAGGATTAGCCGAACCTCAGGGTCGAGTTCAGGGGTGCTCATGCCTCTGCGCCGCCTTCAGCAGTCTCAGAGGTGCCAGCCGGGGTGCCGCTCAGATCCTCAACCGGAAGCACGACCGTAGTGCCCGCCTCGGCCGCCAGCGCCTGCTGCTGCAAATCGCGCAACTGAGCGTTACCGGCCTCAGCCAAAGCCAAAAGATCGTTGAGTTCCGCGCGACTAAAAGCACCGTGTTCGGCAGTGCCCTGAACCTCCACGAACTGGCCCTCACCAGTCATCACCACGTTCATATCGGTACCCGCGGTGACGTCCTCAACGTAGGGTAAATCCAAGCACGGACGGCCATCAATAATGCCCACCGAAATCGCGGAAACTGAATCTAGCAGCACCTTCGCGTTGGGCTTGATCCAACCATTGGCCTTACCGAACTCAATCGCATCAGCTAGAGCCACATAGGCCCCCGTAATCGCTGCCGTACGGGTACCACCATCAGCCTGCAGTACGTCACAGTCCAAAACAATGGTGTTTTCACCCAACTGCTTCATATCCACCACGGCACGCAGTGAGCGGCCCAGCAGTCGAGAGATCTCTTGGGTGCGGCCACCAACCTTACCCTTCACGGATTCACGCTGCGAACGCGAGGCGGTCGCACGCGGCAACATGGCGTACTCGCCAGTAACCCAGCCTTCGCCACTATCCTTACGCCAACGCGGCACGCCCTCGGTCAAAGAGGCCACGCACAAGACGCGGGTATTACCAAACTCCACCAGGACGGAGCCTTCACCAGCGGCCTGCCAGCCGCGAGTAATTTTGATTTCACGAAGTTGACTGGGGACACGACCATCGGCACGCAATGCCGGAATACTTGTTTCACTCATAGCCACAAGGCTACCAATAGCCCGCGCATCATGCCGGTAGGGGACATAGCTTAGTAGAGTGGAAAAGCAGCTTGAACCCAAAAACGGACCTGAAAGTGAAAACCCCTCAACCCTGAACCCGGTTTTCACCCAAGCGGGCATCCTCCAACGCCCAGAACCGGTCCGGGACGAAAAACAGGTAGCTGCCAGCATCCTAAACGCACCCCAGTGCGCCCTGATCCTCATCAACCCGGACGAGGAAGTCGCCCTAGCTGCGCGCCCTCGGGAAGACCTGCCCGCAGACCTAGTAGGGAGCATCCTCGGGGTCGGTGCCCCCGCTAGCGTGCCCGGCGCCTACCTAGGAACCAGCCCAGACGGTCCCGTCCTAGCAATCTTCGACTTTGACGGCCAACTACCTTGGTCGACCTCGGATCTACTGGGCAACCCGGCCCCCAAATTTCTGAACCTGCGCCAAGAACTACCGTCCGGAAAAGCCCCCGAGCCCATTACCGGAACGCCCCTACCCGCCATTGACGAGGCCGCGCTAAGCGCCTTGGCCCTGTGGCAATGGCGTCGTGCGACCCGCTACTGCCCGCAGCATGCGGAGACCTACCTAGTGGAGGAACTGGGCTGGGCGCTGCGCTGCCCCCAGTGCCGTCGTCCCGCGTACCCCCGAATCGACCCGGCCATGATTGTGGCCGTCCTAGATCAGGATGACCGACTGCTACTGGGCAATAATCAGCGTTGGCCCGAGGGTCGTTTCTCACTGCTCGCCGGATATGTGGAAGCCGGTGAGAGCGCCGAAAATGCGGTCCGTCGGGAGGTCTTCGAAGAGGTAAAGCTCCCACTGCCCGGGCCGGTACGCCCGCTGGCCACCCAAGTTTGGCCCTTCCCGCGCTCCCTGATGCTGCTACACACTAGCCGGATTGAACTTTCTGGGGACCAGGCCGACCAGGCCCTGCACCCGGATCCTTCCGAAATCCGTGAGGCCCGTTTCTTCAGCCGGGAACAGTACCGGGAAGAGGTCGCGGCCGGGACGATCACGCCGCCGGCTGGCACTTCTATTGCGCGGGCTTTTATCCGCTACTGGCTGGCGGGAGGCTCCGTTGACTGACCCCTACCAGCCTAGTAATCACAGTTCCGGTGGCGCCGCCTGGTCGGACCCGGAGCTTTTAGTACCCAAGAATCCTTACGGTCTAGACCCCGAGGTGCTACTGTCCGCACTGGACCCGGAACAGGCCGCAGTCGCCTTACAGACGCGGGGCCCACTGGCTGTCTTAGCCGGTGCGGGGACCGGTAAAACCCGGGCCATCACCTATCGCATCGCCTACGGGGTAGCTACGGGCGTGTATCGCCCCGACCAAGTACTGGCCGTAACGTTTACGGCCCGTGCCGCCAGCGAGATGCGTACCCGTTTGGCCACCCTAGGGGTGCCCTCGGTAAACGCCCGCACTTTCCATGCCGCGGCCTTAAAACAGCTGGGTTATTTTTGGCCCACGGCCATCGGTGGGACCATCCCACCGCTAATCAACCACAAGGCTTCCCTGGTGAACGCCGCTGCGATCCGCCTGGGCCTGCCCGTAGACCGCGAGTTAGTTCGGGACTACGCGGCAGAGATCGAATGGGCCAAGGTCAGCATGATTGAACCGGGGGAGTACCCCACCCGGGCTCCGAAGGCCGGAAGAATTCCGCCGGCGGACGTGGATTACCAGCAGATCGCGCAACTACTTAGTGCCTATGAGGACGCGAAGTGGGATCAGGGCGTCATCGACTTTGAGGACGTCCTGCTGCTGACTGTGGGCATGCTGGAACAGCGCCCCGATATTGCGCAAACCGTACGTAAGCAGTACCGCAGTTTTGTGGTTGACGAATACCAGGACGTTTCAGCCCTACAGCAGCGACTCTTGGAAGCTTGGCTGGGGGACCGCAATGACCTGTGCGTGGTTGGTGACGTTGCCCAGACGATTTATTCTTTCGCTGGGGCGAAGCCGGCCTTCTTAATAAACTTTGCTTCGCGCTTCCCCGGCGCTCGGACCGTGGAACTGGTCCGTGATTACCGTTCGACACCGCAGGTGGTGTCGTTGGCAAACCGGATCCTTGAGTTGGCTCCGGGCGGTCGGCAAAAGGGCTCAGTGGCGCTGAAGAGTCAGCTACCCTCCGGGCCTTCAGTGCGTTTTGAGACCTACCAAGATGACCAAGCCGAGGCCGAGGGCGTGCTAGAACGCGTTAAAAAACTCCACGAGCAGGGCGTCCCCTATTCTCAGATGGCTGTCCTCTACCGGACTAACGCCCAGTCGGCACTTTACGAGCAGGTTTTTGCTAAGGGGGGTGTGAACTTCCTGGTCCGAGGTGGAGAAGAGTTCTTCAAACGCGATGAGGTTAAGCGGACTATTAACTCTTTCCGCACCATGGTGGGGGCGCTGGAGGTTGCATCTACCGCGGAACTAATGAAGCAGGCCGCCCAGGGGGCCGGCTGGACCCCGAATCCACCTACTGCCAGTGGGGCAGTGCGCGAACGCTATGAGGCCCTGAATGCCTTGGTAACCCTGGCAGAAGACCGAGAAGCTGAAGGCATCGACCCGAAGGCTTTCGCTAACGAGCTGGGGCAGCGCGCGCTGTCCAGCCATGCACCCACCGTGGAGGGCGTAACCTTCGCTACCTTCCACGCTGCCAAGGGGCTGGAGTGGGAAGCAGTCTTCCTGATCGGAGCCTCAGATAAACTCATCCCCATTTCTCTGGCAAATACCCCGGAGATGAAAACTGAAGAACGACGCCTACTTTATGTGGGCGTAACCCGTGCTAAGCGCCACCTGCAGATCAGCTACGCGAAGGCCCGCCCCGGGGGGCGGGGACAGCGAAAGCTTTCCCCCTTCTTACAGGGAATTTGGCCCAGTATTGAGGCCCCCAATGCAAAAACTAAGGCCCACTCAAAGAGCGCAACGAATACTGCTGACCCAAGGCAGCGCGCCAAGGCTGCGCAGGCCGCCTTTGATGAAGAACAGACCCCGGAAGTTATCGAACGCTTCCAAGCCCTGAAGGCTTGGCGCAAGGCAGTAGCGGAAGGCGCGCAAAAGCCGGCCTATGTGATTTTCTCTGACCATACTTTGCGGCAGATCGCGGTGGTGGACCCCAAGAGTCGACAGTCCCTGGGGCTTATCAGTGGCGTGGGAGAAGTAAAACTAGCCCGCTACGGTGAACAGGTCCTGCAATGCCTAGCGCAGCTTCGGGAAGAATAGTGCTCACTTTGGGTGGTTTTGACACTGTGGGTGAATCCGCCAGCGTTTAATCCCTGGGGATGGAGAATATGCCGGTAAATACATGCTGGTGCCAGCGGGGATCATGCCCCGGCCATCAAGATAATCTAGGACGAAGTTCAAGACTTGCCCGGCGCCAAGCGAGAGCAACACTGAAGAAAGTGCACTCTCACGGGCCAGCATCTGATGATTCAAGGTGAAAAAGGAATCACCCCAACTCACTTCCTGATCACGCCGGTGCCGCTCTAAACACTCAAAGCAGGGGCCGCCCAAGGGAGAAACTAGCGGGCCAATACTAAGCCCCATCTCATGCTCCACCACCGGCAGGTAAGTGCTAGTTCCAGCTAACCTAGCCGTCGTCGGATCAAAAACACCCCGAGAGATAAAAACATGTAAGTCGGCACTGCGCTCGGCTGCCTCCCTAGCGGCACTACCTTTAGGCATTTGTCCCTCTGGGTAACAATGCTCGATTGCCCGCTCTAACTGACAGCCCGCAAACTCCCTCGGGAAAGGAAAAGGGGCCTGAATACTGACCTCGGGAGTATCCAACCATGGGGCAAGTTGCACCTCACCAATATTGCTTCTTCGGGCCAGCTCAAAAACCAGTGTGCCCAGCGCACTAGCACCCCAAACCTGAATTTTTCGGTGTGCCCGCAGGTCAAAGGCATCACTGTGGCCATCGCGTCGAATACAGGCAATCTGCTCTGGATGCAAAGCTCCAGGTTCAAAACGAATGAACTCTTCCAATACCTCAGTGTGTTTTAAACGGGCCAAAAGTCGATCCCGACCCTCATCACTCAAACCACATTGCTGCTGGGCAATGCGAATCTGAGCGCTATTCGGCCTATTAGCAAGGGCAAAAAGAAAGCGGCGTTCAGGCAGATCTAAATCATCTAAGATCACCGAATAGTTCGGATCGCTACCAATCTGGATGCCTCTAGGGCCACGGTCAATCACCGCAAAACCAGGACGTAAACGGTATGGCAAAACAGACCCCCTGACAGGTAGCCACCACTGAAAGGAACCCAGCCAAGGCTAGGACTGTCTATCAGCGGCACGGTAAACAGTAGAACTGCTATCTACCTTGACACAGGGAACGCGCAGAAAAAGTCACCCAAAAATAATCTGTGGAAAACCTACACCTAGGAAAACTATTCAGCTTGCGGGTCCGTGCCCGCATCGGAATCAGGAACCCCCGGATCAGTATCGTCCGCACTAGTGGAAGGGCCTTCCTCGGCCGTAGAAACTCGACGGTCACCCTCAGACTCCACCTCCGGGGATAGGCCATCAGCCCACTCCAAAGTTCCCGAAAGCATCTTTTCCAGCTCAGCATCGATTTCATCAGACTGAGATTTTGCTTCCCGGGCAGCCACAATCCCAGTTGGATCATTTAGCTCTTCCGCAGTAGGAATCTGCGACGGGTGAGACCAAAGCGCATCACGCTTCGCCGGCCCCCACGCGGCCGTAAGCGTCCGCCACAGGGTCGCGGCGTCACGGGAACGCTTCGGGGCCAACTGCAGGCCCACCAACTTAGCGAACAACTTCTCTGCCGTAGAACCAGAGGCCCGACGGCGACGCATCATCTCGTCCAAGGCCACCGCATGCGGTAGGTGCGGCAAAGTAGCCGCTAGCGTAACGTCCTCGACCCAGCCTTCAACCACTGCCAAAGCGGTGGTGAGCTCATCGAGCATACGCTGCTGACGCTCAGAGATCTGCGGACTAAACATGCCGCCAGAAAGTGCTTCCTGGATCGCTTCCGGATTGTTCAAATCAAGGTCCCGGGTGGCTTCTTCAACGATGGAGAAGTCCACCTCGATTCCCTTCGCATACTGATCCAGCAGGTTCAAAATATGGTGGCGTAGCCACGGGACGGAAGCGAATAGTCGAGCGTGAGCGGCCTCGCGCACAGCAGCAAAAGCCATCACTTCATCGGCAGGAATATCCAAACCCTTACCGAATTCCAAAACGCCCGGAACCACCAGAGCTAAACGAGGATCACCCATCATGGGCAAACCAACCGCGGTGAAGCCAAGGGCTTCCTTCGCTAGGGCACCCAGTGCCTGACCCAACTGCATGCCAAATACGGCGGCACTGATCCGGTCCATCATCTTCTTTAGACCACCGCCCGGATTGTCACCCATCATCCCAAAGAGTTGTTTCATCTCTGGGGGGAGGGGAGCATCCTCGGGGTTGAAATCACCCAGTAGTTGGTCCAGATCGCCAAAGTTCTTAGATAGACCCTCAGTGATGGCTTTGGTGGCGTTAACTGCAATGGGCTCACAGATCTGCTTCCACGTAGGTCACGTGGCCTCTAGCCACTTCTCTCTGGTCCAAGCTTCCGCCTTCGCCTGAGGCGGAGTCATCTCAGTGACGGCATCCAACCAAAGGGTCGCAACTTGCAGGCCCTGTCGGTACTGTTCGGCCTGCGCGGCCATCAACTGGGGATCGCCGGCCGCGTTAATGGTCTGCTGTGCAATCTCTTTAGCCAGCTGCCAGTTAACGGGCGAACCATCATCCTTAGGGTTAAAGATATTCGCTGCAAACGCGAAAGGTGAGCCACCCGGAGGCATCATAAAGCCACCGTTGGGGCCAAAGCCGCCTAGGGAGACATTCTTTAGGTCTTCCGGGGTTAAACCTTGGCGTTTAAGTTCAGCTTCAAGCTGTTCGGCCGCCTCTGGTCCCAGCAGATTTTTTAGCGACTCAAAGATCTCAGAGAAGTCGCCGTCGCCGGGGTTTAAGGGGTCAAAAGGGGATGCCATGTGGTTCCTTTCCAATGAATATAACTGTTTAAATCATGCCTTAGGCATTCAGATGGAGGGAACCCATAAACGCGCTTTTACCGAGGGCGAAACCTGCGCCCTCGCGCACACAAACTACACTTTTAGGGTCTCCTAATGTCACAATGGGAGAATGAAAGATCCCGTAAACGAAACTCAAGTCTTCGGCTACCAGCCCATTGGAGCCGCCCCCAAGCGACGCAAGCGCCGCGGTAAGGGCCTGCCCACACTGCTGGTCACCGCCCTCGTGGTGGGCCTAGGCGCTTGGTTTGGATTTATCAAACACTACCCATACGTCATTGAATCACCCGGCCCGACCCTCAACGTCCTGGCAGTAGAAAACGGTGTCCCCTTCGTTCAGGTCCCCGGCCATGAGCCCGGCCCAAAGGAAGGCAAACTCCGGATGGTTACTGTCAGCCTACGTGGCGGCCCCGGGAACCGTAACGTTACCGGGATCGAAATGCTCCAGGCATACTTCAGTAACTCGATGAAGATCGAGCCCTACGAAAAAATGTTCCCAGAGCAGATCTCTGGCGCCGAAGAAACCAAAATTCAGCGTCAATACATGGAAAGCTCCATGGACAATGCGAAAGCCGCCGCCCTGACTGCCGCGGGCATCAAATTCAAGTCTGAGATTCGCGTCGCCGGCGTCGCCAAAAACTCTGACGCGATCGGGAAAATGGAACCCGGCGATATTATTCGTCACCTGAAAGCGGGGGAGCGCAGCGAAAACGTGGATTCAACCGCGGAACTATACCGCTTCCTTAACAATACGCCCGGTGGCACGGTAGTTACCGTGGGCCTAGAAACCGACAAGGGTGAGAATAAAGAAGTAGAGGTAAAGACGCTACCTCGTGATGACGGTAAGTCTGGTTCGCGCTTCGGGGTTTATATCGGCACCAAGTTCGAGTTCCCCATGGACATCAAGATCAATGTTTCCGAAAACATTGGCGGCCCGTCCGCCGGTACCATTTTCGCCTTGGCGATCTATGAACGCATTAAGGGTAATGAACTCTCTGGCATTGGTTCGGTAGCCGGTACGGGTACGATCGCCCCGGACGGTGAGGTCGGCCCCATCGGTGGGGTAGTGCAGAAGATTTATGGTGCTAAGCGTGACGGGGCTAAGTTCTTCCTGATTCCTAATGAGAACTGTAAGGACCTATCTGGCCACCGTCTGCCTTCCGGGATTCAGATTGTTCGCACTGATGATTTCAAGATGGCGATCAATAACCTAGAGTCTATTAACCAGGGTAAGACCGATGATCTGCCCACCTGTCCGGCAGAATAGTTTCCTTGCCGAGGGCGCTAGCGCACCTTTTCGAGCGTAAATAGTTTGGGCCACTCCCGCCGGGGAGTGGCCCAAACTATTTCCACGCCTACCTTAGATTTTTGGCTGGCAGACGCGCCGGGTTCATGCCCGGCTGGCTAGGCTTCGGGTCCTTCGGGTTCGAAGGTGGCTAGGAGGGCGGCGGTCAGATCAGGAATCAGATCTGAGCTTTCTACGACTGAGTCGTCATCGTCGTGCGAACGAGCCCGCAGTGCGCACCACTGCTGCCCCGTGCGTAGTACGCCGGCGCAGATACGGACCTCGTCGCGGTCGGGGTGCTCGGCAAAGAAGCGGGCAGCTTCCTCGGCATCTTCGGGGGCTTGGGCTTCTACCTCGGGCGGAACGGAGACGCGTTCCAAGGTGACAGCCATGCCGGCAACCTGTTCGGGCCAAGCTAGATAACCTAGGGTTTCCATGACGTCGGCACTGGAGAGGTCTTCCTGAATGACCGCGGTCAGGTGAGCGGGATTAGCGGCTAGTTGAGGCTCTAGGTAATCCCGGTAGCCTTCGGGCAATTGTGGGTCTTCTAAAAGGTCTTTTGAGGGGACCAGGGCATAGACGGTCGGGGCGTGGTCCCAACCGTTGCGGGAGGCTTCTTTTTCAATCTCTTTCACTGCCAGCGCAAGCGCGACAGCCTGGGGATCTACCCCAAGTGCTTCAATATCCATGAAAACCATTGTCCCAAAAATATTTCGCTTTGTTGACTGAGATAGACGTTTTGAGGTTTTTCAGTCACCATATAAGGACACCGTTCACCGAACCGAAAGGCGACACGTGTTCAATAACTCTTGGTCTGGGATCCCTGAAGACGAGGATCCAAAGAAGCAACCTGAGTCCTCGGGCGGACGCCCGGAAGACCCAAAGGAGGGCGAAGAGCGCGCAGAAAACGGCCGCTCGTCCGACGCTAACGGAGCCTTCCCCTTCGATCTAAGCGCCCTATTCGGCACCCTAGGGGGCGCCGGCAATCAGCGCGATCAGGAGGATGGCAACCGTGGATCAGGAGGTTCTGGTAACGGTAATGGTCGCGGTTTCGGTGGCTTCGGCATGGGCGGCCCGCGCGGTCCTCGAGGCCCCCAAGGCCCCGGATTTTCTTTCGGATCAATGAAACCCATCCTTAAGCACCCGGGCACCATCGTGCTGCTGATCGTCCTCTTAACGGGCGGCTTCATCTACGGCGTCTCCGGGATCTGGACCGATGTCCTCTGGTACAACCAGATTGGTTACGCTTCGGTCTTCTGGACGCGCATCCTAGTCATGGGCGGACTATTCCTCTTGGGAACCGTTTTGCAGGCACTGGTTTTGTGGCTCTACCTGACCTTCTCATACCGGGCTTTGGTAAATAAGGGGATTGCCCTAAATCCCAATATGAAGTCCTACCGGGAAGGCCTAGAAAATAGCCGGAAGCTCATCTTCATTGTGCTACCGATCGTTTTCGGTGCCACCACCGGCTTGAGCTTGATGGCGAATTGGCGGGAAGTCCTACTCTGGTGGCACTCTAGCCCCTTCCCGGATGTCGATCCGATCTTCGGCTATAACATTTCCTTCTTCGTCTTCACCCTGCCGGTCTTGCAGCTAGTCCTGCAGTTCCTCTCCCAACTACTAATCGTGGGCCTAATTGCCGGCACCGTAATCCACTACCTATACGGTGGCATTCAGCTTTTCCCCAAGTGGCGTGTCCTCAAGATTACCCGCATCCAACTGGGGCTAACCGCCGCGGTACTAGCCCTGATTTACGGCGCCCGTATGTGGGTCCGTCGCTACGCACTACTAGCCCAGGTTAATGACACAGCTCTGGGCGTTGACGGTGGTATGTACCGGGAAATCTCAGCTCAGCTGCCGGCCCAGTCGATCCTCGCGATCACCTGCGTGATTGTGGCCGCAATGTTCGTGCTAGCTGCCTTCCGCGATACCTGGAAACTACCAACCGCGGCTTTGGCGGTACTGATTGTCTCCCAGCTAGTGGTGGGCTCTGCTTACCCGGCTCTAATCCAGCAGTTCAAGGTTGTCCCTAACGCGCAAGAGCTAGAATCCCCCTACATTCAGCACAATATCGACGCCACCCTGAAAGCCTACGGGATGGACAATGTCGACTACACGACCTCGGACGCGGTAACTACCGCCAGTGCCGGGCAGCTGCGTAAGGACTCTGAATCCACCGCCCAGATTCGTCTTCTGGACCCGAACGTGGTTTCCCCGACCTTCACCCAGGTTCAGCAAAACCGCCTCTACTACGGTTTCGATGACCAGCTCTCGGTTGACCGCTACAACATTGACGGCCAACTACGCGATACCGTGATTGCCGTCCGTGAACTAAACCAGGCCGGCCTAGCCCCCGAACAGCGTAACTGGGTTAACGACCACACGGTTTACACCCACGGTTTCGGTGTCGTAGCCGCTTACGGTAATACCGCGAACGCGGACGGCCGCCCGGACTTCTCTGAAAGCTCCATCCCGTCCGTGGGCTTCCTTGGCGACTATGAGCCGCGGGTTTACTTCGGTCGTTCCATGCCGGAATACTCCATTGTGGGTGGACCGAAGAGTGATGGTAAGAACGGCCAGGAACTTGACTACCCGGATGATAAGGCCGAGGGCGGCCAGGTAAAGACCACTTACCAGGGTGACGGTGGCCCGTCCGTGGGTAACTTCTGGAACAAGCTTCTGTACTCCATTAAGTTCCGTTCCACTGACCTCTTCTTCTCTGACCAGGTCAACCCCAAGTCGCAGATTCTTTACACCCGTACTCCCGAGGATCGCGTGGCCGCCGTGGCCCCGTACCTGACCTTGGAACGTAAAGCCTACCCGGCAGTGGTCGATATGGACGGCGATCCCAAGACCCCTAAGCGACTAGTTTGGATCTTGGATGCCTACACCACGACCGATAACTACCCGTATGCACAGCACACGGAAATCGATCGGGTAACCCAGGACTCGACCACCGGGAACACCGGCTTGTACAGCCCCCGTTCACGCGTGAACTACATCCGTAACTCCGTGAAGGCCGTAGTTGATGCTTACGACGGTAAGGTCACGCTCTACCAGTGGGATCAGTCCGATCCGATCCTGAAGGCCTGGATGGGTGTCTTCCCCGGTAAGGTCAAGCCGACCACTGAGATCTCTGGTGACCTAATGGCTCACCTCCGCTACCCGGAGGACCTGTTCAAACTACAGCGTCACCTACTGGCTACCTACCACGTCACTGACGCGAAGGACTACTACACCGGTGGCGACCGCTGGCGTATCCCCGGCGACCCCACGGTTGATGGTGGCGACGCTACCTCGCAGCCACCGTACTACTTGACGCTTAAGATGCCTGGCCAGGACAAGGCACAGTTCTCACTGTCCTCCGTCTACGTCCCGGGTGGTTCTTCAAAGCGTGAAGCCATGGCCGGCTACATTGCGGTTGACTCTGAGACCGGTGATCAACCCGGCAAGATTCGTGAAGGCTTCGGTAAGTTGCGCATTATGGCCCTGCCGTCTTCAACTACGGTTCCCGGCCCCGGTCAGGTTCAGTCGAACCTTTCCTCCAAGCCGCAGGTCTCTAAGGAACTTAACCTGATGAACCAGCGTGGTTCGCAGGTTATCCGCGGTAACCTCTTGACCCTTCCGGTCGGTGGTGGCCTGCTCTACGTGCAGCCGGTTTACGTTAAGTCTTCACAGGGTACGGCTTTCCCGCTCTTGCGTTCGGTGCTAGTTTCCTTCGGTGAAAAGGTGGGCTTCGCCCCGACCCTAGCTGAGGCCCTAGACCAGGTCTTTGGTGGCGACGCAGGTGCGGCTACCGGCGATGAAGCTATTGCCGGTAAGAAGCCTTCCTTGAGCGAGGACGCCCCGCCGGCTTCTGAACCTAGCGCTTCCGTTGAGGCCCCCGGTTCCGTTGAGGCCCCGGCTAAACCGGTAACCCCGCCGGCAGCGCCCGCGGCACCTTCTGGTGACCTAAAGCAGGCTCTAGAGAATGCCCGACAGGCCATGGAGGAATCACAACAGGCCATGAAGGCGGGCGACTGGGCCCGCTATGGCGAAGCACAAAAGCGCCTGCAGCAGGCTTTGGAAGAAGCTGTCAAACTGCAGGAAGCAAACAAGTAAAGGAAAATCGTGAGTTTTCAAGTCGCTTCTGAGGTTGGACGTCTCAAGACGGTCATCGTGCACCGTCCGGGGAAAGAGTTCACCAGGCTCTCACCGTCCAACAAGGAAGACTTACTATTCGATGATGTCTTGTGGCTCAATCGCGCCCGACAGGAGCATGATCGCTTCGTCGGGGCGATGGCCGCTAACGGGGTGCGGGTGCTGCATTTCGAGCACCTGCTAGGGGAGGCTCTAGAAAATCCTGAGGGTAGAGACTTCATTCTTGAACACTCATTTGCTCCAGCCTTTGTGGACCCAGAAATCTTGGTTCCGCTTCGGGATCACGCCTCTGAACTCTCTGGTGCTGACTTGGCAGAATTGCTGATTGCCGGCGTCACGGAATCTGAGTATGAGGAACTAGTGGGACAAAAACTTCCCGAACGGGTTGCTTCCCGAGGTGGCATGGTCCTTCCTTGCCTGCCCAACCACCTCTTTGCCCGCGACGCTTCCGCTTGGGCCTACGGCGGGGTGAGCGTGAACCTAATGCGGATGCCGGCCCGGCGACGTGAATCGATCAACCTGCACACCCTCTACACCTATCACCCGGAGTTTGCCGGACAGGATTTCAAACGCTGGGATACGGAAGCCTTCCTAGCCCAACCAGAGAACCCTGAGTTCAGCGATCTGGAACATAGTATTGAGGGAGGTGACATTTGCATTATTGGAAATGGTGCCGTGATGGTGGGCGTCTCTGAACGCACGGGCCTTGATGGCGTCCGAAATCTAGCTCGCAGCCTGTTCAACCAGGGAGCCGCAAAGACCGTTATCGCCCTTAAACTGCCCATTTCTAGAGCGTTCATGCACCTCGATACCGTCATGACCATGGCTGATGAAGGAACTTTCTTAGCCTACCAGGGTCTGGGGAAGGTACCGTCCATTACCATGCGTTCCGGGGCCAACGGGCAGCTGGAAGAGACCACTGATGATGGCCCGGGCATGTACGACGTCATCGCTAAAGCCCTAGGCTTGGATGCCATTAAGGTATTGGTCAATGAGGTAGACCCGTTGACCGCTGAACGCGACCAGTGGAATGACGCCTGTAACCTGCTTGCCCTAGCGCCCGGTAAGGTACTGGCCTACGAACGTAACGAGCAGGCTAATGCCTACCTAGAAAGCCAGGGGATTGAGGTTATTGCCGTTCCTGGTGCTGAGCTGGGTCGTGGCCGTGGTGGCCCGCGTTGTATGTCCTGCCCGGTTGATCGCGAAGCCCTCTAACTAGCAGCTTTCGCTTTCTGACTAACTAGCAGCTTTCGCTTTCTGCCTGTTGCCCATGGTGGACTAAGAACAGCCTTCTAGGCCCCAGTGATAGGTCCTCAAGGTTGGTTTAAAGAGCTGACGCTTTGCCTGGGTGTCACCCCGAAAATGGCGGTTTTATGGGCAATCGTGAGCAATGGCACCGTCCTAAGACTTGCTTCTGACCCTCAGGGGCCGTAAGCTAGAGGACGTTGACGCGGGGTGGAGCAGTTCGGTAGCTCGCCGGGCTCATAACCCGGAGGTCGTAGGTTCAAATCCTGCCCCCGCTACCAAGATAAAACGGAACTGAAACGATTAATCGTTCAGTTCCGTTTTTGTTTGCCCAAAAACAGCCCGGAAATGCTTGTTTCTTCAGTCCCGGTTTGGAAAGATTAATCCATGAACGGGGAACCTCAGCAGCGGCCACGCCAAAATCCACGACCCGTCCAACAAAAGGTCCTAGCCTCCAGTCGGACACGTCACTGGGTGCGTATCTTCGCGGCCTTCGTCGCTTTCATCCTAGTCATCTTGGGCTTCTTCTTTGTCAACCAGGTAGTCCTAGGCCAAAGATGGCAGTTTAACCAAACCGCAGTCGAAGAGAACTACACGGAACCTGATCTAAACGCCAAAGCGGCACTCTTGATCAACCTTGAGGATCCCAGCCACCCGCTCATGGCCAAGGGTGGGGACACGAAACTCCCACCCGCCTCACTGGCAAAACTCTTTGTCACCCAGTATGCGATGACGATCCTAGAGCCCTTAGATTCCGTGGCCGTGGGGGATGAACTAGCGCTGGTTCCCGAACACACCTCTAGGGCGCAGCTAATCAAGGGACGTTATTCGGCCCGGCAGTTAGCCCGCGCTGCTTTGATCCCCTCGGGCTCTGATGCCGCCTATGCGTTAGCCGCGGGTGCTGCCCGAAAGATGGGCCAACAGGGTAGTCCTCAAGAACAGATCGATTTCTTCCTAGAGAAGATGCATGAGCACCTGGCCCAGCAGGGATTCAAACACACCTACATTCATGAGCCCTGCGGCTTTGAACCCGGCTCTTATACGACGGCTAATGAAGCCGCGAAGATCGCCATGTTGACCCTAGAAAATCCCCTCCTGGCCCAGATAGTTTCCACCAGCGAGCAGGTGCTCTTACAGCCCGACGGTAAAGAACTCACGATGAAAACCACGAACCTGTTCCTCAAGCCGAAAAGCCCCTTCTACGATCCCAACTTTGCGGGGGTGAAGACCGGCTCCCTAGAGGACCTAACGAACCTTGTGGGCCTCTACCAGCACCATAATCGCAAGTACCTGACCGTGATTCTAAGTTCTGACACTGACGAAAACCGCTACCGGGATACGAACGCGCTCCTTAGGGCTGCGCACCTAAAATAAGCCGAGGACGCGCAGTAACTAAACCACGCGCCCTCGGCCAAAGGGAAAGTCACCTTAGGGCTGTCGCCTTAGGTGAGCACCCACAGATTAGTTGTTTTTCCAGGCGTCCTTGAGTTTGACTCGGGCACCCGTCCGCAAGATCGCGCCCTTGTAGATGCGGGCACTGACCCAGATCGCGAGCGGGCAGAACAGAATGCCGATCGCTAGGGAAAGCACCGTATCCATGGTGGTTGCGACCCCCAGAGCATAACGCGCCGGGGCCAAGAACGGGCCAAAGAAGGGCACGTAAGACATCCAGCGAATCATCGTGGATTCCGGATTGGCCGGCAGAACGGAAACGCCCACGAAGTAGGGAATCATGATTAGGAAGAGCAGCGGCATAATAGCTTGGCCTAGGTCTTCCTGGCGTGAAACGGTAGCGCCGACGGCCGCATAGAGGACCGCGAAGGTCAGGAAGCCCACGACCAGCCAGATCAGAGAAATTGCTAACGTCATACCGAAATTGAACTGCATGGAGCTCAGATCGCCAACGATCGCAGCGGTAATCACCCCAGACAAGATCACCGCCCCAGTGGAAAGGATTGAAGCCAAACCCGTGCCCAAGATCTTGCCCGTTAGCAGGGAAGAGGGGCGCACGGTGGCCAAAAGGATTTCCACAATCCTAGAAACCTTCTCTTCAACCACACTCATGGCAACCATCTGGCCACCACTCAGAATCAGAATGAATAGCAGGATTAGAACGACGAAGGAAATCCCAAAGGTCGCTGCCGTTCCGCCCGAATTTGGCTCCTCTAGGTTCTTTAGAATTACCGCCTTAGGTTGGGCTTCTGCCAGCTTCTGGGCAACACCCTGGGGGTCGCCACCCAGATCCTTGATTTCTTTATCAAGAGCCTGCTGGGCGCTAAGCGTGCTCAACTGAGAAATGAATCCACTGGGAACACTACGCCAACCCAAGACCTCAATCGGGGTCTTAGAGGTATCCACGTAGACATCTAGGGAATCGCCATCCTTCAGGTCTTTCTCTGCGGCAGCGCGGTCCATTGTGACGACCTCTACCGGGTCCTGATCCTCATCCAGTGATTTAATCTGAGAAATCGCAGGAATCTTGGCCGGGTCATCGATGCCGACGACTAGCTTGGAGTTTCCGGTGCCAATGAAGTGCATGGCCAGCACGCCACCAATCGCCAAAACCATCATCAAGAGGGTTGAAATAATGGTGGCTTTCTTGAACAGGGTGACCTTTAGTTCACGGCCAGAAACCAGTGAGATTTCCTGCCAGCGGCTCATCTGAGTTTGCTTTTTCATCACTTGGCCTCCGTCTCTTCAGCAGTAGGGGCGGCTACGACTTCTCTAAATAGTTCGGTCAGTGTGGGCACAAGCGGACCAAAGTTCTGTACTTGTCCCAACTGTAGGGCAGAGGACAGGACGCCTTGACTGTCGGAACCATCCCAACGTAGCAGTGATTCGCCACTTGCCTCGCCTGCGGATACCTGCCCGCCAACGCGGTCAGCTAGCGCGGCCACCTCGGCCTCCGGGGCCACTACGGAGAGCTGGAACTCGTGGGTTCCTTGGGACTTAATGTTTTGCACCGTGTCGTTGGTGATCAATTGGCCCTCACGAATAATGACTACTCGGTCGCACAGGCGTTCCACCAAGTCCAACTGGTGGGAAGAGAACAGGGTAGCGATACCCGCCTTGGACTGTTCCAAAAGGACCTCAGACATAACCTCGACCGCTACCGGGTCAAGACCAGAGAAGGGCTCGTCAAGGATCAGCATTTCAGGGCTAAAAACTAGGGCCGCGGCCAGCTGCACGCGCTGCTGATTACCCAGGGAAAGCTTCTGAACCTCATCGTTGATCCGCTTCTTGACCCCTAGGGTCTCAGTCCAAAAATCAACTGCCTGCTTAGCGGAAGGAGCATCGAGGCCGTGTAGGCGGGCTAGGTAGTTTAGCTGTTCGCCGACCTTCATCTTCGGGTAGAGGCCGCGTTCTTCAGGCATATAGCCGAAGAGGCGTTGAACGCTCCGGTCGATCGGTTGGCCATTCCAAGTGACGCTGCCACTAGTGGGGGAGAGGACCCCCATGCTAATGCGCATGGTGGTGGACTTGCCGGCACCGTTGGAGCCAACGAATCCGACGATTTCGCCATCGGGGACTTCGAAGCTGAGTTCGTTGACAGCTTTGAGACTCCCGAAGGTCTTGGTTAACTGATTGATCTTTAGCATTCTTCCCTTTCGAAAGGAGGCCAATGGTCGGTATCCAAGCGCGGATACTTCGAATAATCTTAGCATGCCTAAAGACCTACTTGTGTGTCCGGTCACGTGTTGGTGGGCTATTCGCAACGCCCCAAAGAGAGGCTTAACTCCCCAATACTTGGCTAACACAAAGGTGTACCGCTCACCCTGAAAAGCGATATACTGAAATGTTCAATTCTTCGACCGAGGTACTAATGACTCCACCTGCACCTGCCACCCGTCTGCCGATCCCGCAGCTACTTACCCTAGCTGGCGCTACCTTCTTGGTGATCACCGCCGAGATGCTACCCGCCGGGGTTCTGCAGTTGATCTCAAAGGATCTTGGGGTTTCAGAATCTTATGCTGGTTACCTCATGTCCGGCTACGCTTTCACCGTGGTAGTCACCTGTATCCCGCTCACTCACTTAACGCGCAATATCGACCGCACCCGTCTTTTGCGGATGGTGATCATAACCTATCTAATCGGCACGTTTTTGACTGTGATAGCCCCGACCTATTGGACGGTAATGGGGGCGCGTATTTTCACCGGTATTGCCCACGGCCTGTTCTGGGCGATTATTAGCGCCTACCCGGCCTACCTGGTGGCGCCCAACCTGATCCCGCGGGCGGTTGTTTACACTTCTGTGGGTGGTTCGATTGCCTTCATTTTGGGTGTTCCGCTTTCAACTTGGATGGGCCAGCAGTTCGGTTGGCGCACCTCCCTTGCTGGCATTGGGGTGGGCCTAGCGATCCTCCTAGTCTTCCTTTACCGCCTGCTTCCCCTGGTTGGTACCGGTGGTGATGCGCGTGACGAGGAAGCGCGGCAGGCTCAAGAACGCGCCAATTGCGTTGACGCGGGCGCACCTACTGAAGGTCTAAGTGCTGAGGCGGTAGCACCCTCGGAAAACCGTCAAGAACCGGTCCTTGGTGCCGCCGAAGCGCTGCCTAGCGTGCGCGTAAATCGTCCGCGAGTACTGATTCGCCGCCAGTCATTCGCGGCCGCCCTGGGCTTGTGCTTCACGGTGGCCCTGTACGTCATTGGTCAGTACACCGCCTACACCTATATTTCGGTGATCATTAACCAGCAGGTGGGCGTCAGCCTGAAATACCTAGCATTGGTCCTGTTGGCCGCTGGTCTACTGGGTTTTGGGTCTTCCTTGACATCCGGTCGAATGTTCGAACGCTTCGGGAACCGCATGCTGGTCGCCATGATGGCGATCGTCGTTTTCTCTCTGGGAATGCTCTGGATGATTCCCTTCCCCACCTCTTTGGGAATCTTCTGGATTCTACTGTGGAACGCCGCAGCCGCCTTCATTCCCTCATTCTTTGTAATGCGTCTGCTGAATATTTCCCCCACTAAGCACCGTGACCTCTTGGCGGCCATTTACAATGCCTGCTTTAACTTTGGAATCGGCGGGGGAGCCTTCACCGGTGGCTGGATCCTATCGCGCGCCGGCATTGGCTGGGTAGTCCTAATGGCCGCCTGCTTTGTATTTATTTCATTGGTGGCAACTCTACTATTGACGCTGCGGATCCGCCGCTCTGAAAAGTACGTCCTCTGGGAATCCCAGCAGGCTTAGTCCAAACCAAACCACTGGTTAAGGAACACTGCCACCCCGGACTGGTTATTGTCTAGGGTCTGGTAGTTAGCGACCTCTTTAACGGCGGGGCAGGCGTTCGCCATGGCCACACCCACGGTGGCTGCAGCAATCATTTCTAGGTCATTTTCGGCATCGCCAAAAGCCATTACGGCAGCCTCAGAGGGCAGTCCTAAAAGTTCCCGAGCCAGTTCGATCCCCACGGCTTTAGAAACCTTCGGGTGCTGGAACTCAAACAGGTAGGGGCCCGTCCGGACTCCCTGTACTTCCGGTTCGTTTAGTGAGGCGGCCCGTTCAATGACCTGGGGCATCAGGGACGGTTCGCACATGATGTGCAGCTTGGCCTGCGGGGACTGTAGTAGTTGCTTAAACTCTGGGTCCACACCCACTTCAAAGCGACCAATCTTCTCTAGATTGACCACGAAGCGGTCATCACGGTAGCACTGATAAATCCCTTTCTGGGCAATGCAGAAGTTCAGGTCAAAATCAGCAAAATGGTCAATCACCCGGCGGAACACCTCAGGATCCACCAGGTAGCCGGTTTTGAGCTCGCCGGTGGAAACCTGATGCACCTCAGAACCGTTCTGTCCCACCACCAGGTCAATGATGTCGTGAGCACCCCAAGAATCGACCAGTTTTTCAATCGAATAAACGTCGCGCCCGGAAGCGATCCCACAGGTAATGCCGCGTTCAGAAAGGGCCCTTAGCGCCGCCAGATTCTGCGGCGTGGGATGTGATTGGGTATCAAGCAGCGTCCCATCCAAATCAACCAAAACCAGTTTTACCTCTGGCTTATCTGCAGGAATTGAGAAAGTATCGGGCACTGCCACTAGGACCTCCATGCGCACCTAGAAGAAAACCGGTAAAGAGTTCACACCCATTACCAAAGCTTGTTGTACTAGCCTCAAACATAGCAGGGAAGACGGCATTTTCGCCCACCGGCGGGCACAATAGAAAGCGTGGAAAAACTGGAAGACCTACAAGTACTGCCCGCCCAAAGCTGGGTCCCTCAGTGGCGTACCCAAATAAAACGCGGGGAATCCCTAGGTGCGGGACGCCGCTACCGGGCCGCGCGCAGTCAGGTCGAACCCATCTCAGATTTCCTCTTCGAATACTACGGGATCAAACCCCGGCACCTAACCCAATGGCACCCCGGAATCGGACTCGCCCTATTAGCTCCCACCCAAGCCGACTCGGACTCGCAAGCAGCATATGAGTTTTGGGAACAACTAGGCCAAAAACGCTTCTACCATCAAGTTGAAACCCCCGCGGGACCCGCTGTCACTCTAGACGTCCAAAGCTGGGTCGAACAACGAGGTAGAGGCGGACAGTTCATCATCGACCTGCTCAGTACCGTCGCCAATCGGGAAGGCTTCTACGGTTGCCTGGGACTACACGAATGGGCCATGGTCTACCAAGGAAAACCCCGACATGACCTACCACTGCGCCTTGGCGCGCAAGGAGCCGACCAACTAACCAGCAGCCTACCCATCCGCTGCACCCACTTCGACGCCTTCCGCTTCTTCACCCCAGAAGCCCGGCCCTTCAACCAACACCAACCAGACGGTAGCGCTCCCAGCATGCTGGCCCTAGAACAGCCCGGCTGCCTACACCAAAACATGGACCTGCTGCGTTACGCCCTAAAGCTAGGCCCCCTAGTGTCGACCGAACTGCTTCTAGACTGCTTCGAGTTCGCCCTCGAAGTACGAACCCTAGACATGGCTGCCTCTCCCTACGACTGCTCTGGCCTAGGCCTAGCCCCAGTTAAGATCGAAACCGTCGAAGGCAAAGCCCAGTACATTGCCCAGCAACGCCAATTCACCGAAACCGGCCGGCCGCTAAGACAGGCGCTAATCGACGCGCTCACTGCCGCCGGATACCACCCCAGCACTCATCCCCAAATGCAGGAAGCAAAGGAAATAAATGCCTGAAGGACACTCAATCCACCGAGTCGCAAAAGCCCTCACACTAGCCTTCGCTGAACCCAAGGAACCCCACGGGAAAGTAGCGCCCGTACACGCCTCCAGCCCCCAGGGAAGATTCGCCGCCGGGGCCGCACTCATGGACGGCCAACGCCTAGCCCCCGCCCACGCCTGGGGTAAACACCTCTTCGTACCCTTCGAGGAAGACCAACGCTACCTGCACGTCCACCTAGGACTCTACGGCTCCTGGACCTTCCAAGCCGACCCCCGGCAGGCCGCCAAACTACCCCCGGTAATCGGCGCACCCCGCGTCACGGTAGGGGAGGACCAACGCACCACGGGCACCGCAGGTGACCCAGCGTCCTCGTCCCCCAAAGCAGAACCGAACGCTCACGAAGAAAACTGGCAGTGGCCCGAACCCAAAGGCCAAGTCCGCCTCCGGCTAGCGAACGACTACCTACTGGCAGACCTTTCCGGCCCCACCAAATGCCAGATCCTAGACCCCGAAGGACGGCAAGCCATCATCAACCGGCTAGGACCCGACCCGCTCCGAAACGAACCCGGAGACGAAGACCGTTTCGTCAAACTAGTACGCGCCAAAAAGAGCCCCATCGGGCAGCTCGTAATGGACCAGTCCGTGGTAGCCGGCCCCGGAAATATCTACCGCGCCGAATGCCTCTTCAGAACCGGGATCAACCCTTGGCGACCCGGCCAAAAAGTCTCCGAAAAGCGCCTGCGGCAGCTCTGGAAAGACCTAGTTGCCGGGCTAGCTGACGGCTTTGATATGGGACTGATCTATACGCGACTACCCGAACTGGAACTATTGGAACAGGCGGAACCGACCCGACTAGTTGGTCAAGAAGTGCCCGAGAGGGAAGAGCGGTTCTACGTGTACCAAAGAGACGGACAAGCGTGCCTCAAGTGCGGTTCCACCGTAAAAATGGAAGTTATGCAGGCCCGAAAACTCTTCTACTGTCCGGGCTGTCAGCGCTGATTGTGCTAGAACGAGTGCTGAAAAGCGTTAACCGTCCCACGTTTATGCTGGATTTCTTGGTGCGTCCGTAGAAAACGTTTACGAAGACCGATAGAATCGTCTCTGGTTTTCTATACGTAACAAGGATGAGGCTGTGACCATTAACGAAGAGACCTTGGCTGTACTTAACGAGGACGACGAGCCCCGCCGCCGCCGGTGGCCCTGGGTTGTCGCGCTCCTAGCACTAGTTGGTGTTGGAGCTGGCGCCGGTACCTACGGCTGGTACTACCATGATCGCGCCCTACCCGGAACCAGCATCGCCGGAGTCAGCGTCTCGGGTCAAAAGGCCGCGCAGATTTCTGCCGACCTGAACCAGAAATTCGCTGCTCTACCCGCAGAACTCAAGCTAAAAGATAAGGTCATTAAGGCTAACTATGCGGACCTAGGGGTAACCCTAGACAGTGCCGCAGTGGCACAAAATGCGGTTACCAAGTCCTCATGGAATCGCTACCTCACCCCGTGGAAGAAACAGCAGATTCCAACCCCGGTCAAGATCAACCAGGAAAAACTCCAGGCTTTCCTCAACGAAAAGCTGGGTGAAGACGCGCTAAAGGGCAAGCCGGCGGAAGTAAACCTGAAAGAGGACGCTACCGGTTTCGAAGTTAAGCCTGCCGTCCCCGGTGAACGCCCCGATACCGAAAAACTAGTCAAGCCCATCGAAACTGCCGCCCAGCAACTCAAGGGCGTCAACCTCGACGTTGAAATTACGAAGAAAGAACCCAGCTTCAACACTCAGACCGCTCAGGCACTAGCTGATTCTGCCAACAAGCAGTTCAACACTGAGGTCGTCCTAGTTGGTGCCAATCGTAGCTTCGCTCCGGACCCGCTAGACCGCAAAGACTTCTTCAACATCGAGCCCCAGAATGAAGGCGGCTTTAAGCTAGTCCTAAAGGATGAAGCCGTTACTCAGTGGGTCGACAAGATCGCTTCGGAACTTCACGTTACCCCGCGTAATGGTGTCCAAAAGATTTTGGCTGACGGTCAAAAAGTTGGTGAACCCAGCGAAAAGCGTGACGGTCGTGAGGTTGCAAACCGTGATGATCTGCAAAAGCAGGTCCTAGCTGCCTTCCGCGACAGCACTCCGGTCAACGCAGAGGTTAAGTTCAAGGAACTGCCCGCTGAAATCATTAACAAGGTGGTCGAACCTGAACCGAAGCCGGCCGAAGCCAGCAACGGTGGCGGGAACGCCAATGCGGCCGCACTACCTTATTCACCCGCTGAAGGTGAAAAGTGGATTGACGTAAACCTAACCCGTCACACCGCTACCGCCTACCAGGGCACCAAGGTCGTTTACGGCCCGATCGCCATGGTTAACGGTAAGCCCGATACCCCCACCGTTGAAGGCATCTTCCCGGTTTGGGCCAAGGTCCGTAGCCAGACCATGCGCGGTCCCGACTACGTCACTCCCGGTGTACCCTGGATTCTATACTTCCACGGTGACTACGCCCTACACGGTGCACCTTGGCGTTCACACTTCGGCCACGCGGGTCGCGGTGGCTCCCACGGCTGCGTAAACCTTCCGGTAGATGTCGCCAAGTGGTTCTACCACTGGGCCCCCATGGGTACCAAGGTAGTTTCACACCGATAAACCTCTAGAAGCAGATAAAGCCAAAGAGCGCTGCTACTAGGGTAGAGACTAAGAACGTGAGGCTCATAAACCGCACGGCAAAGCGAGCTCCGAAGCTACCCACCTGCAGCGCAATCAGCTTAATATCCACCATCGGGCCGACCGTCAGGAACACTAACTGGGCGGTCGGGCTTACCTGAGTGAAAGCAGCCGCGACGAAGGCATCCGCCTCCGAACACAGGGACAGGCCAACCGCCAGCAGAGCCATCACAAGAATCATCAGGATCGGCCAATTGCTTAACTCTAGGTACAGGGAGCGGGGGATAAAAACTTTCAGTGCGGCCGCTGCTGCCGCCCCGAAAACTAAGAAACCGCCCGCCTGTAGGAAATCATGTCCGAAGGTCTGCCGGAACTCGGTCCAGCCACCCTCGTGCTGGTGAAGCTCACAGGCACTACTACTGGGCTTAGGCGGGTAGTTGCGCCCCTTCCACCACCAGATCCAACCTATCAGGACCGCGGCGGTAAAAGAGGCCCCTAGCCTAGCCCAAACCATAATCGGATAGTTCCTGAAGGCCACCGCAGTCGAAACAATCACGACCGGATTAACTGCCGGGGCTGCCAGCAAGAAAGTCAGAGCTGCTGCCGGACTTGCCCCCTTACGCATGAGCGAGGACGCTACCGGAACGGACGCGCATTCGCAGGCGGGTAGGGCAAAACCACTGGCCGCCGCAATTGGTACTCCCCAAAGTGGACGGGTATTAAACCAACGCTGTGCCCAACCCGTAGGTAGGAAAGCCGCCAATAGGCCAGAAATAATACTTCCCAACACTAGGAATGGTAGTGCCTGCAATACGATCGAAAGGAACAATACCTGCCAGGCCTGTAGACGCCCCTCGGCAACCCAAAGCGGACCGGTTAACCGGCGCAGCCAAAGCAGCGCAGCTAGACCTAGGATTAGCGCAATAGCCACCAGGGAGGAACGGCTAAAGACGGCGTTCTGATGCTTTACGGAATGATTCTTCAGGGGAGTCTTCATCTTTTATCCTCCCTACATGTAAGGGGTAGCCGGCTCAGGAATAAGCTCAACAGAACGGAGCTTTGCCGTGGGCCATGGACCATCACCGGGAACGATCTCGACTACCGCCCGGACCCACTGATTAACTTCGCCCGGGGCCTTCCCCGGGATAACGACTGAGAACGGTTGGGCGTCCGCGGCACAGCAGAAAATCTTAAACCGGGAAATCCGCCAAGCCGGACCCGCACCGCTACGTAAATCGTCCTTATGCGCCTTAGAAATGAACCCCTCCAAGGTCACGACGCGACCTCGGATCTGGTTCGGATCCCCAAAATGGTAGCGGTCTACCAGATCGTCGATGGGCTCCAGGGGAGCCTCACCGGCCGGTAGATCGGGATACTGCACCACCGCTTTTTTAGCTCGCCCAGTGGGCAAGTCAGGGGCCGGTAGGTGGGAACCATTCGGACCTGCCCCCGTGAGTTTCACGTTGGGATCGCCCGTAAGGATTTGCCCGGGATCCTCATCAGTAGGTACCCCATCCGCGCTAGCAGCGGACTCCGGACTAGCGGGAGCCGGGGCATTCTGGTCAACCATTACGGCACCCAGCGAGGCCGGGGCCGAAAAAACCAACAGTGCGACCGGCAAGACCATCAACCATGAGCTGCGCTCCATTGCATGATCATGCGCCGCCGGACGTGCTAAAGCCCAGAGGGCAATCAACAGCAAGAAGCCACCACAGACTCCCAACCAGGGACGAAAAGCTGGCAACAGATAGCGGTTAGATTCCCCCGTGAGCGCCAAAAAACTCAAAAGTACCCCAATGAAGCCCAGCATCAAAGGCGTGTAAATACGTTTCATGCCCAGCCTTCCTATCCGTTACCTTCAGTTTTCTGTTGCGCCCTAAGGGCCTCTTTCTTAGTGCCCGTTACCGCCTGAGCCTGTAGCGGGTCCTCGGGCCACGGGTGCTTCGGGTAGCGGCCCCGCATTTCCGCCCTGACTCCCTGGTAAGGGCCCTGCCAGAAACTAGCCAGATCATTAGTCACAGCCAAAGGCCGCCCAGCGGGGGAAAGCAGCTCCAACTTCAACGGTACCCGGCCACCCGCCAAGAGCGGCGTCTGCGCCAAACCAAAACAGCGCTGCAGCTTCAAGGAAGCCTGGGGTCCCTCGGGCGGGTAAGAAATCGGTACTTCAGAGCCGGCTGGGGGTAAGAAAACTGGGGGCGCAACCTCGTCTAAAGCAGCTACCACCTGCCAGGGTAGCACCTGCTGCAAGTCGGCGACTAGGACCCGAGGGAGCTTGGTCTGGCGCACGATTTCCGCCCGCCGATGCCCAAATAGGTCTTCGACGTGATCCTGTAAATCCTGATCCGAAAGCTGTGGCCACAACTGTCCGGGGAGGATCTCAAAATCTTGGTTGGCCGGCCAGTGCTCAGCGGCAAAACGCAGGCGAGACAGATAATTACGAGCCTCTGTCGTCCACTCCCAGGCTGAAGCCGGCAGTTCCGCCAACTGTTCCATGACCGCGGCCCAAATGTTGTCTTCGGAAGCCTGCAGGCGACGTGGCTGCGAGAGCGGAATCGCCCCTAGGAAGTCTTGCTCACTGAGCTTTAGACCGTCCTCGTCAAGGGATTGGGTGCGCTTCGCATGCTGCTCTGCGGCGGCTGCTTCCCGGGCTAGGTCAGCCGGGATCGCTAGGGCCGCCGAGATTTCAAGCTGGCCGCCACCGATTCTTCGCAGGCCGGAAACCGCTAACCAAGGGCTGGAAGCTAGGGCGGATCCCGCCGGAAGGCGCGCGGCAGTTCCCGCAACCGTCAGATAGGTTTCAGGCCCGTTGGCCCCTACCGTCGCAGCACCGACAGTCGCCTTGGCGGTAGTTTTGCCCCCCTTTGAGGACGCCCCCGACTTGGCAGCTTTACTGTCCTTTCCAGCGACCCGAGGTAGCTGCCGTCTTTGCGCACAAACCCACCGGGGGAAGGCAAAAGCCGCAAGTTCCATCAGAGCATCGGAAAGGTCAAAGTTTGGTGCCTGACTGTGGGCCGGTGAGGGCTCCGGCGCGATATCTGGGCGGGTCGGCAGGGACTTAAGCTGGTTTTCGAACTGGCCACGGAACTGCTTGATTTCATTCCTCTGGGTGGCTGAAAGCCGGGGCAAAGCCCCCAGCAGGTCTGCCTGATGAGGACGGTCTAGGACGGTGAGGACCGCGGCGGCCTCTGCCAGGGTCCGGGTGGAAAAGCGAGCTTGCAAGCGCAGCAGGGCTGCGCCTAGGTTGGGTTCCATAGAGAGTCGGCAAAGATCAGTGCCGATCGGTGTTAGGGAAAGATCAGCTTCCAGCACCCCCAGAGCTTTAAGATTCGACTGGGCCTGCTTGAGGCTGGCTGCCGGTAGGGTGGAGAGCCACCTGAGTCCTTCCCCTAGGGCGGCATTCCAAGCTGCTAAATAGAGTACGAACTGGTCTAGGGAAACGCTTTCTACCTCTGGTTTGGGCTGCGGGACTAGCCTAGAGTAATCAGCCTCGCTGAAGGTCCGCCAGGCTCGACCCGGTCCCAGACGGGCGGCACGACCAGCCCGCTGCTCACAGTCAGCTGCAGAGGCCCACCCCGTGACTAGCTCTGCCACACCTAGCGCCGGGTCAAAACGAGGACGCCTTTGCAGGCCGGCATCTACCACGGTGCGAACGCCCGGAACTGTCAATGAACTCTGCGCTAAATCCGTGGAGAGAATAATGGCTCTGCCCTCAGAAGCAGAGAGCACCCGGTCTTGTTCCTTGGCGGGTAATGATCCATGTAGGGGCCAGATCGTCGCCTCGGGTAGTAAGCCCGCTAGGTGCTCGCTGACCTGATCGATTTCTGGCACCCCGGGTAGGAAAACCAGGATATTTCCGGCATGGGGATCTGAGTCGTAGGCTTTCCGTACCAGCTGCGCAACATGCTGTAGGTAGGCGCGATCAGGACGTACTTTGCCGCTGGGGCCCGCACTTAGCACGGGAACCTGGGCTGGTGGGGGAAAGTACTGTTGGTCCAGGGGAAAGATCTGTCCCGGAACGTCCAGAATCGGGGCCTGATCCGTAGTCGCCGGAATAATCGAAACCCCTTCAAACTGGCCTGCCTCCGCCACCGGCACTTCCGCCTCAGCCGGTTCTGAACCCAAAACCTGAGCCACCTTGGTGGCTTGCAGGGTGGCACTCATCGCGATCACGTACAGGTCGGGCCGCAGAACCTGCGCTAAATCGATAGCAAATGCTAATCCTAGATCGCTAAAAAGGGAACGCTCATGGACTTCGTCGAAGATAATCCCCGCATAGGATTCAGCCTCTGGATCCGCTAGGAGTTTACGAACCAGAACTCCTGGAGTCATAACCTCTAGACGGGTGCTGCGATTACAGGTACTTTCCCCGCGAATCGTATAGGCGAAAGTACCCTTAGGGGCCCCGGTTAGCTCCTCTAGTCGGCGCGCGGCGGCCCGCGCGGTTACCCGCCGAGGTTGCACCAAGGCAATCCTCTTATCACCTAGGTTTTGAGCATCCACAAAATCGATTAGCGCGGGTGGCACCAAGGTGGTTTTACCTGAGCCCGGAGGCGCACAAACCACCAGTCGGCGATCCTGCCCAAAGAGTCCCAACAGTGCCCCTAAGCCGGTACGGAACGGTAAATGTGGAGCCTGGCGTAGTACGCGCGCAGTAAAGCCCCCGGCGGGAAGGAAGCCAGCGCCCTCGTCGGGAAGGAAGCCAGCGCCCTCGTCGGGACTAAAAGAAGCAGAAAACTCAGTCATTCGTAGAAGTCTGAGCGGACTGGGGATCAACCTCAAAGATCGGCGCGTTCAAAGGTACCGCATTCGGATCTAGCCCTAAAACTCGGTCGATCCGGTGAACCAACATGTCTAGGGCCACCAGGTTGGAGCCGCCCTCGGGGATGATCATGTCGGCCTGGCGCTTCGAAGGTTCCACATACAGTTCATGCATGGGCTTAACGGTCTTTAGATACTGGGCTTCAACCGACTCAAGGGAGCGCCCACGCTCAACCACATCGCGACGGATTCGACGCAAGATGCGCACGTCAGCGTCCGTATCAACGAAGAGCTTAATATCGCATAGTTCGCACAGGCGCGGTTCGGCAAAAATCAGGATGCCTTCCACGATCAAAATGGGGGAGGGGTCCAGTCGGACGGTCTCTTTCGCGCGGGTGTGTAGCGCATAGTCGTAGGTGGGGCACTCAACGGCTTTCCCAGAGATCAGCTCCTTGACCTGTTCAATCATCAGGTCATTATCGAAAGCGGTGGGCGCGTCATAGTTCAGGGTCGTGCGGGCCTCAAAGGGCAGATGATCGTTGTTCTTGTAGTAAGAGTCGTGCTGGATCACCGTGACATGCCCGGCGAAGTGCTTCGCTAGGGTTTGGGTGAGGGTGGATTTACCGGAGGCAGTTCCACCAGCAATACCGATAACCAGAGTACGATCAGACATTCCCGAACCTTCCTAAATGAAACCTCTTCGCAATTGTGCCACAGCCGTCAAGCTTCCGGGGCTTTATGATGGGTTTATGCGATGTGATTATTACGAGGCCGACCTGTGCAAATCTTGTAAAGACCTGCATTTAGCCCCTTCGGTTCAGCTGGCAGAAAAGCAAGACCGGGTGGCTCAGATCTTGTCTGCTCACGTGCCCGCCGCGGCCTGGGTAGCGCCACAGGCCTCCGCAGAAGAGGGGTTCCGTAATAAAGCAAAACTGGCCGTCGGGGGAAGTAGCCAACAGCCCACCCTAGGGATCATGCTGCCTGACGGGAAGGTCCAAGACCTATTGCAGTGCCCACTCTATGATTCCGAAATGCGCGCTTACCTGGCGAAGCTACCTGCCCTCTTAGCGGCTTTGAAACTGCCGCCCTATGAGTTGAATACTCGCCGTGGGGAGCTGAAATACGTGCTGGTAACGCAGTCCCCCAAGAATCGCTTTATGCTGCGCCTAGTCTTGCGTTCAAAGCGCCTAGTGCCGCAGATCCGTCAGTTGACGCCCGCTATCTTGCAGGCCTTGCCCGGGACGGAAGTATTTTCGCTCAACTTCCTCCCAGAGCATGTGGCCCTGACTGAAGGGCATGAAGAACTGCTATTAACCGAGCAGAAACTCCTGCCCATGCCGTTGCGTCTGACTTTCGCTAACTCAGCAGGTGGCGAGGCAGCTCGCGCCAGGGCCGTGGGGGACGTTCCGCAGACTTCAGAACTGGTGCTTTATGCCCGCCCGGGTGGGTTCTTCCAAACCAATACCCAAGTGGCCCAGGCGCTCTACCAGCAGGCGGCGGACTGGGCGGCAGACTATGCCAACGGCCAGGGGCAGGCACTGGACCTGTTCTGTGGCGTGGGCGGTTTCGCCTTAGCAATGGCAGCCGGGTTCCAGCGCGTCTTCGGGGTTGAAATCTCAGAAAGTGCGGTCTTAGCGGCTCGTGCTTCCGCGCAGCAAGCCGGGCTCGAAAACGTGAGTTTCGAGGCCGCAGATGCTCAGAGTATCGATATGGGGGCCTATGACCTAGTGGTCGTTAATCCGCCTCGACGGGGGATCGGGCCGGAACTATGCCAATGGCTCAGCCAAGCCCGCCCGGCGGCCTTTATCTACTCCAGCTGTAACCCGCAGTCACTAGCGGAAGATCTAGGACGCATTGAAGGCTATCGGGTGCTCAAGGCACGACTTTTCGACATGTTCCCACATACGGACCATGCGGAAGTCTTAGTCTTAGCGGTCGCCCAAAAATAAGAAATCCCCCAAGGTTGATGTCGTTATCAAACCTTGGGGGTTCCTTTTCAGTCTGTTAAATCAGCCCATAACCTTGGTTAGGACGGTTTCAATCAAGTCGGGCTTCTCGCGACCGAGGAAGAAACCAGCACCTAGGACTAGGGTGAACTTGATGAGCTTGCCGAGTAGACGCAGCATGTCATTTCCTTTCTATGAAACGATATATCCCCTCTATTGTGCCCTATCTGACGTGGCCTTGGCAGGGGATAGCGTGGTTAAAACTACATTTTCCGCCCATAGGTGACAACCTGCCATGGCCAAGGTCCCAGCGGATCACGAACTTCTTGGTCACTCAGATCAGGTAAAACCTGCCAAGTGGACAGATCCTGATCAACCCTAGGAGCATGAACTACGCGAGTGTGTTCAGGCTTGAGCTCCACCGCGGTCTGAACCTGACTGGTCACCACAATCGACGTCAGGGGCAGGAAAGCCTCGTAGACCTGAGCCCCACCAATCACCCAAGCATCAACCCCATAGGGGTTCGAGGGCGCTCCCTCACCTTCAGCAGGGGAGCCAGCCTGGGCCTTTAGCTGGGCGAAGTGCTCATTTAGCAGCTCAATAACCGCCTCGATCGTGGGTACTGAAACCAGATTCGGCTCCGACAGGTTCAAGGTGCGCGAAAGGACTATATTTAGCCGCCCCGGAAGGGGAGCTTTGGGGAGTGACTCCAAGCAACCTCGGCCCATAATGATGGGACAACCTAGGGTAGCGTTTTTGAAATGTTTAAAATCGCCCGGAATATGCCAGGGTAGATCCCCATCGACGCCAATCAGGGCATTGGTATCAGCTGCCCAAATGGCACCCAAAGTGAAATCTAGAGCTTCCGGGCCCAGGTTTAACTGCTTGTCCGACATCTGCTATTCCTATCCGCCCAAGAGTGTGGACTAAGAAGGTAACTGCGGGTCTCAGACCGCAATCGGGGCTTTAATGCCAGCGTGGTGCTGGTAATTTTTAACCTTCACGTCTTCTAGCTGGTAATCGAAAATGCTGTCGCGCGCGGTCAGTTCTAGCTCCGGGAAGGGGTAGGCTTCGCGGGAAAGCTGAGTTTTGACCTGCTCGAAGTGGTTTTGATAGATATGGCAATCACCGCCGGTCCAGATGAACTCGCCGGGTTCCAAACCGGTCTGCTGAGCCAAGAAATGGGTCAACAGTGAGTAGGACGCAATATTGAAGGGCACTCCTAGGAAGAGGTCCGCACTGCGCTGGTAAACCTGCAGGGAAAGCTTGCCCTCACTGACGTAGCACTGGAAGAAAGCGTGGCAGGGGGCCAGGGCCATCCGGTCCAGTTCAGAGACGTTCCAGGCGGAAACTAGGTGACGACGGGAATCCGGGTCTGCTTTCAAATTTTCAATCAGCTGGGTGATCTGGTCGATCGCATCGCCGTCCCGGGAAGGCCACGAACGCCACTGCACACCGTAAACCGGGCCCAGTTCACCGTTCTCGTCCGCCCAGTCATCCCAGATATGAATGCCCTGTTCAACTAGTTGGCGAATATTGGAATCACCCTGTAGGAACCAAAGTAGTTCCCCGACCACACCCTTAAGGAAGACCTTCTTGGTGGTGATTAGCGGGAAGCCCTCGGAAAGGTCGTAGCGCAGCTGTCGGGCGAATACGCTTCGGGTTCCGACACCGGTGCGGTCACCTTTATCGGTGCCGTTTTCGAGGACGTCACGCAGCAGGTCTTCGTACTGGGTGTTAGTTTGCATTTTCCTTCGCCTTTGATAGTGCTGCTTGTCTTTGGTTAAGCATATCAATTCCACCCCGGGTTCCGGCAATAATTTGCTCGGCCAGTTTGGCACCTCCGCGCCAACCCAGGACCGCGCCAATGCCCAGCGGGAGGGCACGCTTAATCATGTGCTTGCCGGTAGTTTTAGCGGCGCGCTTGGTGATGTATTTGGCTAGGAAACGGTTCAAACTTGAACTCTGGGTCCCACTCATGGTGGCCAAGGTGGCCTGTGCCCAAAGTAAGCCAGAACCACCCAGGGCTTTAGCGACTACCTCGGGACCATCCTCGCCAATTAAGGCGGTTAAGAGTAGGGTACGTTTGCCATTCTGGGTATCCGGGTGAAGCCCACGGATTTCAGCAACGCTTAGAACGTACCAGGCTGCTTGGGAGACGAAAGTGGCGAACTGGGCGGTAGAAACCGCTAGGGAAGCGGCAGTGCCAAGGCCGGGCCAGACAGCTGCCACCCCGGCGGTACCGGCGGTGGTTTGAACCTGCTTGACGAAACGGTCATTAAGACGATCGATTAACTGCGCGTCGTTTTCTTGGGGGTAACGTTCACGCAGTTTTTCGATGCGCTTTTTGATAATGCCCGCAGGTAAGTTCAAGGCCCGGTCGACGATATTTAGTACCTCTTCGTCAGAGGCGTCGAGGGTCGCCACTGAGGTGACCTTACCGGCCTTTTTTACTAGTCGACGACTTTGGTCCTTGAGCTTACCTAGCATAAATCACTTTGCTTTCGGTTCGAAGGTTAGGTTGCGTTCGTAGGGGGCACCCTCAGCTAGGGTGTGTCCGATGGTGCAGTACTTGTCGATCGCACGGTAGGCGAATTCGGTGGTCTTGACCTGGTTTTCTTCATCTAGGTCAGAGCCTTCAACCACGATTTCTACCTGGAAGGATTCGAAGAGGTCGGTTTCTTCGATGAACTTGCCAGAGACGCCCACCTTGGCCTTGAAGTCCTTGCCTAGGGAACGAGCTAGGGAGTGGTCCGCAGATAGGGAGTTACAGGTAGCAAGGGCGATCTTTAGTAGGTCGCCGGGGCTGAACTGGCCTTCGCCCATACCGACCTGAACTTCAGCACCACGGGCATTGCGGGCCACGTAGTGACGTTCGCCCACGCGCTCGGCCCAGAGCGGTGCATGAGGGCCATTTTCGGCAGCGGGTTCAACGTTGATGTTCAAATCTTCTTTGCTCATTACTTCTCCTTGATGGGATTATTTATGAATTTTCGACCACTGGTATTACGTTTTCGCAGCAGTTTTTATTCCCGGGTGGCATTTTTGACGAACTAATTCTAAGCCTACTTCGGACCCTCTGGCTGGGCAGAACAGTAACTTTAAGGCTTAGCGGTGTTCGGAAAGATACTTTTCAGCGGCAGCTACTTCTAGCTTGACTAGGGAGCCTAGCTTGCTGACGGCTTTATTCTCGATGCTCTTGCCTAGGAAGGGGATCTTCACGTTGATGGTGCCCTGTAGATCAACATCGGTAGTTTCTGTCCGATCCTTAAAGACCATCATGAGGGCTACCTCTACGGGGATTCCGGCAAGTTTTAGGGAAATCGTGCAGTTTTCTTGCGCGGGCCCATTGGTGCGTAAAACTTCAGTTACTTCACCGGTGGGGTGCTTAGGTAGTAGCTTGAGAGCAGCCGGGGGCAGATTCGCCGGCAGGTCTTTGGTATCTACGGCAACGTCAGTGACTACGCGAGTTTGCCCGGGGGCTTCTTCGGTAGCGCGGACGTCTTTGACGTATCCGGCAGGTAAACGGTACTTGCGGTATTCGGGATCTGCCAGCATCTTAAGGATTTCGGGCAGAGCCGCGGGGTACTGGAAATTCAGTGATACCTTCATGTAACTTTCCTATCGGTAGACAGTTACCCCTATTTTAGCCTGCCTAAGACTTAGGCGATAGAGAAAGCAAGTTTTTTCTTGCCACATTTTTGGTAGTACTGGCTTGTTTTAGAGGTCTATCGGCGACTGCGATAACATATTGCTGTGCAAAACTTGACTGAGATTGTTCGCGAGAACTCTTCCCTTGATCTTTCCGAGGCAGATCTGGATTGGCTTCACGTGCTGGTAGCCGACTGGCAGATCCTCTCTGACCTTGCTCCGGCGGATTTAATTCTCTGGGTGTTACGTGAGGATGGAAACTTTATCGCGGCTGCTCACTGTCGTCCCTCTACCGCGGCGACGGTTCACCTTGACGACATTGTTGGTCTTTACCGCCCAACTTCTCGCTGCGAGGCGCTCAGAGCAGCCCTAGAAGAAAAGCGTGTCTCAGTTCCTTCAGCACCCCGTTGGGCTGGCTCCTATTCGGTACAGGAAACCGTGGTACCGGTAGTCCGTCAGGGCCGCGCAATCGCCGTACTTACCGCCGAATCCAATCTGGGTGCGGCAACCTCTTTCACTAATGGTGACCGTTGGTTCTACGATTCAGCAGACTTACTGATGAAGATGATCTCTACGGGCGACTACCCGTATGAGGCCACCCCGTCTTCAGCTTTTAACGGTGCCCCGCGCGTCATCGATGGCCTAGTGCGACTTGATGAAGAGGGCGTCGTCTTAGGTATTTCTCCCAACGCTCGTTCCTGCTTCCGCCGACTGGGGGTCTCCGGGCATCTTCTGGGTACGATTCTGGTCGAACAGGTCACTGCGAAGGTCAGTGATGGCATTAATACCGTTGACGAAGCCCTACCTTTGGTATTGATGGGACGTGCGGCTTGGCGGACCGAGGTCGAATCCGCGGGGGCTACGATTTCCTTGCGAGCATTGCCGTTACGGATTTCGGGTGAGCGCTGCGGTGCGATCGTACTTTGTCGTGACGTTTCAGAAGTTCGTCGCATTGAGCGTGAGATTATGTCTAAAGAAGCGACGATCCGCGAGATCCACCATCGGGTGAAGAATAACTTGGCTACCGTGTCAGCGCTGATTCGTTTGCAGTCGCGTCGGTCTGATAACCCTCAGGTTAAGGCTGCTTTAGCCGAGGCTGAACGTCGAGTTTCGACTATTTCAACCGTCCACGAGGCCCTGTCTTCAAGTTTGGAACCGGACCTTGAATACACTTCAGTAGCCCGGACCATTGTTACTAACGCGGCACTGTTGGCCTCCAGTAAGCCCGGTATTGAGACCGTCCTAGAGGGCTCTTTCGGCCGTGTCGACGCGGACTGTGCTTCCACCCTGTCAACAGTTTTGGCAGAGTTGGTTGCCAATGCGGTCGAGCATGGTTACCCAGAGGGAGCGGGTCGTATTGAAGTCCTTGTTGAGCGTGGGGAGCGCTCAGTGCGAGTCACGGTCCGTGATTTTGGGCCAGGTATTGACCTAGACCGGACTGGTAAAGGCTTAGGCACCCAGATTGTTTCTTCACTGGTGACTGCTGAACTGCGTGGCCAGATCCAGTGGCTCCGCCGCGAAGAAGGCGGAACTGACGCGATCTTTACGGCGGTTGTGGATCGTGCTGCTCGTCGTGAGGGCAGCGAAGCCTAGAATCCGCCTAGGATTAGGGGTCTAGGATTCTGACCTCATGCTTCCAAAACGCTGCTACCAGTGCTACTTGCCCATCTAGCATCCACGCTTGTTCTCGCTCTGCTTTCGGGACCTTCCCTAAACCTAGCTTGGCAATCGTCAGGGGATCAAGCCCAGCTTGGATAAACACCTGCTCGAAAAGGGGAGCAAGTTTCGTCACTAGAGCTTCCGGTACCCCCGAGGCAATCACCATATTTCCCCCGGCCTTTAGGGCTTCAAGATACTGGCGAAGTTTCGAATCCAAACCGAAATTCAACTCTGGATTACGCAGCAGAGCCTCAACATTTCGCAGATGCACTACTGCTCGGGTGGGGATCTGCCCGGAAAAGTTTTCTCCATCTAGCTCCGCAAAGCTATACCCCTGAGAGGCAAAGATTTCAGTTGCCTGTCCGATTCTCTCCTGAATCCAGGTGGGATTGTGAGAACCTAAAAACACCACCTGTTCTGGTGACAAATACACCCTCTGGGCGTCCTGCACCGGCGAATAATCAACCAGGGCGAAAGGTAGCGAATCGGACGACATCGGGGCACCTGCGGTAGGCGCTTCCAAATATGTGGGCAAACCGGGAGTCCACAGGGCACGTGCGGCTGGCTCGTAGCCACTAGCAGCTTGAATCTTTTCCATTAAGAGACGCAACTCAGAATCGGTGGTAAGCCAAAATCTCCCTGGCTCATCGCTGTCTTCTGAGGTCAGAAATACCCCGGGTTGCTTGGGAAGACGTGAGGCCCGGTCACTATCTAATAGATCAAAAGAATCAGCCTTATCGGTCACCCGCAGCGCGACTCGTAACTGTGAATTCGCTTTGATCTCAGCTGTGATCGCTCCGGCTGGTCGCTGGGTTGCCAAAATCAGATGTAGCCCTAGGGAACGGCCCTGGGCAGCCAAGCGGTTCAAAATCTCTAGATGCTCAGGGAACTTTTGCGCCAACTCCCTGAACTCATCCACTACGATCACGATTCTGGGAAGTCGTTCAGTCGGATACCGGGAACGAAGGTCGCCAAAACTGCTTACCCGCATAGACTGGAACAGACTTTCTCTGCGCTTGAGTTCAAGAAGTAACGCATTTAAAGCTCGCTCACTTTGCGCCTCATCTAAGTCAGAAAGCACCCCTTGGACATGTGGTAGCTTTTCAAGCTTCTGAAAAGTAGCCCCGCCCTTATAGTCAATCAATACCAGGCTAAGCTGCCGAGGCGAATACCGACAGGCCATGGACAGCACCCAAGTTAATAACGCTTCAGACTTTCCCGCCCCACTAGTGCCCCCAAGTAGCGCATGTGGGCCCTGGTCGGCAAGATCCAAATAGACCAGCTTCTCTGAACGACCAGAACTCAAACTAGTCCCCACCGGGACACGCAGGGTTCCAGCTTCTCCCTGTTCCCAAATGCGATAGATCTCGCGACTGCTACTCAACCTTGGCTGGGCGCTCAAAAAGGTACCTGACCTACCCATTTGAGACTCTGCGATAGGCGTCCCCAAAGCAGAGGTGAACTGCTGCCACCAAGTCTCAGATGCTGGCGGCTGTGGGGGAGTCTTGACCACTTGGCTACAACCAGCCGGGACTTGCAGATGACTGGAAACTACCAGCAAGTTAATTGAGCTCTTTTCCGGAAGTCGATACGCCTCAGCTACCACCCCGGAGTCCTCCGCCTGGATGATTCGTACCCGTCGAGTACATTCGCTAGCAGTACTGGCTGAAGTTTCCAGCCTTGAGCGTTCCTCAACCTGGCCGGAACCTAGTTCTTCTACGGTTGTGACCTGACCTTGGGCTATCAACTGCGCCGCCAACCAGCGGGCAGTACCCAGCGCCTGCGGACCTAAAAGGGCAATAATACTGCCGGAATGGACGTCCAGGATTGGGCTGTTTCGAAAGTCTCTAGGCTTTGGCTTTATCGGAAAGCGGCTATCTTTGAGCCAAAGTGAAGTGCTCCAACTCTGACTAGCAAGGCCCGGGTTTGAATTCGTGTCCCCGCGGCGGAAGTGGGATTCGGGCCCTGAAAGTGCCCCTGAGCCTCCTTGGGTGGGAGTCAGGTAAAGCGCGGCCAACAGGGAATCAGCTGGCAGATAGGTTCGTCTGATTCTTCCCCGGACATAGAACAGCAGATTTATCAGCACCCCCACAATAATCATGACCAGAAACCAAAACATTAGATTTTTAGTCGAACTACTTTGACCGGGAAGCGGCCCACCCGGGAGATGATTTTTGGCTTCCAAACTCGTTGTCGGGACCGTCGGGAAGAGCATCCCTCCTAGCCGGGGGATCAGCAACAAGAGGAAGAACATCGACAGTAGGGGAGAGACCCGGGCCAGGATCTTGCCCCCATCAAAGCGCGGGCCCGGATCCCGATCGGGCCCACTCCTTTCGCCCATTCCCATCCCCCTCGCCTGCGGATTCTTCGGTGGAAGTAGCTCTAGGCTGGTCACCGCTTTTCGAACTTGGAATCGATTCTGGCCCAGCCTGAAGCTTTGACCGGGCCGCAGCTTTCGGATTCTCTCTTGGACGTGCAAGAGTAGTCGGTCTTCATTTAGCTCCAGATAGCCGGCGGATCTTGACAGATTGGGGTCCGATAAGAGTCGATTTCGACCGATTAACCCAGGCCCCAGGCTGCAACCCTGATCGGGGCCCGAAACTACCGCCAGGTGCGGAGCCAAAACGTATTGCAGTGACGACATGGGGTGACTATGACACGGACCTAGGTGCCGGCTCCTCTGCGCTAATCGCTTTTGTGGAAAAGCATGCCTGTGGAAACATGCGAGTCCCCAAGGGTGAGCTCCACAGCTACCCCGACTGTCAGGTGGTACAAGTCCGTCCCATGTATGAAAATAGGGGAATGAGTGAGCCCCAAAATCTAGAAGATTCCCTGTTCGCAGAAGACCTGCAGATTCAGCCCGCCACCCCCTCGGAGGCGGAAAAACAGCGCTGGCAGGAACTAGCCGAACAGATTGAGGCCGCCCGCGCCGAATACTACGACGCCACCCCGGAAGCCTTGGAAGCCGGACTCACCACCCTTTCCGACGCCCAGTTCGACCAGCTCTACAGTGAACTACAAGAACTCGAGAGCCGCTTCCCCCAGCTGGCCACCAAGGACTCACCCACCGCGCAGGTAGGCGGTTCAGTAACCGCCGCGGAAGGCTTTACTAAAGTTGCGCACCTGCAGCGTATGACCAGCCTTGAAGACGTCTTTTCCTTAGCCGAGGTCGACGACTGGTTCACGCGCATGGCCAAGTCCCTTGGACAAAAACAACCGGAAATCACCGCGGAAGCCAAAATCGACGGCCTCGCCCTCTCCTTGGTTTACGAGGACGGCCAACTAGTACGCGCAGTTACCCGGGGCGATGGCAATATTGGCGAGGACGTAACCAGCAACGTCCTGACCATCACCTCCATCCCACGCCTCCTACCCGCCCCGCACCCGCAAACCGTGGAGGTCCGCGGAGAAGTCTTCTGCCCCCTCGACGATTTTGCCTTCTTCAACCAAGACCGCGAAGCGATGAACCGTGAATCGCTCTTCACCCGGGCAGAAATGGCCAAAGCCGGACTCAAAACCAGAATCGGACAACAGAAAATCTTCGTTAACCCCCGTAATGCCGCCGCCGGCTCACTACGCCGTAAAGAATCGTGGCTAGTGGCCCGTCGCCCGCTAGATTTCCTAGCACATGGCGTCGGGCAAGTTACCGAGGCCGCCGGTTTTGAAGCCCCGAAGACGCTCTCGGGTTGGTTCGAGCAGCTCTCACAGTGGCACATCCAAACCTCAGAACTGACGAAGGTAGTTTCTTCCCTAAAAGACATTCACGACTATATCGACGACCTAGGCAAGAACCGCCTCAACCTTCGGCACGGGATCGACGGTGTCGTCCTTAAGATCAACGACCGCGCCGCTCAAGAATCCTTGGGCTACACTGCGCGCGTGCCCCGTTGGGCTTGCGCCTACAAATATCCGCCCCTAGAGGTTCATACTCGCTTACATGACATTGGCGTACAGGTTGGCCGCACCGGCCGGGTCACCCCCTTCGCCATTATGGAACCGGTCCTCCTAGATGGTTCCGTGGTTGCGCGCGCTACCCTCCATAACCCCGGCGAGGTAGCCCGAAAAGGCGTAAAAATCGGCGACCTCGTGGTACTGCGTAAAGCTGGCGACGTGATCCCCGAAGTCCTAGGTCCAGTACTATCCGCTCGGGATGGTTCGGAACGTGATTTCGTCATGCCCACCGAATGCCCCTCCTGTGGTCACCCGATTCGACCGGCCAAGGAAGGTGACGCGGACCTGCGTTGTTTGAACGCGGCCTCCTGCCCGGCACAGCTCACCGAACGTATTGCCCACCTAGGGGCGCGCTCAGCCCTGGATATTGAGGGCCTAGGTGACCAGAGCGCCCTCGCCCTGACCCAGCCGGAAGCGAACCGGGAACTGGTAGCTGCCGCCCTTATGGGAGGCCACCGGGTAGAGCTAGAAACTGGCCAAAAACTTCAACTCCCAGAATCACTCCAGGCAGAGGGCCAAGAAGCAGAGCGACGCGAGGCCGCCCAAGCCCTCATGCCGCCGGCCGCTCAGCCGGTCCTACACACGGAAGGCGCACTTTTCGCCCTTCGTGCTGAGGACTTAAAAGACGTCATGATCTGGCAGCCGATCCTCAATGAGGGACAACCGACGGGGGATTGGCGTCAACTGCGTTATTTCTACACTCAGGGTACCTATCGTGGTCCGGTAGATGCGCTCGAGGTAGTGGCCGAACCGCAACCAACTAAGTCCACCGTGGCTTTGCTGGAGCAGTTAGAAGCCGCCAAAGAAAGTCCCCTTTGGCGCATCCTCGTGGCCTTGTCCATTCGTCACGTCGGTCCGGTTGCCGCTCGCGACCTAGCCGCCCGCTTCGGATCTCTGGATGCCTTGCAGGCCGCCAGTGTAGAAGAACTTTCCGAAGTTGATGGCGTCGGCCCGCAGATTGCCCAATCCCTAAGCAGCTGGTTCGAAGTGGACTGGCACCAGCAGATTATTGCTGACTGGCAGGCCGCGGGCGTGAACTTCAGCGTGGGCGTACAGCAGGATACCGAAACCGCAGACCTGCTAGCCGGTTTGACCCTGGTAGTTTCCGGTTCCGTAGAAGGCTATACTCGCGACTCAGCTAAGGAAGCGCTGGCAGTCCGGGGTGCGCGCGTGGCGTCCTCGGTTTCTAAGAAGACCTCGGCTCTAGTGGCGGGTCCCGGTGCGGGGTCGAAGGCCACCAAAGCCCAGGACCTGGGCGTGAAGATTATCCCGGCAGAACGCTTTGGGGAACTGCTAGAAAAAGGCGCGGCCCTGCTTGAAGAGCTCTGATTATAACCAGAAACGCATTGGGCGGACGATCCGTTCAATGAGCAGCCAGAAGCGAGGGCGGTTTGCCCACTTCTTCAGCTTCAGTTCCCGGGCGGTACTCATGTCTTTGAGGAAGACCTTTTCCATCACTTGGGCGGGTTCCTTACCGGTCAGGATCACATTGACCTCAAAGTTGCCCTGCAGGGATAGTCGGTCAATATTCGCAGTGCCTACCGTGGTCCAGCGACCATCGATGGTAGCGGTCTTGGCGTGCACCATGGCGTGCTGGTAGAGCCAAATCTGAATCCCCGCATCGAGTAGTTCAGTGAAGGTGGTAGCTGCCGCCCAGTCAGCCAACACGTGGTTGGATCGCTCCGGGATCAGGATCTTGACTTCCACGCCGCGCTTGGCGGCCCGCTTGAGGGCGTCAATGAACTCGCGGTCGGGGATGAAATAAGCCTGAGTAATCAGGATCTGCTTGGAGGCCCTCGCAATTGCGTCCAAGTAGTGGCCACGAATCGGGAAAGTTAAACGCGAAGGAGTATTGGCAACTGCTTGGATTCTGGAATCCCAAGCTCGGGCTCCGCGGTCAGGCAGTTCCGGGTGATGTGGGCGTTTGAACTCGTTCCAGAATTCAACGAAGGCATTTTCTAGTTCCCAGACTGCTGGACCTTCGATCTTGATCTGGGTGTCACGCCATTCAGTGGCGTAGAGGTCACCAATGTTATAGCCGCCGACCCAGCCGACCTTGCCATCAACGATCAGTAGCTTGCGGTGATCGCGTCCGAATAGACGACCCTTGATCAAGAACATATCGGGACGCAGGATCGGGAAGCGCAGAATATGCAGATTCTCTAGATGTGGGAAGATTTTAAAGGCGGGATTGACCACCAGGTTCGCAAAGGTGTCGTAGATGCAGTAGACGTGTACGCCGCGGGCCGCGGCATTAATCATGGCCTCTTTAAAAGCCTTACCGGTGTCATCGCCCTTCCAGATGAAGCTTTCAAAGAAGACGCTGTGTTCGGCCTCGTTAATGGCCTTGAGCATATCGTCGTAGAGTTGCTGGCCATTGGTGTAAACGGTGAGTTCATTTCCGGCCAGTTCAGCACTGGTCGGGGGTAGGTGCGGGAAGCCTTCGAAACCACCGGGAATACGGCGTTTACGGAACTGGTCATAGGTGACAATGCTGGCGGCAGTGACAATTTGAAGTGCGGCGCCTCCCAGGATCCACCATTTGAGTGCCCGGCCGGCATGATCTGCGACATCCTGGTACTCGAAACGATGGGGAAGGAACTTCCGTAAAAACTTCATGTGTTAAAGGTAGCGCATAACCTTGCCTGTGGGCATGTTTGGGGTGATTATCGTATGCTTTTAGCATGTCTGATTTTAGTACTGATACGGTTATGCGCCTGGCACGTATGTCCAGGATTGCACTTACCCCTGAAGAAGCGCAGGATTTTGCGCATGAGTTGGCTGGTATTACGGATTCCATCGAACGAGTCCAGAAGCTCGATCTGGAAAATACCCCCGCTACTTCGCACCCTCTACCGCTAGAAAACGTTATGCGTAAGGATGAGGTCGGTCCCACTTTGGATCGCGATGAGGTCCTTGCCGCCGCCCCGGAAGCCCAAGATGGCATGTTCCGTGTGGCTCAGATTCTGGGGGAGGAATAAGAAATATGGCTATTGATTTGACTCGGGATGCGATCTCCCTAGCTGAGGGCTTGGCCAATGGCGAGTTCACCTCCGTGGAACTTACCCAGGCTTGCCTAGACCGGATCGCCCAGTTTGATGACCGCGTCGGTGCTTTCCTTTACATTAACGCCGAGGGCGCCTTGGAAACTGCCGCTGAGGCAGACCGTCGTCGCGCGGCGGGCGAGGACGTTCACGTCCTTACCGGCGTTCCGATCGCCTTGAAGGACAATATCGTTACCCGCGGAATGCCCACCACCTGCGCTTCCAAGATTCTAGAAGGCTGGTTGCCGCCCTACGATGCGACTGTCGTTGAGCGCATTAAGGCCGCTGCCCTCCCGATCCTTGGTAAGACCAACCTTGATGAGTTCGCTATGGGTTCTTCCAGCGAGCACTCAGCTTTCAAGCTAACTCACAACCCGTGGGATCTAGACCGTGTCCCTGGTGGTTCCGGTGGTGGCTCTGCCGCGGCCGTGGCTGCTTTCTTTGCTCCGTTGGCACTGGGTTCAGACACTGGCGGTTCGATCCGTCAGCCCGCTGCGGTCACTGGCACCGTTGGTGCTAAGCCCACTTACGGCAATGTTTCTCGCTACGGTTTGATCGCTATGGCTTCCTCCATGGACCAGATTGGCCCGGTAACTCGCTCCGTTCGTGACGCTGCCGCCCTGCAGGACCTAATCGGCGGTTATGACTTCCACGATTCGACCTCACAGGAAGCCCTAGAGAAGGATCTTCTTGGTCAGGTTAAGGCCACCAAGGTCGAAGACCTAAAGGGCCTGCGGGTCGGTATCGTCAAGCAGCTCACCGGTGAGGGCTACGCCCCGGCCGTCAGTGAGCACTTTGAAAAGACCGTTCAGGTGTTGAAGGATTTCGGTGCTGAGGTCAGCGTCGTTGACTGCCCGGCCTTCGACTACGCTATGCCGGCTTACTACCTAATTATGCCCGCTGAGGTTTCTTCGAACCTAGCTCGTTTCGATGGTGTCCGCTACGGCCTACGGGTCGAACCCGAGGAGGGCCCGGTAACTGTCGAACGCGTGATGGAAGCTACCCGTGGTGCGGGCTTCGGCCACGAAGTTAAGCGTCGTATCCTGCTGGGCACCTTCGTTTTGTCGGCCGGTCAGGTTGACGCCTACTACGGTGCTGCGCAGAAGGTTCGTACCCTTATCCAGAACGATTTCGACCGAGCCTTTGAGCAGGTTGACGTGTTGATTTCTCCGACTTCCCCGACGACTGCGTTCAAGCTGGGGGAAAAGGAATCCGATCCGATGGCAATGTACCTAAACGACGTTGCTACTGTTCCGGCTAACATGTCCGGTGTTCCGGGTATTTCAATCCCGAACGGCGTCGACGACAAGGGGCTACCGGTTGGCGTTCAGGTGCTTGCACCGGCACGCCAAGACGCACTAATGTACCGCGTTGCTAGCTTGATTGAAGAGGCCAGTAACGATCACACCGCCGAGCAGTGCCCGGCTAAGGATTGGAAGGTGGCATGAGCATGGCTGACTTGATGAAATATGACGAGGCCGTAGCCAAGTTTGACCCCGTATTGGGCCTTGAGGTTCACGTCGAACTAGGTACCGAAACCAAGATGTTTGACGCAGCCCCGAATGCTTTCGGTGGCGACCCGAACACCTTCCTGACCCCGGTTTCTTTGGGCCTGCCTGGCTCCCTACCGGTCGTTAACGAACGTGCCGTTGAGTACGCCATCCGGATCGGTTTGGCACTTAACTGCAAGATTGCCGAATACTGCCGTTTTGCCCGGAAGAACTACTTCTACCCAGACTTGACCAAGGCCTTCCAGACCTCCCAGTACGATGAACCGATCGCTTACGACGGTTACCTCGATGTGGAACTGGAAGACGGCGAGATCTTCCGCGTTCAGATCGAACGTGCTCACATGGAAGAGGACGCCGGTAAGAACACCCACCTTGGTGGTGCTGACGGTCGTATCCATGGTGCTTCTGCTTCTTTGGTTGACTACAACCGTGCGGGCGTGCCGTTGGTTGAAATCGTCACCCGCCCCATCGAGGGCGCGGGGGAGCGTGCTCCTGAAGTAGCTGCCAAGTATGTTCAGACCCTACGCGATATCTTCCGTGCCATCGGTGTCTCTGAGGCCCGCATGGAACGCGGTAACGTACGCGCGGACGTGAACGTCTCGCTACGTCCCTCGCCCGAATCGCCGCTGGGTACCCGTACCGAAACTAAGAACGTTAACTCTTTCCGCTCGATCGATCGTGCGGTTCGTTACGAGATCCGTCGCCAGGCTGCCGTTTTGGCTTCCGGCGGTTCGGTCCTGCAGGAAACCCGTCACTTCCACGAGGAAGACGGTTCTACCTCTTCGGGTCGTGAAAAGACTGACGCAGAAGATTACCGTTACTTCCCGGAGCCGGATCTAGTTCCGCTACGTCCCTCGCGTGAGTGGGTCGAAGAGATTCGGGCAGCTCTACCGGAGCTTCCCGTGGCTCGTCGTCGCCGTCTCAGCACCGAGTGGGGCTTCTCTGATATGGAAATGCGCGACGTGGTAAATGCGGGCGCCCTTGACCTAATTGAGCAGACTGTGGCTGGTGGCTGTGCCCCGGCTGCGGCTCGTAAGTGGTGGATGGGTGAGCTAGCTCGTTCCGCTAAAGAGCAGGAGATCTCTTTGGAAGAGCTACCCGTTAAGGTCGCGGATCTAGTTGAGCTCCAGTCCATGGTGGACGAGGGCAAACTAAACGATAAGTTGGCTCGCCAGGTCCTTGAAGGGGTCCTTGCTGGGGAAGGTTCGCCCTCCCAGGTGGCCTCGGCTCGGGGCTTGGAAGTTGTTTCCGACGAGGGCGCGCTACTAGCCGTCATCGACGAAGCTTTGGCTGCAAACCCGAAGATTATTACCGATATTCAAGCCGGTAAGGTTCAGGCAGCAGGTGCTGCCGTCGGTGCAGTTATGAAGGCGACCCGTGGGCAGGCCGATGCTGCTCGCGTTCGGGAACTAGTTTTGGAACGTGCTGCCCAGCAGGGCTAGTCGTTTAGTTAAGGAGATTTTATGCCTCGCGTTAGCCCCTCATACACGGTAGTTTTCCGACTACTTGTGGGTGAAGCAACCGCTACTTCAGAGATCGCTTCGGTCGTTGCTGAACTGGGTGCAGTGCTGACTGCCCTAGATATCATCAAGTCTGACCGTGACGGCGTCACCATGGAACTGATGGCTGACTGCTACGATTCTGAGCACCGCCGTGCCCTAGTCGCAGCGCTGGAAGATCTACAGGACGTCGAAGTTATCAACGTTTCTGACTCCACCTTCCTAGCCCACGTGGGCGGCAAGCTGGAAGTACACTCAAAGATCCCGGTTAAGAACCGTCGTGATCTTTCCCGTGCCTACACTCCCGGTGTCGCCCGTGTCTGTACCGCCATTGCTGACGAGCCCGAAAAGGCCCATATCTTTACCATCAAGCGCAATACCGTCGCGGTGGTCTCTGATGGTTCCGCGGTCCTCGGCCTAGGGGATATCGGCCCGGCAGCGGCCCTTCCCGTCATGGAAGGTAAAGCGATCCTATTCAAGGAATTCGCTGGCGTGGATGCCTGGCCGGTGGTTCTTGATACTACCGATACGGAAGAAATCATCAAGATCGTTAAGGCAATCGCCCCGGCATATGGCGGTATCAACCTCGAAGATATTGCGGCTCCGCGCTGCTTCGAAATTGAAGAACGTCTACGTGAAGAACTAGATATCCCGGTCTTCCATGATGACCAGCACGGTACCGCTATCGTGGTCCTCGCAGCACTACTAAACGCTTTGAAGGTAGTCGGCAAGCGTATCGACGAAGTTCGAATCGTAGTTTCCGGTGTTGGTGCGGCGGGTTCTGCCATCATCAAGCTGCTAATGGCTCAGGGTGCCACCGACATCGTCGGCTACGGTCGTTCCGGTGCACTACATGCCGGTGACGTAGAAGGCATGCACCCAGCACGTCGTTGGCTAGCTGAAAACACCAACCCCCGTGGGGTAACTGGTTCGCTACGTGAAGGTGTCCGCGATGCTGATGTCTTCATTGGTGTCTCCCACGGTAACATCCTGGACCCGGAGGATATTGCCACGATGGCGGAAGACGCGATTGTCTTTGCCCTCGCGAACCCCACTCCGGAAGTTGATCCTACCGGTGCCGCCGACCATGCTGCTGTGGTAGCTACTGGTCGTTCGGACTACCCGAACCAGATCAATAACGTTCTGGCCTTCCCCGGTCTATTCCGTGGTCTTCTGGATGCTGGCGTTTGTGAGATCAATACTGAAGTACTTCGAGTTTGTGCTTGCGCCATCGCCGGAGTGGTTTCAGATGAAGAACGCAACTCCCGCTACATTATCCCGGGCGTCTTTGACGAACGCGTAGCCCCGGCAGTGGCGGCTGCGGTTCGGGAAGCTGTGGTTGATCTACCTACCCGCCCGGTTCCCTTGCAGGAGCACGTGAACTTCTAAGGGTTACTTATTAGTTCTAAGTAGAGTTACTTCTTTGTTCTAAGTCTTGAGTAACCTCGGTACTCTTTAGAGCACAAAAGCAAAGTAATGGGGGTAAGGTCCAGTTTTGGGCCTTACCCCCATTCTTGCTATCATGTGACCTAGCTTATTTATTGCTGGTTAAACGAAGGAGTTTCCCGGTGTCCACTGAAGAAGCAAGAGCAACCGAAGGTCTCAAACTAGGGGAGCGAACAGCTGGAGTTAAGGTATGCCCCCAAAGCCCCGAATGGTTAAATGTAGAATTTAAAGCTCTCCTAGATTTTGGTATGAAATCGCAGGCCCCACTGGGATTCGGCTACCTTGGTCGTGACGGACAGCTGATTGAATCAGAGGGCATGCAGCTTTGGATCAACTGCCGGATGACCCATATTGCTTGCGTGGCTTATATGCGCGGCTACCAAAAAGCCCTACCCATGGCAGAACATGGTTTGAAGGCACTGCTTGGGGCATTCCATGACAAGGAATTCGGCGGCTGGTACTCCCGGGTGGAGCTGGACGGGAAACCTTCCAACTCTGCTGCCTCGAAAGAAGCCTACGCTCATGCGTTTGTATGTCTCGCAGCCTCGTCTTTAGTGCAGGCAAAGATTCCTGGAGCCCAGGAACTTCTCGATCTTGCGATTGCAAGTCAACTTGAGCACTGGTGGGATCCGCAAGCCGGAATGGTTGTGAACGAAATCAGCGCGGACTTTAGCGAGGTCGACGCTTACCGTGGAATAAACGCGGCAATGCACAGTGTGGAAGCCTATCAAGCTCTTGCTGATGTGACTGGTGATGAGAGCTGGGCTGATCGCGCATTGCTAATGATTGACTTTACGGTGGATCAGGCTAAGGCTCACGGGTGGCGTATTCCGGAGCACTATAACTCGCTTTGGGAGCCAGATCTGGATTACAACCTCGACCGGCCAGCTGATCCGTTCCGTCCCTATGGGGCTACTCCAGGGCATGGCTTTGAGTGGGCGCGCTTGGTACTACAGCTAGCGCTACGTCGAGGGCGCTCGGACCTTTACGCGCCGGCTTTGGAACTATTTAAACGGGCGTTGGCTGATGGCTGGGCTGCAGATGGAAAACCGGGTTTTGTTTACACTACCGACTTTGAGGGTGAAGTTTCGGTCGCAGCACGAATGCACTGGGTGCTAGTCGAAGCAATTAGTGCGGCTAACGCTTTGGCACAACTGGGGGTCGAAGCAGAAGGGCTTGATCTGGTTGCATTGCAAGCCCAGTGGTGGGCCTATGCAGAACAAGTGCTCATCGACTCGCCGGGACGCTGGAATCATGAGGTGAATGGAGATGGGGAAGTGGTCACCGAAACTTGGCCAGGAATGCCCGATATCTATCATGCGGCTCAAGCAACCTACTTCCCCTTTGCAGAATTGCCCTTGAGCTTTTCAGGAAGTGCGGCGCAGCAGCGTGGTTAGAGACTCTGATCTAGCTCACAAATCGAGCTGAAAAAGGGTACGTAAGACCAAAAAGCCTTAAACAGTCAAAACGAAACACACCATGTTGACCAAAAAGCTTGGTTGACGTGGTGTGTTTTGTGTGTGGGTTTTTGTTGGTGTTGT
>NZ_MQSU01000006.1:0-12208 GCF_001907245.1 Boudabousia liubingyangii
AGTAGGCACCAACTCGGGTGACAATGTCACCGAGCAGTTTGATACTGGGGCTCGAGTTGCGCTAGAGGCTGCCCTGAGAGAGTGTCCCCAACTTGTCATTCTTCAACCGCGTAGCCCCTCACCGCGGGTGTGTGTACGTGTGCGACGGCACCTCTAATGGCCTTCTGCTCCCACGGGCAGGGAAAGACTGCGGCGAGTCTTAGTGATGCTGGTTATGCGGTAGTGAATCCTCGCTCTACCACTGGCAAGTGGTTCTCTCGCTTGAATGTCAAAGCAATGAAACGAGATGGTATAACGCAATCGGGAACACTTGTTCGCTCGGCGACCTCAACAACCCTCGGATGTTAACGCTTGCTTGAAACGAACCCTTCCCAGTAGTGGTGAGATGGGTGGAAATGTTCTGCGACGCTGCACCCACCTGAACTGGATTTGCACCCACCCCACACACAATTGCACCCACCTTGGGAAAAATGCACCCACCAGGCCCCTTGTATCGTTTGCTGACACTAAAGAACCAACTAGATGCTGGTTTGGATACAATCCAAGCCAGCATCTTTTTTCATGCCCGAAGGCGGGTTTTCCGTTGCAAATGCAGGGTTTTGTGGGGGAGTGGGGTGCTAGGTGAGAGCCTTGTGCCGGTCGCATGGATGGGGATTTGGGTACCATGCAGAGAGCTCGGGTGCCGGATTTAACGGGCTCGTAGGCTGGGCGTCAAAAAGTTTAGGCCAACGTCAAAAAGTATGGGCCAACGTCAAAAAGTATGGGCTGGCGTCAAAAAGTATGGGCTGGCGTCAAAAGGTTTAGTCGGGGGCGTCGAAAGGTTCGGTGAATGTAACCTGTCCGGAATACCCGGGAACGTGTCATGTTGATAGTAATTGGGAAGCATTGGATTGCTCAGACGATACGCGATAACGCGGTGGGTGCATGTGTGCTTGCGGCCTGAGTTTCCCGCGATAGCAAGCCAAATCTCTTTTCGCCCTGATTTTCTGCCTCGACCGTTAGTCGGGGTTTTCGTGTTTTCAGGCGGCCATTCGGGGGTTTGGTCGGGTCTGCCGAGGCGTGGTTGCACCCAGTTGTGGCCACGCGTAGCGGAGCGTCAAAAGGTATGGGCAGCGTCAAAAGGTTCACGGCTGCTGCGTAGCGCCTCCGGGAAGCTTGGCTTGATGGTCTGCCCATAGGAACTCAATAGCGGTCAGGGAGGCATTGATTGCAAGGAGGCCGTAACGCTTGGGGATGGTAGAAGTGTTCATGACCTTGCCATGACCGCCACCAACTTTGTTTCGCATCTCAACTAGGCCATCGATCATTCCTTGCATCTGGCTAACTATCTTTCGAATGTACTGATCTTGGGGAGATGGTCCATTCAGCATGCGAGGAGCGATGCCGAGAGATTCTAAAGTTTCTGCTGCAAGCTTAGGCATAGAAGCATTGGCAGGAACTACGGCTCCTCGTTCAGCAAGGATTGTTTTATAGCAGCTTTCCAGAAGTTCTTTGGCTTGGCCAATTGCAGCTGATGGATTGTGCTCAAGATTGGCTTCCATCGTCTTACGCTGAGACTCGATGTACTCACTGGTGAAACCTTGTTGGCCTAGACGATCAAGAGCCTGGTAAGTTGCTTGTGAATAAATACTTTTTAGTTCTGCTAGGCGCTCCAAGCAGCGTTTTCCTCGGTCCCGTGTTTCCTTGTTAAGAGTCTGAGCCACCTCTGTTTCCCAGACGTACATGATGCTTTCAAGGAGCGGGATCGTCTTAGCCGGTGGCTCCTCTTCTAGTAGCTTCGTCAGGGCTTTACCTTTGGGGAGATCATAAGTCTTCATGGCTGGGAACCCGATTTTTTCTTGTGTAAGCAGCTCAAAATCATCAGTAGTAAATCCTGCGACATACTCTCCCGCACATAGAAGATGGGTAAACAAGCGCACATCTAGAGTCTCAAGGCCTCCTGACATCTCCGCTCCTTCTAACTCGCTGGGTTCGCCAGCAGTTCAGCCTGTTCGATAACCAGTTGGACGGCTGTTTCTTGCTTGTCTGGCGGGTAGCCGTATTTGTGCAGTAGCCGTTTGATGCTGGCACGCATTTTGGCGCGCACGCTCTCTTTGACGTTCCAGTCGATGGTGGCGGATTTGCGGATGGTGCTCACCAGTTCGTGGGCGATGGCTTTGAGGGTGTCATCGCCTAGTTCCAAGATGGCCGCATCGTTTTGGATAATCGCGTCGTACAAGGCGATCTCGTCTTCGCTGAGCCCGAGTTTTTCTGCGCGTTCATGGTTGGCGCGCATCTCTTTGGCCAGCTTGACCAGCTCGGCGATGATCTCGGCGGTGGTCAGGGACCGGTTGGTGTAGCGAGCCACGGCTTCGCTGAGCATTTCGGAGAACTTGCGACCCTGGACTATGTTGCGGGCTTTGATGGTTTTGACTTCGTCGTTGAGCAGCCGACGCAGCAACCCGATCTGCAAGTTGGGCTGCTTACTGTGGGACATGGAATCCAGGAACTCTTCGGAAAGCAGAGACAACTCGGGAGTGTCCATGCCGGCGATTTGGTACACGTCGATGACCTGATCAGCGGTCAGGGCGTCATTGACGAGCTGACCGAGCACGGAGTCCAGGTTGCTACGCCCCCGGGTGGAAGTGCCGGAATCAGGGTTGAGGATCTTGAGGATCGCTGCGCGCACATCGGTAAACAGGCGCACGTCATCACGGATCGCCTCAGCCTCGGGACGTGACCCAACTAGGGCGTAGGCCTTAGCCAGCGCAAGCACCTGATCATTGAAGCGCTTGGTCACGTCTTCATCGGAGAGCACGAAGTCCATGACCTTGGCGTATTCGCTAAGCCGCTGGGTGGAGTTAAGCGCGGATGAGGAGTTGTAGTCCACAGGGTGGAGTAGGCCGCGGATGATGTCGTGCTTTTCTCGCATGACGTTGATCAGCTCATCGATGGGGACACCTGCCTGCTCCCGGTCGCTGGGTGAGTACGTTCCTAGGGCTTTTTGCAGGGAGTCGAACAGGCCGATGTAGTCCACGATGAGCCCGCCGGGCTTGTCTTTGAAGCGCCGGTTGACCCTGGCGATGGCCTGCATCAGGCCGGCCCCTTGCATGGGTTTGTCCACGTACATGGTGTGCATGGACGGCGCATCGAAACCGGTAAGCCACATGTCACGTACGATCACGATCTCGAGCTCATCATCCGGGTTCTTCGCACGCAGTTTCAGATCACGGCGCTGGTCCTTGCTGTAAATGTGGGGTTGGAATTCTTCCGGGTCAGAGGCCGAACCGGTCATCACCACTTTGATCCGTCCCCGAGCGGGATCCTCAGAGTGCCAGTCGGGGCGCAGGGCCACAATCCGGTTGTAGAGCTCGACGGCGATGCGCCGGCTCATGGCCACGATCATGGCTTTACCGCGCATAGCCTCCCGGCGAGCCTCCCAGTGGGTAACAAAGTCCCGGGCGATCGCGTCTAAGCGTTCCTGGCTACCGACCAGAGCCTCGAGGCGCGACCACTTGCCCTTCGCATCCTCACTGCTCTCCGTGCCGGCCTCGGCTGCCGCCTCGTCGATGGCCGCATCCAGCAAGCCGAGCTCTTCCTCGTCGAGGGAGATTTTCGCCAGGCGGGATTCGTAAAAGATTTTGACCGTAGCGCCGTCCTCGACTGCCCGGGTCAGGTCATAGATGTCGACGTAGTCGCCAAAGACCGCCCGGGTGGAGCGGTCATTGGACTCAATCGGGGTGCCCGTGAAGCCAAGGAAGGTGGCTCCAGGCAGGGCGTCGCGCAGGTGCTTGGCCAGGCCTGCTTTCAGGCGGCCCTGGGAGTCGAGGGTTTCGCTGAACCCGTACTGGCTGCGGTGGGCTTCATCGGCCACCACCACCACGTTGCGGCGATCGGTCAGCACGGCGTTGTAGTCATCGCTATCGCCGGGCTTGAACTTCTGCAAGGTGGTAAAGACAATCCCACCCGAGGCCCTAGACAGCAGCTTGCGCAGGTGTGTCCGGCTATCGGCCTGCACCGGATGTTCGGGCAGGATGTGTGCGGGGGCAAAGACCTCCCCGAAGAGTTGGTCATCCAGGTCGTTACGGTCGGTAATGAAAACCAGGGTGGGGTTGGCCATGCGTGGGTCGCGCATGATCTTGGCCGCGTAGAACACCATCTCAAAGCTCTTGCCTGATCCCTGGGTGTGCCACACGACCCCGCCGCGCCGGTCGCCTTCCGGTGATGCCGCTTGAACGGTGGATGCGACTGCGGCGTTGACCGCCCAGTACTGGTGATACTTCGCCACTCGTTTAATCATCGCCTGGCTACGCTGCCCCGTGCGCTTATCCGTAACGGACTCATTGGAGAAGACCACGAAGTTGGCCATCAGGTCCAGGAAGCGGGCGGGCTCAAAAACACCCTTAATGAGTACTTCCAGGGCAGGACGGTTAGTGACGACCTCGCGGCCATCCATCGTTTTCCACGGTGCGAAGTGTTCAAAGCCACCGGTAAATGAACTCATGGCGGCGCTCATGCCGTCAGAGATCACCGTGACCACGTTCGGGGTAAACATGGAAGGGATCTGTTTACGGTAGGTCTGTACCTGGTTCCACGCGGCCTTGAGCGTGGCGTTCTCATCGGCCGGGTTCTTTAGCTCGAACAAGCCAACCGGCAGACCGTTTAGGAAGACCAGCAGGTCAGGACGCCGCTTATGACCGTTCTCAACGATCGTGTACTGGTTGAGCACCAGCCAGTCATTCGCAGCCGGGTGAGCGAAGTCGACCATCCAGAACAACTCGGTAGTCGTGCGACCATCACTGCCCTGTACCTCCACCGGGACGCCTTGTGTCATCAGCAAGTGCAAACGCTGGTTCTCCCGCACCGGGTCCTGAGACTCAGCCCGCCGCACCCGGCCCAGCACCGCATCCACCGCAGCGGGAGTGATGCCCGGGTTGCAGCGTTGCACGGCCGCACGCAGGCGATCCCACAGGATGACCTCGCCGTAGCTGTCACGAGCGACACCCACCTCGCAGTCCGTAGGCGCGTAACCGGTCTGGTAACCCAACTCCGCAAACCAATCCTTGGCTGCATCCTCGACCGTGGACTCATTAAACCGACTCACGAGTTAGCCTCCAATACGCTTGTGACCAGCCCCTTCAGCTCATCCGCCCGCATACGTCCAGACATGAGCTCGGGAAGCAAAGCGTCGCGCAGTTCAGTCAGTGTGCTTACTTGTTTTTCATGACGTTGAGATATCTGTAACAGAGGTGCCGAAAACTCATGGAATCTTTTGAGAAGGTCTCCGGGTGGCATCGGCATCCGGACCGCCTTGATGGTCTTAGAGTTAACAGCAGTTCCGATGGATGATGTGTTCCCGAGAGAACTGTAATCAAACGACTTGAGAAAGCAGTAAAGCCATTCGCTCAACAGGGGATCTTCGGAATGGATGCATGCGATAGCTTCGTTGGTACACATCTCGCGCCCAACAATAGCCACGCGACCGACAGTGAGCTTAAAGCTCACCAATACATCCCCAATCTTCGCTACGTTAATCCTAAATGATTTGACGGCATCTTCAGTTAGGGCTTGCTCGGTATGGGAAATATAAGTTCTAACTGCCCCCATGTCTTTGATGGAGGCCCATGCGATAGAAGAAGCTGAGGGCTGAGCAAACCATTCCGTCTCTTTGCGAGGGGGTGTTCTGCCAATCCTTACGTCGAAAAGATCATCAAGGCAGGCCGTCTCCCAGTCCGCGCTAGGCTGCGCCAACTTGAATCGAGCTAGAAGCAAGTCATCAACGAGATTTAGTATCCGATGCAGAGATTCGATCTTGTCGTCGAGAGCGCCCAGCAGGTCTGCAATACGCCCCTGCTCCTCCAGAGAGGGAACAATTGGCAGCTGAAGAGCTCTCAGATCAGCAACATTCAGATGAGGGACAGTGGAACCCGCTGCTACCTCATGCATACGCGAAGAGACTCGTTCGTCCTGAAAAAGATAGTAAAGGAATCTCGGATTAACTTTAACCGGATTTGCCCTAATCAGGACAGTTCTTTGGCCCGGGGCTATTAATGGACTCTTCGGCAGCATGACCACTGATCCGACCGGCGCCTCGCGAGCCAGCAGGATATCTCCTACACAAGGCGTTAAGCGTTTTGTCCAGCGATCGTAGGTTTGCAGAGAAATTTTACGGGCCTTCGAGAAGTCGATCCGATTCCCCCGCATCGCCTTAGTCCCTACAGCATAAGCAACCCCTTGTGGGTCAATCGGCGCAGTCTTATGTTCGCAATCCACGATTGCCGTAGTGATTTCAGACAGAATCATTTCAGATTCCCCAAGAAGGTCTTAATCTTCTTTTCAAGCTCACGGCCACGCTCGAACTCAGCGAGCAACTCAGCGGTGAGGCGCTTGATCTTCTCTTCGGCGGGTTCGCCGTCGTCTTCTTGTTCCGCGATGCCGACGTAGCGGCCGGGGGTGAGCACGTAGTCGTTGGCGGCGATCTCTGCGCGGGTGGCTACTTTGCAGAAGCCGGGCACGTCCTCATAGGTCGTGTCGCCGTGTTTCCAGGCGTTGTAGGCTCCGGAGATTTTTGCGATGTCGTCCTCGGTGAGTTCCCGGAGTGCGCGCGTGACCATGGTGCCCATGCTGCGCGCGTCAATAAACAGGGTCTGCTCGGCGTTCTTCGGCCGCTTCGACAGGAACCACAGGCTAGCCGGGATACCGGTGTTGAAGAACAGCTTGTCAGGCAAGGCCACGATGCAATCAACGAGGCCCGCATCCACCAGGTTGCGGCGGATAACCCCCTCATTGTTGGTCTTGGACGACAGGGAACCATTAGCGAGAACGAAACCAGCCGTTCCACCAGGTGCCAGGTGGTAGAGGAAGTGCTGGATCCAGGCGTAATTGGCGTTCCCCTCCGCTGGGGTGCCGTACTGCCAACGTGGATCATCGGCGAGTTGTTCGCTCCAATAGTCGCTGATGTTGAAGGGCGGGTTCGCGATAACAAAATCTGCCCGCAAATCCGGGTGCAGATCCTCGGTGAACGAGTCCGCAGAGTGTGAGCCCAGGTCAGCATCAATGCCGCGCAGAGCCAGATTCATCTTGGCCAGTTTCCACGTGGTATTCGTGAACTCCTGACCGTAGATAGACAGCTGATCCCGGTTACCACCATGCGCGGTCACAAACTTGGTACTTTGCACGAACATGCCGCCGCTGCCGCAGCAGGGGTCCAGCACGCGGCCCTGATAAGGCTGCAGCATCTCGACCAAGGTTTGCACCACGCTGCGCGGCGTGTAGAAGGCACCGCCCTCCTTGCCAGTCTCCTTACCGGCGAACTGCCCCAGGAAGTACTCGTACACCCGGCCTAGCACGTCGTCGGAGCCGTGATCCTGATCGGTAAAACCAATGGTGCCGATTAGATCGACCAGTTCGCCCAGGCGTTTCTTATCCAGGCCCTCGCGCCCATAGTTGCGTGGCAGGACCCCGCGCAGCGTGAGGTTTTCCGCCTCAATCGCCTGCATGGCCGCATCGATGACTTGGCCGATGGAGGGCTGCTTGGCTGCTGCCTGTAAATCCGCCCACCTGGCGCCCTCGGGCACCCAGAACACGTTATGCCCGGCGTACTCGTCACGATCTTCCAAGATCGCGGTCATCTGTTCGGGCTTGAACCCGTCAGCGGCCAGTTCAGCGGTGAGGTCCTTACGGCGTTGCTCGAAGTGGTCAGAGACGTATTTGAGGAAGATCAGGCCAAGCACCACGTGCTTGTATTCGCTGGGTTCCTGGTTGCCGCGCAGTTTATCTGCGGCCTCCCACAGAGTTTGTTCTAGGGGTTTCGTTTTGGTCTGTTTCTTTGCCATGGGTTATGCCTCGTGGGTGCTTGCAGGGTTAATGTCATCGGTTACTTCGCAGATGTCCCCGATTTGGCATCCCAGGGCATTGCAGATGCGGGTGAGGACGGCTGTGGTGACGTCCTCGTCTCTTCCAAGTTTGGCGATGGTAGAAGGACTAATTTTGGCGGCCTCTTGGAGGTCTTTTTTCTTCCAGCCTCTATCAATGAGAAGCTTCCACAGGGGCTTGTAGGACACACTCACTTTTTCTTGTCCTTCCGTGTCTTGTTCCAGGTCCACCCGTACAATGCATGGTCACCATCACCAATCTCGACGACTTTGCTGGCCATGATGAGTTCGTGGACCTGTGTACCTTCGTACTGGGTGTCTTTGTCGAAGGCAATGAAGATCTGTTTACCTGTGCTGTTGAAGTCCATGTAGAGCCGCAGTATCTGTTCGACTCGCTCGTCCGCGATGTTTTTGTGGAGGGGGGAGTCATGAATGACAGCGGGCAGATCGGTCAGGTGGAGCATGGCTAGGTCAAACAGGATGAGGTTCTTGTTCGTGGTGCCGTCTCCGCCATCAGTGTCTGACTTGTATTCGTAACTTTTTCCAGTGGCGCTGAAGATTAGTGCTGGGGCATCCCAGTCGTCTTCGCCGTCGTGTACTTGTAGATCGAGTTCAGCAATCGTTGGGTTAATCCGTTCAATCACGTGAGAGTTGATGCTGGCGCGTCCTTGGTTGAGATTTAGTTCAGCCTGCTTCTTGGCTTCTTGGAAGCTCTTGACTTGTTCGTAGCCTCGGGCTTGTTGACGGACGATTTCCCGCTGGGTGCTGATTTTGGCACTGCGGTCTAACCGTTCTCTGGAAATCTCTGCAGGCACTCCAGTGCGCCGTAGTTGGTACTGGGCTTCATTGATGGACCTTTGCAGGGCGGTTGCTTTATCCTCTAGGCCGCGAATCTGCTCAATGATTTCGGTAGTAAGAATCTGGGTGATTTTGTGGTGGAAGCGTTGAGCTTCTTCCAAAGTAGCAAGGTTGATTCCGGGGAAAAACTCAGTGAGGGCTTGAATGTCTGCCTGCTCAACGCCTTGTCCTGCCCTGTCGTCAAGGTTTGCTTTGAGTTGGGTGATTTTGGAGTTGATGCGACTACGTTGAGATCGCAGATTTTGCAGGTAGGCCTTGAGGGTAGCTGCCTTGTTGAGCTGGGCTGCTTGGAAGTCGATTGCTTCTTGGTCAGCGCCCTTAATGTTCGCTTCGTATTCTTCGGTTAGACGTTTTTCGTCCTTGAGGGCTTTTTCGTAGTCCTTTTTGGTGCGCAGCACGTGCACAGGGAATGCATCGAGGTCACGGGTGCGCTTGACAGCCTTCCAGTCTTCTTCGGACTGGATGAAGGCTGCTTGTAAATCTCGGATTTGTTCATAGAGTCCGAACAGTTGGTACAAGACGGACAAGCCAGTGGTCACTGGCTCGCGGGAGTGTCCTTGTAGTGGGTGGTCAGCGTGTGCCGTTGCGCCTTGTTTGATACGGAAAAATCGCGAGACAATCTCTCGAAACGAGGAGTCGCAATCGGCTAGTTGGTAGTTGCGTTTGAGCCAGCCTTTAAACTCGTCAAGTTCAATGCGATCTAGTTGATTTTGGTAGGTCTCGTCACTGTAGCGGTGGACAAAACCCGGTTCGTCAGTGAGCCGAGCGAAGTGGTGAGGATGCCCATTGAATTCGAAGGTGAAGCAGATACGGTGGTGGCCTACTGCTTTGGCTTTGAGGGTGTCAGTTTTGAGGAAGCTGCTGCCCCCGAATGCGTAGTCGATGATGTAGAGCAAGGTGGACTTGCCGATGGAGTTTTCGGCTCCTTTACCGCCACGAATGGTGTTTAACCCGGGGCGGAAGGTGATTGCTTCACGTGGATTTTCGCCCTCTTTGAAGGCTTCAGACCATAGTCTCGTCAGCAAGACTGATCACCCCTTGAGTTTCATCGAGACGGATAGCTCCTAGCGCATATAGGGCGGTGAGGGCGTCGACAACATCATTAACTCCCTGGTTGCCGTAGCGTTCAGCAAGTCCAGTAACGGTGTGTGAGCGTTCTTGAAGCGCGCTGAGGATTGGTGCAAAAAGGCTCAAGGTTGAGTCTTCAAAAGCGTAAATCTTGGATGGCATGCGCATCAGAACACCTCGCATTTCTGCACAAAGTAGCTGATGACAACCGCGCAGGGGCGGGGCTTTTCACCGGTTGTTTCCACTAGCCATCGTGTTAAGCAATCAAAGACTTCCTCTTTAGTCCATCCCCGGTCAGTCAGGCGTAAGTACTGGCCTTTGACTTCGTGACGAATTTTTTCAAAAGTCCAATTTTCGGCGTAATCCATGTCAGTCAACTTCTTGTCGATGAAGTTGAACCACCTAGTTACGCGGCTGGTTACCTCGTCTTGAAGATCTGGATCATCGGTGATCTTTTGGCTGATTGTCAGAGGTTCTTTGATTTTGGTTTGCAGCACAACACGATCGGCGCGGGTCATGCTTTCAAGCACGCGCCGAATCTCATCTTCTATACCTCGCGGGTCAAGCGTGATTGATTGAGCGTACTTCTTGGAGAGTTGTTGCTTGATTTGTTTGAGGGTGACGATGCGCTCAGGGTTTGTGCCGGTGTAGGAAGATGCGCACTGCGGGCATAGCACAATGAGGTTTTGCGCTCCGGCTAGGTCTTCATCAGCGTCAATTGCAACGATCTGTCCAATTCGTTTGCTCTGACCAGCATCATCCACTGTAGTCAAAGGTGTCATGCAGTTCAGATTCGGGCACATAGCGCCTGCCTCTGCGAAAAGCGATTCTGCTAGACGCTGCCATGTTCCTTTAATGCGTGCTTGCTCCGTACTTGCTTGAATCTGAGCTATCTGGGCGGGGTCATCGGACACACTTTGAAGCAGATCCCCGAAATAATCACCGCACCACTGCGCCACAAGATCTACCGTGATCCCAGGCTCATAGGGTTCAATCTTCGCAAGCAAGGTCCGCTTAATCTTTTCAGATAAACGATCAACCGCTTCCACCAGACGCCACGAATCAAACCCAGCATCAAGAATGCGAGTCACCTCATCGGGCTCAAAAGATCTGGTACCACTGGCAATCGCCTGCAGCTTGGACTTAGTGAAGTCGCAATCCTGATCAGTCTTCTTCTCGGCATAAACCAACTGGATGTCAGTGACCATGTCCAGCAAGTTACGCATGCCGTCATACCGATTTTTACCCAGACGCAACGGTGTAGCGAGCATGGCATAGAAGTCCTTGAACTCCATGTCGCCTCCCCTTGCTGTCATCACTGTATCGGCAGTGCATCAGTTTTTGTATCGGCCTGTATCGACCCGGTTTCTAACTTGTATCTCGTAGCCACCAGTTGGTTGGGGGCTACAGAGCAAGTACCAAGAGACATTCTAGCGGGAGGTGCGCGGATGAGTAGGAAATCTACCGCACGTCGCAGATACTCCCTGACCAATTTTTCACATCCCCCGTAGCTCTAGGACTGATGTCCGGTTCCGCTATGGCGGGAGGACGTATCAGCGAGGGCCGCTGGTGGCAGGTACGTAACTGCCGCCAGCGGGGCCTCACCCCACACAACTCGTGTGGGCACCCATCTTCTGGATGGGGCAGCTACCGCGCATGACGCGTGGCGTGGTGGTGACAAGAAGAAATATTCACATGTGAGGCCCTGCTGCCTAAGCGCTCGGCGGGCCACCCCTTTGCAGGTAAACCTGCGCCAATTTTTCGGTGCAGATCCAGGTTGGGGTGGTCCGCCCTTGTCGTCTCTGAAGCAGCACACTTTGGCCTCCACACGCTGAATTTTTCTAGCGCAGTAACCCGTAGCGGGGTCTCCACGACTCAGGCACATCGCCTGGGAAATGGAGACAACCAATGTCGCAAGACAAAACTGGCCGCCAGTCCATCACGATCCGCTTCGAAAAGGACAGCTTCCACCCTTCCCGGCCGTATCGGGAGCAGGCCTTTGAGATTAGCGCTGATGAGGCTGAGATCATCATCGAAAACGACTACACGATGCGCCTTAACCAAGCCGAAGACCCGGAAGTGGTGGAGCGGCGTGAGGTGGACGAAATCTTCAAAGAGGAGATTTCTAAGCCTGAGTACAACCAGGCGAAGAAGTGGGTGCGTAACACCACCGGCAACCCCACCCATGAAGAAGAAAGCCTGATTGAGACCGAAGTGGACTCCCACGGTTACCTCGCCGGTCATGGCAACCCCGACCCTGTGGTCGAGAGCCTGTATGGGTCACGTATTTGGGATGCGATCCGTGCGCTGCCGGAGCGTGAACGCCTGGTGCTAGTCGCGGTGAAAATCCAGGGCTACACCCAATCTGAGGCTGCTTCGTTTCTTGGTGTGTCCCAGCCGATGGTAGGCCGCATCTTGAAGCGTGCCAT
>NZ_MQSU01000006.1:12218-14409 GCF_001907245.1 Boudabousia liubingyangii
GCTGTCATGAACCGCAACTGTGGGGGTTATAAACCCGGGTGTCTGGAAGCCCTCCTTATGCAAGGGACGACCGCCCACCGCTGTGGTGGGAATGGTTCGAGGCTCCCTTGCTCAAGGAGATATGGGAGTTGCCAGATGGCACAGAAGTTGAAAGTCCGGGTGAGTACGAATCATCCGAGCGTGCGCGGCAAGGTATTACGCGCCAAACGCCTGGGTATCCGTGAGCGGGTGCTGCGGTTCTTGTTCGGGGATGTGCGGGAGTTGATGCTGCTTACCCCTGGGGATGCGCTCAAGGACATCACGGTCACCACAGTGGATGAGGACCTGACCGCTCTCGCCAAAGCGGTTGGTGTCATGGCTGATGGTGGTGATGCGGCATGAACGTCCGTAGTGCGAATAAGTTGATTCACGGCCTGAACCAGTTGGCCGAAGCCGCTACCACCATTGGTGCTGCTTTGGAGGATATGGCGTGGGATGGGATCGAAGACCACGCCGGCATGCCTGGTGAGCGGCCTATCGCGGCCGCGAGGTTGGAAAACCCAGCATCTGTCACTGAGGCTGTTGAGGAACTTCCGATGGAAGACCCGCCAGCCGAAGAACCCAAGTCTGAAGCAGCAAAAGGCACCTCTACCGAAGCTCCTGTGGCTGAGTCTGCTGCTCCGGTTTTGTCTTTGGATGAGTTGCGCGGGCAGTTGGCTGATATTTCCCACGCGGGTCATACCGATCAGGTGCGGGATCTGATTCGCCAGACCGGCGTGGAAAAACTCTCCGAGGTAGCACCTGAGCATTATGGGTGGCTGCTGGCTAAGGCCAGGGAGTTGGTCTGATGCCTGATCGTCACGCAAAAGCCTCACCCTCGGGTGCTCACAAGTGGACTAACTGCACTAAGTCCCTGGCTTTGGAGTCCCAGTTTCCTAATGAGGATACGGACGCCACTAGGGATGGAACAGTGGCTCACGCGTTGGCTGAGCATAAACTGCGCCGAGCCCTTCACCAGCATCCAAAACTGCGGCCAGACTCGGACCTGGTTGATGGGGAGATGGAAGAGCATACGGATGACTACGTCGCCTACGTGCTTGAACGTCTTGCCTTGGCTAGGCAGGAGTTCCCTGGTGCGCGGGTGATGGTGGAACAAGAGCTGGATTTGTCGGCTGATGTGGCGGGGTCTTTTGGGACTGCCGACTGCATCATCCTGAACCAGCCGGTCCTTGAGGTCATTGATTTCAAGTACGGGTTCAAGCCAGTCCAGGCCGAAGGCAACCCACAGTTAAGGCTCTACGCCCTGGGTGCTTTCCGGGCCTATGGGATGCTCTACGACTTCACCCAGGTGCGCGCCACCATCTTCCAACCCCGGCGCGGCGCGGTGCTCTCAGAAACCATCACCACTCACGCACTCGAGCAGTGGGCAGTGGAGGTTATCCAGCCTGCGGCTGTGAAGGCACTGGCTGGTGAGGGTGAGTATCGGGCGGGGGAGTGGTGTGGGTACTGCAAGGCGAAAAACGTCTGCCGCGCCCGCGCCGAGGCCCAGTTAGAGCTTGCCAAGTTCGAGTTCGCTAAGCCCGACACCCTTACCAACGAGGAAATCGCGGACATCCTCACCCGAATCCCGGCACTGACCAAATGGGCTGGCGACATCCAGTCCTACGCCCTAAGCGCGGTGCTCAACCAGGGTATTCGGTTTGAGGGCTTCAAGGTGGTCGCCGGCCGCGCCTTACGCAAATACACAGACGAGACGGCAGTGGCAGCCATCGGTGAAACCCAAGGCCTGGAGGTTTTCGAGAAGAAGCTCAAGAGCCCGGCCGCTTTGGAAAAGCAGGTGGGCAAGAAAACCTTCCAGACCCTCTTCGCTGACCTAGTCACCAAACCAGCGGGCAAACCATCCCTGGTGCCAGCTACTGACCCACGACCCGAACTCACTGTTGCTACGGCGGTTGATGAGTTCACCCCTGTAAACACTGACAACAATCCTGAAGGAGAATAACAATGACAAGCAATGATCCCAAGATCGTGATGACCGGCATCGTGCGTCTTTCGTACTTGAACTGCTGGGAGCCCAAGAGCATTCAGGGTAGTAAGCCGAAGTATTCGGCCTCGATCATCATCCCTAAAACCGACACTGACACACTGAATAAGATTCAGGCGGCTATCGATGCCGCAATCAAGGAGGGCGTGGGTAAGTTCGGCGGCAAAA
>NZ_MQSU01000006.1:14419-28002 GCF_001907245.1 Boudabousia liubingyangii
CCTCAAACTCCCATTGCGTGATGGGGATATCGAGCGCGACGACGATGCCTACCAAGGTGCCATGTTCGTCAACGCTAACTCCACTACCCAGCCCGGCATCGTGGACGCGAACGTGCAGCCCATTATTGAACGCTCGGAGATGTACTCCGGTGTCTACGCACGCGTCACCCTGAGCTTCTACGCATTCAACACCAATGGGAATAAGGGCGTGGCCTGCGGACTGCGGAACATCCAAAAGATTCGCGATGGCGAACCGCTGGGCGGCCGCGTGAGTGCGGAGAGCGAGTTCACGCCGTTCACCGACCCATTCGCCACCCCTCCTGCTGGTGGGGATGACTTCCTGTCCTAACCAGTAATCCAACCCAAGTGTGAGGGGCATCAGAAGAGACAGGCAAGCTCCTGGTGCCCCTCACCTGTGCACAGCCCCTTGGAGCCAACCAATGACCACAAACCACACATCCCTCACCCTCGACATCGAAACCTTCAGCGAAATCAACCTGGGTAAGGCTGGCATGTACCGCTACGCCCACGATCCATCCTTTGAACTGTTACTGCTCTCATACGCCTGGGACGCCGGCCCAGTACACACCATCGACATCGCCTCGGGTGAGTCAATACCCGCTGACGTACTGGCTGCACTTGATGACCCGGGAATCACGAAGTGGGCGTTCAACGCTGCCTTCGAGCGCACCTGCCTCTCCGCATATTTCGGAAGGCAGTTGCAGCCTCATGGGTGGCGGTGTCACATGGTCTGGGCCGCAGCCCTCGGACTCCCGCTCTCGCTGGACGGCGTATCCAAGGCACTCAAACTAAACGCCGGGAAACTCGCTACCGGCAAAGACCTCATCCGGTTCTTCTCCGTCCCAGCCAAACCCTCACTACTCAACAACGGCCTAACCCGAAACCTCCCCGGTCACGCACCAGACAAGTGGGAGCAGTTCAAGACCTACAACGCCAGGGACGTGGAAGCAGAGCTCGAACTGCACGCCAAACTCTCACCGTTCCCGTTGCCTGAGCAGGTGTGGCGCGAGTACTGGGATGACCAGACAATCAACGACCGTGGCATCCACCTGGATTTAGATTTGGCCAGTGCGGCGATTGAGCTCGATAAGCAGGTGCGGGACAAGAACCTCGCCCGCTCAAGCCAGCTCACTGGCTTGGATAATCCGAACTCGCCGTTGCAGCTCAAAGACTGGGCCAGTAAGCGCGGCATCACCATGGGATCGATGGGTAAGCAAGAAGTCCAAGACACCCTCGAAGCCACCACCGACCCGGTAGTCAAAGAAGTCCTTGCGCTGCGCCTAGAGCTCTCGAAGTCTTCGGTGCGTAAGTACGAGGCGATGACCACCAGCGCCAACACGAAAGATCACCGGGCGCGGGGGTTGATGCAGTTCCACGGTGCCGCCCGCACCGGACGCTGGGCAGGCAGGTTGATCCAAGTGCAGAACCTGCCGCGCAACTACCTACCCGACCTCGACGCCGCACGCGCCCTGGTCAAAGAGCGCAACCTAACAGCACTGGAAATGCTGTACGACTCCGTACCTGATGTCCTCTCCCAACTGATCCGCACTGCGTTTATCCCACGGGAGGGGTGTGAGTTTATTGTTGCCGACTACTCGGCTATTGAAGCCCGCGTGATCGCTTGGCTCGCTGGTGAAGACTGGCGGCTGGATTTGTTCAAGCGGGGTGGGGATATTTACTGCCAGTCTGCTTCCCAGATGTTTGGTGTTCCGGTTGAGAAGCATGGGGTGAATGCGCATTTACGGCAGAAGGGGAAGATCGCAGAACTCGCCTGTGGATACGGCGGCTCCATCGGCGCGCTAGAAAACATGGGAGCCCTCCGCATGGGTTTGTCCGATGATGAGCTGCCTGGGTTGGTGAGTGCGTGGCGGGAAGCCAACCCCTCGATCGTGGAGTTCTGGTGGGCAATCGACCAAGCAGCCCAGCAAGCCCTCACCACAAGACGCCCCGCCACGACTCATAGCATCACTTTCACCCGGCAGGCCGGAATCCTCTTCTGCCAACTCCCATCAAGACGCCGCCTGGCATACCCAGGAGCCACCATCACCACTGGCAGGTTCGGCCGCGACGTCATCACCTACCAAGGCCAAAACACTGCTAAACGCTGGGACTGGATCGAAACATACGGACCCAAACTCGTGGAAAACATCGTCCAAGCAACCGCTCGGGATTTATTGGCCCACGCGATACACAGAGTGGAGGCCAAAGGATGGCCGGTGGTCATGCATGTCCATGACGAACTCATCATCGAAGTCCCAACCCGAACCGTCACCGTCGATGAAATCGCCAATGCAATGTGCCAAGCACCAGCCTGGGCTGCTGGTTTGCCGCTGGATGCTGATGGTTACCGGTGTGATTACTACATGAAGGACTGACCGGAAACAGTTTGCGTATCGGGGGTTATAAACCGGCCCTGCTGGAAGCCCTCCTGGTAGAGCCGGTACGCCCAATCCTTTTTCTGTTGTCTAGGTGCTGGCTCTAGAAAGGAGCCAGCATGGCTACCACGAACGCTTTGCAGGTCTTTAACCATGAGGCATTCGGAACCATCCGCACCACCATCGAAGAGAGCGGACAGATCCTGTTCTGCGGGAAAGATGTTGCCACCGCACTCGGATACAGCAACACCAAGGATGCGCTAGGGCGTCACTGCAAGGGGGTCGTGAAACGCTACCCCCTTGAAACCCCTGGCGGCACACAGCAAATCCGCTTCATTACTGAGCCTGACCTTTACCGTCTGATTCTGTCTTCACATTTGCCGGCTGCGCAGCGTTTTGAGACCTGGGTGATGGAAGAAGTCCTACCCAGCATCCGCCGCCACGGCATCTACGCCGTTGACTCTCTTTTGGATAACGATGATTTCTTGCAGGCCGCGATCGAGCATCTGCGCGCCGAGCGAATGGCCCGCCTGGCAGCCGAACAGGCCCTAGCCGAGGCCGCACCTAAAGCCTCCTACTACGACGTCGTCTTAGCCTCGCCTTCGCTAGTGACAATGACCGCGATCGCTAAGGACTATGGGCTCTCAGCCAAGAAACTCAATGCGCTGCTGGCCCAAGCGAAAGTGCAGTTCAAGCAATCGGGCCAGTGGTTCCTCTACGCCCACCACGCCAACAAGGGCTACACCCAGTCCAAGACATTCACCCTGCCTGATGGGCAGGTGCGGATGCACACCCAGTGGACCCAAGCCGGACGGCTGTTCATCTATGACCTACTGAAAAACCGTTTCGGCATCCTGCCCGTCGTCGAACAGGCCCAGACTGCCATCGAGAGTGGGGATGCCAAATGAGCACCACCCGCATCCAAGGCACCTCGCTTGGTGAGCTGATGGCTGCTGCCGGTATCGGCATCGAAACCACAAACGCCGAGGGCTACCCTGACTCGACCACCTTCCAGGCACTGCGCCGGGTTCAGCGAGCTGAGTTTGGTTACCGGCCACTGACCTACATTTGCTCACCCTACCGAGGAGACGTGGAAGCCAACACAGAACTGGCCAGGCAGTTGTGCGCCCTCGCAGTGAAGCGCAAAAAGATCCCTCTGGCTCCACACCTGTTGTTCCCACAATTCATGAACGACCAGGTGGAATCTGACCGGGAGTTGGCGATGTTCATGAACCGCATTCTGCTGGGCAAATGCGAATCCCTGTGGGTCTGGGAAGAAGACATCAGTGCCGGGATGCGCCTGGAAATCGAATGGGCATCCCTCTACAAGCACCCCTTGCCGGTCACTTACATCAACCACAGCGACCTAATGGAGGTAACGCTATGAACCCCATGACCATGTACGCCTCCCAGGTTTGCGGGCAAGCATCCAACACCCACTACCCACACCAACATGTTGTGGCCAGCCTTGATGACCTCAAAAGCGTTGTGGCCTTCGATCATGTGGTCGCTGAGTATGAGGGTGGCCAGCGTGGTAACTCCCGCTTCCTGTCCTCCAACTGCCTGGTGATGGACGTCGACAACGACCACACTGAGAGCCCCACTGAGTGGGTGACCCCAAGCCGCCTAGCCGAACTCATGCCCGGTGTGCCCTTCATGGCAGCCACCAGCCGGAACCACATGAAACCCAAAGGCGCCAGTACTGCTCGGCCGAGATTCCATGTCTACCTACCCATCAACACCACCACGGATGCGGAAGCCTACGCTGCATTGAAGCGTCAGCTCGCTGCACAGGTACCGGTGTTCGACTCGAACGCGCTGGACGCTGGGCGATTTATCTACGGCAACCCCGATGCGAAAACCACCGCTATCGAGGGTGAGATCCTGGTCGATGAATGGCTGGCCCGTGACCTGTTCGCTGAGTTCGACCAAGCCTCCACCCTGATCAGTGAAGGCAGTAGGAACGCGACCCTGTCCAGGTTCGCCGGTCGGGTGCTGATCCGTTACGGCAACACCGAGCGCGCCCGAGAACTCTTCGAACAGAAAGCCTCACTGTGCGACCCGCCCCTGCCTGGTTTTGAGGTGGAGCAGATCTGGGTCTCAGCCACCAGGTTTGCTCATCATGTTTCTTCTCAGGATGGGTATGTGCCGCCTGAGCAGTACGCCGAAGGGGCATGTTCATTGAAGCCTGGTGATTATTCGGATGTGGGGCAGGCTGAGGTGTTGTGTCGTGAATACGGGCATCTACTCAAGCATTCTCCGGCCACGGACTTTGTTACCTACAACGGCTCCTTTTGGGAAGAATCCGAACCACGCGCCCAAGGCATGAGCCAAAACCTTACCGGCCGCCAACTCGACGAAGCCCTCATCGCGGTCGCTGACGCAAAAGAAGGCATGAACCAAACCGGTGCAACCGGCTTGCTGGTGGCGATGAGTAAAACCAAAGCGATTTCCGCGATGAACCCCGCCCAGCGTCAAGCCTGGCAGGCTCACGAGGATGCGATGGAGTATTACAAGTTTGCTCTCAAACGCCGTGAATCGCGTGGAGTGGCTAACGCGCTACGAGAAGCTCGGCCGATGCTGCAAATCTTGCCCACCGATCTCGACGCCGACGCGTTCCTCATCAACACGCCCTCAGCAACCTACAACCTCATCGAAGGCATGGGCTCGGCGCGTGGCCATGACCCAGCAGACCTGATCACCAAACAAACCAACGTCGACCCCAACAAGGACGGACAGGATATCTGGGAGCAGGCTCTAGTCACCTTCTTCCAAGGCGACCGTGAGCTGATCGACTATGTGCAGCGCATCGTCGGCCTGGCGGCTTTCGGCAAAGTCATGGTCGAAGCCCTCATCATCGCCTACGGAGACGGACGCAACGGTAAATCCACGTTCTGGAACACCATCGCGAGGGTGCTCGGCTCCTATGCCGGGAACCTCTCAGCGGACGTGCTCACCATCGGAGCCAAACGCAACGTCAAACCCGAACTGGCCGAAGCCAAAGGCAAACGCCTCCTGATCGCGGCCGAGCTCGAAGAAGGCATGCGGCTGAACACCTCGAACGTCAAACAACTGTGTTCGACTGACGAGATTTATGCGGAGAAGAAATACAAGGCTCCCTTCGCATACACCCCAACCCACACGCTCGTGCTCTACACCAACCACCTACCCAGGGTCGGTGGCATGGACCCAGGCATCTGGCGCAGGCTCATCGTGATCCCGTTCCAGGCCCGCATCGAAGGCAGCCAGGACATTAAGAACTACGCCGACTACCTCTACAACCATGCTGGTGGAGCGATCCTGGCCTGGATCATGGAAGGCGCACGCCGGATCCATGCTGAGGGTTTCCACCTGACCCACCCGCGTGTGGTGGCTGAAGCGATCGGGGCGTATCGGGATAACAACGACTGGCTCACCCCGTTCCTTGATGAGCGCTGCGAGGTCGGCGAAAACCTGAGCGAAGCCTCTGGGCGGGTCTATTCGACCTACAGGGCTTTCGCAGCAGAGCGAGGAGAGTACGCCCGCTCCACCACCGACTTCTACGAAGCCCTCGAACAACGAGGGTTCGGCAGGTACCGAAACAGTCGCGGCAAGTTCATCAAAGGCCTATCCCTACGCAGCGACTTTGACCCCGCAAGCACCAGTTTTTGAGAGCCGAGTGCCGCTCTATGCCACTTTCTTCTAGGACTTTCCATATAGGGATAAAAAATACAAACCCTATATAAAAGTTCTAGAACGGCACAGCATAGACCAGCACACCAGGCTCCAAGACCACAAAGAATCTTGGAGACACAATGAAAGAACAACAACTAGAAACCCGCCTATGTCGGGCTATTCGCCGCATCGGCGGCATCTGCTGGAAATTCACATCCCCCGGCCTGACGGGCGTCCCAGACCGCATCTGCCTCCTGGGCGGACGGGCAGTGTTCGTCGAAGTCAAAACCACCGGCAAACACCCAAGGCCCCTACAACTCGCCCGCATGCGTGAACTTGAGCGTCAAGGCTTCACCTGCATCGTCCTCGACCACCCTGACGGGATCCAGGAGGTGTGCGATGCTCTACAAGCCGCATAACTACCAGCAAGTCGCCATCGACTTCGTCGAAACCCACCCCATCGCAGCCCTCCTGCTCGAAATGGGACTTGGCAAAAGCTCCATCGCCCTAACCGCGATCTGGAACCTCATGTACGACTACTTCGAAGTCCAGCGTGTGCTGGTGGTGGCTCCATTGCGGGTGGCAAGGGATACCTGGCCAGCAGAACAACAGAAATGGGACCACCTAGCCGGGCTGACGATGGCAGTAGCCGTCGGACCTGAGGCCAAACGCCTCCAGGCACTTCAGGCTGGGGCTGATGTGACGGTGATTAACCGTGAAAACGTCACTTGGCTTGTTGAGCGCTCCGGTGTGGAGTGGCAGTGGGACATGGTCGTGATTGACGAGCTGAGTTCGTTTAAGAATCATCAGGCCAAGCGCTTCCGCTCCCTCCTCAAAGCCCGCCCGCATGTCAAACGCATCGTGGGCTTGACTGGGACACCGGCCGCCAACGGACTCGAAGACCTCTGGGCGCAGTTCCGGCTGCTGGACATGGGTGAGCGGCTTGGTCGTTACATTACGCATTACCGGCGTGAGTTCTTCGACCCCGACAAACGAAACGGCATGCAGGTATTTAGTTATCGTCCGAAGCCGGGTGCGGAAGACGAGATCTACAAGCGCATCAGCGACGTCACCATCAGCATGCGGACCTGTGACCACCTCACCTTGCCAGAGGTCACCTACAACACCATTGACGTGGCCATGGGCGATAAGGGCCGGCGGGCTTACGAGCGGATGCTCAAGGACTTGGTGTTGGAGCTGGAGGACACGGAAGTGACGGCGGCTAACGCCGCAGCACTATCTGGGAAGCTCACCCAGATGGCATCCGGTGCGCTCTATGACGAGGACGGCAACTGGCACCTCGTGCATGACGCCAAGTTGGACGCGTTGGAGGATTTGGTTGAGGCAGCGAATGGGAAGCCAGTGTTGGTGGCTTACTGGTTCACCCACGACCTTGAACGCATCCAAGCCCGTTTCCCAGAAGCGAGGCTGCTCAAAACAGGCGCGGACATGGACGCGTGGAACAACGGCGACATTCCGCTGGCGCTGATCCACCCCGCCTCCGCTGGTCACGGCCTGAACCTACAAGCGGGCGGCTCGACCCTGGTGTGGTTCACGCTCACCTGGTCGCTCGAGCTCTACCAGCAAACCAATGCTCGTCTGCACCGGCAGGGACAGCGGGAGCCGGTGGTCATCCACCACCTCGCTGTCAAGGACTCGATTGACCAAAAGATCCTTGCCGCCCTGGCGGTTAAGGACACGACACAGGCCGCGTTGATTGACGCGGTCAAAGCAACCATCACCACAATCCCGATCATGGAAGGAGAGGACCGATGACTGCTGTTCTCGGTACTGACATCACCTGGAAATACGTCGACCGTCGCGCGGCAGCCATCAATGCTCTGCGTGATTTTTCGACCATGCAAACCATCATCGACACCACCGACGACGACCTCAAAGCCATCGCCGAAGACATCCCCAGCATTTCCAGCCCGGCGGTGGACGGACGTCCAATTGCCCCGTTTAATCCTCATGCTCACGAAGACCGAATCGTGAAGCATTTGGAGCGGATTGATAACCGCCAGCGCCGTTATCTCCAGGCTAGGGACTACATGGACTGGTTCTTACCGGCCTGGGCGGCCTTGTCAGATGATGAACGCTGGATGCTCGAATCCTGTTATCTCGGTGAAGACACCATGCAAACCGATGCGATTATTGCCATCTGCGATCGCTTCCACATCGAACGCTCCAGTGCTTACAACAAGAAGAACCGAGCACTAAACCACTTTGCGACCCTCCTGTACGGGAGGTGAACGACCGTGGGTGAGTAGAATCGCGGACGCATTTGCGCTTACAGACCCGCTATACTGTAAGTACTTGAAAATGTATCCGGAGCCCCCGCTAGCAATCCTCGTGACTGGTCGGGGGCTCCGGCGTTCCCGGCATCGTGAAGGGTGGTGAGCACTAGTGCCTCGTCGACCGAAGACTCCGTGCCGTTGGCCTGGCTGCCCAGCACTCACCGATGACCGCTACTGCGAAGTCCACGCTAAGGAAGCCGATACCAACTACCGGCGCTTCGAGCGTGACCCCGAGATCAACAAACGCTACGGCAGTGCCTGGCGGAAGATCCGTGCGCAGTATGTTGCCAAGCACCCGCTGTGTGAACAGTGCGAGAAGGAAGGACGCCTCACCCCGGTGGCTGAGGTTCACCACATCCGCCCCCTATCCCACGGCGGCACCCATGACGAGTCCAACCTCATGTCGCTGTGCAAGCCCTGCCACTCGAGGCAGACGGCGTTGGATGGTGACCGGTGGCGAAATACCGGGTCTGCCGGCTCCCAGGTCTACACCTACTGACGAACATCAGGAGCATCTCGGGGCTCTGGACCCTGGCCCCACTCTGGGGGGGGGGCGGTCAGGATCTCTGGGGCTGTTCGGGGTTTCAGCGGGCGGGGCCAACCGTGCGCAAAACCGCCGAATCAAACGGGGTATTGACCCCTTCACGCCCTCCACACCAGGGCACGATGCCCCAGGAAGGAGGCGAGACCATGGCCAAAGACGGCACCAACAGGGGCGGACGCAGGGTGCGCGCTGGGGCGAAGCCCGAGGCGCTTTCCGACAAGCTCGCCTCAGGTCGCCCCGCCACCCGGCTCACGACACCTGCCGAGCTCGATGTGTTCGACCTGGACGGCACCGACATCGGCGATGGTGCGCTGCTCGCAGGCGAGCCGATGCCAGAACCCGGCGAATATCTGTCGGCTGAGCAGCGTGACGGCCAACCGCTCGGCGCGGATTTGGTCTACCGGGAGACGTGGAGCTGGCTGGATGAACGTGGTTGCACCGAGTTCGTCTCCAAACGGCTCATTGAGCAGTACGCGCAGGCGTTCGCCCGCTACATCCAGTGTGAGCAGGCGATTTCCAAGTTCGGTCTGCTCGGCAAACACCCCACCACGGGAGCTGCGATCGCCAGCCCGTTCGTGGCCATGTCGCAGTCGTTCGGCAAGCAGGCCAACGTGTACTGGTACGAGATCTTCGACATCGTACGCGCCACCTGCACCACCGACTACTCCGGCACCACACCAGGCGATGAGGTCATGGAGCAGCTGCTCAAAGCCTCCTCCTAACGCCCCGCGACCCCTTGTTTCGTTTCCTGCCTGCCCGGCACCCGGGCGGGCTTTCTTGTTGTTCGCTTTTGTGAAAGGAGCCCTCCGCGTGTCTGTAGTGCGAAGTGCTGAATCTGTGTGTATCGGCCACCCCGACAAGCTGTGCGATCTGATCGCAGACCACATCCTCGATGACATCCTCACCCTCGACCCGACGGCACGCGTGGCCGTTGAGGTCATGGCCACCGGCAGGCGCATCATCGTCACCGGCGAGATCACCACCACCATCCGGCCGCAGCTGCGCGCCTGCACGCGGGAGGCGCTGCGACGGGCCGGGTACAACCCGAACCGGTTCCTCATCTACGTGTGGGTGCGCCGACAATCCGCCGACATCGGCGCAGGCGTCACCACCTCCATCGAGGCGCGTGCGGGTGACGAGTCGGCGTATGCGAGCCTGGGGGCGGGCGATCAGGGCACCGTCTACGGGTACGCCACGAACGAGACGCCCCAGCGCCTGCCGCTGCCGCTCGTGCTCGCCCACGAGATCTGCCGCCGCCTCGATACAGCCCGCACCGACGGCACCATCCGTGGGATCGGCCCCGACGGCAAATCCCAGGTCAGTGTGGTCTACGACGAGCTGGGCACCCCGGTCGGCATCGACACCGTGATCGTCTCCATCCAGCACGATGCGAACAAAGACACAGGTGTTCTTGAACGGGAGGTGCGCACGCTGGTCGTCGCTCCCGCTATCGAGACGCACCTGCCCGGTGCCACGGCTGAGCGCGTGTTGGTCAACCCGTCGGGACGGTTCGTCACAGGTGGCCCCACCGCTGATACCGGGCTGACCGGGCGCAAGCTCATGGTCGACACCTACGGTGGGCTCGGCCCGCACGGCGGTGGCGCGTTCTCGGGTAAGGACCCCTCCAAGGTCGACCGGACGGGTGCGTACATGGCGCGCCTGATCGCGAAAACCGTGGTGGATGCGCGCCTGGCCGAAGAATGCCACGTCGCTATCTCCTATGCGATCGGTAAGGCCGACCCGGTCGCGTTCCACATCGACACCTTCGGCACAGGTCAGCACTCGGACTGGCTGCTCACCGACGCCGCCCAGGCGATCTTCCCGCTGCGACCGGCCGCGATGATCGAACGCCTCGGCCTTAGAGCCCCCATCTACGCGAAGCTTGCCACCTGCGGGCACATGGGCCATGGCCTGAGCGAGTGGGAATGGACACTGCCATATGCCGACAAGCTCAAGACGGAGGTGACCCGCCGTGCTCATCAAGCAGCTACCCATCAGTGAGCTCAAGCCCGCCGACTACAACCCGCGTAAGGACCTGAAGCCCGGGGACGCGGACTACGAGAAACTCAAGCGGTCGCTGACCGAGTTCGGTTACGTCGAGCCGGTGATCTACAACCACACCACCGGCCACGTCGTCGGCGGCCACCAGCGCCTGAAAGTACTCGCTGACCTGGGCCACACCGATGTTGACTGCGTGGTCGTCGAACTGGACGAGACCCGCGAAAAGGCCCTGAACGTCGCATTGAACAAGATCAGCGGCGACTGGGATGAATCCAAACTGGCCCTGCTCATCGCCGACCTGGACGCGGCCGACTTTGATGCCGAGCTCACCGGCTTCGACGATGACGAAATCCAGGCGATGATTGGTTCCCTCGACGATGACGAGGTCACCGACGACGGCTTCGATCTCACGAAAGCGCTCGAGGCCGCATCATTCGTCCAGCGCGGCGACATTTGGACTATCGGCAGGCACCGGCTGGTCTGCGGGGATGCCACCAACGCAAACGAGGTCGCGGTGCTCATGGATGGCAAGAGCGCGAACCTGGTGCTCACCGACCCGCCCTACAACGTCGCCTTCGAGTCCTCCGACGGGCTCACGATCAAGAACGATGCGATGAAGGCCGACTCCTTCTACGAGTTCCTACTCGTCGCGTTTACCAACATGGCGGGTGTCCTCGACAAGGGTGGGTCGGCGTATGTGTTCCACGCCGACACCGAAGGGCTGAACTTCCGCAAAGCGTTCATCGACGCCGGGTTCAAACTCTCCGGCTGCTGCATCTGGGTCAAAGACTCCCTCGTGCTGGGACGCTCACCGTACCAGTGGCAGCACGAACCCGTGCTCTACGGGTGGAAGCAAGGTGCCAAGCACAAGTGGTTCGCTGACCGGAAACAGACCACGATCTGGAACTTCGCCAAGCCCCGCAAAAACAGTGACCACCCGACCTCCAAGCCGCTGGACCTGCTGGCCTATCCGATCCACAACTCAACCCAAGCAAACGCGATCATCCTCGACACCTTCGCTGGCAGCGGTTCGACGCTGATGGCCGCCGAGCGGACCGACCGCATCGCGTATTGCATGGAGTTGGACGAGAAGTACGCCTCGGTGATCCTGCGCCGCTACGCCGAGGCGACCGGGGACGCGGCCGGGATCACCTGCCAGCGAGGCAACACTCAGTACACGTATCTGGATCTGGTCAAACAGGTCGACCGCGACCGCGAATAAAACCCCACACTATGCAGGGAAAACAGGGGCGTGAAAATGGGCCGTTGATGAGGGCAAAAACGACTGGATAAGCGGAAAAACGTATGGCTGTATGTACATGACCGAAAGCACCCCCACACCTGGGGGAATCGAGCGAAAAGGACTGGTCATGAGTGAATTACACATCGAAATCAGCGAGCTCATCGCAGCCGGAGTCAACGTGTACGACCCCGAGGAAACCCTGCGGGTTGCCAGAGCTCGCGGCTACCAGCTGGTGGTGCGCGTGATCGAGTGTGACCCGAAGCGTTTCCTCAGCATGGTGGCCGCCTGGTTCGAGAAGGAGGTCGTGGCATGAGTATCCTTGCCTTCACCCCGCACAAAACGGGCAGGAAAAAGCTCGCCCAGCTTCTCGCCGATCACCTTGGTGTCAAGGCCACCTATCTGGGCACTCCCTCGTTTGCCTACCAGATAGGAGACGCCACGCTGGATCGGGACTGGACCCTCTACCTGCCAGATGGCATCGAGGCGCAGGCCGTGCTCGAGTCCGCACACAAGGCGGGCTTTGCCACCACCGACCCGGGCGAGGTGGCGTTGACGGTCACGATGCCCACGCCCGGGTGGAGTGAGCGCACTCGCGCCAACCTCGAAGCGCTCCTGGCAGCCAAAGGGCCACTGATCGCCCGCGCCCTCGGCATCCCAGCAACCCCCGTCGAATTCACAGACGACACGGTCGCATTCCCTTGGTTCGCGTCCATGCCGGGCGATGACACCCGAGACGCGGCGATCACGCTGCTGGCTGCAATCTGCCAGCGCGCCCAGGAGGCCACCCGCATCTCGTCTAAGCCGTCTGCACCTGGCAACGACAAGTACACGATGCGCTGCTTCCTGCTCTCCCTGGGCTTCATCGGCCCCGAACACAAGCAGGCACGCCGCATCCTGCTGGCAGACCTGGAAGGCAACGCCGCTTGGCGCACCCCGACAAGCAGAAAGGAGGACTGACCATGAATCCTGGCCAGCGGGTGTGCCTGATCGCCGCCAGCGACTCGTACACGCATCTGAGTCCTGGCGATAAAGGAACGATCATGTTTGTCGACGACGTAGGAACAGTGCATGTGAACTGGGATAACGGCTCCACGCTCGGCCTCATCCCAGGCGAAGACCTATGGGAATACCCCGAGTGAATCACAGTGATGATGACCGCTATTTTCCTTGAAAATAAGCGGAAAATGACTGGATAAGCACACGCACCTATGGCTGTATGTACATGACCAAACAAGAACAGAAAAGGAGAAAGTCATGGACACGATTGAAGCCCTAGAAACCCAGGTCGCTTGCCGAACGCAAACCTCCCACCACGCGGTCTTAACGGCCTACATGGACACCCAAAAGGCGGATAACGAACTGTTGGATTTCTCCGGAGGGCTCTGTTGCAAAAATCGTGAAGCTTGAGCATGCTTGGCGGAGATTGGACGGACGGAACGATGACGGAT
>NZ_MQSU01000007.1 GCF_001907245.1 Boudabousia liubingyangii
CCTGCAGCTAAGGCGTAGGGCATCGGGCCAGTACCACCAGAGATGGGGAGCTCGCCACGACGCGGGTCGTGTACCTTGATTAGTCCGTTGAATACGTAGAAGGTATCGTCTACGGGCTTAAGGCAGGTGGTCGGGTCACAGTTTGCGTCGGTCGTGGGGTTACAAACTTCCTGAGAAGAGGATGCCCTACCTTCGACTAGTTTTCCAGCGCCGTCGAACGGGGTGATTACACCATCACTATTAACGCTGAACTTCAACGGCTGAGGTAGCAGCGAAGCACAGTATTCTTTACCGTTCTCACCCTTATTTTCAGGAACACATTCTGGAGCCTTTGTTTCAACCAGCCAGTAGAACTTGGTTGTGCCATCGTCATTTCGGGCCTTTAGGGGGTTGGAGACGAAGGTTGCCAAGCTCTTGTTGGTGGGGTCATTGGCGCCACTGAACTGTGCCTTACAAGCCTTGTGGAGTAGGGAGTCAACCGGGTAGACTTCGCAGTTTCCTAGGTTGTCCTTCAACAACGGAAGCGGTGAGCTACATACTGCATTGGGGTTCGAGTTCGGGTTATCTTCACAGATCTTGAACTCAGCACCACGTAGGTAGAACTTACCAGTGTCATCGGTTTTACGGATGAGGATCTGGAACTCGCCAGGAGTGTGCTTTACGGGCACACAGGCATCGTTGTTCTTAACGCCATCAGTATCACCTGCGTAGGTAACGGTGTTGAAGAAACCAGTTCCTGGAGTGCCTGCACCGTCGTTTCGACACTCGCCAGCTTTCTCCCAATCGGTCTTGGTCGGATTGATGATATGAGCCTTAACGCGAACCAAAATCGATTCTGACTTGTTAGTGCCAACAGAGGTTTCTCCGGCCGGGATCTCAAAGCTGGTTCCCTGCTGAGAGGGGACCACTACCCAGTCGGTCTTACCAGGCAATTGGTATTCGATTGAACGTAGTTCCCATTTGGTCCCTGCAGGTAGAGTCACGTTATCGGTGATAGCAGGGCGGGTGCCAGATGTAGGACCATTGTTAGTTACAGTGATCTTGTAGTCGGCCGTGACCTCGAAGTTGTTGATCTTCTTATCGGCCTGCGTTGCTTCAACAGTTGGAGCAGCGGTACCTGCCTCTGCCCAACCAGTTCCACTCTTGGCAGCCTTTTCTACGCGCCAAGATGTCTTGGGCTTAACGGGGTTACAAGCAATGTTGTCACGGACGGGCTTACCGGGGTAAGTCATTGACTCGTTAGCGAGGCTTACTTGGTTTAGGATACCGCGGCCGTTCTTAGTAACGGTCTGAGTATCGACCTCCATGCTTTCACATTCACCAAGTTTAGTGACATTATTTTCGAATACTGTCTTACCATTATCCGCCACAGTGTTATCAACTACGAGCGGGATGGTAATGGTGAAAGTACCCTTGGCGCCTGCAGGAATGTTATTTATCGAGGTAGCCAGAGTTGCGTTACTTGAAAGTTGAGTTTCAGTTAAGCCATCGGTGGGAACGCCGGCGGGCTCACCAGCTCCAGCGTAGGTTACCTTTGCCTTTTCGGAACCGTCCCACTTCAGACCTGCAGGAACAACGAACAGATCTTTAACTGCTGGGTTAGCAGAATCACCTTCGATGTTGCCTTCAAAATTAGATAGGTTGGTTACGTCAACTTTGTAGACAACGCTTAGTTTACCTTGGGCATTGGGTTCGATTGCTGCACCGACATGTTCACCGTTGGAGGCGAACTTTTCAACCTTAAATTTGGGCTTTAGCGTATTGACTACAACACAGGTAACGTCTTTATCTTTCACTTCAATGGTGTCTTTAGCGCTAACTGCAACGACATCGCCAGAACCATTGGTCTCGGCACAGGACCAATCTTCGTACTGGAAGAAACCAAATTCATTGGTTTCTTTACCCGGCATTTCGGTTAGCTTATAGGTACCGGGAACAACCTGCTGCGACTTATAACCGTAGCCATCGACAACGGAGAAACCAGGTTCGGGCGGCGTCACGATACCCGCGACCGGGTCAACTGAGCCCTCGGGTGCAGCAATTAATCGGAAGTAGTCTGAGTACCGAGTAGACAACGGACTATCTTCAGCACCCTCATCGATAGTCGAGCCGTCTTGACGTACAACCCTCTTCTTAAGGGTCAGACGTACATTCTCAGGCTTTTCCCAAGGGATACATGCCTCATTATTCTTCTCACCATCACTATCTTCGCCCTGAATAGTCACATTGTTAACGAAGCCAAGACCATTACCCGGCGTCGAAGAACTTTCACAATCACCTTGACTTTGAGTCAAGGATGCAAGGCCGTCCTTTGCTTTTAGATCTATCGTAACAATGTAGGTGCGCGTCTCATGAGCTTTAAAAGGAACATCTTCAAAGACGTAACTCACGTGAACAGCATCTTTATCCGAAGTACGTTCGGCGACTAAGTATCCATTTTTCTTAATGGTTACGTCACCAAGTTCAAAGCCGTCAGGGGCAGAAAAATCATCGGTGATTACAGTAGTCGACTTTGAATCCTCATCTTCGCCGAGATTAGTAACCTGAATAGCATAACGAATAGTTGCAGAACCATCACCCTTCAAAGTCACTCGATTGGTTGAGCGGGAGGGCTGTGAAGGATCTTTAGGCTGCACAATTTCCCCACTTAGCGGATCAATAGCGAGTTTCCGAACTTTCTTACCGCCGGGAGCTTCCTGTTCGATAAAGTTACAGGAGCCCATATCCACAATCTGAGGGACGAAAATCGATTTACTAACAACTTCGATATCGTTACCTGTAGCCTTTGTCGCCGGGAAACTGAGCTTTACGAGACTAGATGCTTGCCAATCGGAAACATAGGCATTTCCATTTTTGTCAATGCCCAAGCCATTTATCTGGTTAAAAGTAGCAGTATTCCCTGGACTCTTGAAGTAAGTGTCGGTGTGCGCAAGGGAAGAACCGAGCCCTTGCGTTACTTTGTTATCCTTCAGAATTTCGGCCCTATCGTACTTTTCAAAGGTGAAAAACTTATCAGTGGATGAAGTATTTAGCGTTACAATCACAAGATCGCCCTGAGGGGAAAATGCAAGGTCCCATCCAGCAGATACCGCGTTATGCTTCTTCCATCCTTCGGAAGGGTTGTTAATGTCAAACGACCAAAGGTTACTCTGTTTTCCAAACATAGTGTTAGCTCCGAATACCCAGAGAATACCGAAAGGATCGATACCTACTGAAGGAGCTGCATATGACACCGGTAATCGGCTTAAGGAAACCTTTTTAGGGGTTCCTCCAGAGACTTCACGTTCATACAAATTATAATCAGTACCGATGTAGAATAGCTTATCTTTATGCAACTTAGAAATAGCGATGTTACCTGCTTGAGCATTGATGCCCGGTCCCGCGTACTTTGCTGAATCTACGCCGTTGGCAGAGAACCATTCCACATCTTTAGTATTTTCAGCCTTTCCACCAACATTCCAAATAATGTTGTCACACCAGTTGCTAGTATCAACTGGCCCACCGGGAAGAACAAAAGCATCCGTTGCATAGGCGTCAACATCCGCTTGCGGTCGGGTTACGGGGAAAGAAAGTGCAATGGCCGAGCGAAGAACTTTCCCGTCAGTCGCAACTGCAATACCACCAATCATTTTACAGTTATCGAGATTTACTCGACGCTGTACTTGAATCTCAGTGCCGGAAGGCAGCCATACTCGACCAGTTAGATTCTGTGCATCAAACTCCCAGTTAGCAGAATCCAACCACTTTAGATTCGGATACTCTTCCTTTGATAACAGAGGATTTGGAACGTATGGAGGAGTGGTGTCGTTATCGTTGTATACAACAGTCGCAGTAACTTCACTGTCTGGATGCTCTCTCAACTTTAAATTATTAGCATCAAGCGTTTCAATGAGCTCTCCACGCTTCACTACAATCTTTGAATCCTTGGCAGTCCAAGAATCAACCGACATATTGCCTGACTGGTTTGTGGCAGCGATCTTAATATCAGACAACCAAGCACCGGGCTTATCATTAGGAATCTTGAAATTAAAGGTATAAAGCGGATTACAAGTGTTTGGCTCAACAACACCCTGACCCTCCTGCACCTTCATAGTCGGCACAGCCTTCACATTTGCGGAAATAGAGCCAAATATTGCAGTTCCATCCGCTACATCAGCCTTGACAGTCGCCTGCTTGGTAAATGTTACCGTGGCGTCCTTATTAAAGTTAGCGACCTCAAAGGTCCAAGAACCATCTCCCGAAACCTTTGGCCCAGAAATCTTTGCCCCGTCCGGAAGACCAGAAAAATCCTCAACTTTCGGTGCGCTAATAAAAGGTGCGTTGGAATCTTGGCTTACCGTAATTGAGACAGTTCGGGTAACTCCCTCTTCAGTCATCTTCCCAAACTCAAGAGTTCCGGTGTAAGTAAAGGTCTCACCTTTTCCCGGCTTATCTTTTCCATTCGGAGCGTGAGTGAGGCTCGCAGTAATCGTCGGGTCAGTAGGGTTACCGGGGGTGATAGAGGCGGGAACAAAAGCCTGTGCCGACGGGGCGACCTGCGGGAGGCCAATAATTCCTAGGGAGGCTACCAGGGCAGCAGCAACCGGTACTGCTGAGTGGCGGCGCCCAGGCGCTTTAAACTTAAAACGTGACATCTTTATTAAGACCTTCCGATAGGTGTCTTCTTATAACTTAAACTTAAAATATCAACATATGACAATCGTTTCCACATTATTTTCTGAAAACATGTCACACATGAAGCATCTACTGCCAGACAGGTCACTTATTAAAAGAAAAATGTGAGCTAGTAGCACTTCTACGCATCCAACAGTTTTCAAAATACCCCCATTTAACATCTTCAGAATGTGCGCAAAATAGCCAAAATATTGAGCTATTTTTATAAAGATCCGACTTTGGTCCCCTACCCCAAAAGCAGATTATTAACGATTTGATAACAATAGAGAATGGAAGCAGATTTTAGGACGTTTTCTATCACGATTTAGAAAAGAAAAATTGTTTCCAAAATGATTTTTCTACAAAATCTCAAAATTTCTTTACAAAAATGCCCAAAGCCAGCTATCCACCTAACTTATTCCACTTAGAAAAACAAAATTTAAGGTTTGTTTAGTTGTCACGATAGTTATCTGCGGCCTAATCACTGATCTCTAATTGTTTTGAGGGGGTTCCAACACGTTTACGTGTTGGAACCCCCTCATTCACGGGTTATGCGTTTAGCGG
>NZ_MQSU01000008.1 GCF_001907245.1 Boudabousia liubingyangii
ATCCGTCATCGTTCCGTCCGTCCAATCTCCGCCAAGCATGCTCAAGCTTCACGATTTTTGCAACAGAGCCCGGCCCCTCAAGTGTCAACGTCCGCCCCTCATCTGTCAGTGAGGGCCAAGTTTTTCGCGAGGTATCCACAACGCCGGCGGCCGCGGTGTCTCGCACACGGCTTCGACGGCGTTTCTGGCGCGTTTGCAGGGCCATAGACGGCCGCCAGCCCAGCGGCGAGGGCAACCAGCCCGGTGAGCGTCGGAAAGGCGCTGGAAGCCCCGTAGCGACGCGGAGAGGGGCGAGACAAGCCAAGGGCGCAGGCTCGATGCGCAGCACGACATAGCCGGTTCTCGCAAGGACGAGAATTTCCCTGCGGTGCCCCTCAAGTGTCAATGAAAGTTTCCAACGCGAGCCATTCGCGAGAGCCTTGAGTCCACGCTAGATCTATCTCATCTGCGCAAGGCAGAACGTGAAGACGGCCGCCCTGGACCTCGCCCGCGAGCGCCAGGCGCACGAGGCCGGCGCGCGGACCCGCGCCACGGCCCACGAGCGGACGCCGCAGCAGGAGCGCCAGAAGGCCGCCAGAGAGGCCGAGCGCGGCCGTGAGGCTTGGACGCTAGGGCAGGGCATGAAAAAGCCCGTAGCGGGCTGCTACGGGCGTCTGACGCGGTGGAAAGGGGGAGGGGATGTTGTCTACATGGCTCTGCTGTAGTGAGTGGGTTGCGCTCCGGCAGCGGTCCTGATCAATCGTCACCCTTTCTCGGTCCTTCAACGTTCCTGACAACGAGCCTCCTTTTCGCCAATCCATCGACAATCACCGCGAGTCCCTGCTCGAACGCTGCGTCCGGACCGGCTTCGTCGAAGGCGTCTATCGCGGCCCGCAACAGCGGCGAGAGCGGAGCCTGTTCAACGGTGCCGCCGCGCTCGCCGGCATCGCTGTCGCCGGCCTGCTCCTCAAGCACGGCCCCAACAGTGAAGTAGCTGATTGTCATCAGCGCATTGACGGCGTCCCCGGCCGAAAAACCCGCCTCGCAGAGGAAGCGAAGCTGCGCGTCGGCCGTTTCCATCTGCGGTGCGCCCGGTCGCGTGCCGGCATGGATGCGCGCGCCATCGCGGTAGGCGAGCAGCGCCTGCCTGAAGCTGCGGGCATTCCCGATCAGAAATGAGCGCCAGTCGTCGTCGGCTCTCGGCACCGAATGCGTATGATTCTCCGCCAGCATGGCTTCGGCCAGTGCGTCGAGCAGCGCCCGCTTGTTCCTGAAGTGCCAGTAAAGCGCCGGCTGCTGAACCCCCAACCGTTCCGCCAGTTTGCGTGTCGTCAGACCGTCTACGCCGACCTCGTTCAACAGGTCCAGGGCGGCACGGATCACTGTATTCGGCTGCAACTTTGTCATGCTTGACACTTTATCACTGATAAACTAATATGTCCACCAACTTATCAGTGATAAAGAATCCGCGCGTTCAATCGGACCAGCGGAGGCTGGTCCGGAGGCCAGACGTGAAACCCAACAGACCCCTGATCGTAATTCTGAGCACTGTCGCGCTCGACGCTGTCGGCATCGGCCTGATTATGCCGGTGCTGCCGGGCCTCCTGCGCGATCTGGTTCACTCGAACGACGTCACCGCCCACTATGGCATTCTGCTGGCGCTGTATGCGTTGATGCAATTTGCCTGCGCACCTGTGCTGGGCGCGCTGTCGGATCGTTTCGGGCGGCGGCCGGTCTTGCTCGTCTCGCTGGCCGGCGCTGCTGTCGACTACGCCATCATGGCGACGGCGCCTTTCCTTTGGGTTCTCTATATCGGGCGGATCGTGGCCGGCATCACCGGGGCGACTGGGGCGGTAGCCGGCGCTTATATTGCCGATATCACTGATGGCGATGAGCGCGCGCGGCACTTCGGCTTCATGAGCGCCTGTTTCGGGTTCGGGATGGTCGCGGGACCTGTGCTCGGTGGGCTGATGGGCGGTTTCTCCCCCCACGCTCCGTTCTTCGCCGCGGCAGCCTTGAACGGCCTCAATTTCCTGACGGGCTGTTTCCTTTTGCCGGAGTCGCACAAAGGCGAACGCCGGCCGTTACGCCGGGAGGCTCTCAACCCGCTCGCTTCGTTCCGGTGGGCCCGGGGCATGACCGTCGTCGCCGCCCTGATGGCGGTCTTCTTCATCATGCAACTTGTCGGACAGGTGCCGGCCGCGCTTTGGGTCATTTTCGGCGAGGATCGCTTTCACTGGGACGCGACCACGATCGGCATTTCGCTTGCCGCATTTGGCATTCTGCATTCACTCGCCCAGGCAATGATCACCGGCCCTGTAGCCGCCCGGCTCGGCGAAAGGCGGGCACTCATGCTCGGAATGATTGCCGACGGCACAGGCTACATCCTGCTTGCCTTCGCGACACGGGGATGGATGGCGTTCCCGATCATGGTCCTGCTTGCTTCGGGTGGCATCGGAATGCCGGCGCTGCAAGCAATGTTGTCCAGGCAGGTGGATGAGGAACGTCAGGGGCAGCTGCAAGGCTCACTGGCGGCGCTCACCAGCCTGACCTCGATCGTCGGACCCCTCCTCTTCACGGCGATCTATGCGGCTTCTATAACAACGTGGAACGGGTGGGCATGGATTGCAGGCGCTGCCCTCTACTTGCTCTGCCTGCCGGCGCTGCGTCGCGGGCTTTGGAGCGGCGCAGGGCAACGAGCCGATCGCTGATAGAGGTTTATAGCGGCTTCGTTCCCTTCCGCAACCGTCAGCATGATCTGCTCCACATGCTCGCGGCCATAGTCTATCACCGCCCGCAGCAGCATACCGGCGACCCCTCGGCCTCGCTGTTCGGGCTCCACGAAAACGCCGGACAGATGCGCCTTGTGAGCGTCCTTGGGGCCGTCCTCCTGTTTGAAGACCGACAGCCCAATGATCTCGCCGTCGATGTAGGCGCCGAATGCCACGGCATCTCGCAACCGTTCAGCGAACGCCTCCATGGGCTTTTTCTCCTCGTGCTCGTAAACGGACCCGAACATCTCTGGAGCTTTCTTCAGGGCCGACAATCGGATCTCGCGGAAATCCTGCACGTCGGCCGCTCCAAGCCGTCGAATCTGAGCCTTAATCACAATTGTCAATTTGGCTCTGTTGCAAAGATTGGCGGCAGTCAGAGGTAGGCTGTCGCTCTGCGCCGATCAGGCGGCTGCTGCGA
>NZ_MQSU01000009.1 GCF_001907245.1 Boudabousia liubingyangii
AATTGTTTTGAGGGGGTTCCAACACGTTTACGTGTTGGAACCCCCTCATTCACGGGTTATGCGTTTAGCGGCTGGTAGTGATCCCCCTCCTCAGGGTCACTCACTAAACAGCTTTAAAAGCCCGCGTGTGGTCCTTTTCAGGCCTGCTTGCGCTTACGAGAAGCAGCTAGCACGTAGGCGCCGGAGCCGGCGACTAGTAGGGTACCAGCGGCAACTAGGGTAGCAATACCAGCACCACCGGTAACGGGTAGGTTGAAGCCACCATTCTTCTTGATGTTGGTGACGTTAAGATCAACCTCTACCGGAGCAGCGTCAGAGTCACCCTTTAGAACTTGGAAATGAGCAACCTGCGGTAGCAACTCGTAACCTTCAGGGGCCTCAATTTCCTTCAAGCAGTAAGCGGTCTTTTCTGACCATGCACGACTGCCGTCCTTTACATCAACCGTGTCACCGTTACGGTAATCGTTAACTAGAAGACCAGAAATAACGATCTTACCGTCGTTAGCAGTCACGCCATCCTTACCGGATTCCCAAACGGACTTATTGTTAACGCTAATCTTGTCACCTAGAGTGTAGTTGTTTGAAGGATCACACTGGTAAAGTTCGAACTTAGCGCCGTTAAGGGCCTTATTAGGATCATCGGAAGCCTTCTTATTGATGACAACCTTACCGTAGTAAGACTTAACCTCATTACCGGGGGTAGAACCACCAGGTTCGGGAGTATCACCGGTGGGAGGAGTATAAGGCTTGTTCGGCTTTTCCGGATTCTTAGGTAGATTCGGGTTCGGCTGGGTGGGATCCTCAGGATTCCACTGGTTACGACCTTCATTTTCAGGGTTTGCAATTTCGAAAACCTTGTTGGGGATCGCTTCGCCAGCAGTAGCTTCCTTAACGTTAGCGTGGAATTCCCAAGTTACCTTCTTACCAGCCTTGGCCTGAAGTTCCTTCGCAGCGTCCTCAGTCAAAGTTAGAGTAACGAAACGGTACTTTTCATCCGCGGAACCAACCGGGTTGGTGGTCTCAACAATGGTGTACTTGCTAGAATCAAGCTTTTCACCGTCAACGAATACCTCATCTGAGGTCTGACCAATCCACTTTAGCTGCGAATCCTTAAAACGGTCAATCAGCATGAACTGGTTTAGCTTAGCAGAAGGAATTTCTGCAGATAGGGTGTAAGTAATCTGGGAGTTAGTAGCTTCGTTACCAGAACCCTTACCGTCCTTATCATCATTCAGGGTCTTTACGGGAGCCTTAACGGTAGCATTCTTGGGGTAAACGTTAACGTCGTACAGCCACTGAGAAGTGTTCTCAGGATTCGTCAACGGAACAGAAACGACGAACGGTTCAGCCTTAACAACATTGCCGGCAGGAACTTCCTCTGCCGCACCTTCTTTCGGGTGAACCTTAACGGTCTCTCCAGAAATGGATTCAGCTACAACATAGAAAGCAACCGGCAGGTTATCAAGAGTAACTACACCATTTTCATCAGTAGGTTGTCCCTTAACTTCCTTTAGAGTGTAAGAACCAAAGGTCTTAGCATCAACGTCAATCTTAGCGCCAGACCCCTTCAGTTCCTTCAACTTTACCCAGTCAGCATTCTTGTGAACATCTAGGCCCACAATCTGGTAAGCAGTAAAAGTAACGCCTTCAATCGGCTTGGAATCCTTAGGAAGTGCAGAAAGAGCATTACCTTCAGGAGTATCTTGCTTGAGTGAAGAAGGGGTAAGCTTAGTAACCTTAATCGAGCCAGTTGCCTGATCGATGGAGCTAGCAGACTTAACGTCTACCGAAGCTTCCGGGGTCGGTGCAGCCACAGCGAAGGATGAGCCAAGGCCCATTAGAGCAACAGCAGCTACGGTCAAGCCGGTAGCGGTCTTGCGGATATTGCGGGTCATAGTAAATCTCCTATTTTATTCCCGTGATTTTTATTCTTCATTTGTAGAATCTGGCGGTTGCCAGGTTCCGGTTGTTCCGGTCTCCCGCCCCCAACCTGAAGAAGGAGGCGGGGCTGGTTAACCGGGGTGCCTTACCCACGGGATGTGGGACAGGACTTATTAATCCCGTGGTTTCCTAATCCTTACGGATTCGGGCGGCAACCGCGGAAGTCTTGAAACCATAGCCAAGGGAAAGCAACAACAGCAATCCTGCAGCTAAGGCGTAGGGCATCGGGCCAGTACCACCAGAGATGGGGAGCTCGCCACGACGCGGGTCGTG